>NZ_CYGY02000179.1 GCF_900007165.1 Paraburkholderia piptadeniae
CGTTGGAGTGAACGATGAATACAACCATCAAACGTATCGATCCGCGCCGGCCGTTCGTCATCACGGCGGCGGGACTGAAGCGCATCACGCTGGGCGCGGAGCACGTGGCGGGCGCATCGTATGACGATGCGTTGCAGACGGGCGCGCACGGTCACACGGCCGCCAAAGGGCTGCGTACGACGCAGGCGCCGCAGCACACGCTGCTCGTCGTCGCGCACAGCGATCGCGGTGGTCTCGACGATCACGCGCGTCAGGCGCTGGCCGCTGCCGCATTGATCGCGGACGCGGCGACGCAAGTCGCGCTGCTGGTGCTCGGCGAACTGAAGGACGACGCAGCCGCGCTCGGCGCGGACAAGGTGATCGAACTGCCGTCGTTCGACCGCCGCGCGTTTGCGCCGGAGCGCGAAGTGCAGGCCGTGGCCGCCTGCATCGCGCAGCTCTCGCCCAGTCATATCCTGATGCCCGACAACGCGACAGGCGACGGCGATCTCGGTCGCCGTTACGCCGCGCTCGCGGGCGCCAGCATCGCGACGCACGTGGTGCAGATCGACGCGAAGGCTGTGTCGACGTATGCGCAGGCGAAGAAGGCCTACGCGACGCGTGCGCTGCCCGACGTGATTCTGCTCGCAGCGGGCGCGGTCGATACGCGCCTGCCGTTCGTCGGCGCTGGCGAGCGCATCGAGATGCCGGCGCTTGCGCAAACGGATAACGCATCGAATAGCGCGTACCGCGACCTCGGCATCGAGGAGATCGACGCCGCGCAGGTCGCGCTCGAAGAAGCGGACTTCATCGTATCGGCGGGCAACGGTGTCAACGACGTCGCCACGTTCGAAAAGCTCGCGAGCACGTTCGGCGCGGCAATCGGCGCGAGCCGCGTCGCCGTCGACAACGGCATGTTCACGCGCGACAAGCAGATCGGCGCGACGGGCAAGACGGTCGAGGCCAGCGTCTATATCGCGTTCGGCATTTCGGGCGCGGTGCAGCACCTGCAGGGCATCAAGGATTGCCGCCATGTGATCGCGGTGAACCTGGACGGCAGCGCGCCCATCGTCAAGCGCGCGAACCTCACGATCATCGGCGATACGCAAGCGACCATTGCGTCGCTGATCGACGAGATCGATCGTGCGCGGGCCGCGCGTTCCGCTGCCGGCGCGCCCGCTATGAAGCCTATCGTCGAAGGAGTTGCGGCATGAACGGCAAGCTCGAAAAAATCGCGGTGCTCGTGTCGGTCGGCAAGCATCCTGTGAGCGGCGTCGCGCGCTATAGCCGCAACGATGCCGCCGCGCTCGAAATCGGCCGTCAACTGTCTGGCCAGCACGCCGCGCATCTGGACGTGCTGCATGCGGGCGATCCGGGTAATCCCGCACTCGAAGAATATCTGGCGCTGGGCGCCGAGCGCGTCGAAGTGCTGACGTGCGGCGACAACGACGATGCCGTGAGCGCGCTCGCCGCCCGCCTGAAGGGCTACGACCTCGTGCTGACGGGCACGTGCGCGGAGGGCGCGTTCGATAGCGGCATGCTGCCTTACCGGCTCGCGGACGCGCTCGCGTATCCGCTCGTCGGCACGGCTGTCGATGTGACGGTGGCGGGCGGCCGCACGACCGTGCGGCAATTCTTGCCGAAAGGCGTGCGTCGTCGCGTGGATGTCGCGTTGCCCGCTGTCGTTGCCGTGCATCCGCTTGCGACCGTCACGCCGCGCTACGCGTACGCGCGGCTGCGCGCGGGCACGATCCAGCCGCAGCGCGCGCAGGCGGGCGCCGACGCGGAAGCCGTGCAATGGACGCTGTCGCCCGTCACCCGTAAACCGGTGCGCCTCGCGGCCGCCGAGAAGCGCTCGGGCCATGCCCGCATGCTGTCCGCGACGACGACGGAAAGTCGTGGCGGAAGCGTCGTAATTGAAGGGACTTCGGTCGAAAAAGCACAAGTGATACTCGGCTATTTGCGCGAGCATCAACTCATCGATTACTGATTTGCGCCGCACCACACGGCCTCGCACCCCGGAGCACACATGAAAGTATCGGCAGACATTCGCGCGCTGGTCGATCGGCGCAAGAAGGGTTACAGCCTCGAAGCACCGTTCTATCTGAGCGACGAAATCTTTGCGCTCGATATGGACGCGATCTTCCGCCAGCACTGGATTCAGGTGGCCGTCGAGCCGGATGTTCCCGAGCCGGGCGACTACGTCACCGTCGAGCTCGGCAACGACTCGATCCTGATCGTGCGCGACGACGACATGCAGGTGCGCGCGTTCCATAACGTGTGCCGCCATCGCGGCGCGCGCCTGTGCAACGAGGACAAGGGTTCCGTCGGCAATATCGTTTGCCCGTACCACAGCTGGACGTACAGCCTGACGGGCGACCTGATGTTCGCGGAACACATGGGCGAGCAGTTCGACCGCTGCAAGCACAGCCTGAAGAGCGTGCACGTCGAGAACCTCGCGGGTCTGATCTTCGTGTGCCTCGCCGAGAAGCCGCCCGTCGATTTCGCAGTGATGCGCGCGGCGATGGAGCCGTATCTGCTGCCGCACGATCTGCCGAACTGCAAGATCGCCGCGCAGATCGACATCATCGAAAAGGGCAACTGGAAGCTCACGATGGAGAACAATCGCGAGTGCTACCACTGCGTCGCGAACCATCCCGAGCTGACCATTTCTCTCTACGAGTACGGCTTCGGCTATCAGCGCTCGCCCGCCAACGCCGAGGGCATGGATGCGTTCGAGCGCACCTGCATCGAGCGCGCGAAGCAGTGGGAAGAATTGAATCTGCCTTCTTTGGAAATCGACCGTCTGCTGGACGTGACGGGTTTCCGCACGCAGCGCTTGCCGCTCGATCGCAGCGGCGAATCGCAGACGCTCGATGCGAAGGTCGCGTCGAAGATGCTGCTCGGCGAATTCGATCAGGCGGACCTGGGTGGCCTGTCGTTCTGGACGCAGCCGAATTCTTGGCATCACTTCATGAGCGATCACATCGTGACGTTCTCGGTGATTCCGCTGTCGGCGGGCGAGACGCTCGTGCGCACGAAGTGGCTCGTGCACAAGGATGCGCAAGAGGGCGTCGATTACGACGTGAAGAATCTCACGGCCGTGTGGAACGCGACCAACGACCAGGACCGCGCGCTCGTCGAGTTCTCGCAGCGCGGCGCGTCGAGCAGCGCGTATGAGCCGGGTCCGTATTCGCCGTACACGGAAGGGCTCGTCGAGAAGTTCAGCGACTGGTATGTGCAGCGCCTCGCCGCGCACATCGATGATTCCGCTTCGGAACAGCGCACGATCAACATCAAGGCCGTCTAAGGCATTGAACCGCGCTTTGAAGAAAACCAACGGGATGCCTGGCGGCAAGTGGAGCAAGCAATGATGCGCGATGCAGCAACCTTCGAACCGGCCGAAAGCCGCGTGACGAAGCCTGAATTCTGGAGCGCGTTGCCGGCGCGCTGGACGAGCGATGTCGAGGAAACGCTCGTCTGCTGCCAGGTTCGCCAGGAAACGCACGATGTGAAGAGCTTTTTCTTCCGTTCGCCGGAAGGCCGTGCGTTCATGTTCGAGCCGGGGCAGTTCATCACGCTCGAACTCGATATCGAAGGCGAGACGATCAACCGCTGCTACACGATTTCGTCTTCGCCGACGCGCCCGCACACCATTTCGATCACCGTGAAGCGCGTGCCGGGCGGCAAGGTGTCGAACTGGCTGCACGACAACCTGCGCGCGGGCGCGCGCGTGCGCGTACTCGGACCGGCGGGCGAGTTCACGTGCGCGCGGCATCCGGCGCGCAAGTATTTGTTCCTGTCGGCGGGCTCGGGCATCACGCCGTTGATGTCGATGAGTCGCGCGCATCACGAGCTGAGCGAAGACCGCGACATCGTGTTTGTGCACAGCGCGCGCACGCCCGACGACATCATTTTCTCGCGCGAACTCGATCTGATCGCGGCGAATCAGGCCAATTTCAGAACGTCGTTCGTCTGCGAACGACTCGGCAACCGCACGAACTGGCCAGGCATCACCGGCTTTCTGACGCTGCCGCTGCTCAAGCTGATCGCACCGGACTTCATGGAGCGCGAGATTTTCACGTGCGGCCCCGCGCCGTACATGAAGGCCGTGCGCGATCTGCTCGACGACGCGGGCTTTGATCGCAAGCAGTATCACGAAGAGAGCTTCTCGTTCGAAACGCTGATCGAAAGCGAGCCGGACGTCGCGGCGGAAGTACTCGAAGCGGAAGGGAAAGCGGGCGCGAATGGACGGGACGGAACGGCGAATGGCACGCAGACTTTCTCGGTGAGCTTCTCGCGCAGCAACCGTACGATCGAGTGCGCTTCGTCACAGCATGTGCTCGACGCCGCGCGCCAGTCGGGCGTGCGTCTGCCTGCATCGTGCACGCAGGGCATGTGCGGCACGTGCAAGGTGAAGCTCGTGTCGGGGCAGGTGGACATGAAGCACAACGGAGGCATCCGCCAGCGTGAAATCGATCAGGGGATGGTGCTGCTGTGTTGCAGCAAGCCGTTGAGTGATCTCATTGTGGATAAGTAGTTTTTTTGTCTGCGACGCTTTTTTGGTGTGTTTGCCTTTGCGATGGCATCCGCGATGCGCC
>NZ_CYGY02000230.1 GCF_900007165.1 Paraburkholderia piptadeniae
TGCCGCCCAGCGCCGCGCCCAGCGTGTGCCCGACATCGCTTTGCGACAGGCCGAGCGAAGCGACCTTGTCGCGGTCCACCATCACGACGGTTTCGGGCTTGTCGATCTTCAGATTGCTGTCGACGAAGAGGAACATGCCGCTTTCGCGCGCTTTCTGCAGCACGGCTTGCGACACTTCGTTGAGGTTCTCGAACGGCTCCGTCGTGCTGATGACGAACTGCACGGGCAACCCTTGCGCGCCCGGCAGCGGCGGAAACTGGAACGCGGCGACGCGCGCGCCCGCAATGCCGTCCCACTGCTGCTGCAATTCCCGCTGCAATTGCGTCGCGCCTTTCTTGCGTTTGTCCCACGTCTTGAAGAGCACGCCGCCGAAGCCCTGGTTCAGCGTCGGCGCGCCCGTCAGTTGGAACATCTGCGAGTACTCGGGCAACTGCTTCGAGATGTCGAAGACCTGGTCTGCGTAAGTCTGCATCTGCTGGATCGTCGCATTCGGCGGCCCCTGGATCTGCGACAGCACGATGCCCTGGTCCTCCTGCGGCGCAAGCTCCGATTGCGATGTCATGAAGAGATACACGG
>NZ_CYGY02000059.1 GCF_900007165.1 Paraburkholderia piptadeniae
TCTAACTCGCGACACTAGCTCACCGCGTACGAATCGTGCCACGGCACGCTGGTCCGTCCCAATGACCTGCCGAGTCTCCTTTAGGTAGCGCCATTGTGATAGCCACAGCGGCGTACGCGAGCGGCGCTGCAAGCACAGCTGCCGCACCGAGCGTGCAGACCCGTTCATATGGTCCATGATCCGCACAAGCGACGGTCACGACGTCCCGTATCTGCGCGGCTACGGTTCGACGCACTTCCTGTCGCGGGACACGATGCGCAACGGCCAGCCGACGGCGGTGGCCAACGACATCATCGCGCTGATGAATGCACTCAACATCCGCGAGGCGACCTTCGCCGGGTTCGACTGGGGTGCGCGCACCGCGGATACCATCGCCGTGCTCTGGCCGAATCGCTGCAAGGGGTTGGGGTCAGTGAGCGGGTATCTGATCGGGAGTCAGAAGGCGGGGGCCACGCCGTTACCGCCCGAAGCGGAGTTCCAGGGGTGGTGCCAGTTCTACTTCGCCACCGATCGCGGGCAAGCCGGCTATGAAAATACACGCACGATTTCGCGAAGCTGATCTGGCGGCGGGCGTCGCCCCAATGGAAGTTCGACGACGCTACGTTCGAGCGCAGCGCGGTGGCGTTCGACAATCCGCATCATGTGGCTATTACGATGCGCAACTATCGGTGGCGCCAAGGTCTTGCCACCGGCGACGCGAAATACGACGGGCTCGAACAGCGGCTCGCTTCTACGCCGACCATCAGCGTGCCCACGATCACGATGGAAGGCGACGCCAACGGTGCGCCCCATCCCCCCGCCAGTGCCTACGCGAGCAAGTTCACGGGCAAATACGAGCACCGGACCATCAAGGGCGGCGTCGGTCATAATCTTCCGCAGGAAGCGCCGCAAGCCTTCGCGCAGGCGGTAATCGACGTCGACGCGATGTAAACGGGCAGGCCCATCTCCGGCCACGCACTGGATTCATCCGTGCGCCGGCAGGCACAGGCGAGCGACCTGCGCTTTCTCACTCACGAATTTTTTTAGATCGAACAGGAGGCGTCGTGATTGAACTATGGCGTTTATCTGCAACTGAACTGGCTCAGCGCATTCGAAACCGCGAAGTGTCGGCGCGTGAAGCGGCCACGGCCGCCCTCGAGCGGCTCGATGCCGTCAACCCGCTCATCAACGCAGTCGTCGCGCATCGGCCTGAAAGCGTCTACGAGCAGGCGGACAGGATCGACGAGGCGGTGGCCCGTGGCGAAGACCCGGGCCCGTTGGCGGGTGTGCCCGTCACGACGAAGATCAACGTCGATCAGGCGGGCTTCGCCACGACGAACGGAACACGCCTGCAAGAAAATCTGATCGCCGAGGCCAACAGCCCCGTCGTCGATAATCTCGTGCGTGCAGGTGCCGTGCTCCTTGGCCGGACCAATTCGCCGAGCTTTGCGCTGCGCTGGTTCACGGGCAATCAGATTCATGGACATACGCGCAATCCCCGCAATGCGTCCCTAACGCCAGGCGGGTCCAGCGGCGGCGCAGCCGCAGCCGTGACCGCCGGCATTGGCCACATTGCGCTTGGCACGGACATTGGCGGCTCGGTTCGTTACCCCGCCTATGCGTGCGGCGTGCATGGCCTGAGGCCAAGTTTCGGCCGGGTCCCGGCGTTCAACGCGTCGTCGCCGGAGCGTCCCATCGGCGCGCAACTGATGTCGTCTGCCGGCCCGATCGCGCGCACCGTGGAGGACCTTCGTGTCGCGTTGATCGCGATGTCGGCCCCCGACATGCGCGATCCGTGGTGGGTGCCGGCGCCGCTGATCGGGCGGGAGTTGCCGCTTCGGGCGCCGATCTGTCTGCGTCCTGGCGAAATGACGATCGCGAAAAGGGTCGAAGAGGCATTGCTTGACGCGGTGCGTCGTCTGAAAGATGCGGGATGGACCGTCGAAGAGATCGACGACGTGCCGGTGATCCACGACGCGGCCGAGGTACAGGAGCGTCTGTGGCTCGGTGACGGCTTTCCGGCGTTCTCCGATGCCGTCGCCCGCGACGGCGATCCTGGTGCCCGCGCCGTCGTCGAGGGGGTGCGTGCCAAGGTTGCCGCAATGCCCGGCGACGTCGTAAGCAGTTCGCTCGTCCGTCGCACGACATTGACGCGTCAATGGCGTCTTTTCCTGTCGCGCTACCCGGTGCTGCTGCTTCCCGTTTCGGGAGAACTGCCGTTTCCCGATGGTCTCGACATGCAGGGGGAAGCGGGCTTCCAGCGCGTCTGGGACGCGCAGCTGACGATGCGCGCGCTGCCGGCCATGGGGCTGCCAGGGCTCGTTGTGTCGACGGGCATCGCGAATGCCGTTCCCGTCGGCGTGCAGATCGTCGCCAGCCACTTCCGCGAAGATCTGTGCCTGCTCGCAGGCAAGGCGATCGAGGAACGCGGCACGCCTCCTTCGCCGATCGATCCCGTTGCGTGAGCGGTGCATTTCGATCGCCACGCGCGGAGTCGGGGAACTGCCAATGGCCGTCGCGGATCGCCGCGACGGCCATTGGCTTGAGCGCGCGTCAGATGAGGTAACGGTCGCATGGGTGATTGCGAACAAGACCACTTCTGCAGTGGAACTGCGTGCAGAGGCGCTGCAAAGCCCGCCGGATCGCTGACCGCAATGAAGCGACTGATGCGAAACGCTGAGAGGCTGGTCATTCAGATGAATAGCGAAAGTGCCATCCTCGTGGAGCGACTTGCGAGTGCCGAAGCGAACGAAGCCTTCGCGGTGTTTGCCCAAAGGCGCCAGCCGGATTTCACGAGAATCGCACGACAACAGGAACGGTACGCCCCAGGGGCACCGCCGGGTATCCCATTGTTGCTAATACATCGGCATGAAACATCGAGCTTGTCGAAAGCGTGACCTGCTTCACCGATGCGGGATTTCTCAGTGTGTCATCACCGCACCAGCGAACGCCAACATCGATCTCCAGGCCGATACCACTACGACACTTTCACAGCAGCGACCGAAGTGAAACAGACGTGTCGGCGAGCCGCGCTTCATCCAATGCAATACCGGCTGCGATCAAACGTCTGCATGCGCCGATATCGCGGCCCGAATTGACGGCAATCGCGGCTCGCATACGTCCAGTTTCATCCAACGCCATCACACAGAATGAGCCGCTACTGGGATCGCCGCGTGTAACGAGCCGATGCTGCGTTTCGATGAGGCCCAGCGTCTGCACATTGCAGTCGAACTGATCCGACCAAAGCCACGGCAATTCCGCGTAGATGGCCCGACCGCCGAGCATGTTTTCCGCAGCAACGGCAGGCTGGTTTTCCGCCACCTGCCAGGATTCGATTCTGACACTGCAGCCGAGCAACGGATTGGCATGCAACGTCACTTCGCCTGCCGCGAAGACCGCCGGGTCGCTCGTACGGCACTGCTCATCGACGACAATGCCATTGCGAACTTCGAGCCCGCAGCCTTCGGCGAGCTCGACGTTCGGCACGACACCAATTCCGACTACCACGACATCCGCGGCCACCGCGCCTGCGTCCGTCTGGATCGACGCGCCGCCGCTCTCGTAGGCGATCGCGTGCGGCATCGTGCCGAGACGAAGTTCGACGCCATGCCGCTCATGCAGGGCGGCAACGTACTGTGCCACGCTCTTCGGCAACGCACGCTGTAACAACGAGGGCGCGGGCTCGATCACCGTCGCCTCGCAACCGGCTTGTGTCGCGGCTGCCGCCACTTCAAGCCCGATGAAGCCGCCACCGAGGATGGCGACGCGTTTGCCCGGTGCGAGCGCCGCGCGCAATGCCCGAGCGTCAGCGAGCGTGCGGACATAGTGCAGCGGCACGCGTTCGTCCACGGGGCCGCTGAACCGGCGAACCCGCGAACCCATGGCGAGCAGCAGCCTGTCATAGCCGATCACGCTGCCGTCGTGCAGCCTCACGCGCGCACGCGTCCGATCGACTTCAATGACAGCAGCTAAAAGCCGCAAATCGATCCGCTGGGCCGCATACCAGTCATGCTGCCGGATAAAGGCCTTGCGCTCGCCTTCCCCGGAGATCAACGCATCTTTCGACAACATGGGGCGGTCGTAAGGCGCATGCGGCTCTTCGCCGAGCATCACGATGTCCACGTCCGCGTTCAGCGCGCGCAACGTCTCCGCCGCGCGCCGCGCAGCATGCCCTGCGCCCACGATCACATGCTGTTCATTCGACATTGACTTCCACCCTCGCATCGATAATCCGGATCGGAAAAGCACGCACCGCTTCGGTGATGGGTGCGCAACGCGGCGCACCCGTGCGGATGTCGATGAGGCCCTGATGCAGCGGACATTCGACGCACCCGTCTTCCACATAACCTTCCGAAAGCCGCGCGTGACCGTGCGTGCAGAGGTCGTTCAATGCAAACACTTCGTCGCCGATGCGAAATACCGCGATCTGGCGCTCGCCTGCGATCACGGCTGCCGGTTCCCCCTCGGCGAATTCGTCGAGCGCGCCGATGGGCTGCCAGTTGTCGATCTTCTGTTCCATGTCCCCTCCTCAAATTGGCGTCGCCAGCAGCGTCTGCACGCGCGATGTGTCGTACACCACTCGCTTGCTCTTGTAGCGCAATCCGTCCGGCGTGCGCACGACGCGGTCGTAGTACTTGCCCGCCTGATATACAGCGGACTCGCCATTTGCGCGCGTCTGCACCACGACATAGCTGCTTTCGGTTTCGAGCACGCCGCCCTGGTCGCTCACGATGGTCAGGCCCGATGTCATGTGACGGTACGTATGCTCTTCGAAGATATTCGCGTGACGCAGCGACACCACGCGATCGCGCAGCATCCTCCGGTTCGTGCAATGAATGATGCCGACGGGCAAGCCCATATCTGCGTTTTCTTTCGGCACGATCTCGTATAGACAGTCTTCGGTGAACAGGGTCGGCCACGCTTCGAGCCGGTCGTTGTCGAGATGGCTGATGTACTGGTTCTGCAGCATGTTCAATTCGAACCAAAGCTTCATCTGATCCATTTGCGCGTCCTTTTCCTCAATAGCCCATCAGCTTCTGATAACCGACCCAGAAGCGTCGAATCAGGCTTTCCGTGATCACCGTGTCCTGCTGGTCCGGGTTGCTGCGCGACATCTCGATCACCGACGTCGCGTCCGCATCGCGCACCGTGCCGCGCTGCACGAGTTCGGTGGCTTCCGTGTCTTCCATAGAGATATAGCCCGCAGGGCCGACCAGATTGGCCTGCTTGATACGCAGCGCGCGCAGTTCCGGCGTGTCGTCGGCATAGCCGAAAAAATGGAAGATCAGCTCGAAGTTGTTCGGACCTTTTGGCAGAATCTGGCGCGCGACCAGCGTGTTGTGGATCTGCTGGATCACCAGTTGCGGAAAGATCGGCTGGATATGGTTGGTGGTGTCCTCGTCGTATTCAGACACGAGGCCGAGAATCGAATCGTCTTCGAGCGCGAAGCCTTCGTCGAACGAACGGATCTGTTGCTGCCTGTAGGCCGCGGAGGTGTCCTCGCTCGTCTTCGTCACCGTGATGATGCTGTGCAGGCCGTGCGTCGCATCGGGAATCGATCGCGCCTTCATGCCGACACGGAAGATGTTGAAGGTCGTATGGAACAGATGCAGCATGCTCGCGTGATATGGGTCTTTCACGTTCTCGAGATACAGCTTCCAGTTGGAATTCGAATATTGCCGCGTACAGCCGAGATACTCGATCGGCTTGTGAAAGATACGGTCGATCCACGGACGCATTTGCGCACCAAGGTATTCGGCCAGCGGGGCCACCGCGTCGCTGAAGCTCGCGAAGACGAGGCCGAGATAGCTGTCCACGCGCAGCTTGCGCAGGCTGTGCTGCTTCGGATCGAAGTCGGCTGGCATGCCCGTCATGCCCTTCTGGCCGCGGCGGAACGGCACGCCGAGAAGATTGCCGCTGTTGTCGAAACTCCATTGGTGATAGACGCACGTATGCGAGGTCGCGTTGCCGCGCGCCTTTCGGCACACCGACGCGCCGCGATGCGCGCAACGGTTAACCCATGCAGACAGCGAACCATCTTCCGTGCGCGTGACGACGACGGGCGTATCGCCGACAAAAGTGCTCTTGAAGTCGCCCGTGTTCGGAATTTCCGCTTCGAGCGCGACGAAGTTCCACGTCGGTCCGCGAAAGATGCGCTCCTGCTCGCGCTCGTACACCGCCCGCGAGCTGAACACCTTGTAGGGCACGCGCGATCCGTCGTCGCGCGGAAATTGGACCATGTCCGTGTCCTGCATGTTCCCGAAGCTCACAGGCGTTTCGACTGTTTCCATGCTATTTTCTCCGCATTGTGGGGACCCGCTGCAGCAACGGAATCGCTGCTGCAGTGTGAAAATATTTTTGGAGGCTGAAAATGAAGGGTCTATCCGTTTCTGGCTGAACGCGGCCCTTCTATCCAGTTCAGGCAGTTTTATGAACGACGGCAAAGCGTTGAATCCGCGCGCCAGCGCGCTGGAATAATCATGAGATCCGCTCTTCGACTCCCCGCATTACGGCGCCACCGGTTATTCGAATCAGCCGATCTGGACGAGACCCGCGAACTGATTTCGCGGGTCATGCAGCCGCATTTGCTGTTTCCGCGAGGACGCACGCACGGTCGATCTCACATGGATTTCGTGCGGGTGGGAAGGCTCGGCATTGGCACGATTCGATTCGGCGGCCCCATACAGGTGGATGTCGAAGCCGTCGACGGATACTTCCTGATGATGTTTTGCGTCGCGGGCAATGCGGAGGTTCACGCGCCAGGCAGGAAAATCGTCGTGGACGACCAGCACGCTGTCATTCGCGCGCCCGGCGAACCGTTCAGCGCACTGCTCTCGCCCGATTGCGAGCAGTTGATCATGCGGATCGATCCGGCGTCCCTCAGCGGCGACAGCGCTTCCATGTTCGACGCAGAAGCCGCCGTGTCACTCGCAAGCGGTCCGATGCGCGCATGGAAAGAACAGTTGAAACTGATCGCCAGCTCAGCCGACCTGCTGAACATTGCTGCCCATAACCCGGCAGTGGGCGCACATGTCGAATCCCTGCTTGTCAGTCTGTTGTGCAGTCAGGACGCGGGCCACCACGCATTCTCGTCATCGACGATCGCACCGTCGTTCGTTCGCCGGGCCGAAGAATTCATGGCCGCCAACCTCGCAGCGCCGATACAGTTGCCGGACATCGCCCGCGCTGCCGGCGTGCCTGTAAGAACGCTTACCGAAGGGTTCTTGCGCTTCCGCAACATCAGCCCCATCAGCCTGATACGGCAAATGCGTCTTGACCGCGCGCGTCAGGCCATTCGGGAAAGCAAGCCCGAAGTTCGCGTCGCGACTATTGCGCTGGATTGCGGATTCACCCATTTCGGCCGCTTTGCCCAAGCCTACCGCGACCGGTTCGGCGAACTTCCGTCGGAAACATCACGGCGCGAGCAGCTTCGCTGACGGGCGATCTCAGGCATTGACCATCACCTGAGACACATTCGTCGTCGAAATTCGTCAAACGGGAAGCTGACTGCATTCTCGCCGCCTATCCAGGCCAGTGTCAGCACGCCCCTTTCAAACCCGTGAGTTCCCCTCATGGAACACCGTTTTGCGTAAAGCGGGCTTCGTTGATCGTCTTTTCGCACCATCATAGACGCCGTTACCGCTTCCCGCGAACGCGGGCCCGACAAACACAACGAGGAGGCACGTATGCAAGCAGTCGCCCCGACGTCAACGGCGTACGAGAACGAAACAGGCGTGAGCAGATATCGGTGGGCAGTGTTGTTCTTTGCATGGGCTGGCCTCATGCTCAGCACGGTCTGCCGCCTCGCATGGGGCACGTTGGCCCTTCCCGCCGGGGAGTCGCTCGGACTGCCGATTGTGGCCTTGGGCGTGTTCGTCACGGCGTTCTACGCAGGGTACGTGTTGTCGAATATCTTCGGCGGCGTTGCAACCGATCGCATCGGCGGTCGCGCGACGCTATCGATGTCGTTGCTTGGTCTCGCGGTCGCGACGTTCTGCTTTGGATTTACACCATCGTTGAGCGTCGGGCTTGCTCTGCAATGCCTGATGGGACTCACTGCGGGCGCCGATTACGCAGCGGGCGTCAAGCTCGTGTCGACATGGTTCGCAAAGAGCGAGCGTGGACGCGCTGTCGGGCTGCTAATGAGCGCATCGTCGATCGCTGTGATCGCTACCAACTCCATATTGCCCGCCCTCGTCGCGAAACTGGGCTGGCGCCACACCTATCATGCGCTCGGCGTGTGCGCCTTGTTGCTTGCGGCCGTCGCCGTCGTGTTCGTGCGTAACCGGGTCACACAGGTATCGCTGGAGGCCACGCGAAAGCCGCGCATAAGCACGCTTTTCACGCGCAACTTCCTGCTGCTCGCTCTCGCCGGGTGCGGGGCTTTCTGGGGCACGCTCGGCTTTGCATCGTGGGCCATCTCACTGATGGTGAAAGGACATCATCTTTCCCCGATGCGGGCGGGGTTCATCGTCGCGATTGCAGGCGCAGCGGGTCTTGTCAGCAAACCGTCCATCGGCTGGTTATCCGATCGGTTGGGCGGACGTCGCAAAGTCCTGACCATTGCCTCGCTTCTGTTTTTTTTTGCGGCATTGCTCGCGTTCGGTCAACTTTCGCGCGTCGATGCATTCACTCTTGCCGCTCCATTCATCGGCGTCGGCGCGTTCGTCTATAGCCCCTTGCTCGTCACGCTGGTCGCCGAACAGAGCGGTATCGACCGGTCGGGATCTGCGGCAGGCATCGCTAATGCGATCTGGCAGTCCGGCTCGGCGCTGTCGCCCGCTGTCGTGGGCCTCGTCTTCCAGGCCGGCCACTCATTCCCGATAGCGTTCGCCACATTGGCGCTCGGTCCGCTGCTCGGCGCAGTCTGCATGTTGTTCGTGAAAGAGCAAGTCAGCGTCTAGGCACTTGAAGTCATGTTTCAAAGGAGAGGAAAGGAATGCAGCACGTCACTCACACTTTCGACACCCCGTGGCGCTCGCATCAGATCGAAGGGTCGCGCGGCTATGAGTTCATCTTCAACATACTCGGAACGGAGTACACCGAAGCCTACAATATCGACATCGCGAAAGTGGCGCCGGGCGGATATTCGCCATTGCATATCGATCAGGACAATCACGCCTTCTATATCCTGGAAGGAGAAGGCGAAATCGACATCGCCGACAAGTGCTATGCGGTGAAGGCAGGCTCAGTCGTGCGGATTCCGCGTGGCGTCGTTCATGCGATCCGCAACGCCGGTGATGGCTGGTTGATGCTCCTGAGTATTTACGATCCGCCGCGCATCCGTCAGCAAAAGGCCGTGGAAGCAGTTTGAGAGTGAGGCGATAGCGTGCGCGGCGGGCACGCTCTAGAAGTAGTGGCGAATTCCGATTGCAACGACGCCTTGCGAGCTGCTGGAACTGAAGGACATGCCGAACAGTTGTGCCGGATAATGCCCGCTCGCGTGCTGGAAAACGTAGGTTGCGTAGATGTCGGTCGCCTTGCTGAACCGGTAGTCGTAGATCACGCCATACGTGCTGCGAATGCTCGCATAGAACACGTTCTTCGGCCCGTTGTTCTTGTCGAGAAACGTGTATTCCACGCCGACGACCTGGAACGGCGTGATGTTGTATCGAACGCCGACGTCATAGATGTTGGCGACATCGCCCGTCAGCGTCCAGCGCGAGTTGGTGTAGAGCGCGTTGAGGATGAAAGCGCCGAGCGTCACCGTCCCGCCAACGCCGAGCGTTCTCAACGCGCCCGGCGTCATGTTGTCCTTGCGCGTCGTATAGACGGCACCAACCAGCGACGACTTCGTCGTCCATGTCGCGCCATAGCTCTGCGTGCTGTTCGGCGAGCCGATTCCGGGTGCGTCGCCGAAGCCGTACATGGCGCCGAAGTGAAGGGATTCGACGGGCGCCCACGTCGCCTTGACGGAGTTGTCGACTTCTCCGCCGCCAATTCTGTCCAGCGACGGATTGCTGCCGTTATTGCCGAAGAAATTCGCGTTGATCGCGGGATGAAACTCGAGTGACGTGCCGTACCACGAGTTCGCTGTGGTCTGAAGGTAGTCCAGCATGAAATCGGTCTGCCTGCCGAGCAGGACCTGCACGACGTCGTTCGTCACGCCGACATACGCGTATCGGCCGAAGATGCGCTGCGCGTTCGCCGTGCTCTGCCCCAGCGCGCCGTTATTCGGCGAAAAGCCACCTTCGAGCCTGAAGATCGCCTTGAGGCCGCCGCCCAGATCTTCACGTCCCTGAAGACCCCACCGGTTGCCACGCATCATGCTGCTGGCTTCCTGCGCGCTGTGGTGTCCGCCCTGGTTCGACGTGTACTGGATGCCGATGTCGAGAATGCCGTATAGCGTCACCGAACTCTGCGCGTGTGCCCCCGTAGCGATCGTTGCCGCAACAACCGCTATGGCTGGATAGACCGTCGACCTCATTCTCCCCCCTGTGTGCGTAGCCATGAGAATCGCGGAGCACCAGGCCGCCCGGCCAGCACGCTTCAATGTACGTCGGCCGTCGCGAACTCCGCGGAACGGCTAAAAAGTGCATGGCCATTATTTGACGCACAAGGCGCGTGGGCGGAACACCGTTTTCTCAAACTGGTCATCCGGGTTTTCACTGTGTGTGCAGCGATCGCGTTCACGCGGGCTTGTGAAAGACGTATCGCGCTCGCATGTCTGCGAATGGACGCGCTCAGACGCGAGGGGAAATGAACTCCGATGTGACGAACGGCAAAAAAGCGTGCCTAAGGGTTGAAGCGTTCGGCGAGAAAGTCGATGAACGAACGGACCTTGCGCGTCAGCGTTCGGTGCCGCGGAAACACCGCGTAGATATCGCGTTGCCCTCTTTCCCAATCGGGCATCACGTGCACGAATCTCCCCTCGGCGATGTCCTGCCGGCACAGATAGTCCGGCAGCCACGCGAGCCCCGAGCCCGCGAGCAGGACAGTGCGAATGGTGCTCGTATCGTTGGCGAAAAAACGTGGGCAGACGGGAACGCTGACGAGTTCGTCCCCACGCCGCAGCGGCCATTCGGACGGGCCGTCGGCGATGTCGAGCATGAAGTGCGATGCCAGATCGGCGGGCGACTGCGGGGTGCCGTTCTTGCGCAGATAGGCAGGCGTCGACACCAGCATGAGCCGCGCGCAACCCAGCTTTCTTGCAATCAGCCGCGAGTCTTCGAGCACCCCTGTGCGGATGACGACATCGACTTCGTCGGCGAGCGGCGCGATTCTGTTGCTGGTGAGCGCGAGGGACACCTGCACCTCGGGATATGCGGCGAGATAGTCGGGAATGAGCGGCGCAATCATGAACTGCCCTGGCGTGACGGGCGAACTGACCCGCAGCAGACCGCGCGGCGTGAGCCTTGTCTGTCCGACTTTCTCTTCCGCGTCCTCGACCTCGCTCAATATCTTTCTGGCCGACTCCGCGAACAACAGCCCCGTCTCCGTCAACGCAAGCTTGCGATTGGAGCGAATGACGAGGGCAACACCCAAGTGTTCTTCGAGTCGCGCCAGCGACCGGCTGACCGACGATTTTGGCATGCCCAGCACACGCGACACCGCGCTGAAGCTCGTCAATTCGGAAAGTTTCGAAAAAACGCGGATATCGAGCAGTTCGATCATTTGTGTGCAGACGCCTGAGCTTCGAAGCCGGTGTCACGGCGCGCGCTCAGGAATGCGCGCGTCGGCGGCCGGCTTTCCACTTTCCTGCAACGACTTGTAACGGCAGACACGGAGGCTGTCAAACCGGGATTTCCTGAATGCCGGCCTGCCAGGCGCGCTCTCTGGAAACCGCGCAGATTGTCGAATCGCACGTTCCGGACGGGGAACATCGCGTTTCATCCAACCGTCTTGAACTCGAACCAATCCAATGTAACGATGGTTGCCAATTCGCGTACGCCAATACACGCGTTCCCTATTACTCATCACATGAGGTGAGCGTTGAAGATCGATCCCGAAGAGTTTCGCAAAGGACTCCGAGCCTTCACGACAGGCGTCACGGTCGTGTCGATGCCGGATGGCAAAGGCGGCATGCATGGGATGACTGCAAGCTCGTTCGCGGCCGTATCGGTGAATCCGCAACTGGTGGCCGTCAGCATCGCGAAAACGGCAAAATCGCATGTCCTCCTTTCCGGCGACAACTGCTACGCCATCAACATCCTGGGCGAGCATCAGGGCTTTCAGGGCCACTACTTCGCCAACAGGATGCAGGAGCGCTGGGATCCGCCGCACGAGTGGGTCGATGGGACGCCGATCCTGACGGGCACGATGGGCTGGTTCCTGTGCCGCCGCTGGGCCGCGTATGAAGGCGGCGACCACACGATTCTGGTTGGGGAAGCGTTGAAGATCCATCGGACGGACGATCGGCCGCTGGTCTGCAATCGCGGCATGTTCTATTCGCTCGGGCCGCCCGTCGAAGCGGTCAAGCCCGAGCTGCACGGCGCCAGCCTGTCCCGGCACGTCCACGCGGAAAACGCCACATCACCGATTAAGGAGCAAGCGTAATTCATGAGAAACATGATTGAAATCGTCGACGACGGTCCGATGAAATTGACGGGCGAATTCGAACTGCGCGATGACAAAGGCGAAGTCGTGCGCGCACGCAAGATCTATACGCTGTGCCGTTGCGGGCTTTCTGCGCGTCTGCCGTTTTGCGACGCATCGCATGAAGCCGCGGAGTTTTCGAGCTGTCCCAGAGCGCCGCAAGGCAAGGCGAATGCGGGTGCGGCAACGCAAACGGAATAACCCTCATCCATCAAACGAGCACGCCATGTCAATCGTCAAAGGTCAAATCATGGAAGGCGGTCCGCTTCATCTGGTCGGCGATTTCGAAATCGTCGACGCATTGGGCAATCGCTTTCCTCATAGCGGCATCTTCAGTCTCTGCCGGTGCGGTCATTCGCAGAGCAAGCCCTGGTGCGACGGCAATCATCGCGCTCGACGCTGGACGGGTTGCCGGGCAACGTCCGCGAGCGACGCAGCGCAGCACACCACCACATCGACACAAGAGTGAGGCGTGACCAGGTGCTCCATCGGAGCGCCTGTCGCCATTCAATACCGTGAGCCGCATCGAACCCGATGCGGCTGCCCGCATTTGACAGCCCTTTTCAGGCGAGCCGCAAGGCCATCCGATACAACGCCTCGCCCACTCCCGCCACGAGCCCCGTGGCATTGCTGTCCTTCAACTGGCCTTTCGCGTCGAAGGCTTCATGCGCCATGCTCAACGCAAACGCTTGGGGAATGACGAGCATCCCGAGCTTGTCCAGAACCGCGCGCATGCCCGCTTGCGAGCGCAACCCGCCGAGCTGCCCCGGCGACGCGGACACGAGCGCCGCGGCTTTACCCGCCACCAGCGCGATACCGTTCGACCCGTCGCCGCGCGGCCGGCTGATCCAGTCGATCGCGTTCTTCAGAAGCGCCGTATACCCGCCGTTGTATTCCGGCGTCGCGATAAGCAGCGCGTGATGCATCTCGACCAAAGCCTGAAGCTTGCGCGCGCCGTTGGGCAAACCGCGTTCGGCTTCGAAGTCTCCGTCATAGATTGGCAGGTCGAAGTCGGCGAGTCGGGCCCGCGTCACCTCCGCGCCGGCATCGCGCGCGCCTTGCGCGGCAATGTCCAGCAGCTTCTGATTCAGCGACTCGCGGCGCGAACTGCCGTTGATCGCAAGGATTCTGACACCCATACACACTCCAGATACGTTTAAGGTTCGTACGCGCGCCGGCTCAATTGGCGGGCGGCGCGCGGTATTCGATCTCTCCGCCGGGCAGGAAATACATCATCAGCGCCCGGCCGGTTACAGTTGGAAAATGCTCGCTCATCGGCGGGAAGACGCGCCAGCCCGCGCCGTGCCCGCAAAACTGGGCGCCTTCTTCGAGCGGAACGATCATGTTGATCTCGCCCTTAGTGTGGCAGTGGTACTGGCCTTTCACATCGCGCAGCAAGCCGCTTTCGACGCTCATGTCCGACGTTTCATGCGACGGTTCCGCGATGCGGCCACGGCGATAGTCCTTGCCCTCGATATCCGCATAGGCTGCCCAGCCTTCTTCGACACCGAGCTTCAATAGCTGCGCGAGCCGCGCGTACGATGCGGTGCCTTCGCCATACTTTCTGTTCAGGCGCACTTCGAGCGCCGCGTCGAGTGGCATCGAGCGAATGTCTTCACACAGGCCGCGCAGCAGTTCCATCAGTTCCGCCTTGTGAGGTCCAGAAGGCAACATGTTTTCGTCTCCATTGAATGAACTTATCAGGCGGCCGTCTGCACGGTAGTCAGGCCGAAGAACTGCGCCGCATTTTCACCAAGCATGCGCTGCTTCGCCCGCTCGCTCAGCGCCGGATGGCTGTCGATCAGATGTCCGACGCGCTGCTCGCCAAGCGGGTAGGGATAGTCCGAACCGAGCAGCACACGCTCTGCGCCCATTACATCGACCAGCAGTTGCAGCGCGCGCGGATCGAACACCGCGCTATCCACGGAGAACCGGTCGACATACGACGAAGGTAGATGCGGACAGTCCTCACGCACGATGTCGCGCTCACGCCATGCGTTATCGACTCGGCCCAGCAGAAAAGCGAAGCTGCCGCCGCCATGGGCGAAGCACAGCTTCAGCGAACGCGGTATGCGTTCGAACGCGCCGGACAGGATCAGCGAAAGAATGCTCAACTGCGTTTCCGCCGGCATCGCGACCAGCCACGGCAGCATCCACTTCTTCATACGTCCATCCGTCATCATGTCCCACGGATGCACGAGCACGGGGATGCCTTCGTTCGCGCAATGCGTGAGGAACTGCACGAGGCTTTCGTCGTCGAGATCTTTCGGGCCGACATGATTGCCAATTTGCACGCCGCGATGACCGGCGGCAAATGCCCGCGACGCCTCCGCACACGCCAGATCGATGTCCTGCAGCGGCACCTGCGCCAGCACCGCAAGCCGCTGCGGCGCGACGGCGCACATTTCGAGCGCATGATCGTTCATCCGCTGCGCCCATTGCAGCGCATTCGTAGCGTCGTTGCGGTAGCCGAACATCACGGGCGTCGCGCACATCAGTTGCACGTCGATACCGAGTGCGTCCATATCCTCGATACGCCGCGCGGGATCCCACAACGCGCGCGTGACGGGCCTGAATGCCCGCTCCCCTGTCATGATCATGCCCGTCCCGCCGCCTGCATCGATCGCGAGCCACGGCGTATCCGCCGCACCGACCCGTGCGGCCTCTTCGCGCGATATACGCGGGAAGAAGTGTGAGTGCATGTCGATTCGCAATGTCATAACGATTGCCCTGAACCTTGCTGTGCCATGTGATTGGTTATAGGGCTTCGGCGCGCGTCGTGAACTCGGCCTGGCCGAAACCGTTCACCACGCATTGCACGTGCAGCCCCGGCGTCAATGGCTGGGCTGCCGTCGCGGCACCCGCCATGATCAGCGTGCCGACGGGCAGCACGACCTGCGCATCGGCCGCGACGCGCGATGCCTGCACGATCGAGCGCATCGGGTCGCCGAGTATCGCGGCCGTCGTTCCCACCTGCACGTCCCTGCCATCGAAGCGCATCACGACGCCCGCATTGCGAAGACCGTCGAACCGGTTCGACCATCCACCGATCACGAGGCCCGCACTCGAGCAGTTGTCGGCAATCACGTCTTCGAGCGTGAAGCGAAACGCCTTGTAGCGCGAGTCGATGATCTCCATCGCCGGCGCGACGGCTTCGAGATGCGACTGCGCCTCGAGTGCGGTGAGCGGACGGTCGATATCGCGCTTCGTGAGAAAGCACACCTCGGGTTCGACGCGCGGATGAATGAAGCGCCGCAGATCGACAGGCGCGCCCTCTTCTTCGAGCATCGCATCCGTCAACCATCCCCAGATCAGACTATCGACACCCATCTGGATCATCTTCGCGCGGCTCGTGAAACCGAGCTTGATGCCGACGATGCGTTCGCCGCGCGCCTTGCGCAGTTCGATCGACGCGCGCTGGATGCGATACGCGTCCTCGACAGAAAACGGTTCGTTCGCGCTCATCTGTTCGATCGCGCTGCCGTGCCGCGCAGCATCGTCGACGCGTCGTGCCGCTGCTTCGATATTCATCGTGCCGCCTCCGCTACGCGATTCGTGCGCTTCAGCAGATCGAGCGCGACATCGACGATCATGTCTTCCTGTCCGCCGACCATGCGCCGCCGCCCCAGCTCCACCATGATGTCGAATGCCGACAGGCCATACTTCTGCGCAGCCGCTTCCGTATGACGCAGGAAGCTCGAATAGACGCCCGCATAACCCAGCGCCAGCGTTTCGCGATCGACGCGCACCGGCCGCTCCTGCAACGGACGCACGATATCGTCGGCGGCATCGATCAGCTTCTTCACGTCGCAACCATGATTCCACTTCATCCTGTCGACGGCGGCGATAAACACTTCCAGCGGCGCATTGCCCGCGCCCGCCCCCATACCGGCAAGGCTCGCGTCGATGCGGTCGCACCCTTCCTCCAGCGCGACGATCGAGTTCGCGACGCCAAAGCTCAGGTTGTGATGTGCGTGCATACCCGTCTGCGTCGTGTCGTCCAGCACGTCCTTGAAGGCCCTGAAGCGCTCGCGCACGTCGTTCATGCTCATCGCGCCGCCGGAATCCACGACGTAGATGCACGTCGCGCCATAGCTCTCCATCTTCTTCGCTTCGGCGGCGAGGTTTTGCGGCGTCGTCATGTGGCTCATCATCAGAAAGCCGACGGTGTCCATGCCCAGTTCGCGCGCGTAGCCGATGTGCTGCTTCGCGATGTCCGCCTCCGTGCAATGCGTCGCGATACGCACCACGCGCGCGCCCGCATCGTATGCGGCGCGCAGATCGTGCACCGTGCCGATGCCTGGCAGCAACAGCGTCGCCACCTTCGCGCGCTCGACGGTCTGTGCGACCGCCTCGATCCATTCGATATCGGTATGGGCGCCAAATCCGTAGTTGAAGCTGGAGCCCGAAAGGCCATCGCCATGTGCCACTTCGATGCTGTCGACGCCCGCATCGTCGAGCGCTCGCGCAATCGCAACCGCCTGGTCGAGCGAGTACTGATGGCGAATGGCGTGCATGCCGTCGCGCAACGTCACATCCGATACGTAGATTTTTTTCGTGTCGAGATTCGTCATGTCATCGCTCCGTTCACGCTGCGATCCGGTTGGCCGCGAGTTGCTCGGCCGCGCGCAAGGCCGCCGACGTCATGATGTCGAGATTGCCCGCATACGAAGGCAGGTAATGCGCGGCGCCTTCGACTTCGAGAAACACGCTTACTTTCAGCGCGAATTCCGGATTGCCGAAACGTCCCGCAAATTGCGCTGGAAACGGAATGCGGTCGAACTGCACCGCCTGCTTGAGCCGGTAGCCGGGCACATAGGCGGCGACGTCGCGCACCATCGCATCGACGGATGCTTCGATGCTCTCGCGATCCGCGTGCTCATCGACGAGGCAATAGACGGTATCGCGCATCATCAGCGGCGGCTCGGCCGGGTTCAGCACGATGATCGCTTTGCCCACGGCCGACCCGCCCACGCTTTCGATCGCGCGCGACGTGGTCTCGGTGAATTCGTCGATATTGGCGCGCGTGCCGGGGCCTGCCGAACGGCTCGAAATGGACGCCACGATTTCCGCGTAATGCACGGGCGTCACGCGCGAAACGGCGCGCACGACGGGAATGGTCGCCTGGCCGCCGCACGTCACCATGTTGATGTTCGGCGCGTCGAGATGCTGATCGAGATTGACCACGGGAACGACGAACGGCCCTACCGCCGCGGGCGTCAGGTCGATTGCCGTGACGCCGCGTTGGGCCAGGATTTCCGCATGACGGCGATGCGCGCCTGCCGACGTCGCGTCGAAGACGATCCGCACGTCGTCGAACTCGCGCATCGCCAGAAGGCCGTCGATGCCGCCAGCCGTCGTCGCCACGCCGAAGCGCGCGGCACGCGCAAGGCCGTCCGACGCGGCGTCGATGCCGACCATCGCGCCCATCTTGAGGTGCTTCGCGTGTCGCAGGATCTTGATCATCAGGTCCGTGCCGATGTTGCCTGAACCGATCACCGCGACGGAGAGTCGAGTGTTGTCTTTCACGTTGCTGATTCCGTCTGATTGGAAAACAGTGCGCGCACGGAGCCGAGACCTTCGATGTGCGCGGCGAACGCGTCGCCGGGATGCACGGCGGCCATCGGGCCGAGCGCGCCTGTCAATACGATGTCCCCGGCACGCAGCGGCGCTCCCACGCGGACCATCGTGTTCGCGAGCCAGATGGCCGCATTGAGTGGATTGCCGAGGCACGCCGCGCCCGCACCGACGCTGACCTGATCGCCGACGCGCTCCATCACCATCCCGCAGCCGACGATATCGAATGCGTCGAGCTTGACGGGCCGGCTGCCGAGCACGAACAGGCCGCTCGATGCGTTGTCGGCAACGGTGTCCGCGAGCCGGATATCCCAGTTCGCGATGCGGCTGCCCGCGACCTCGATCGCAGGCAACGCGAAAGCCGTTGCGCGCAGGATGTCCGCGACCGTATGCCGCTCATGCAGCAGATCGTGTTCGAGCACGAGTGCGATCTCAGCTTCGACCTTCGGTTGCTGCGTGAGCACAAACGGAATCTCTTCGCCATCGCCATAGGCCATGTGATCGAACAGCATGCCGAAGTCGGGCTGATCGACGCCGAGCTGCGTCTGCACGGCGCGCGAGGTCAGGCCGATCTTCCGCCCGACGAGACGCGCACCGGCTTCGATCTGCCGCTGCGTGTTGATTTGTTGAATGCGGTACGCGCTATCGAGCGTATCGCCGCCGAGCGCGCCGATTGCATCGCGAACGGGCGGCGCCGCTTTGAACGGATGCTGCCGCTGCGCTTGCCAAAGCGTGTCGGCAATCGACTGAAGCGTCTGTGGATGCGTCATGATCAGGCAACCTTCACGCAAACGTTGGTGAGTTCAGAGTAGAAGTCCATCGAATGACGGCCGCCTTCGCGCCCGAAGCCCGAGAGCTTCGCGCCGCCGAACGGCGTGCGCAGATCGCGGACAAACCATGCGTTGACCCACACGATGCCCGTCTCGATCCGCGGCGCGACGCGATGCGCACGCGAGAGGTTCGTCGTCCAGATGCTGGCTGCGAGCCCGTAGGCGCTGTTGTTGACGCGCCGGACCACTTCGTCTTCGCTGTCGAATGGCGCAATGTGGCAAACGGGGCCGAAGATCTCTTCCGTCACGCAGCGCGCGTCATCGGGCAGTCCCGTCCAGATGGTCGGCTGCACGAACGCGCCGTCGTCGCGGGCATTGCCGAACTTCGGCACGCCGCCGCCCGTGACGACCGTCGCGCCCTCGGCAACGGCGAGCTCGTAATAGCCGAGCACTTTCTCGCGATGGCCCTTCGAGATCATCGGTCCCGTCGTCGTGCCCGCTTCGTACGGCGAGCCGACCACCAGCGCTTGCGTCTTGTCCTTCAGCGCCGCGACGAAGCGATCGAAGATGGGCCGCTCGACATACACGCGTTCCGAACACAGGCACACTTGCCCGGCGTTCGTGAAGCTCGAACGCAGCACGCCTTGGACGGCCGCGTCGAAATCGGCATCCGCGAACACGACGGCCGCGTTCTTGCCGCCGAGTTCGAACGACACGTTCTTCACTCCGTCAGCGACCGCTTTCATGATCGCGCTGCCCGTCTTCGATTCGCCCGTGAACGTGATGGCGTCGATACCCGGATGACGCGTGAGCCATTCGCCCGCTGCATTGGCGCCGTGACCGTGGATCAGGTTGAAGACGCCTCGCGGCAGCCCGATATCGCGCATGACCTCGGCAAGCAGCGTTGCCGAGGTCGGCGTCTCTTCCGACGGCTTCGCGACGACGCAGTTGCCCATCGCGAGCGCGGGCGCCACTTTCCACGTGAACAGCAGCAACGGCAGATTCCACGGCGAGATCACGCCCACCACGCCGAGCGGCTTGCGCGTCACGTAGTTGAGCATCTGGCCGTCGGCCGTGGAAGTTTCGAAGAACTCGCCATGCGCCGTGCCGACCAGATCGGCGAAGGTACGGAAGTTGGCGATGCCGCGTGCGATGTCGAGACTGCGCGCCTGTGCAACGGGCCGGCCCGTGTCGGCAACTTCGGCCGCAACGAAATCGTCGAAGCGCGCTTCGATGCCATCGGCGATCCGATGCAACCATGCAGCGCGCTCGGGCGCGCTCAGGCTGCGCCACGGGCCTTGCTGCGCGCGCCGCGCGGCTTTGACGGCGGCATCGACGGACGCCGCGTCCGCCTCCACGACTCGCGACAGTTCGCGGCCGTCGACGGGGCTCACATTCGCGAAGGTATGCGCCGAATCGACGAATTCACCGTCGATGAAATGCCGCAGGCGCTGCGGCAACTCTGCTTGCGCGTTGGACTTCATCAAAACTCCTGCTGACTGGATGCGTTACAGCCAGTGTAGGAGCGACCACGCACGCTGAATAATCAAACATTGAGCGGCTGATATGCGCGACTGGAATACCCGCTTTGCCGCGCTCAGACTTTGGTCGAAGCCTCAGCCACTTCGCGCAGGCACGCGACGAACGCCTCGCACGCCGGGCTCAGTTCCTTGTTCGAGCGCACGGAATAACCCACGGTGCCGAACGACCCCGTCTCGGGTATGTCGAGAATGCGCAGCAGTCCCGCCCGCACGAACTGCGTGGCGGCGACGCGCGGCATCAGGGCCACGCGCGGGCTCTCGATGAGCAGGCCAAGGTTCGTCAGTACGGACAGCGATTCCACGAGATCGGCGGGCAGCGCGAGCCCTGCCTCGCGAAACATGCGTTCGACGGAAAGGCGCAGCGGCGACTCCGTCGTCGGCAAGATCCATGGTGCGCCGGCGAGTTCGCGCAACGACCCGATCGGCTCGCGCGCGAAGGCGTGCGCGCTGCCGACGACGATCGTCATCGCATCGTCGAAGAGCGCGTGATGCGTCAATGCAAAAGCATCGGAGATCGGCAGCTCGACCTCGGGCAAGCGGCCGACGACGATATCCAGTTCGCCCGTCGCGAGCGACGGAAAAAGCTGCGCGGTGGGCCCTTCGCGCACGGTGACGAGCACTTCGGGCGAGCGCGCCTTCAATCGCGTAATGGCCATCGGCAACAGATGCGCAGAGGCTGAGATCAGCGTGCCGACGATCACATGACCTGCTGTGCCGAAGCGGAAGTGGTCGAGTTCGTCCGTCATATGACGAAACTCGGCCAGCAGCGATTTCACGCGTCGGCCGACCACGCGCCCTAGGTCCGTCGGCACGACGCCGCGATTCGAGCGTTCGAACAGCACGCCGCCGAGCGACGATTCCAGCTCCTGAATGACCTTCGTGACGGCGGGCTGGGTGAGACCCAGATCGTTGGCGGCCCGCAGGATCGAGCCCGTCTCGATGACGCGATCGAAGATGAGCAGTTGGCTCAGCTTCAGGTTGCGGCTCAACCCGATCTGGCTAAGGGGAAACCGATGCATGGCGACGGCGGACCAGAAGAGGAACGAGCCTTGATCTTAGCAGCGCGACGGCCCGTTGGCGCCGGCGCCGCTCACTCGCGCGCGACGCCGACGGCAGGCATGTAGGTGGGCACCCGCAATTGCACGCGATCGGTCGAACGGCAATAGTTCGGGCCGCCCAGGCGCCCATAGGGCTCGAAGCGATCGACGCGTATGCGCAGTTTCTCCGCGTCGAGCAGATCTTCGCGGATAACCATTCCCACGATCTCGCCGAATACGATCGAACGTTGCTTCGAGAATTCGAGCACCTTGTAGAGCCGGCATTCCCACGCGATGGGCGCCTCCGACACACGTGGCACGCTGACGGAAGTCGATGCGGCGAGCGATAAGCCCACCGCCTCGGGCTCCGAAACATGCGCGGGAAAATCGCTGCCGCACTGCACCGCGCGTTCGACGATCGCCTCGTCGACCATGTTCACGACGAACTGCTCGCGCTCGACGATGTTCTTCAACGTGTCCTTCATCTCGCCCGGACGATGGCTTTCTTCACCGTAGTGATCGATGGCGATGGCGAAGAGCGGTGGATCTTCGCCCATGTAGTTGAACGCGCTATACGGCGCCGCGTTGCAAAGCCCATCGCAATTCAGGCTCGTCACCAGCGCGATAGGCCTCGGCCCGACGCTGCCCGTTATCAGCCAGTACTTCTGCATGGTGGACAGATTCGCGAGTGCAATGTGCGTCATAGGAACTCCCGTATTCAGAAACTTTGCACGAGGTGGCAGCTATATTCGCCGCCTGGCGTGGCCCGCAACTGCGTTGGCAACCGGCAATGCAATCGCCCGATCACTGACTGACGTCGATGTCCTTCGTTTCGCGCATGAAGAGCGCGCCGATCACGACCGAGACGCCTCCCACGATGATCGCGTACCACAGTCCGCTGTAGACATTGCCCGTCTTCACAGCGAGTGCCGTCGACATGAAAGGAGCCAGCCCGCCGAAGTATCCCGCGCCGATGTTGTAGGGCACCGAAATCGACGTGTAGCGCACCTTCGCCGGAAAGAGCTCGACGTAATAGGCGGACATGGGTCCATAGGCCATGGCGCCCCAGATCATCAGCAGCGCAAGCAACGCGTACATCAGCGGACGGTCGATCTGCGTTACGTCGGCGCCGGACGGGTAGCCCGCGTCCTTTAGCGCGCCACGATAGGCATTTTCGTCGAACCCCGCTAGCCGCCGCGCGCCGACATGCGTGACAAGGCCGCTCGCAGACGTCGGGCGATTAACCTGATACGACAGGCCAGCCGTCGTAAGAAAGTCGCGCGCCTTGTCGCAATCCGATGTCCGCGTGCCGAACAGGCTCGTGCTGCAATCGCTGGCTTCGAGCCGGATCGGCACCGTTTGCGCAAACTGCGCGAGTCGCGGGTTCACCGCGTGCGAAAGCTGCGTGAAGATCGGCAAGAACGTCGCTACGGCGAGCGCGCAACCCGACAGCACGATCCACTTGCGGCCCACCTTGTCCGACAGCCAGCCGAACAGCACGTAAAGCGGCAGACTGAACACCAGCATCGCCGCGATGAATGCGTAGGCATCGCCTGTCGGCACCCTCAGCGTCGTGGTCAGAAAGTACAGCGCATAGAAGTTGCACGTGTACCAGACGACGCCGACGGCCGCCTGCGCGCCGAACAGCACCACGAGCATCGAGCGCACATTGCGCCAGACCAGGAAGCTGTCGCGCAACGGGTCGCTCGAAAGGCGCTGCTCGCTTTTCATCTTCGCGAATACCGGCGACTCGGAAAGCGTCGTGCGGATATACACGGACATCGCGAGCAGGATCAGCGACGCAACGAACGGCAGACGCCATCCCCACGACGCGAAGTCATCCGCCGACACCCACGCGCGGCACACGAGCGTGACGGCAAGCGACAGCAGAAAGCCGACGGTCGCCGTGGTCTGCAGCCAGCCCGTCGCGAAACCGCGGCGGCCCGGCTGCGTGTGCTCGGCGATGTAGGTCGCCGCGCCACCATATTCGCCACCCAGCGCGAGCCCCTGGAAGAGCCGCAGCGCAATCAGAATGGCGGGCGACGCCCAACCAATACTGTGATACGACGGCAGCAGGCCGATGCCGACCGTCGCGAGGCCCATCACCGCAATCGTTGCGAGAAAGGTCGCCTTGCGTCCGACCTTGTCGCCGAAACGGCCGAACAGCACTGCGCCGAGCGGCCGGATCACGAAGCCGATGCCGAACGTCGCGAGCGAAGCGAGATAGCCCGCCGTCGCGCTCCCGGCAGGGAAGAAATGCGAACTGAAGAATACGGCGAGACTGCCGTAAAGAAAGAAGTCGTACCACTCGAGGACCGTTCCGACGGACGCGCCCGCCACTACCTTGATCTCATCGCGCCGCGTCGTACGGTACGCAGCTTCGGCCACCAGTTCCGCATTCATATGTCCCCTACCTGTCATAAGCAAATGAGTGATGAGTGGAGTCTAGGAAGGGCAAAAAAGGCGTGGTAATCAAAGATTGGCGGCTGGGTATTCGCGGCGGGAATACCGGTGATTCTCCTGACTCGTGACATCGCTTCACGATGGCGCGAACCATTGCAAAGACCAACGCCACACCGGCGCTATCGAAGCGCAAGTGTGGCGTTGTCAATCAAAGAGCGCCCCGATGAAGCCTGGGCGTCAGCGTGCGTTAGCGATCGCGTCGCGGCCGGGATGAACCGTGCCGCAATTTGGACAGCGACGCTTGTCTTCGGAATCGTAGAAAGCGGCGAAGAGCGGCGGCAGATCGTCGACGATGCTCTTCAGTTGCACTTCGACGCGATGCACGAGTCGGTCGCAGTGGTCACAATACCATTCGAAGCCGTCGATGGCGCCCTGCACGCGCTGCCGCTCGATCACAAGGCACGCGCTGCCCGCCTCGGGCCGCTGCGGCGAATGACGCAAATGCGGCGGCAACAGGAATACATCACCTTCGCGCAGATCGACGCGTTCGCGCTTGCCGTCGACAATCAGATTCAGATACGCGTTGCCGGCGATCTGATAGAAGAACTCTTCGTGCGGATCGTCATGGTAATCGGTCCGATGATTGGGACCGCCGACCACGGTGACGATCAGATCGCTGTCCCGCCAGATCTGCTGATTGCCGACGGGCGGCTTCAACAGATGCGCGTGCTCCTCGATCCAGCCCGCGAAGTTGAGGGGCCTGCCGTATTTCAACATGCGCGTTCTCCTCTTTACCCGCCACGGCCATTTGCCTCAGCGGCCCGCGGCAACCAGGCAATCGCCTTGATCTCGATCGCGAGCAGCGGATGCGGCAGTTGATGCACGGCGACCGTCGTGCGAGCCGGACCGCTTTCGTCGAAGAACTCGCCATAGACTTCGTTATAGCCGCCAAAGTCATTCATGTTGACGAGAAACGCCGTCACCTCGACGAGGTTCGACAGATCGGCGCCCTCCGCGCGCAGGATGTCGCGGATATTTTCGATCACGGCGCGCGTCTGCGTGCGAATATCGACTGAGGCCGTTCCGAATCCGTCCGCTGAAGCGCCGACAAAAGTGTTGTCGGTTCGCCTCGAACTGGTGCCCGACACGAAAATGAAGTCACCGGCACGGACCACGTGAGGAAATCGTCCGCGCGGTGTCGCTTTTCCGGGGACGATCTGGCTTTGAGCTGTCTCGTTCATTCGCTGTTCCTGTTTCCTGCATTGCATTCGTGGGCGCTGCTGCCGTAGCGCCCGCAGCACTCGTGTCAGCCTAGTTTAGGGAATGACGCGATGGCGGGATAATCAAACTTCTCTGCGCTGATATTCCATTCTTTGATACCGGGCCGGGTCTCTGCATTTGGTCCGTCGGGATCGCTGCCAGGCTCGAGCAGCAACGCCTGCTGTCGAGTAAACCCCGAACGCGCAGCAGATCGCGGCTAGGCGCGCAAGCCGTCGCGATGGGAAGAGGGGAAGGCTTCATCCCCTGACACTGACTTCGCGTTCGACGTCATCTTGCCGGAAGCTCAGCGTCAATCTGGATGTCAACAAACGGTGTCGCGGTCATCGCGGAGGCGACGTGATCCGACCGACGGTAAAAGGCCAGCAAACGCTGCGATACCTTGTGGCGCACATTACCGCAACTGAGATAGCGGCGACGATGATGAGCGAACGACGGGTTGCGAAGGATGCGACGACGTTGCGCGGATGAGCATGACCGTCTCCTGTATCGACGCAGCAATCGTCTGCAACAAGCGCGCCAATGGAGACAGCATCCGCCCCGCTCTCTTCGGCAACATGGCGTTTCGCCGTGCTATTGGCGGTTGCACGCGGCGAGCGGTGGAAAGCTCGCTTTCCGCGGCTTCAATCTCCGCAACACGGCTCACGTTCGCTGGCGCCGCTGACCTCCTTAGCCGATGCCCGGAGCGTCGGCAGACCGCTGTTCTTCACCTGAGCGCTCGATCCACCCGCCCCCGAGTGCACGATACAGATCGACAAGGCTCGTCAGCCGCTGCATCCTCGCGGTGATCAATGACTGGCGCGAAGCGTACAAGTCATTTTGCGCGGTCAGCACCGACAGATAGCTGTCGACGCCGCGCCGGTACCGCAGCTCCGACAGTTCGAGCCGACGCTGTTCAGCTAGCGTGTCATGCTGCCGGGCCTCGATCTCCTGATCGTACGTGCCGCGCGCCGCAAGCCCGTCAGCCACTTCGCGGAACGCGGTCTGGATCGCCCTTTCGTATTGCGCGACCTGGATCTTCTTCTGCGCGTTGGCCAGATCGAGGTTCGCGCGGTTTTCGCCACCCTGGAAAATCGGCACGGATATCTGTGGTCCAAAGGCCCACGCCGCGGAACCCGGCTTGAACAGCCCGCCCAGCGACGGACTGAGCGTGCCGAAATTGCCCGTCAGCGAAACCTTCGGAAAGAACGCTGCGCGCGCCGCTCCAATATTCGCATTCGCCGCCAGAAGATTCTCTTCAGCTTCCATGATGTCCGGCCGACGACTCAACAAATCGGAAGGCAGACCCGCCGGAATGTCCTCCAGCAAATCCTGCCCGTCGAGCGTCGCACCCGGCGGCAGATCCGAAGGCAATGGTTCGCCGATCAGGAACACGAGCGAGTTCTCGGCTTGAGCGCGCGCACGTTCCTGTGCCTGCAGGTTTGCCTGCGCCTCGTCGACCACCGTCTGCGCCTGGCGTAGATCGAGCTCAGAACCGGTGCCGCTGTCGAACCGCAGCTTCGTGAGCCCGTACGAATCCTGCGCGGTCTTGAGTGTGTCGCGCGTGACCTGGAGCAGCTCATCGTAGGCGATCATCGTCAGATACTGGTCCGCCACCTCCGAAACCAGCGAGAGCTCGGCGGCCTTGCGAGCCTGCGATGTGGCCAGATATTGCGCGAGCGCCTGGTCCTTCAAGCTTCTGATCCGGCCAAAGAAGTCGATCTCCCAGGACGCGTTCAAGCCGACCGAATACACGTCTGAGACGGTGCGCGACGTAGGCGATAAATCTGCCGGCGTGCGCTGCTTGTTCTGCGAGGCCGCCGCACTGATCGATGGAAACAGTCCCGCGCGCGTGATCTGATGCTGCGCACGTGCAGCCTCGATGTTGAGCATCGAGACGCGCAGATCGCGATTGTTCTTCAGCGCAATCTCAATGAGTTGCTGCAGGCGCGGATCGACGAAGAAGTCGCGCCAGCCGATGTCCGGCGCCGCCTGTCCGTTCGCCGAGCGCTTGCCGCTCTCTGCTAGCGGCTGCGTCTGATAAACGCCACCGTTCGGGAACGACGCCGCCACCGGCGCATCAGGGCGATGGTAGTGCGGCTCCATCGTGCAGCCGGTGATCAGGATCGCAAGCGCGATTGGCATCAACGAAAGTTCTCGCATTCCACTATCCTCAACCGGCCGTTTCATCGTGGACACCAACCTCGACGCGCTCGCCGGAAGCATCGGGTTGGTGCGGCTCGTCGTGCGGGAACGCGTGAACCGAGTCATCTTTCTCACCGGAGAACATCGAGCGGACCACGACAAAGAACATGGGGATCATGAAAACGGCGAGGAACGTCGCCGTCAGCATCCCGCCGATCACGCCCGTGCCGATTGCGTGCTGGCTTGCCGATCCCGCGCCGTTGCTGATGGCGAGCGGAAACACGCCGAGAATGAATGCCATCGACGTCATCAGGATCGGCCGCAGCCGCAAGCGGGACGCCTCGAGCGCCGCCGCCACGGGTCCCATGCCCCGGGTCTGCTGCAACTCCCGCGCGAACTCCACGATCAGGATCGCGTTCTTCGCTGACAGGCCCACTGTTGTCAACAAACCCACCTGAAAGAACGCGTCGTTTTCGAGTCCGCGCAGCGTGGCGGCCAGAAGTGCGCCGATCACGCCGAGCGGCACGACCATGATCACCGAGAATGGAATTGACCAGCTTTCATAGAGCGCCGCGAGGCACAGAAACACGACGAGGATCGAGATGCCGTACAAAACGGGCGCCTGCGAGCCGGACTCGATTTCCTGGAGCGACAAACCGGTCCATTCGAAGCCGATGCCCACCGGAAGTTGCGCCGCGATCTTCTCCATCGCGCCCAACGCCTGCCCTGTACTCTTGCCCGGCGCGGCCGCCCCCTGGATTTCGACGGCCGACACACCGTTGTAGCGTTCGAGCTTGGGCGACCCGTACGTCCACTGGCCGGTCGCGAACGCGCTGAACGGCACCATCCCCCCCGAAGCGTTGCGCACGTACCAGACATTCAGGTCATCCGGCGACATCCGGAACGGCGCATCACCTTGCACATACACCTTCTTGATCCGGTTGTCGGTATCGAGGAAGTTGTTCACGTATTGCGACGCCCAAGCGATCGAGAAAGTCTGGTCGATGGCAGCCGGCGTGACGCCGAGCGAGAGGGCTTTCTCGCGGTCGATGTCCACCTTTAACTGCGGCGTGTCGTTCAGACCGTTCGGGCGTACGCGTGCGAGCGCGGGATCCTTCGCAGCTATCTCCAGCAACTGGTTGCGCGCCGCCATCAGCACATCGTGCCCCACACCGGCACGGTCTTCGAGTTCGAAATCGAAACCGGACGCCGTCCCCAGTTCAGGTATCGACGGCGGGTTGACCGGGATGATCAGTGCAGTCTTGTACGGCGCGAACCGCGCAGAGAGTCGGGCGACCAACGCTTGCGCCTTCTGATCGGAGCGTTGCCGCACGGCGTAGTCCCTAAGCCGGATGAAGACGATACCGGAGTTCTGGGCGCGCCCTGCGAAGCTGAAGCCGTTCACGGCGAACGTCGATTCGACGATGGACTTCTCGTCGTTGAGCAGGTAGTCGGAAATATCGCTCAGCGTGTGCGCCGTGGTTTCCTGGGTCGAGCCCGCAGGCGTGCGGACCAGCACGAACAGGGTTCCCTGGTCCTCGTCCGGCAGGAACGACTTCGGCAGCTTCACGAACAGCAGCCCCACTGCGGCGATCACGGCGAGATAGATGATGAGCCAGCGGCCCGAGCGCCTGATCACGTGGTGCACGCCAGAGTGATACTTGTCGCGGCTCCTGTCGAAGGTGCGGTTGAACCAGCCGAAGAAGCCCTTCTTTTCTTCGTGATGGCCCTGCGGGATCGGCTTGAGGATCGTCGCGCACAGCGCCGGCGTCAGAATCAGCGCGACCAGCACGGACAGCACCATCGCAGCCACGATGGTCAGCGAGAACTGACGATAGATCGCACCGACCGAGCCGCCCGAGAACGCCACAGGCACGAACACGGCGGCCAGCACCAGCGCGACGCCGATCAGCGCACCCGTGATCTGGCCCATTGCCTTGCGGGTTGCATCGCGTGGCGACAAGCCCTCCTCCGACATCACGCGCTCGACGTTTTCGACGACAACGATCGCATCGTCGACCAGCAGACCGATGGCGAGCACGAGGCCGAACATCGACAGCACATTGATCGAAAAGCCCACCGCGCTCATGATCGCGAACGTACCCAGCAGGACGACGGGCACGGCAATCGTCGGGATCAGCGTCGCACGAAGATTCTGCAGGAACAGGTACATCACGAGGAACACGAGCACGATACCTTCGAGCAACGTCTTGATCACATCCTCGATGGACAACTTCACGAACGGCGTCGTGTCATACGGATACTTGACGACCAGCCCATGCGGAAAGTACTTCGACAATTGGTCGATCTTGTCGCGCACGGCCTTCGCCGTCACGAGCGCATTTGCCCCCGTCGCGAGGTAGATGCCGACGCCCGCGGCCGGTTGACCGTTGTACTTCGTATCGATGTTGAAGTTCTCGCCGCCGAGCTCGACATGTCCCACATCCTTGATACGGATCTGGGAGCCGTCCTGATTGACCTTCAGGAGGACGTTGCCGAACTGCTCGGGTGTGCGCAGCAACGTCGCCTCCGTGATGGTGGCCTGCAGCGCCTGACCGGGGACAGACGGCGTGCCGCCGATCTGGCCGGAAGCCACCTGCACGTTCTGCGTCTGCAGGGCCTGCTCGACGTCGACCGGGGTCAGCCCGAAGTCGTCGAGCTTGTGCGGGTCCAGCCACACGCGCATCGCGAACTGCGTGCCGCCCAGGAGTGCCACCGTGCCGACGCCGTTGATCCGGCTGACGGGGTCCTGCACCTTCGACGCCACGTAATTGGCGAGGTCGTACTTGCTCATGCTCCCGTCTTCGGAAACGAACGCGAGGACCAGCAAAAAGCTGCTGCTCGACTTGGTGACCTTCGTCCCGAGTTGCTGGACGGCCTGCGGCAAAAGCGGTGTCGCCAGTGACAGCTTGTTTTGAACCTGCACCTGCGCGGTATCGGCGTTCGTGCCGGCGGCAAAGGTCAGCGTGATCGTCGCGTTGCCGAAGTCGTCCGATTGCGACGAAATGTAAAGCAGGTGATCGAGACCATTCATCTGCTGCTCTATCACCTGGGTGACGGTGTCTTCCACGGTTTTTGCGGACGCACCCGGGTAGGTCGTCGTGACCTGGATCGACGGCGGCGCGATGGTCGGATACTGCGCTACAGGCAGCTTGAAGACTGATGCCGCGCCTGCCAGCATCAGGATGATGGCGATGACCCATGCAAAAATTGGGCGATCAATAAAGAAGTTGGCCATGACTCCCCCGTTATCGCGCGGCAACCGCTTTCACGACCGTGCCAGGTCGAACCTTCTCGGTGCCCTGCACGATCACGCGGTCGCCTGGGTTCAAGCCGCCTTCAACGATCCAGTTCGCGCCGGAAGTCGACGATGTCACGACCTGACGCAAGACCACCTTGTTGTCCGGCCCGATGACAAGCGCCGTTGCACCGCCCTTCTGATCATGCGCGATGCCAATTTGCGGCACCACGTATGCGCCTTGCCTGACGCCCTCCTGAATGCGCGCGCGCACGAACATGCCAGGCAGCAGAACATGGTTCGGGTTCGGGAAAAGCGCGCGGATCGTCACCGATCCGGTGGTCTGATCGACGGTCACGTCTGAGAATTGCAGCTTGCCTTGCAATGGATAAACGCGGCCATCTTCGAGGACCAGCGAGACGGCAGCCGCGTTCGGTCCGGCCGCGTCAAGCTTCCCCTCCTCGAATTCACGGCGCAATCTCAAGCCATCGAGGCTCGATTGCGTCACGTCCACGTACATCGGGTCCAACTGCTGGATCGTGGCCATCAGCGTCGCCTGGCTCGTCTGCACATACGCGCCAGGCGTGACTTGCGAAATGCCTACCCGGCCCGAGATCGGCGATATCACGTCCGTGTAGTTGACATTGATTTGCGCGGTATCGACCGCCGCCTTTGCTGCGGCAATGTCGGCTTCCGCTTGTCCAGCCGCAGCCATGGCGTTGTCGTATTCCTGCTTGCTGATAGCGTTTGCAGCCGCCAGCGGTTTATCGCGCTGATCGAGGGCATCGGCGGCCATCGCGTTTGCGCTCGCCTTCGCGAGCGAAGCCTTTGCGCTATTCAACGCGGCGATGTAAGGCGCCGGGTCGATCTTGTAGAGGCGTTGTCCTTCCTTTACGTCGTCGCCTTCTGTAAATCCGCGGTGCAGGACGATGCCGTCGACGCGCGCCCGAACCTGCGCAACAAGAAAGGCATTCGTGCGGCCCGGTAGTTCGGTTGTCGTCGCGACCGCCTGCGGTGCGACTGTAATCACGCCAACCTCGGGCGGCCCCGGCGGATGTACGGGCGGCTTTTGCCCACATGCGGCGAGAGCTAGCGTTCCCGCCACGGCGCCTACCATTCCCAACTTGATCCGTATGACATCCATAACCAATCCATACAAGTAGCAAAAAATTCGAGCGCCGGTAGCCAACAAACGAGGTATTACGGTTTCCGAGACCAACTGTGCATATGCATATATTCGTGCATGGTTAGTCAATCGGCTCCGTTCGTAATCAGCAGAGGCGAACCTGAAGCGCGTGCAGTGCGGCCGGCGACAACGCAAAGGCGAGGCGGACTACGCCCACTATCGCGTCGTCATCAGCCTTGAGGTGAACGCAGCGATAGCGAGGATTCGGGGAGTGACCCGCGCAAAGGTGCAGGAGGAACGACTGTCTTCACGACACCGGTTTTGACGTCGTAGACCGGCCTTGACACGAAGTGTATTAGTCATTGCAAAATCTTTACTCAATGAGCGGCTTTATACGCCGCGCCATATGGATGCACACTGTGCATATACACGTTCCGGCGAATTTAGTGTATCCACACCATCCGAGCAAGAGGAATTGCGGTACATAAATTGCACTTCACTGTTTCAGAATTTCGCGGGGTGCCCTGACGCCGTTGCGCTGGAAATGGCCGCGCCCAGGCAGGCCAGCAGCCGGCTCGCCAGCGCGTGCCCGATGCCCGGTGCCAACGCAATGACGCGAATGACAAGAACGAAGATCACAAGACCGGTGAGCGGCAACCGCTTGGGCTGCTCTGACGGCGATGAACGGCGACAGCAGCGCCACGCTCGGCGCGTACCGCTTACCAAACTGCTAATCCGCTGGCAGCTCGTTCGCGATCGACGACAAGGCAGATGCACCTTCTTTACCCAACATCCTTTTCGCCGTCTGCTGAGCTGCACGCCAGGCCGGCATGGCGGTCACCAGCAATTCACGCCCTGCATCAGACAGTACGATGGGACGACTTCGCCCATGTGAAGGCGCAAACTCCTCAACCCATCCCTGGTCCAGCAGCAGCTGAAGATTGCGCGTTGAAGTCGATCGCTCCAGATGACCGGCACGGCCCAATTCAGCGCGGCTGCCACCGTTCATTCTCGCGATGAGGACCAGCATGGAAAATTGCGAAGAATTGACGTCATATGAACGAAGTGCCCGATCATAGATGCCAGTAACGACACGCGAAATGGATCGCGTTCGCGTGAGCAAACAATGCCGGGTTACCTCTTCGACCAGGTCAGGCTCGAATCCCTGCTTGTTCGGTGATTTGGTAGTCATACGCTGCACTAAAGTGTAAATGCCGCGGATGCATCATAGGTCAATGTATGCCGCTGGCTGCATCGACGACGCACTCGCTCAGTCACTGTCAGGATTGCCGGTCGCGCTAAACGCGGCCTGAACTTCGTCCACCGTCTGTTTAGGCGCTTGCAGATGCGGATAATGGCCGAGTTTGGGAAGAATCGTAAGCCTCACACCGTTACGGTTCGCGTACTCAACGCCCATTTCCTTCTTGATGTAGATATCCTGCTCGCCCCACACCACCTTCACGGGGACCTTCAGCTTTGTCATATTGGCTTCGAAGTAGTCCTGGTCCCGGGTGAAGTAGGAGTAGTAGTGGTAGAAGGCGTCTGCCGATGTGATATCACCGCCCCAACCTTTCGCGATATCGTCCCTGAACTCTTGGGGCAACGCGTAGCGCTCCTCCGCCGGCATGCCGCGGAAGAATGTGTTTGCCAGGATTTCGTCACGGTTCTTGTTCATCGCGGCATGCACGGCGTCAGACGAAGGCTTGGACTTCAGGCCCTGCAGGCTTTCGTACATGTACTGTGGGCGGTTGAACGGGGCAAAGTCGCCAACGATGATCTCCCTGGCGATATTCGGTTGCTCCAATGCTGCCAATAGCGCCGGTAGCGCCCCGATATCGGTGGCGTAGATCACCAGCTTCGAACTGTCGATGCCAGACGTGCGGATATAGTCTTCCAGCACATGGGCGTAATCCTTCGGCGCATACGAGAAGCGATCGGCGCCCGGACGTGAGGACTGTCCGTAACCCGGCCAGTCAAACGCATGTACCTCGTAGTCGCTGGACAGGGATTCGGCAATCGGTTTCCACGCATACATCGTCTCCGGGAAGCCGTGCAGGAACAGTACCGTGCCCTTAGGATGCGCGGGCCGATAGACCATATGACGCAGCTTGATGTCAGGATTGACCTGTACCTCGCCGACTTCAATCTTCGCCGCCGACGAGGATGACGCCGGCAGATTGGAGCATGCGGAAAGACTCATGGCTACCGCCGAGAAGACTGTCGCCTTCGTTAAAAGTTTGAACATGATCGTGGTACTCGTTTAGTGCTCGTGTGACTTGCCGCTCTTGGTGTCCGCCACAGCTACGTTGACCTTTTCGGCGATCAGAATCTTGTGGGTCGGACCTGCCACGCCGGTAAGCGGTTCTTTTCGTCTCGTCATATGAACCCTCATAGCGCACACTTTACGGGCAATGTAGTGTATATACACCATTCGCTCAAGAGAAAATGCGTTAAGTAAATTGCACTTCATTGTTTCGAAAATCCACGGGGCGCCAAATGCAGAGTCCAGCCCCTCTTCCCGACTGTCGCGCCGGGCGACAAGGAGTTAGATTGATTGCGTTACGAAGCCCGGCGGCGCAGCAACACAGTACGCTCCAGCGCTTTCTACTGAGGGGAAGGCAGACTCAAAAGCTTACTCAACGGCTTCAGTGGGCCTATTGGGAGGAGCGAGAACGTCATCAAATGTGCTTTCCTCAAGGGAAGTGCCTCGAGCATTTCATGTGCTTGAGCCACATCCGTAACGTTCAGGATGAACGCCACCCCAGCCCGGTCTTGCAGTGAATACCACTGATCAATCTTGCCGTCGAGGTAGAGCTGCGCCGTCTCGCGAACTTCGATCGTAAGAACGTGTTGGACAAGTTGCATGTCCGTGCCCGGGGGAAAAGTGCCAATCGCCAATATCTTCGTGGTTGGCGTGGTCGGCATCGGAGTGGTGTGTGCCATGGAGACTCCAGCAGAAGCGACCATCACGGACGCTATTGTCAAATTAAGAAGAAGGCGTTTCATAGCGCCGCGGATTCGGGTCCTGTCAGATAACAATCGCGGAAGCGCTCATCGACGCGCTCCCACATCAGTTTCGAAAACAGCAGCGCTGCACCGAGCGGGCGATGATTGATGATCACGGAATCCGTCTCGCCCCGTTCATTCATATGCGCGACGACCACCGTCTCGATCGGCACGCCCTGAATCTGCGAGCGATAGGATTCCATGTACAAACCGTTGCCGATCTCGCCCTTGTAGCTGTGATGCTGGAACTCATAGAGCGAGACTGCGTGTTTGATCACAGAGAGAATATCGGCTCGTCCCTCGATCGGACGCTTGAGGACGGTGGCCTCGAGCGTCGCGTTTTCAGCGAGGTTGGCCAGCCAGAGTGGCGGACCGCCAGCGGGTGCCATTACGGGGGCTGTGTCGTTGAATTTCATGCTGGGTGCTCCGTTACTGTTTGTTCGTGATGCCCGCGCTAGCGGCATCGAGCGCTGCTTCGAGCGTGATGCGCGCCTTCTCGCGGCGGCGTCGCGCGAGCCGTTCAATACCCGCGCCGCGCTCGGACTCGCCCGCCAGCAGCGCATGAATATCGGGCAGCATCCAGATCGCGCCGCGCGTCCCCCAGCTGCCATCCGGTATCTCGGTCGGGAAGACCCAGACGCGCGGCGCGACGTCATCGAACGGCCGGTTTTCCGCGCGCGCCACCGCTTCCGTGACGCTTCTGACGAGCGAGCGACGCGATTCGTCGGTGTATTGCCCTTCGGGTACAGACGGAATGATCCGATAACGTATCGTGTTCGTGCGTTCACCGCCGATATAGATCGCTGCGGGTCGATGAAGATGAAATACGGTGACACGCTGTGCGATCGGACTGGCGGGATCGTAGCCTTCCGCCTCGATGAGGATATCGGTCAGTTCCTTGACGAGGCGCGCTTCGGCCTCGGGCGCCAAGGCGTTTTCGGGCCACAGTGCATCGATCATTGGCATGGTGCTGCTCCTGCTTTCGGTTCATCGGATGCGGCCATGATCGGGGTTTACTCGTGCGCCCGGAAGTGGCAGCATCGCCATTATTCGTGGAATTTCAGACACGCAATGACCATCGTCCGCATCTGGGTCTATGACGGAATCCTCGCGTCCGGCGTCGCGGGACCTGTTGACGTCTTCAGCGCGGCCAATCAGTTCCATGCGCGCAAGGCTGCGTCAGGCTCGACCTCCGCGCCCGTGTTCGAGTGGCGGGTGGAATCGCTCGACGGGCGGCCCGTCACCGCTGCGTCAGGCCAGACCATTCACGTCGACGGCAAGATCGACCCGCGCAAACGGGCCGACGCCGTTCTGCTGACGGCACCGTTCTTCTCGAACATCGACGAGTTCATCGGGCGCCGCGAGCAGTTGAACGAACTATCTTCCGCGCTGAGGCGCCAACGCAAGGCAGGCGCCGTGCTGGCGGCTTATTGCACGGCCAATTACCTGCTCGCCGAGGCCGGCCTGCTGGATGGCCGCGCCGCAACGACGCACTGGGCGAGAGCCGCGGACTTCGCGCGCCGCTATCCGCGTGTCGAAGTTCGCGCACAGGAACTGCTGATCGAGCAAGACGGCATCATCTCGGGCGGTTCCGTGACGTCGTATCTGAATCTTGCGGTGCGGCTCGTCGAAACATTCGCCGGCGAAGAACTCGCCGCGATGACCGCGAAGGCGTTGTTGATCGACATGAACCGGATTTCGCAGGCTTCCTTTACAACGCTTCTCGACGAACACGGGCATACCGACACGCTCGTCGCGCGCGCCCAGCAGCAAATGGAGGCAACGTTGCAGCAGGGATTCCGGTTGAGCGATCTGGCGGCATCGCTTGCTGTCAGCGAACGCACGCTCAATCGCCGTTTCAAGGAAGCCGTCGGGCTCGCACCGTTGACGTATCTGCAGAATCTGCGCATCGAGGTCGCGAAACGCTTACTGGAAACGCGACCAATTGGGCTCGAGGCAGTGAGTCAACGTGTCGGTTATGGCGATATCAGCACATTCCGGCAGTTGTTCAAGCGCAAGACCGGATTGTCCCCGAGTGAATATCAAATGCGATTTTCGCGTGTCGCGGCGGCGGAGAGCGTAGAAGTCGAGCCACGGAGCAACAACGACTGAGGCCTCGCGGCTCACGCCACCGCCTTCGTCATTTCCCTCCCTCTCACCTCGCACCTTCCCTTTGTATCCCAACGTATCTGCAAACAGATAGGGATACGCGCGCTTACACACTACCAACTTTCGGACACGAGTGGGATACGTTGATCCGCTCAAATACGCCCATCGCGAGCAGAAGGCCGCGCCGCAAAAACTGGGCTTACCGAGGTAGTGCATATGCAACACGAGCCGAACGGAACCGTTGAACTGGACCGACTTGCGGATCAATCGCTGAGCAGCCAGATCGCGCGTAATTGTCTGGTGACGCGCGCCCGGCAGATCTCCCGTGTCCTGACCTCCGTCTATGACGATGCGTTGCGGCCGTTCGGCATCGTGGCGCCGCAGTTCTCATTGCTTGTGCTCATCGCGGAGTTCGGGCCCATCAGCCGCTCAGATCTCGGCCGGAGGAATCATCACGAGCGATCGACGCTGACAAGGAATCTGCAGCCGCTGATCGCGCAGGGCTGGGTTGCCGAAGGCGTCCCTGCTAGCGATGGTCGCAGCCGTCCTCTCTCGCTCACGCATGAAGGCGAGGTGCTGCTCAAAAGCGCCGCGAGCGCGTGGTCGGCTGCACAGAGTCACGCGACGCAACTTCTGGGAGAAAACGGTGCCCATGAGCTCATGAATATCGCACGCGATTTGCCGCTGCGCATGGTCTGAAATTTATCGATCGATGTTGCATATGCAAGATCGATCAACGCCTGGTACCCCTACCCCCTCATCAAGGAGTTTGTCATGAAAGTCGTCAAAGCCGCCGCCGTCCAGTTCAGCCCGGTGCTCTACAGTCGTGAAGCAACCGTTGCCAAGGTCGTGCAAAAGATCCACGAACTGGGCCAGAAGGGCGTGCAGTTCGCCACCTTCCCCGAAACGGTCGTGCCTTATTACCCTTACTTTGCGGCTGTCCAGACGGGCATCGAGCTTCTGTCGGGCACCGAACATCTGCGCCTGCTCGAGCAGGCCGTGACCGTGCCGTCCGCCGCGACCGACGCGATCGGAGAAGCCGCGCGAAAGGCCGGCATGGTTGTGTCCATTGGTATCAATGAGCGCGATGGCGGCACGCTGTACAACACACAATTGCTTTTCGATGCCGACGGTGCGCTGATCCAGCGCCGCCGCAAGATCACGCCAACGCATTTCGAACGGATGATCTGGGGCCAGGGAGACGGCTCGGGCCTGCGCGCCGCCGATAGCGCAGTCGGCCGAATCGGCCAACTCGCATGCTTCGAGCACAACAACCCGCTCGCCCGCTACGCGATGATCGCCGACGGCGAACAGATCCATTCGGCGATGTATCCGGGTTCGGCCTTTGGCGAGAGCTTCGCGCAGCGGATGGAAATCAACATCCGCCAGCATGCGCTCGAGTCCGGCGCTTTCGTCGTCAACGCGACGGCGTGGCTCGACGCCGACCAGCAGGCGCAGATCATGAAGGACACCGGCTGTGGAATCGGCCCGATCTCGGGCGGCTGCTTCACCACGATCGTCTCTCCTGACGGCATGCTGATGGCCGAGCCGCTTCGCTCGGGTGAAGGCGAAGTCATCGTCGATCTCGACTTCAGGCAAATCGATCGCCGCAAGATGCTGATGGATTCAGCCGGTCACTACAACCGCCCTGAACTGCTGAGTCTGATGATCGACCGTACGCCGACCGCGCATGTTCACGAACGCGCTGCGCAGCCGATGATCGTCAACGACCAGGCGTCCGACGATCCGCGCACGCAGGCTGCGTGATCCCGCGAATCTCGAACTGCCCCTGTATCGAAGGAGAACTTGTTTTGAAAGCAATGATCAGGACCGGCTCCGCGAGCATCGTCGTCGCGGCGCTCATGGCGGCTGCTTCTCCCGGCTACACGCAGCCGACTGCAACGGATACGCCCGTCGCAACGCATGCGCGCAAGCCTGTGAGCGCAAAGACCGACGTATCAGACGGTACGCTGGTGAAGTCGCTGCCCGGATTCAGAAATGGCTATGCAACCGTAAACGGCGTGCGGCTGCATTATGTGGCGGGCGGCAAGGGCGAGCCGCTCGTGTTGCTGCCGGGATGGCCTGAAACATGGTGGACCTTCCACAAGATCATGCCGGCGCTTGCCGGGCATTACACCGTGATCGCCGTGGATTTGCGCGGCATGGGTGCATCGTCGAAACCCGCTGACGGCTATGACAAGAAAACGATGGCCGCCGATATCCATGAGCTGACGCAATCGCTTGGATACGACAAGGTTGCGATCGCGGGACACGACATCGGCTCGGCGGTGGCGTTCGCCTATGCGGAAAACTATCCGCAAGCCACCGACAAGCTGGTGATGATGGAGTTTCCGCATCCCGACAATAACCTGCAGACGTTTCCGCTTCTACCCGCACAAGGCGCATACGGTGACAGGCTCGGTTCGGCGCGCCCGAACCTGTGGTGGTTCGCGTTCAACCAGGTCAGAGGTTTGCCGGAGAAGCTGCTGGCAGGCCGCGTCCGGCTTGAACAGGACTGGCTCTTCCACTACTTTCTTGTGAATGAGAAAGCAGTCGACGCACGCGACCGCGCCGTGTATGAGCATGCCTATGACAGCGCCGCCGCGATCCGCGCAGGCAACGCGTGGTATCAGGCCTTCCCTCAGGACGTCAGCGACAACAAGGATTATGGCCAGCTGCAAATGCCCGTTCTCGTGATGGGCGGTCCCGCATACAAGTGGATGAAAATGGTCGTCGGACAAAAGGCGGTCAATATGAGCGCCGTCGACATAGAGAACAGCGGGCACTTTATCCAGGAGGAGCAGCCCGAACTGATCACGAAGACAATGCTCGGCTTTCTGCAAAACGCCCGCGAATGACGACCCGATCTTCGTGTTGATCAGCGTATGTACGCGCACATTTTCATACCTACGTGTGTATATGCATACATAAATAAAATGAAGTTTCTCCTTGAAAGGATGCGATATGACAACGAAACCTGTCCATGATCGGCCCATTCTCGTGACGGGTGCCGGAGGCGCGATTGGTGGCATTGGCCGCAACGTGACAACGTCATTGCTCGCGAAGGGCTATAAAGTGCGGGCGCTGGTCCGCAAGGAAGACGAACGCGCGGACGAGTTGCGCCGCCTTGGCGCTGAAGTCGTGGTCGGCGATCTGACCGATCTCGCCTCGATGCACCGCGCGATAGAAGGCTGTTCGCGCGTCTATTTCGGCATGTCCGTCTCTGCGGCCTATCTCGAAGCAACCGTCAATTTTGCTGCCGTAGCGCGTCATCACGGCATCGAAGCGATCGTGAACATGTCGCAGATGACAGTCACGGAGATGAGCATCACGCAGACGACCGATAGTCCCCAACATAAACTGCACTGGCTCGCCGAGCAGGTTTTGCAATGGTCGGGGCTGCCCGTCGTCACGGTACGGCCGACGGCGTTTCTCGAGAGCTTTTTCCTGACGCTTGGCGCAGCCGGCGTGCGCGACAACGACGAACTCGCGTTGCCGCTCGGCAATCGCAAGACTTCGCCCATTTCAGCCGTTGACGTCGCGAATGCCGTATCGGTGATTCTCGAAGACCCGGCGTCGCATATCGGCAAGATCTATAACCTGACGGGCCTCGAATCAACGGATCTCGAGCAGGCTGCGCGCGTCTTTTCGGATGCGCTCGGCCGGCCCATCCGTTACCGCAATGTGCCGGTCGCGTCGTGGTCCGAGAAATTGCGCGAGCTCGGCATTCCTGCTCACGTCGTCGCTCATCTGGCCGTGATGGCCGACCTGCACGCTCAAGGCCGATACGACCGCATGACGAACGACCTCTTCGAACTCACAGGCCGTAAGCCCATGAGCATGTATGACTTCGTGAAGTTGCACGTCGCCGACTTCACCCGCAACGCAACGCGCTGATCAAGGCAGGAGACCGATCCCATGTCAAAAGACACGCCCCAATCCTCATCGCGCCGGCACTTCGTCGGTATGGCCGCCGCGGCGCTCGCGGCAGGCTCGCTGAGCCGGCTCGCCTTCGCGGACACGAGCCCGGCAATCGGCAAGATCACGGAACCCGCAAACGGCGACAAGTCCGCGCTTCGCCCGTTCCGCGTTCACGTTTCCGACTCGCAGCTCGCCGATATGCGGCGCCGCATCAAGGCCACGCGCTGGCCCGATCGCGAGACGGTGTCCGACGAATCGCAGGGCATTCAGCTCGCCGCCATTCAGGGGCTCGCGCAATATTGGGCGAGCGGCTACGACTGGCGCAAATGCGAAGCGCGGCTGAATTCGTATCCGCAGTTAATCACCGAGATCGATGGACTCGATATCCATTTCATCCATGTGCGCTCGAAGCACGACAACGCGATGCCGTTGATCGTGACGCACGGCTGGCCCGGCTCGGTCATCGAACAGTTCAAGATCATCGACCCGCTCGTCAATCCGACCGCATACGGCGCACCGGCTTCGGACGCATTTCACCTTGTGATTCCATCATTGCCAGGCTACGGCTTTTCGGCGCGACCTACGACGACGGGCTGGGGACCGGAGCGTACCGCCCGCGCGTGGGTCACGTTGATGAAACGGCTCGGCTACGAACGCTTTGCTTCGCAGGGGGGCGATCTCGGCGGCATTGTCACGAACATCATGGCCAAACAGGCGCCGCCCGAGCTGATCGGCATTCACGTGAATTTCCCTGCCTCAGTTCCGGCCGAGATACTGAAGTCGCTGGCGGCGGGCGATCCGATGCCTGCCGGCTTATCGGACGAGGAGAAGCACGCGTACGAGCAATTGAGCGCCAACTTCAAGAAGAAGCGCGGCTACGCTTTCGAAATGGCCACTCGCCCGCAGACGCTCTACGGACTCGCCGACTCGCCCGTCGCGTTGGCGTCCTGGCTGCTCGATCATGGCGACGGCTACGGCCAGCCCGCTGCGGCGCTGAGCGCGGCCGTGCTCGGTCATCCCGTCAATGGTCATTCAGCAGGCGCGCTGACGCGAGACGACATACTCGACGACATCACGCTTTACTGGCTGACCAACACGGGCATTTCGGCGGCGCGCTTCTATTGGGAATCGCACGCGAACTTCTTCCTCGCGGCCGACGTCACCGTGCCTGCCGCTGTGAGCGCGTTTCCGGGAGAAAATTACCAGGCGCCGAAGAGCTGGACCGAAAAGGCGTATCACAACCTGATTTACTTCAACAAGCCCGAAACGGGGGGCCACTTTGCGGCATGGGAAGAACCGATGATCTTCGCGAATGAAGTGCGCACGGGGTTGAGGCCCTTGCGTGCGTAATGTGCGAAGCGCTCCGATGCGCACGCGTCGGAGCGCTCGTCGTTTGGTTCGGTCATTTTCGACGAACCCTGGCGCGTATGTCTGATGTTCCTCGAAAGATGGCGACATTGCCACTTCCGCCCGTTTCACCAAAGCCCGATGATCAGGCGGACTTCCATTTGCTGGTTCCCTAATATGACGGCAAACGCCTCCTTCTCGACAAACCTGCTGCTTGCCTACGCAGCGTATTTCGTTGGCACCGCGAGTCCCGGGCCGAGCAACCTTGCAATCATCTCCATAGCGGCCAGTCACGGCAGGAAGGCGGCGCTGACGTTCGCACTCGGTGTCATCTCAGGATCGATGTTTTGGGCGACGGTGGCAACGCTAGGCGTGTCTGCGGCCCTGATCGCCTATTCTCAATTCATCATTGCAGTGAAGATTTTTGGCGGTCTGTATCTCTTGTGGCTAGCCTTCAAATCCGGACGCAATGCGCTCGCGACTGCAGCTGCGTCCGTAGTGGCGGTGGAACGAACACCGACCTTGACGAGCGTCTACTCCCGCGGAGTGATGCTCCATCTCACCAATCCCAAAGCCATCCTCGTGTGGGTTTCGATTGTTGCTCTATCGTCGAACGGCACAGGGCCTACCCAGCCTACCCATAGTGCTCTGGTTATGGGCTGTGCGGCCATCGGATGTCTGGTGTTCGGCAGTTATGCGGTACTGTTTTCGACAGATTCGGCTCGCAGAATGTACGTGCGGACCCGCCGCGCCCTGGAAGGATGCCTGGCCGTGGTATTCGGGATTGCCGGCATCCGACTCCTGGCGTCGCGTCTGTAGAGAGCTATCGGTCAGCCCATCCCGCGCTGCCCAGCCGATGCGAGCGCGCCATCAACCGCAGCCCGCTCGCGATTCCGCCTATGCCCGCGAATATCGCGCCGCCAAGCAGCGCGAGTATCGGCCCGTGCTGGCCGGCCAGTCCAAAGCACAACGCGACCAACGCGGCGCCCGTGGCCTGGCCGATCAGACGCGAGGTCGCGACGACACCGCTGGCGCCGCCGCTGCGCGCATGAGGCGCGCTCGCCATCAACGCCTTGATGTTCGGAGACTGAAACAGGCCGAAGCCGACGCCGCAAATGGCCATCCGCACCGCGATCGCGTACACGGAAGGATGAGCGGGCAACAACGAGAGCGACACAAGGCCCGCGCACAGACAGGCGAGCCCGGCCGCCCCCAGCGCGCCTGGCGGATAGCGGTCTGACAGGCGTCCGGCAACGGGCGCCACGAGCGCTACGACAACCGGCCAGGGTGTAATCAGGAACCCCGTCTCCATCTGACTGAGATGCAGCGCGTCCTCGAAATAGAACGGTAGCGACACGAACGCGAAGCCCTGCGCGGCGAACGCGCAAACGGCCGTCACGGCCGACAGCGCGAACTCGGGCCGCCTGAAGAGATCGACGGGCAGCATCGGCGCGAGTCGCGTTGCCTCGCGCCGCATCAGACACACGCCGAAAACGAGTGTGATGACGAGCGCGCCGAGCACGCGAATCGTGGGCGCACGCTGACCTCCTTCACCGAGCGCGACAATCAGCGATGCAAAAGTGATGACGTTCAGCACGGCCGCAACGGGATCCAATGGATGCGCGCCTCGAGGCGTCTGCGGCAGCACTGGGAGCGCAAATACGAGGGCAATGACTCCAAGCGGCACGTTGATGATGAAGAGCCATGACCACGACGCTGTCGAAAGGATCAGAGATGCGATGGTCGGCCCGACAGCAACCGACACGCCAACGACGAGCGCATTCACCCCGACGCCGCGCCCAAGCCGGTGTCGCGGATACAGCGCACTGACGAGCGCAATGCTGACGCTCGTGATCGCGCTACCGCCCAGCCCTTGCAGAAGACGCGCGGCGGTGAGCAATGGCAGCGTCGGCGCCGCCGCGCAAGCCAGCGATGCGGCCGTGAACAATGCCAGCCCGCCGATGTAGACGCGCCTGTGCCCGAAAACGTCGCCCAGCGCGGCGAAGGGCAGTATCGTCGCCACCATCGCGAGTTGGTAGCCGTTGACGATCCATACCGATTCGGCCGGCGTCGCGTGAAGAGCGGTGGCTATCGCGGGCAGCGCTGTGTTCGCGATCGCGGTGTCGAGCGTCGCCAGCGCAACCGCCAGCATGACGGCCACCATCGCGAAGCGGTTCGCGGCCGGCATTGGCGCATCAATGCCAGGTGCGCACGCATTGGAAAGGTCGGACAAGATGCCTCCTCGAATCGAACGAAACATGATGTCGTCATTGTTCGACGCACTGCCCGGAAAGCGAGGCGAGCTTTGATTCCCGGGAGGAATACCGGCGCCGCGGTGATTGGATTTACGCTAGAGTGGGACTGGACAACGGCTGGCAGAGAACGAATGAGAATCGAAGACTTGCGCGTGTTCTCCCTGCTCGCTCAAACGCGCAACCTGCATCGCATTGCGCAAAAAACGGGGCTGACGCAATCCGCCGTGTCGAAGATCCTGCAACGACTCGAAGCGGAATTCGACACGCGCCTCGTCGATCGCAAGGGTCGTGGCGTCGAACTGACGGCAGCAGGACGCGTGCTCCTGGAGCGTGCCGCCGATGTCGGTGCGTCGGTCGCGCAAACCTACGCTGATATGGCGGCGGCGAAGTCTGCGTCGGCGGGCAAGATTCGCATCGGCGTCGTGCCGGCCCTGCTTGAATCCGCGCTACTGCCCATCCTTGCCCGTTACACAGCGCGCGAGAGCGCCGTCTCGTTCAGACTTTCCGTGCAGGTATCGGCGCTGCTGTTCGACGAACTGAAGGACGGGCAACTCGATCTCGCGCTTTGCTTCATGCCGGACGCCATAGAAGACGAAGAACTCCAGTCCGATGAGATCGGCAGGCAGCGCTACCGGATCGTTGCACGGCAAGGCCATCCACTGGCGCATGCACCCGCCGATCCACGCCTGCTGCAAGGGGCGAAATGGTTGCTGCCGCTGCCGGGACATGGACTGCGCCAGATCGTCGATCGATACTTTCTGGACCACGATCTGGCGTCACCGCAGGCGGTTATCGAAACCGACGCGTCGATTTCGCTGCTGACAGCGTTACTGCGCAATAGCGACCTGATTACCATGCTGACCGAGCAGATGCTCCAGACCTATGCGGGCCGCGATCTCGCTGCCCTGCCCTACGAAACGGCGCTATTCGAAAGCAGGATCCGGCTTTTCTACCGCAGGAAAACAACCATGTCGCCGGCCGTGCAGAGATTTCGCGCGACGTTGCATGAGGCACTGACTGGCCCTTGAATGCGATCGATGGCGCTTCAATGGTCGACGGCTGTCATGGGCAGCGAGCCCGTCTGCCCATAAAACTCCTGCAAGGCAAAAGCTTCGCGCTCCCGCTGCGCGCGAGCACCGCGATCCAGCATCGAGAAGGCCCAGATTCCCGCGAACGCGAGGGGCACTGAAACCAGCGCCGGATTGTCGAGGAACACGGGCGTATGCGCGTGGTGCAGCACGTCGACCCAAACCGATTTCGACAACAGCGTCAGCAGCACGGCAGAGATCAGCCCGAGCGCGCCGCCGATTACCGCGCCACGCGTCGTCATGCCCCGCCAGAAAATCGACGACACCAGCACCGGGAAGTTGGCGCTCGCCGCGATGGCCGCCACGAGGCCGACCAGAAACGCCACGTTGACGTGCTCGAAAAGGATGCCGAGTCCGATTGCGGCGGCGCTCAATATCAGCGTGGCTACGCGCGAGATACGCATTTCATGCGCTTCGTTGGGTTTGCCCCGCGCGAGCCAGCACGCGTACAGATCGTGTGAAACCGTGGTCGCCCCGGAGAGCGTGAGGCCCGCCACCACGGCCAGGATCGTCGCGAACGTCACGGCGGCGATGAAGCCGTAAAACAGGTTGCCGCCCACAGCCTGCGCCAGCTTGACAGCAACCATGTTCGAGCCGCCGAGCAGATCGCGCGTGAGATTGAAGTGCCCGTCCGCCGCCGTCTTGAAGAACTCAGGATGCTGCGCGAGCAACGCGATCGCGGAGAAGCCGATGATGAAGGTCAGCAAATAGAAGTACCCGATAAACCCGGTGGCGACGAACACGGACTTGCGCGCCTCTTTTGCGCTGGGCACCGTGAAAAAGCGCATCAGGATATGCGGGAACCCCGCCGTGCCGAACATCAGCGCGATGCCGAGCGACAGTGCGTTGAGAGGGTCCTTCAGCAGCTTGCCGGGCGCCATGATACTGAGCGCGCCGGGATGAACGTCGACTGCGCGCCGGAACATCTCATCGGGACTGAAGCCAAACTGCGCCAGCGCGGTGACGGCCATGAACGTCGCGCCGCACAACAGCAGCACGGCCTTGATGATCTGCACCCACGTGGTTGCCGTCATGCCGCCGAAGAACACGTACACCACCATCAGCGCGCCAACGATCACTTCCGCCATCCAGTACTGCAAGCCGAATAGCAGCTGGATCAGCTTGCCCGCGCCGACCATCTGCACGACCAGATAAAAGACCACGACGACGAGCGACGTGCTCGCCGTCAGCAGACGAATCGGCGCCTGCTCGAAGCGGTAGGCGACCACATCGACGAATGTATATTTGCCCAGGTTACGCAAGGGTTCGGCGAGCAGGAACATCACAAACGGCCAGCCGACCAGAAAGCCAATCGAATAGATCAGGCCGTCGAATCCGAACAGATACACCATGCCGGAAAGGCCCAGGAACGATGCCGCCGACATGTAATCGCCGGCGATCGCGAGTCCGTTCTGGAAACCGGAGATACCGCCACCCGCGCTATAGAAGTCGCGTGTCGTACGCGTTTTGCGCGATGCCCAGCGTGTGATGCCGAGCGTCACGAGCACGAATAGCAGGAACATGCCGATCGCAACGGGATTCAGTTCGACGTGACTGGGCACCGGACCTTCGATGCCCGACGCACGAGTGAGCCCAGCCGTCGATGCGAGACACGCGCACAGCAGGGAGCGAACGAGCTTCATGCTTCACTCTCCTTCGGTGCGTCGAGGAGCAGTGCGCGCATCGCAGGATCGAGCGTGCGGTTCGCGTGGAGCACGTACCAGCCTGTCAGCCCGATCGCCACCAGAATGATGCCGATGCCCACGACGACGCCGAGCGTGATCGTCGCGCCCGGATACAACGGTCGCGCCAGCAGATGTGGCGCCACTGCGACAAAGAGGATGAAGCCGTAGTACGCGGCGATCATCAGCGCGGTCAGCGTGAAGCTGAAACGGCGGCGTGACGCGATGAGCCGCCGGTATGCGGGGCTCGCCTGGATTGAATCGATGCTGGCTTGCTGCATGCGTTTGTCTCCTGTCGGCCAGAGTTGGAGCTTTAGCCCCTTACCCTGGCACCATGCAAGTTGGTTGAGGCCTGTTGTCTGTCGTCGGAATGAAATGAGCCTCTTGGGCTCGATGCAACCGCTCTGCGGGCTTCTGTCGGCACCGCTTGCGTGCACAGCGTCAGTGGCTGGCGATCCGTCCCATCGCCTGCCGCATGTCGCGCTCGAACCGGCGCACGATGTCGGCAAGCGGCTCGATCCTGTCGGTGAATGCGAGCGACTGTCCCGCGGAGAGCAGTCCCTTCGACCAGTCGCCCGTCACGTAGGCGTTGCGGCCGATCTTGCCCGCGACCATCGGCATCAGGTCCTGAATCGTGACGTCCGGGTTCTGTGCCTCGAGTGCCTTCACGGCGGCCGTCGTCTCGTTGCGCAGCGTCCGCACGGTATTGCGCACGGACTGCATGCACAGATCGGTATCGGTCGGTCCTGCTTCCACCAGACGGCGCTTGTAGTCGTCGTGCGCCCAGATCTCCTCGGCCACGGCGAAGCGCGTGCCGACCACCACGCCCGATGCGCCCATCGCGAGTGCCGCGGCAAGCTGCGAGCCGCGACCGATGCCACCGCCGATCAGATACGGAATGTCGAGCTGGCTCTCGGCCCATGCGGCGTTCACGAACGAGCCCACCATGTCGAGTCCGGGATGACCGCCGCATTCCGCGCCGACGATCGCCACAGCATCGACGCCGACAGCAGCCGCCTTGACCGCGAACCGAACCGCGGGCACCTTGTGGAGTACCTTGACACCGGCCTCTTTGAGCAGCGGCATGAATTCCTCGGGATTGCGCCCCGAGGTCTCGACGCATTTCACACCTTCATCGACGATCAGCTCGAACACTTCGCGCGTTCTCTCGCCCGGAACGAGCTTCGGCAACATCGACACGTTGACGCCGAATGGGCCGCCCTCGCACAGTTCGCGGCAGCGCCGGATCTCGGCGCGCAGCGCATCAGGTTCAGGGAAGCTCGCGGCCGTGATGAAGCCGATGATGCCGGCACGCGAGGCGGCGGCGACATAGTGGGCATCGGCGAGCCACATCAGGCCACCGGCGACGATAGGGAGCCGCGTGCCAAACAGCTCGGTCACGGCGTTGGAAAAGGCGCTCTGGCTCATTGAAAGTCCTTGTGCAATAACGCGCGATCCAGCGTCACACGACGCCTTCTGCCTTCAGTTGCGAAAGCCGTTCGGCGGACAGCCCGAGCAGCGACTGGAGCACTTCGCTCGTGCCTTCGCCGAGTTGCGGCGGGGCGCTGCGCACCGGAAGGCGCGCGCCGTCGAAGCGGTACGGCGGCGCGAGCACGTGCGTGCTGCCTGCTTCGGGATGCTCGAACGTCGTCAGCAACCCGCCTTGCGACGCGCGCGTCGAGGTGAGCGCCCGATGCAAGCCGAGCACTTCGCCGCACGGAATCCCCGCCCGCGTCAGACGTTCGAGAAGCAGCGCGCGCGGTCTGCTGGCAATCTCGCGCTTGAGTTCGGGCACGAGTGTTTCGCGGTGCGCCGCCCGCACGAGGTTCGTTCGATAGCGGTCGTCGTCGAACAGATCCGGCCGTTCGATCACCTCGCGACAAAAGCGCTCGTACTGGCCGTTGTTGCCGACCGCGATGACGAGCGGCCCGTCCTGCGCATCGAACACGCCGTACGGCACGATCGAAGGATGCGCGTTGCCATAGCGCGGCGGGTCTTCCCCCATTAGCATCGACTCCAGCCCGTAATACGAAGTGATCATCAGGCCGCAATCGAACAGCGCCATTTCGACATGACGCCCCTTGCCGGTCTCCTGACGCTGGAACAGCGCGGCGAGCACCGCTTGCGCGGAATACATTCCAGTGAACAGATCGACGGCCGCCACGCCGAACTTGAGCGGCGGCTGATCGGCATTGCCGTTGAGCGCCATCAGCCCCGCCTCGCCTTGCAGCACCACGTCGTAGCCGGGACGCGCCGCTTCCGGCCCGTGCCGGTCGTAGCCGGAGATCGAGCAGTAGATGAGGTCCTCGTGTCCTTCCTTGAGTTGCTCATAGCCGAGGCCGAGCTTTTCGGCGCCGCCGAACTTGAAGTTCTGGATCACGACGTCGCTCTGGCGCGCCAGGTCGCGTGCGATCTGCTGCCCTTCTGCTGTTTGCAGATCGAGACACACCGAGCGCTTGTTGCGGTTCACGCTGTTGAAATAGGCCGTTTCGGTGGTGCCGACGCGTATGCCCCAATCGCGCGTGTCGTCGCCGCGCTTCGGATGCTCGACCTTGATGACTTCTGCGCCAAGATCGCCGAGCACCATCGCGCACCACGGCCCCGCCAGCACGCGGGATAAATCGAGAATGCGAACACCGGCAAGCGGCAGGGAGGAATCGAGGTTCGACATGAAAGATCCGGAATGACAAAGAGTGACGAAGGCGCTGCGTCTAGTGAGAATCGACTTGGGACGCGCGGCGCAATGCTGAAAAATCAGCGGCGCGTTTGTCGAAGAAGGCGTTGATGCCTTCGGCGGATTCGTCGTCACCGAGCGACTCCGTCATGTATTGGGCTTCGAGATCGAGTTGCGCTTCGACCGTGTTTCCGCCTGCCTGGCGGCACAGACTTTTGATCCGTGCGATCGCGCGCTCGGGTCCCGCTGCGAGCGATTGCGCCAGCGCAACAGCTTCCGACAGCGCACCGCCCGGCTCCGCAAGACGGTTCGCGGCGCCGAGCGCGTGCATGCGTTCGCCCGTGACAGGCCGCCCCGTCAGACACAGCTCGGTCATCAGCTGACGGGAGAGGACACCGGACAGGAATGCCGTCGCGCCGCCGTCGGGCGACAAGCCGACCTTGACGTATGCCACAGAGAACGACGCATTGCGCGCGGTCACCAGCATGTCGCACGCGAGCGCGATCGAAAGCCCCGCGCCTGCTGCCGCGCCCTCGACTGCAGCGATCACCGGCTTGCTGCAGTCACGCAGCGCGCGAATCATGTCGTGCAGACTTTCGATGCCCGCGCGCCGCTCGGGCGGCGTCACCGCGCGCCGTTGCGCGAGCCGTTTCAGGTCGCCGCCCGCGCAGAACGCGCCACCCACGCCGGTCAGCACGATCGCACCGACTTCCCGATCGTTTTGCGCCGCTTCGATGGCAGCCGGAAGCGCCTTGTACACCTCGGCCGTGAGCGCATTGCGCGCAGACGGATTGTTGAAGGACAGCACCTGCACCGCGCCTTCGCGGCGCGCAAGGATAGGTTCGTTCATGGCGTCAGCTCCTGCTCAAAGTGATATAGCGTTCGAGATGGTGATCTTCGTCGCCCAGCTGATGGTCGATCATCACGAGGCGCTTCGCGTAATGGGCAAGCGGCAATTCCCATGTCATGCCGATGCCGCCGTGCAGCTGGATGGACTCTTCGGCCACTTGCGCACCGACGCGCCCGATCGTGTACTTCGCCGCCGACAACGCGCGTTCGCGCTCTACGCGGCTCCCGCCAAACGCGGCGGCGGCATTGATGACCGACGAGCGTGCCTGCTCGATCTCCAGTAGCAGATCGGCCATGCGGTGCTGCAATGCCTGGAAGCTGCCGATCGCGACACCGAACTGCTTGCGCGTGCGCAGGTATTCGAGCGTGTGTTCCTTCGCGACTTCCATCGCGCCGAGCGCCTCGGCGCACAAAGCGAGCACGCCCGCGCCGATGCTGTGCTCGAGCGTCGTGTAGCCCGCGTCTCGTTCGCCGAGCAATGCAGTGTCGGGGACGCATACTTCGTTCAGGTGCACCTCGGCGGCCCGTCCACCATCGATATTTCGATAGCCGCGCACTTCGAGGCCCGGCATCTCGCGCGGAACGACAAAGAGCGAGATCCCTTCTTCGGCTTCGGCTGTGCCGCTCGTGCGAGCCGAGACGAGATAGAAGTCGGCCTCCGCGCCCTGCTGCACGACGGTCTTGACGCCCGCCAGCACCCAGCCGTTCGAGCCCCGGTCGGCGCACGTCGACACCCTGGCCAGTTCGTAGTGCGAGCCGGGCTCGTCGTGTGCGAGTGCGGCGACGGCGCGTCCCTCTATCAGGCTTGCGATGAGAGGCTTGTGCGCGTCGTTGCCTGCATGGGCAAGCGCGTGCCCGACAGCGAGCGCGCCCAGGAAGGGCTCGACCACGAGGCCGCGCCCAAGGCTCTCGAAGACGACGGCGATGTCGAAGCCATCGCCGCCGAAACCGCCGTCGGCCTCGTCGAAGAGCGCGCCGACGACGCCCAGCTCCGCAAAGCGAACCCATAGTTCGCGGCTGAAGCCCGACTCGCTGCGCGCGAGCTCGTCTCGCTTCGCGAAGCCGTACTGCTCGCTCACGAAACGGTTGAGCGTATCCGCCAGCATGCGGCGGTCTTCGGTATGCTGGAAATTCATCGCGATCCTCTTACAGTCCCAGGATCATCTTCGAGATGATGTTCTTCTGGATTTCGTTGGAGCCGCCGAAAATCGACAGCTTGCGGTTGTTGAAGTAGAGCGCGGCGGCGCTCGCGGCCTCGTCGGGGCCGATCGGCGCGTCGTCGTAACCTTCTTGCAGCGCCTCCTCGACAAACGGCTGCGCGTATGGCCCCACCGCGCGGCGCATCAGTGACGACAACTCCTGGCGAATCTGCGTGCCGCGAATCTTGAGCATCGAGCTTTCCGCGCCCGGCACGCCGCCGCCCGCTACCGCGGCGATCACGCGCAGGTTGGTCGTCTTCATGTTTTCCAGGTCGATTTCGACGCGAGCAAGGCGCGCCGCAAAGAACGGATCATCGGCTAGAGGGCGGCCGTTGCGCGTCACCTTCTGCGCCACGCGGCGCAGGCGCGCCAGCGCCGCAACCGAAAAGCCGACGCCCGCGATGTTCGTGCGCTCGTAGGTCAGCAGATACTTGGCGACCGTCCAGCCCTTGTTCTCTTCGCCGACGAGATTCGCGACGGGAACGCGCACATCGGTGAAGAACACTTCGTTGATCTCGTGTTCGCCTTCGAGCGTGATGATGGGACGCACTTCGACGCCAGGCGAATTCATGTCGACGAGCAGGAAACTGATGCCCTCCTGCTTGCGTACATCCGTTGCCGTGCGCACGAGGCAGAAAATCATGTTCGCGTGCTGGCCGAGCGTGGTCCACGTCTTCTGGCCGTTGACGATGTAGTGCTCTCCTTCGGCGTCGATGCCGCGCACCGCGCTCGTCTTCACCGACGCGAGATCGGAACCCGAGCCCGGCTCCGAATAGCCCTGGCACCACCAGTCGGAGCCATCGAGGATGCGCGGCAGCCAGTGGCGCTTCTGCGCTTCGCTGCCGTACCTGATCAGCACGGGACCGAGCATGTTCACGCCGAACGGCACGATGCGCGGCGCGCCCGCCAGCGCGCACTCGTTCTCGAAGATGAACTTCTGCACGGCGTTCCAGCCCGGGCCGCCGTATTGTTCGGGCCAGTGATTCGCGAGCCAGCCGTGTTCGTTAAGGATCGCGTGCCATTCGGCCATGTCGCCGCGCGTGAGGCGCAAGCCGTTGCGCACCTTGCCGGAGAGCCTCGGAGGCAGTCTGTCTTTCAGGAAGCGCACGACTCGCTCGCGAAAGGCTTCCTCCTCGGGGGTAAAGTTCAGATCCATATCCTGTTTCTCTCAATAGATTTCGAAGAGGCCGGCGGCGCCCATGCCGCCCGCGATGCACATCGTGACGACCGCGTACTTCACGCCGCGACGGCGGCCCTCGATGAGGACGTGGCCCGCGAGGCGCGAGCCCGTCATGCCGTACGGATGGCCGATGGAGATCGCGCCGCCGTCGACGTTGAGGCGCTCGGACGGAATGCCCAGGCGCTGCTGGCAATAGACCGCCTGCGATGCGAATGCTTCGTTGAGTTCCCACAGGCCGATGTCGCCGACCGTCAGCCCATGGCGCGCGAGCAGTTTCGGCACGGCGAGCACAGGGCCGATGCCCATTTCATCCGGCTCGCAGCCGGCTACCGCGAGCCCCCGGAATGCGCCGAGCGGTGTGAGGTTTGCGCGCTCGGCGGCTTTCGCTTCCATCATCACGCAGGCCGAAGCGCCGTCGGAAAACTGTGACGAGTTGCCTGCCGTGATGTACTTGTCCGGGCCCTTGACGGGAGCGAGCTTCGCGAGCGCCTCCATAGTGGTGTCGGGGCGATTGCAGGTATCGGCGGAGACCGTCACCTCGCGCTGACTGACTGCGCCCGTCTCCTTGTCGGTCACGGCCATCGTGGTCGTTACGGGCACGATCTCGTCGGCATAGCGGCCGGCGAGTTGCGCTTGCGCCGTGCGCCGCTGGCTCTCTACCGAGAATCGGTCCTGCGCTTCGCGACTGATGCCGTAACGCTGTGCCACGATGTCGGCGGTGTCGATCATCGTCATGTAGAGCGAAGGCTTGTGCTCGACGATCCACGGGTCGAGCGCGGTCACGCCGTCTTCACGCGTGCGGATGCTGGAGATGCTTTCGACGCCGCCAGCGATGATCGCCGGCGCACCGTCGACGACGATACGGCCGGCCGCCATCGCGACGGCTTGCAGGCCGGACGCGCAGAAGCGGGTCACCGTCGTGCCGGCGATCGAAAGAGGCAAGCCCGCGCGGATCACTGTCTGGCGCGCGATGTTGCGGCCCGTGTTGCCTTCCGGATAGCCGCAGCCGAGAATCGCGTCCTCGATCAGGTCCGGGTCGATGCCCGAGCGTTCTACGGCTGCCCGCACGGCGAACGAAGCAAGCGTGGGACCGGGTGTGATGTTGAATTCTCCACGGTGCGCTTTGGTCAACGGCGTGCGCGCTGTGGAGACAATGACGGCTTCTCGCATGGTCTGAGTCTGCAAAGAGGGATGAAGAGTTGAACGGATCAGGCGGTGTGGTTGAGGCTCGCCAGCGTGGCGCCGCGCTCGACCAGCCCGACGATCAGCGGCGACGGTTGCCAGAACACCGGGTCCTCTTGCGCGAACTCGCGGATGTCGGCGAGCACCTTCGCGAGTCCGACGGTGTCGGCGTATTGCATCGGGCCGCCGCGATGGCGCGGAAAGCCATAGCCGTAGAGAAACGTCACGTCCACATCGAGCGGACGCAGCGCGATGCGCTGATGCACGACGTTCGCTCCTTCGTTGATCATCGCCGCCATGTAGCGACGCATGATTTCCTCGTCGGAGAACGTGCGCGGCGTGACGCTCGCACGCTCGCGCTCGGCATCGATGATCGCCTCGACTTCGGGATCAGGCTTGCCTGTGCGCGCGCCGTCGGGATACAGGTAGTAGCCGCGCCCCGTCTTCTGGCCGAACCAGCCGCGCTCGCAGATGCGATCGGCGATCTGCACATAGCGCTGCTTCGGGTCGCGCGACGCGGCGCGGCGCTTGCGCGTCGCCCAGCCGATGTCGCCGCCCGCGAGGTCCGACACCTGGAACGGCCCCATCGGGAAGCCGAACTCGCGCACCACACGATCGATCTGATACGGCGACGCGCCGTCCTCCATCATGTAGTCAGCGGCCGCGCGGTAGACCGCGAGCACGCGATTGCCGATGAAGCCATCGCACACGCCCGCTCGCACGGGCACCTTGCGCAGCTTCTTCGCCAGATCGAATGCGGTAGCAACCACGTCGGCGCTGACCCGCGCGGGCACCACGACTTCGAGCAGCTTCATGATGTTCGCGGGGGAGAAGAAATGCAGGCCCACCACATCGCCGGGGCGCGACACGCTTGCAGCAATCGCGTCGATGTCGAGATACGAGGTGTTGGTCGCGAGCACCGCGCCTGGCTTGCAGACCCGGTCGAGTTCGGCGAACACCGCCTGCTTGATGACCATCTCTTCGAATACGGCTTCGATCACGAGGTCTGTGCTGACGAGCGAATCGTAGGACGTGCTGCCGCTCCAGCGCGCGAGCACGGCCGCTTTCGCGTCGGCTGTCATGCGGCCCTTCGCGATCAGTCCGTCGTAGACCTTTTCGATGTTGGCACGGCCGCGTGCGAGCGATGCATCGTCGCGTTCGATCATCGTCACGGGCAGCCCCGCATCGAGCAGCGCGACCGCGATGCCTGCGCCCATCGTGCCGCCGCCGATCACGCCGACGCTCGAAATGGCACGCGGTTTCGCGTGACGCGTTTCAGGCGCTTTGAGCACTTCGCGTTCGGCGAAGAATGCGTGAATCAAGCCGGCTCGCTGCGGGCTGTCGAGACATTGCAGAAACAATTGGCGCTCATGGCGCAGACCGTCGTCGAAAGGCAGTTCGAGCGCCGCCTGCACGGCATCGACGATCTTCAGCGGCGAGAACAGCCCTCGCGACTTCTTCGATGTTTCGGCGCGCGCTGCTTCGATGGCGGCTCGACTGGCCACGGGGTCCGCGAGCCCGTCAGCATCGCGAGTGCGGCGCACGGGAGCCTTCGCATCAAGCAATGCCTTTAGATAGTCCAGGCCCTCCGTCAGCACGTCATCCGTTTCGCCGACGCGGTCGACGAGACCAAGCGCGAACGCTTCCCGCGCGCCGACGTGACGCCCGCTCAACATCAGATCCAGCGCGGCCTTTGCGCCGATGAGACGCGGCGCGCGCTGCGTGCCGCCTGCACCCGGCAGCAAGCCGAGCGTCACTTCGGGCAAGCCGAGCCGGGCGTCGGCGAGCGCGATCCGGTAGTGCGCCGCGAGCGCGATCTCGAGGCCGCCGCCGAGCGCCGCGCCGTGGATGGCCGCGACGACCGGCTTGCGGCACGCTTCAATCCTGTTGCAGACGACAGGCAGCGATGGCGGCAGCGGCGGCTTCCCGAACTCCTTGATATCCGCGCCGCCGATGAAGTTGCGTCCCGCGCCGATCAGCAACACCGCGTCGACGGCGGAGTCCTGTTCGGCGGCTTCGACGGCGTCGCTCAGTGCGCGCCGCACGACCACGCCAAGCGCGTTGACGGGTGGATTGTCGACAGTGAGAACAAGAACGCGATTGCGCAGTTCGCGCCTGACGTCATGCCCGGCCGATTCGGAAGTCATATCCCGCGTCTCCATGTATTTCGTTTGGCTGATTGTTAAATGCGCGGCGCGCATTGACAATCCAACTGACAGTTGACGAACTGTTAACTGAAAGTTGACACTGGAGGCGGGAATGCCTGCGGGGCGGGATGACGTGCTTGTTGGGGTGAAGCGCTAGCTCCAGGTTTGCGCGAGCGAAAGGATTTCGGCGCGCAAATAGTCGATCAGCGCTTGCGTCGCGGGCGACGGATAGCGATTGGGCAGCGTCACGATATACAACGTGTTCTGCATGCCGGCCACGCGGAAATGCGGCAGGACTCGCAGCAGTTCGCAGCTCGTCGGCGCATGCGGCACGTAGGCCGGCAACAGTCCGACGCCCATGCCCCGGCACACGGCCTCCGTCAGGAACGGATAGTCGGAAGACTGCAGCGCGGGCTGCATCGTGATCGCGTGGACGTCCGTCTCATCCTCGCGGTGCGTGAGCGTCATCGTGACGCGACGGCCCGGATACGCTGACGCGATCAGCGTGTGCTTTTCGAGGTCGCTCGGGCAGTCGATCGGACCGTGCTGTTTGACATAGTCGGCTGACGCAACCAGGTTCCAATCGATCGAGCAGATATTGCGCGCCACGTAGTCGAGCGGCGGAGTCGCCGTGATTCGTATCGCGACATCGACTTCGGCTGCGATCAGGTCTTCGATCCGGTTGTTGAACGTGACCGTGAGCGCGATGCCTGGATGCATGCGCGCGAACTCCAGCAGCTTGCCGCCGAGAAACATCCTGCCGAAGCCAGTGGGCACGCTGATGCGAACGCGCCCGCTCAAGGTCTGTCCGAGGCTGTCGATAGAGGCCTGCGCCGTGCTCAGGTCTTCGAGCATGCGCTGCCCGCATTCGTACAGCGTGTGGCCGGCTTGCGTCATTTCGAAGCTGCGCGTCGAGCGGCGCAGCAATTGCGCGCCTGTTTCGCGTTCCAGCAGTTTGAGCCGCTGACTGATATTCGCGCGCGTCATCCCCAGCTTGCGCGCGGCGGCACTGAGACTACGCGATTCGACGATCTCGACGAAGAGGCCGATCAGGTTCAGGTCCATGGTTTGATGGTGCGTGTGATTGCCCGGCGATCGAGTGCAACCGCTTTCCCATTTCCGGCATAGGCCGATAGTTTAAGTCAGCGTCAACCACGGCCTTCACGCGAATAGCGACGACCGCTTCGCGTCGCAGGTGACATTGGGTGTCGTTCAACGCTCCGCGAACACCAGCAGCGGCTTGGCGTCGTGTGCGGCGCGCTCGGCGGCCGTGAATGCTTCGAGTGCACGATCCACGGAGTAGCGGCGCGCTGCCGGCGGCTTCAAGGTGCCCTCGGCCATGCGATCGAGCAGACTGCGCAGCGTCCGGCTGCTTTCACTCACCCCCTTGCGTGCGAGCCACGAGAAGATAAACCAGCCGCGCACCTCGGCAGCTGAGTAGACCAGCGCCGGGGCGAAAACCGGCATCTCGAACGCCGCCGGGTCGGTCTGACGATGCGAGGACAACGCTCCATACACGAGCAGGCGTCCGTTCGGGGCCAACTGACGCGCAAGGGTGGCGCCCGTGCGGCCGGCGACGCAGTCAATCGCGCTGACGATGCCATTGCCGCCCGTGGCCGTCGTCAGTTGCTCCCGCCAGCTTTCGTCCGCGGTGCATAGCACGACTTCTCCGCCAAGCGCCTGAATCTCGGCGACCTGCTCTTCACGGCGTACGAGGTTGATGGTGCGGAACCCCTGCGCTTTCGCGATCTGCAGCACGAGCCGACCCACCGTCGAGCCTGCCGCGCTCTGGACCAGCCAGTCGCCGCGTTCGAGCTGGTGCTCGCACATCGTCATTGCCCATGCCGTCATCGGGTTGATCAAAGCCTGCGCAGCGTCCTCGTCGGAGATCGCCGCCGGTACGGGTATCGCGCGGTCGGCTGGACCGATGACTTGTTCTCGCCACGTTCCGGGCACATCCAGCAACACAACGCGTTCTCCTACCCGCGTACTCGACACGTCACTGCCCACGGCGTCGATGATGCCGACGCCCTCTGACCCGGGCGAGGCTGGCAGTTCCGGCTGACGCTGGCGTGCGAAACGTCCACGGATGACGTGCAGGTCGGACGGGTGCACGGGCGCCAGCAGCATCCGCACGCGGACTTCCGCCGGACCGGGCGTGGGCTCGGGCAATTCACACCAATGGACTACCTCTGACGGCTCGCCGTTGCGTTCGAATATCAAAGCCTTCATGTGCTCACCAGACGGTTGGGAGAGACTGCGATGAAAGCCGGGCTTTCACCGCAGTCGATTTGAGTTCAGCCTGCCAATGGCTTCAGATGAAGCTGAGAGATTCAACCTTCGCTCGGCTCGTACGGCGACGCCCGGTTTTCAAGCTTCCATTTCTTCTCGGCTTCCGTATCGGGCCGAGGTGGTCGAATACCATCGATCAACCACAGTTCTCGCGGCGTTTCGCCGACATGCAGCTCGTAGTGGTAGCCCCGCTCCTGGACAAATGGCGCAATTGCAGCGTTCGCCTTGCGCAACCACGACTCGGTCCACGTGACATCCTTGGAGATATGTCTGGCGAATTGATCCAATCTGATTCTGACAAAATCATCTCGCGACTCACCTCCCATGAAGAAAGAGTCTTTCGGCTGTTCATGAAACAGAACGCCTACATAGAAGCGAGGAATGATGTAAATGTCGGCGATTCGATTCGCCATCTCCTGCTTGTCTTCTGCCGTGTAGGCACCGGGGGGATGATAGATATTCCACAAAGGCATTTTCGTCTCCATGCATCAATAGATGCCGCGTTTCTTATGTCAGAACATCCGGGTCTCTTGAACGACAAGATGAATCAGACACGAGTGAGGCGGCGTTATAGATAGCCCAAGGATAGGCTACCGTTTGAAATCAATGCTTTCGCCACGCAGCATTGATTGCGACTCATCAGATAGAAGTGCGATCCCATCTTCGTTTCGGTTCTATTGGCGAGGGGAAAGGCCGAGTAGGCTGCGAGCCTCGTCCGGTGTTGCCACGTCCCCGCCGATGCTTTTGACGATACTGACCGCGCGTTTGACCAGCGATGCGTTGTCCGGCGCCAGTTCCCCTTTGGCGAGGTAAAGGTTGTCCTCCAGGCCGACGCGGACATGTCCGCCGAGGATCACGCTTTGCGCGACGATCGGAAATTGGGCGCGCGAGATGCCGAACGCCGACCAGCGGGCGTTCTCGGGCAGATATCGCTTCATCTGAAGAAGACTCTCGGTGTCGGCGGACGCGCCCCACGGCACGCCAAGACATAACTGGAACAGTGGAGCCTGCAGAATGCCCTGCGTTTCGATCAGATGGCGCGCCAGACGCACGTGGCCCAGATCGAAGACCTCAAGTTCCGGCTTCACGCCAACTTCTTCAATCAAGGTTGCCATCTTGATCAGATGGTCGGGTACGTTTACGAAAGCGCGACTGCCGAAGTTCATGGTCGCGATGTCCAGGGTGCAGATTTCCGGACGCAACTCGAGCACATGCTGCACGCGCGCCTCGGGCGTCATCATCGTACTGAGTTCGCTTCCCCGGTTCGGGTCTTCATCGCTGGGAACGAAACGGGCACCCGGGCCTGTCGTCAGATTGATCAATATCGGGCATCCGCTATCGCGGATACGCGAGACGACCTCGCTGTAAAGGGACAACTCCGTGCTTGGAGCGCCGCTTTTCTGGTCACGCACGTGAATGTGCGCGATGCTCGCACCGGCCTCACATGCAGCAATGGCCTCGTTGGCGATCTGCTCGGGCGTCACGGGCACTGCGGGGTTCAGCCGCGGTGTGTCGTCGCTTCCTGTGAGTGCACAACTGATAATCGTCTTGCTTGTCATGATGCTCGTTCAAAGGAAATAAAAATTGAGTGCCGCCATCGCGTGTTCAGGCGGCCCGTGCGGGGCCGAACGGTAAAGCCCCGACAGGCGCAACCCTGATCAGCTTCTTGTTGACGAATTCGTCGAAGCCCAGGAGAGAAAGCTCCCGGCCAAAACCTGAACGCTTGACACCACCGAACGGCAGTTCCGCCGCCGTGCCGAACGGCTGATTGATAAACACCATGCCGCTGTCGATCTGCGCGGCGACTCGCTCGCCGCGCTCGGTATCCGCGGTGAACACCGACGCACCGAGACCGTACGGCGTGCCATTGGCGAGCGAGATCGCGGCAGCCTCGTCCTCGACGACGTGGAACGCGGCAACCGGGCCGAACAGCTCTTCGGCGAAGACAGGATTTTGCGGGGAGATGTCGGTCAGGACAGTCGGTTGCAAATAGAAGCCTGGGCGCGCAACGCGCTTTCCGCCACACACGATGCGCGCGCCATGCGAAGCCGCGCGATCGATCTGCTCAAGCAGCAGACGCAACGCACGCTCGGATGAAAGCGGCGCGACGGCGGTCGCCGGATCGGCTGGATCGCCCGTCTCGAGCGATGCCATACGCTGCGTGAAGCCTTCGAGAAAAGCGTCACCGCGTTCCTTGCCGACCACGATAATGCGCTTCGAACCCACGCAGCATTGACCCGCATTGAGCATGCGGCCTGCGACCGCGCTTTGAATCGCCCAGTCGAGCGGCGCATCCTCGAGCACGATGAACGGATCGCTGCCGCCGAGTTCGAGTACAACCTTCTTCAGATTACGGCCCGCACGCTCGGCGACGGCGGCGCCAGCGCGCTCGCTGCCCGTCAATGTCACGCCCTGGACCCGCGGGTCGTCGATGACACGGCCAGCCTGTTCGATCGAGATGAACAGATTCGTATAGACGCCCTCGGGCGCGCCTGCTTCCTCGAACAACCGGGCAAAGGCCAACGCCGATTGCGGGACGCTCTCCGCATGCTTGAGCAGCAGGACGTTGCCGACCATCAATTGCGGCCCGGCTACGCGCGCGATCTGGTAGTACGGAAAATTCCATGGCTCGATGCCGAAGAGCACGCCGATTGGTTCGATGTGCACGGCCGCACCGGGCGCTTCCGCGAGCGGGCGCGGTTGCAGATACGCGTGCGCATGTTTTGCGTAGTAGTCGAGAATGTTCGCCGACGACTCCACTTCCTTGCGTGCTTCGCCGCTGCGTTTGCCCATTTCCAGCGTCAGATAGCCCGCGTATTCGTCGGCCTTCTCGCGCAACAGCGCCGCCGCGCGCGACACAATGCGCGCCCGGTCGCTGACGGGACGGCGGCGCCAGTCAGTTTCAAAAGCGCGCTGCGCGGCAGCGAGCTTCGTATCGAGCAACTCGTCGGATATGTCGGCGTAGGTGGCGAGCAGTTCGCCCGTTGCAGGATTGGTCGTCGTGTACGGCATGAAGTTCTCCGCGAAAAGGTTGGCATCGAGTCATCGCATTGGCTCATGCTAACACCGTTAACACGCATCCTGACCAGCTTTTTATGGTCAGGAAAAACCCTCATTGATATTCATGTTAACACCGTTACTATGATCACGTATCTTCTTTCAACTGGGGAAGCGAAATGGCAAAGGGATATTGGGTGGCAGCGTATCGGGCGGTCCATGACGCGAGCAAGCTCGCGGCGTACGGCGTCCTCGCGACCCAGGTGGTGAAAGCGGCGGGTGGAAAATTTCTGGTGCGGGGCGGCGAAGTCGTTGCATTTCAGGCGGGTCTCAAGGAACGGACCGTCGTAGTCGAATTCCCGAGCTTCGAACAGGCGCTCGCTACGTTTCAGAGTGAGGCTTATCAGGAAGCATTGGCCGTATTGGGAGACGGAGCCGAAAGGGACGCACGCGTCGTTGCAGGCCTCGATGATTGAAATGCTCCCATGTGCCAACCGACGCCGCCGTCGGCATCCACCGCTCAGCTTTGATCTTCGCGATTGTGATCTTGCGCGAACGGTAGACGTCCGTTACCACACTCTCCCTGTTGCGGATTTCCGGAGAAAGTTTTGGCTTGTGAACGAAAATCGCTGCGTACTTTGGTCGAGCATTGGCTTGCGCCCGGTGCAACGCATCAGGTTAGAGTCGTCGAGTTTCGGAACAACCGTGCCAGGCAGCAACGCTATGTACGTAGAGGTGTCAAAGACAGGAGAGAGCGCGGCGATGTTCTTCTTTCGTCACGACGATGGCATATGGCGCGTATTCCCTCCTGCACAAGTTCGACCCGCGATGGGCGCCAGTTGTGCCTTTACTCATTGGCATTGATCAACCACCGGATCTGATAGACAACCGTATTCAAGTTAATCCTGGCGTTATATTTCAGCCAAATGTTATACACGTTAACATTTAAGCTGAAAGACGTGCAAATCTGAGGAAATGGAGCAAAGATGGACGAAGCAATTGTTCAGACAGAAATCAAAGGCCACGTGACGGTCCTTACGATGAACCGTCGCCCGCACAACCTGATGGGCCCGACGCTGTATCGTGCGCTACTCGATGAATTCGAAACGGCAGTAAAACGCGGCTCGCGCGCGATCCTGCTGCGCAGTGGTCTGCGGCACTTCTCGGCAGGAGCCGAAGTAGCGCTTTTTCCGGATCGCATTGCCAGGCAAGGCAAAGCACTGATGGATCCGCTTGAGGTGTTGCGTGGCTTCGAGACACTACCAATCCCGATCGTCGTGGCGGTGAACGGCACATGCCTTGGTGGCGGATTCGAAGTGGCGCTCGCCTGTGACTTCAGCGTCGTTGCCGAATCGGCCAAGATCGGCTCGGTCGAGGTCGCACTCGGCTTGCATCCGCTGCTCGGCGGCATCCAGCGCGAGGTGATGCGAGCCGGTCCAGCGCGTGCGAAAGAACTCGCGTTGCTCGGTCGCCGTTACGACGCTGCCACCCTCGAACGCTGGGGCTTGATCAATCTCGTTGTGCCCGACGACAAGCTCGATGAAGTGGCGCTGTCGGTTACGCAGGAACTCGCCGCCGGTCCGACCATTGCGCATGCAGCCACCAAGCAGCTAGTCCGGGTCGCGGTCAACGAGGGCGTGGCTGCCGCCGACGAGGCGATGTTCGAACTGCAAAAGCCGATCTGGGCGTCGCAGGATCTCAAACGTGGACTGGAGTCCTTCGAAAAGGCCGGTCCCGGCACCGCCGTTTTCGAAGGGAATTGACATGGCCGGACCGCTCGAAGGACTCAAGGTCGTCGATTTTTCCCGCGTGCTGGCCGGCCCACTGTGCGCGCGGACGCTAGCCGATCTCGGTGCTGATGTGATCAAGATCGAGCCGCCGCGGCCCGACGTGTCGCGTGCCGCGTTCCCGAATCGCGATGGCATGTCGGGCTACTACGCTCAGCAAAATAGCGGCAAGCGCAATATCAGCATCGATCTGAACGCGCCGGGCGCACGTGAGTTCGTGCTACGCCTGTGCGACGAGGCTGACATCATCGTCGAGAATTTTCGGGCCGGCACGCTCAAGGGTTTTGGACTCGACTACGCCACACTCGCGAAGCGCAATCCAAAGCTGGTCTATGTATCGATCACAGGTTATGGCCAGCGCGGCCCGTGGGCGTCGCGCATGGCCTACGCGCCGACCGTGCAGGCCGAAACGGGATTCACGCACAATACATTGCGGCATTTCGACGGCGCGGGCGACGGCCGGAAATGGACCGATCCCCTGTCTCACGCGGACGTCTATGCTGGCCTGCAAGCGACCATCGCCGTGCTCGCGGCAGTGCGCAAACGTGAAGTCACCGGGCGCGGCCAATACATCGACGTCGCGATGGCGGCTGTGATGCTGTCGATCAACGAACGCGCTCACCTTGATCTCGCGGGTGTCGATACGGGCGCGGAGCCCGGCATCCTTGGCGCCGCCGACGGACCGCATTTCGTCGGCCCTGGTGGCGAAGAGTTCGTGGCGGCGCAAAGCATCGTCGGCAGCTATACGTTTCCGAACTACTTGCGCGCAATGCGCCGTATGGACCTTGCGCACGATCCGCGTTTCAGCACCGCTGAGCGCCGCCTGCAGAACTACAAGGCACTGCACGCGGTGATCCAGACGTGGATGCTGTCGTTCCGCGATCTCAAGACACTTGATGCGCAACTCGACGAGGCCAAGATCGCGATTGGCCAGATTCGTACGCTGAAGGAATTGGCCGAGACCGATTGGGCAAAGCAATGGGGTGCGGTTCACGAGATCACGGATGGTCGCGGCGGCTCATATCTGATACACGGTTATCCGTGGCACTTTTCCGACGACGAGCTTGGGATGCGCAGCGCGCCCGCGTTTCGCGGCGAGCACAACGAACAGGTGTTCCGCGAAGCGGGAATGGCGGATACCGAAATTCGCAATGCAATCCATACCGGCATTCTGGTCGGCGGCCCGCCACCGTCCACGACGAAGATGATCGACGCTTCCGTTCTTGCGCAAGCGAGTGAGTTGCAGAAAGTGACGGACGAGCTCTGATCACCGCGATACACCTCGTATTTCCGGTATCAACACAACACGTCGGAGGACTGAATGGAAGTGGTGAAACAAGCCTGCGTAGAGGCATCATCGTCGGATGATAATGCCCTCCTTCGGAAGGCCTACGCTTCGGCGCAATGGAGAATACTGCCGATACTGTTTGGCTTATGGATGCTGGCGTGGGTCGGCCGCTCGAACGTTGCTTTCGCGAAGTTGCAAATGGTCGTGGATCTGCGATTCAGCGAAACGGTGTATGGATTGGGGGCCGGCCTCTTCTTCGTCGGCTACGTGCTGTTCGGCGTCCCTACTACGATGCTGCAAAAGAAGTTCGGTGCACGCGCCGTGCTTGCTGGCATTGCCGGCGCCTGGGGACTGACGAGCGTCGCGATGACGTTCGTCAATAGCGCGCCGTCGTTCTACGTGCTGAGGTTCCTGCTCGGTGTGTTCGAGGCCGGCTTCTACCCGGGCGTCGTGTTGTACTTCAATGCGTGGTTCCCGGGGAAAAGGCGCACGCGTAACTTCAGCATCTTCCATTCGGGATCACTCTTTTCGACGGTCACGATTGGTTTAACGGGGGGATTCGTGCTCGAGCACATGAACGGACTGGCCGGTTTTCAGGGTTGGCGATGGATGTTCTTTGCTCAGGCGATCCCCACGGTCGTGCTGGCGTGCGTCGCGTTCATGATGCTTCCGGATCTGCCTCGCGGCGCCAGGTGGCTCTCCGCGCGACAGCGTACGCTCGTCGACGATGATCTCCGACAGAACGCCGAAACGATGGGCGATACCGGCGAAGACGGGCGTCCTCTGTTACTCAACCCAGCCGTCTGGATCTTGAGCGCCGCCTACTTCTGCCTCCTGGCCGCTACCGCCGCACTGTTTTTCTTCTCGCCGACGATACTTCGTGAGGCGGGATTCGGCGGATACAAAGAGATTGGCCGTGCAGTCGCTGGTGCCTGCGCGTTAGGAGCAGTGGGCAATGTGCTCATCTGCTGCGTCGGGGGCAGTGCGCAGCGTCGGCGGCTCTTCTGTGCGTTGGCGTCGGTCTTTACAGCGGTGAGCCTTTCGGCGCTTGTTTTCGTATGGCACAACAGTACTATCGCGACGTTTTTGCTGCTTGTCCTCGGCTTCGCGGGAACGGGGGCGGGTATAACGCTCTTCTGGCAAATGTCTGTCGGTTTTCTCAGCGGCAGGTCGTTAGTGGTCGGCGTGCCGTTGATCAGTTCCGTCGCCAATGTCGCCGGCTTCGTTACGCCTTTTCTGATTGGATACGTCCGCGACGCAACGGGAACTTACGCGAGCGGGTTCATCATGATTGCCTGTGTGCAGGCACTTGGTGTCGTGGTTCTTCTTTTTGGCGTGCAGCGCATTGCCAAGAGGCGATCGCCCGTTGACGATGTATCGGTTCGATGCCCAACGTGATTGATCGATGTCGAAGTGGGCGCACCGGGCATGCGCCCTGGCCTGACAGCCAACAGCGCCATGACGCGGCTAGAATGCCTATAGGAAAACACGGTTGTCAGCACGTGATCCGCAATATTGCGTGCCTCTCTACGCAGAATTTATAATCGATTCCTTGTCGTACTACACGAACGAAGGCTACGTGAGTCCTAAGTCATCTATCGCGAAGAGCGCGGATTATCACCATGGCAATCTGCGCAACGCGCTCGTCGAAGCGGGGCGCAGCGCGCTCATGGATGTATCAGCACAGGACTTGAGCCTGCGTTACCTCGCGCGCATGGTGGGCGTATCGGAAGCCGCGCCCTCGCGACATTTTTCAGGTATCGACGAGTTGCTGGCCACGATCGCGGCGAGTGGTTATCGTGACCTCGCTGCGCTGCGCGTTGCGATCCGTGACAGCGAGGATACGGCGCTTTCCAAGGCGTACCGGATGATGCGGGTATACGTTGAGTTCGCGCAGCGTCACAATGGGCTGTTCGGCCTGATGATCGGGCCTCGCATCGTCGCGCATCAAGCGTATCCAGAACTCATCGAGGAAAGTAACAGGTCTTTTGGGTTGTTTTGCGAGACGATTGAGGCGCTGGCCATCGAGACTGGCTGGACCCAGACCGATCTCAAGCTGGTGACCCATGCCGCGTGGAGCATGGAACACGGTCTCGCCACGCTGCTCCTCGCGAATCGCGCGCCGCGGGCGGACACCAAAGTCGCTATACCAAAGTTGATCGATTTTGTCTTGATGACCTTGCTTAGCGCGATCACGGCCGGTCCGGATCATCTCCAGCGCGTGATCCAGCAATGCGCTCTCTCTGAGAAGCCCGTGGGTACGCGCACCGCTCGCAAGCGCGTCAAAGCGTAGTAACCGCCGCTGTTGAATGCTAACCACCCGCCGTCGAATATCGTTCTGAACGTGTGCGGTATCGTGATCGATGAGGGCCTTGCCGAGCCGATAACCGCTACATCGCCAGTTTCAAGAAGACCACCTCAGAGCCTCGGCCTCCCGCTATCCTCGACGCTGCAGCCCTGCTGCCATCGCGATGCCCGCAGGCTCGAATCGCCATGTCCCCGTGAAGTCGCGTCAAGGGCGCGGACGCCTTTCGTGACGGCGCCCGCACATCTGTCGCGCATGCCTAGAAACGGTGTGTCATGCCAATCAGCGCCAAGGTCTGCGATGTACCTTGTGCCTGCACGCGAACACCCGGCCAGCTTGTGGTCGCCTCGCCATGATTCTTCATATAGCCGGCGCGCGCGTACAGGCTCGTGCGTTTTGACAACGAATGGTCGTAACCTGCCTGAATTCCCCATGTACTGTCTTCGGCGCCGCGCACGTTACGGTTGATGCCTGCGATTTCAAACACGTCCGCTGGCGTCGCCTGGATCGTTGCACCTACTTCGGCGAGACTGTATGGGTGCGAGGTGTCCAGCAATGCCGCAAGCGAATGCACCGGCACATCCTTCGCGCGGCTGTACGAGTAGTTTGCCTGCAAATTGACGATGCCGATGCGATACGCGAGTCCCGCCGAATAGTGCTCGGTGTTGGCGAGCGTCAGCGCGGCGGGCAGGCCGGGTATGGTAGCGAACCCCGAATGCTGGTACTGATAGGCAATGCCGACGTACAGTCCGTACCCGTTAAATGAGGCGGAAACGTCCAGAATGTTGCCCGTCGTGGCCGGCGTCGGTTGTGTGACCGTTGCCGCGAAAGCATACATGGCATCGATCTGGAATCCGGCCAGCACCGGCGACTGGTAGAGGATCGAATTGCTGGCTCGTCCCGCTACGTATTGCGTTGAAAGTGTGTTGCGGTCCACGGCCAATACGCCGGCCGACAGTGGCGACATGATGTCGTTGGCCCGGAATGGATCGGTTGGGTAGATCGCTCGAAAACTCGGCTCGTACTGGCGGCCGAACGTCAACGTGCCGTAGTCGCCATGACTCAATCCCACCCACGCCTGCCGGTAAAACAATGCGGATGTGTCGATGAATCCCCTTCCGTTATTGATGTTGAACCCGTTCTCCACATCGAAGTCAGCCTTGAGACCTCCGCCGAGATCTTCGCTGCCTCGCAAGCCGAACATCGAGCCTGTACTGCCGCCGCTACGCTCCGAAACGGAGCTCATGCCGCCGTTGTTCAGGTACTGAATGAAAGTGTCGGCAACTCCGTAGAGTGTCACGCTCGACGGATCGGCCATTGCTGCGCCCCCTGCCATTGCCACTATCACGCCTCCAATGCCACGGCTCATCCGGCTAAAACGCATGCATGTCTCCTTTCTATGTGTCCCCGCTCGTTGGCGGATGGTTGCACTACTGGTCCTACGGGTGAAACCAGAGACGCACATGCCCCCTTGAATCTTTCGTGCAAAAGAAGCGGCTGCAGAACAGCGTGTGATGCAGGTGTTTGCATGGACACCTGCGTTCTGGCGCAGAGTCGTATAGCGAATGAAGTGAAGACAACCGATCAGCCGACTTGCCGGCTCTGGTTTTCCCAGTAATGCGCGCGCAGGTCTCGCTTGAGAATTTTTCCCGCCGCGGAAAGCGGCATTGCCGAGCGGAACTCGACGGATTTCGGACACTTGTATCCGGCGATGAACTGGCGGCAGTGCTCCCGCAGATCATCTACGCTCGGATTGCTCCCCGGCCGTACCACGACCACGGCATGGACGGCCTCGCCCCAACGCGCATTCGGAATGCCGATGACCGCGCACTGGACGACGGCGGGATGGCGAGACAGCACGCTTTCGACTTCGGCCGAGTACACGTTCTCACCGCCTGTCACGATCATGTCCTTCATGCGATCGACGATGAACAGATAGCCGTCGTCGTCCATATAAGCACCGTCGCCCGTATGGAGCCAGCCATTGCGCAGCGTTTGCGCGGTCTCCTCATGCCTGTTCCAGTAGCCCTGCATCACGTTCGCGCCTCGCACGACGATTTCGCCGATTGTGTTACGCGGCACTTCCACATCGTTATCGTCGACGATCTTCACCGTGACGCCGAGGCTGGCGCGACCGGCCGAGCGGTAGAGCCCGCTAGCCCGCGCTGCGGCTGAGTGATTGAGGGGTGGAGTCCGTACGCGTGAAAGAATTCGATGCCGGGCAACACGGCAAGCGCGGTATCGAGCACGGCCGCGCTGATCGGCGATGCGCCGTAGTAGATGCGCTTCAGCGTGCTCAGGTCGCGTGCGCCGAAGTCGGGGTGCTCGAGAACGGCCTGGAGCATGGTGGGCACCAGCAACAATTCTTCCACCTTGTGACGCTCGATCGTTTCGAGCACGGCACTCGGGTCGAACGACGGCAATACCACGTGCGTATCGCCCGCGGTGAAGTGGCCGACCGCGCGCGCCATCGCTGCGATGTGAAACAGCGGGGCCGCGTGCAGCGAAACAGTCGTGCCTTCGAAGTGGCGATATTCCGCCATGCGCGACACGGTCGACGACCACAGGTTCAGATGCGACTGCATCACGCCCTTGGGCTGACCGGTCGTGCCGCCTGTGTACATGATCGCGGCAAGATCGTCGCCGCCGCGAAAGGAATCGTCGACGGGGGCCGTATAGGAGATCAACTGCTCATACGAAAGCATGCCGGCAGGGGCACTGCCCTCGCCTGCATAGATGAGGACGGGACGTCTGCGCGCGCTATCTGCGATCGTGGCGACCATCGGCAGAAAGTGGTCGTCGACGATCAGGATGACGGTGTCGCAATCGTCGAGCGAATACACGATTTCCGCCACGCTCCAGCGAATGTTGACGGGATTGACTACCCCGCCGCCCCACCAAACGCTCAGCAGATACTCGATATAGCGGTCGGAGTTGAGCGCGAGCATCGCGACACGTTCGCCCGTCTTCATGCCGAGTTTCTGCATCGCGCCCGCCAACCGCGCGACGCGGCCGTGCAGTTCGCTGAACGTCTCCGAGCGTTCGCCGAAAATGACGGCCGCGCGGTCGGGCGACTGTTGCGCGCAACGGTGCAAGCCTTGGGTCAGGTACATGATGTCTCCGTGTTCTTGTGCCGGCCATTGATTCGGGGAAGGCCGATCCTTGCTCGAATCGATACCTTAGGGGGCGCCACGCGAGTTGTCCTGTATCGAAAGGAGGAAATCGCGGAGGCATGTCGAATAGTTCGAACGAACTACGACGACGCTTTGAGACTGTGGAAGAATTGCGCGGCAAGGTTCGCGCCGCGGCGACTCGATGAATTGGGTGGGATAATGATTACGCTTGTGTCCAAGATCCGGGAATCATTCGCGCGGCAAGCTTGCATATATGCATATACACGGGCCATGTCCTTGCAGGCATTGCAAGTAACGTGGCTCAAGGGCAGAGATTTCGGAGTTGAGTCGGTGAGTACATTTGGCGACGTTGGCGCTCGAAACAATGACAGCAGCACGCCGGGCATCGTTGCATCCAAACTCCGTCCGCCCGCCAACCATCCGACGCAACTCGCCCGCCCGCAACTGATCAACGCAATCACCGGCGCGCATGCCGCGCGGCTCGTGCTGATACGCGCGGCTGCGGGCTTCGGCAAAACCACGCTCTTGCAGCAGTACGCGGCCTGGTGCCGGACACACCGGCGCGACGCCGTCTGGCTGCAGCTCGACAACGCCGATAATGATCTGCGACGCTTCCTGGTGCACCTCCACGCCGGCCTGCAATCATTGTCCGGCGCAACGCGCGACGATCATGCTTCTCTCCATGCGAGTAGCGATGAGCGCTTTTGCAACGCTTTGATCGAACGGATCGCTGCGCATACGCGAACGCTGTCCATTCTGATCGATGACTTCGAGACGATCCAGAACCCGCCCGTGCTGGCCTTCGTACAGCGTTTGATCGGAGCGCTGCCGCCAGGCAGCATGCTGGTTGTCGCCTCGCGCGGCACACCGGAGCTCGGACTCGGACGCATCCGTGCGCGCGGCGCACTGCTTGATATCTCGCCTGGCGCACTGCGCTTCTCACTGGCCGAGACCGCACAATTCATTCGCGAAAGTTGCGGCATACCACTGCGCGATCGGGAAGTCGCCACGCTCCATCGCTGCACGGAGGGCTGGGCGACGGCCATTTACCTCGCGACACTTTCACTGCGTAACAGAACCGATCATGCCGCCTTCGTCGCGTCGTTCTCCGGCACCCATATCGAGCTGGCAGAGTTCCTTGACGATGACATCCTCGCGCAGCAAAGCGAGGCTTGCCGCGCCTTTCTGCTCGACACAAGCGCATTGCCGCAATTCTCGGCCGATCTATGCAATGCGGTGACAGGAGGTAGCGATAGTGGCGAGATCCTCGATCACCTCGACCGTTCGAATCTTTTCCTCGTTCCGCTCGACGGCGAGCGCAACTGGTATCGCTATCACCGGCTGTTCGGGAGCTTCCTGCGCCACCGGCTTCACGTCGCTCACGCAGGGCGCGAAGCGCAGATTCACCAGGCGGCCGCTAGCTGGTTCCTCGAAGAAGGACAGCCGATTCCCGCCATCGAGCATCTGCTCGACGCAGCAGAACATCAGGCCGCACTCGAGCAAATCAGCCGGCACGCGCGACGCTTCCTCGGCGCTGGCCGCATCCGTTTGCTGATGCGCTGGCTCGATCGCATCGATCCTGCCCTGCTCGCTTCGATGCCCCACGTACGGCTGGTTTACGCCTGGGTGCTGCTGCTCAATCGCCGTTATGCGCAGGCGCTGCGCACTGTGCAGCATATCGCTTCGGAAGGGGCGCGCGACGCGCAGCGAGAGGAACTGGCACTCGAGGCCGAAGCATTGCGCAGCGTGCTGTTCGCGTTGACCGACCAGGTGGAGACGAGCCGGTAAACAGGGCTCGCAATCCTGAAACGGTTGCCCAACGACGCTGACTTTCCCTATTTCACGCTCACCAATTCGCTGGCCTACAGCCTCGTCTCGACGCATTGCTACGACGAAGCGCGTAGCGTGCTGTCGTGCGGCCTTCAGCGAAGGAATGGTCATCCGTTCGTCGTGATGCGCTCGATGGCGGAAGCAATCGAAGGCATCATCGATCTCGTGCAAGGCCGTCTCGGCACCGCGCTTGCGCGGATGGCCACTGCCTCCTCGTATGAATGGCGGGAGCAACGCGATGATGTGGCGGGAAACCGCACCAGCATCGACATTTCCCGTTCGCTGGCGCTCTACGAAGCCAACGAGCTCGAAGAAGTCTCGCGGCTTCTCGCCGATTCGCTGCCGCTCGCCAAGAGCGTGAGCCCGCCGGACTCGCTGATTGCCGCTCATGTGCTCTATGCGCGAGTTGCCCTGATTCGGGGCGATCGCGAGCAATGGCTGCGACTACTGGCGGAACTGGAACATCTGGGCCGCTCGATCACGCTGGACCGAGCCGTCTGTTCGTCATGGCTCGAACGTGCCCGTGTCGCGACACTTGAAGGCCGCCTGGAAGCTGCGGAGCAGGCGCTGCGCGCGGCGTATCAACACGCACAATGGGAAAGCCCGGAGGTCTCCTTTCATGCCAACGATATCGATCTGCCCTCACTCACGCGCGCGCGCCTCGATATTGCGTCAGCCCGATACAAGCTCGCGGAAGGCGTGCTGCGAGACGCTCTCGATCACGCGAGTGCTTGCCAGCGATACTGGCGCGCGCTGAAAATCCGCTTGCTGCTGGCGCTCGCGCTCGACGGCATGGGCGAGCGAATGGCGGCATTCGCAGAACTCACAAAAGCCCTTCAGCTTGCCAGCCATGAGGGCTTTATACGGGTCTTCATCGATGAGGGATTTCCGCTGATGTCGCTCGTCTTCGGCTGGGCTGAACAGCATCGCAACGACATGACGACGCTAGGCGTCGTGCCGGCGTTCGTAGATGGCTTGCTGGCGCTCGCCGATCAATCGAATCCAGGTCTGGTGCTTCGCAAGGAGGCTCCGGCAGGCAAGCCGTCGCCATCGTGCGAAGCGCTGACGCCACGCGAACTCGATGTACTGCGCTTGCTGTCAGCGGGACACAGCAATAAGATCATCGCCGAAAAACTGTTCGTTTCAGAACTTACCATCAAGTCCCATTTGCGAAAGATCAGTGCCAAGCTCGGTGCCAGGAACCGGACTCAGGCTGTCGCAATAGGAAGAGCGACGGGTTTAATTCCCTGACGGCGGCGTCGTGGTCAACCCACGGCTATGTGCCCTGATAGGCGCCAAAAGGTTGGCAAAGGCTGCAGTGAAGAACATGCCTTTACCGCGCGTGCTGCTGACATGCTCCCCGCGCTTTAGTCCGATAACAGTGTAGATACCATGAACTTTTTATGTACCCATCCCACCTGCCTGCCGTTGATAACTGCCTCACGGCAATCGCCGCATCCAAACGGTGACAGACCGGTATCGGCCCGACTCGGTTGGTTGAACTGCAAAGGTGACCGTCCATTAACCGATCATCATGAGACGCCCGAGGTGTGTGAGCGGGAACCGCGAAGAGTCCAGGATATCGTGATTACGCGCGACCTTCGCCACCGGTGTGTTCTGCGTGCGGGGGCCACAGCAACGCTTGACCGAAGCCGCGCGTGTCCAGGTTGACGAGCGCGCGGGGCACGGTCGTCCTCAACGTTGAACTCAGCGCAGCGACTGGAAGCTCGCGCGAACCTCTTGCGCGAAAGCCTGCGGCTGCTCCCAGGCGGCAAAATGTCCTCCTTTGGGGAGACGGTTGTAATGGATCAGTTTGGGATACGCCTGCTCTGCCCAGCTTCGCGGCGCCGCGTACAGTTCGTCCGGAAAGACGCTGACGGCAACCGGAATGGCGACGTGCTTCGGCTCGAAAAAGTTGAACTTGTTTTCCCAATACAGGCGGGCCGATGAGATCCCGGTGTTGGTCAGCCAATAGAGCGTTACGTTGTCGAGAACGTCGTTTCGTGAAAGACCTTCGGACTGTCCGTCAAACACACGTGTGATGAGCGCGAGGCTGGCTGCATCGTGGTCGAGCATCCACGACGCGAGGCCGACAGGCGAATCTTCGATCCCATACAGCGTCTGCGGCCGGCCCGCCATCTCCTGTGCATAGCCGAGACCGTGCTTGTAGAAAAAGTCGAGCTGATCGAATGCATGCTTCTCGTCGGGCGAGAGACCGGCGGGAGCCGGGTCGCCGAATTTGAGTGCATGCGCAACGTGGTCCGGTACGGTTGCTGGCATGTTGGTATGAATGCCGAGCAGTTCCGGCGGCGCGAGCAGCGCCATCTGTTCCGTGACAGCGTTCCCCCAGTCACCACCTTGCGCCACGTATCGCCTGTATCCGAGACGCTGCATCAGAACAACCCAGGCGCGTGCGGTGCGAGCCGGGTCCCAGCCGGCCGTGGTTGGCTTGCCTGAAAACCCATAGCCGGGCAGCGACGGAATCACGACGTCGAACGCGTCAGATGCACTCCCGCCATGGGCCGTCGGATTGGTCAGCGGATCGATTATCTTCAACTGCTCGATGATCGAGCCGGGCCATCCGTGCGTCACGATGATCGGCAACGCATTCTGGTGTTTCGAACGAACATGGATGAAGTGAATTTCGAGCCCATCGATCTCGGTGACGAATTGCGGCAAGGCATTGAGCCGCGCTTCGATCTTGCGCCAGTCGTACTCCGTCGACCAGTAACGCGCGAGTTTCTGCATGGTCGCGAGCTGCACGCCCTGCGATGCATCCGTGACCGTTTCCCGCTCAGGCCATCGTGTCGCCTTGATGCGCCGGCGTAAATCGACAAGTTGCGATTCCGGCACATGCACGCGAAGCGGACGGATAGCGGTCTTGTCGCCGCCCTTCGGTTGTGCGACTTCAGTGATCACCTGATTCGTTTCTGCGAAAGCGAGCCGGGACAACGAGGCAGCAGCAACGGTCGCCGCTGCGACACCCACAAAGCGACGGCGCGACAGGGTCTGGGGAGGGATATCGTTTAGCACTCTTGCTCCTATTGGCAATCAGTTGGGCTAGCGATGAGTGATCAAGCACACTCGTGATTGCCCACCTGAGCCGTCTTCAAGGTTCGGCACGTAGGCCCTTAGTAGCTGGCAACTTCGATCACTGCGTCCGCAAAGGCCTTGGGGGCTTCCTGCGGCAAGTTGTGACCTATTCCGCCTGTGATGGTCCGGTGCGCGTACTTGCCCACGAACTTCTTCGCATACGCCGCAGGCTCCGGATGAGCCGCGCCATTCGCGTCGCCTTCGAGGGTGATCGTCGGCACAGTGATGACGGGTAGGGCCGCGAGACGCTTTTCCAGCGCGTCGTATTGGGGTTCCCCGGTTGAGAGACTCAATCGCCAGCGGTAGTTGTCGATCACGATGGCAACATGATCCGGATTTTCGAAGGCTCTTGCGGATCGCTCAAACGTTGCATCATCGAAGTTCCATTTCGGCGACGCGAGTTGCCAGATGAGCTTTGCGAAGTCGTGTCGGTTGGCTTCATAACCCTGCCTGCCACGCTGAGTCGCGAAGTAGAACTGATACCACCATACGAGTTCCGCCTTCGGCGGCAAGGGCGCCTTGTTGCCCGCCTGACTGCCGATCAGATAGCCGCTCACCGAAACCAATGCCTTGCAGCGCCCCGGCCACAGCGCGGCGACGACATCGGCCGTGCGCCCGCCCCAGTCGAAGCCACCGAGGATCGCCTTCTGGATCTTCAGCGCATCCATCAGCGCGATGACGTCGACGGCCAGCACCGACTGCTGGCCATTCCGGACCGTATTGCCGTAAAGAAAACGCGTCGTACCGTAGCCGCGCAGATACGGAACGATGACCCGATAGCCGGCCGACGCCAGCCGAGGAGCGACGTCAACGAAACTGTGGATGTCATAGGGCCAGCCGTGGAGCAAAATCACGACGGGGCCGTTGACCGGGCCAACTTCTGCCTATCCGACATTCAGGACGCCGGCATTGATCTGCCTGATCGCACCGAACGAACTATTCGACATCGCGGTATCCGCGCTTGCAGCGGGCTGGCTCGACTCATCGACTTGCGCGTTCGCCAGCCCGCTCAAGACCGATTCCACCGCACCCACGCTGACCACTGCCGTCCCCAGAAAGCGTCGACGGTGGGTGTTGATCTGATTCGACATCGGTACCTCTTCTCGTCAGGTTGATTCATATCGCTGTGAACACGCGTGGCTTGAGTCGACGCTTTGTGCTCTGCGTTGAACACGAATGGCAATCGTCGTATCCATTTCGATGAGCGGCGGACAATCACGCGACTCGGCCAGACGGTTATTAGCCGTTGAACAATGCAATACAGAGGCCCGCCCCGAAAGCGTATGTCCCCAAGGCACCGATAGCTCGGGCCGGATTGGGTTTCCGCATGGACGGCCAGGCAATTAGCGCGACCACCAGGAGCAAACGGCAGACAGTTACGCCGACCATGCACCAGAGCTGCCAGTGAGGTGGATGCTGAGAGCCGAGGTACAAACAGAGCACCGCCAGAAATGGGACGTACTCGGCAGTGTTACCGTGAGCGCGCACCAGCTTGGTCAGCAACTGATCGGGTTCAGATGCGTAGCCACTTTGCACGCCGACGCGAGAGCGCAGGATTGAAACGGAGAGTCCAAGAGCGAACAGGAGGAGACCAAGGGCAGCGGTACAGGCCAGTGCAATGCTATTCATTCAATACCCCTCGCGCGACACCGAAGCCAGCATGTCAGGTCGGCGCGCAGAGCATAAACGTCGCGACAGGCGTGTTCGAGAAATCGGCCTTGAGCGTTGAGGTCAGATCCAGGAATGCCCGGGTTTTTCGGTTTTGTGTGTATATGCATATATATAGACAAAAGCATTCGGAAAATGGCAAAGCGGTATGTGTATGGTGAGGCATCTGACAGCGGCTTAAAAGACGGAAACGCCGCGTTTTGGGACAATCAGTGCTCGCGATATGGCTCCAGAATTGCATCGAAATTGTGGCGGAGCTATGCTGACTCCAATTGCCGGTTGCGGCGTTTTGAGACATCCATGAAGACCGTAGCATTGTTGATCTTCCCGGGGTTCGAGATTCTCGATCTCGCCGTGATTACCGTATTCGAGTTGGCGAACAGGACGCTCGGGTACGAGTCCTACCGGCAAGTTCGGCTGTCCGAAAACGGGGGGCCGGTTCCGAGCTATTCGGGCGCGACCGTGGACTCGTGCAAGTTCCGCAATGCGGCGTTCGATACGCTGCTCGTCCCAGGCTCCATTCCGGTTCCGAGTTCCACACCGAAAATGAGGTCATTTCTGAAGCGCGCCGAGCAGGCTTGCAGGCGAGTGGGCAGCATCTGCACGGGCGCGTTCATTCTCGCGGAAGCTGGGGTCCTCGATGGCCGCCGTGCAACCACCCACTGGTCCGCGGCTCAGGAGCTTCAGCGGCGACACCCCCAGGTAAATGTTCTGCCGGACCGAATCTTTACGAACGACGGAGGCATATGGACATCGGCCGGCATGACCGCGTGCATCGATCTGGCTTTGGCCATGGTAGAGGAAGACCATGGAGCGAAGGTGGCAAAGGCCGTGGCGACGAGTCTTGTGGTCTACCACCGGCGTACCAGTGGCCAGTCCCAGTTCTCGGCGCTGCTGGAGCTTCAGCCCAGGTCCGACCGTATACAAAAGGTGTTGTCCTTCGCCAGAGCCAACCTTCACAAGGACCTTTCCGTGGAAGCCATCGCTGACATCGCGCACGTGAGTCCAAGGCAGTTGAGCAGAATCTTCAAGACTGAGACCGGACAGTCTCCTGCGCAGGTGGTGGAGAAACTGCGCGTCGATGCCGCCCGCAGCCTCGTCGATGCCGGAGAGCTCTCACTTGCAGTGATCGCGAGGGAGACCGGATTTGGCGACACCGAAAGGATGCGCAGAGCATTCGTCAGAACGCTGGGCCAACCTCCGCAAACCATCCGCCGGGTTGCCAGGCAGCAGGCTGCCTAGTCTAAACAGGTGTGCCTCTCGAACTGCGCTTTTTCGCCGTTGATGGCGCCGCGTCAGGTTTTGCACGGACGCGTCGAATCCGGTGGAGCAACACTCAGCGCCAGCATGTGGAACTGCTGCAGTGGTCATGAAGCCGGTATTCGGCTACCAGCAGAAATGCCAACAGGCGCGGCCAGTTGAGGATGCACAGCGGTACGTCGACTCGCTTCCTGTGCCTCTGCCCGACCCGAAGTGGTTCGTCGAATTTCTCGGTAGCGGTCATTCGTTGTTGGGTTTCGGCGTCGATATGATTCTGATTTGATCGAGCAGAATTGAGATTGATCAGCAAAGGCCCGTGAGCGCTGGATTCGTTCCGTCGAAACCGAGAACCTCAAGCTCCAACTCGTCGACGAAGACATCTATGACCCTGACTGGATTGTCCTGCCCTATGTAGTCGTCCACGCATTCAGGCAGTAGCGCAACCTGCTTGCGGTCATCACCTTCAACGCATCGCTTCATGAGTCACCCGGTCTCGATGCGTTGAATCAGTTTAGGATATCAATGCGTTTTCACACAGGCTCGACCCGTAACAGCCGCTCGGACTGGCGCGAAGTCAATGACCGCTTCCACGGCACTTCGGACTTCCATTCTGGAAGAGCGCTGCTAGCACCATTACGATACGCATTCCTAATGCGTAATCGGTGGCAGATTCTTGTCCTTCGTGTTGCGGATGATAAACGCGCAGGGGCATCTGCTGTCACGCACGCGTAAGTGCAAGAAGCGTCGGGGGCGATGCGAGCATCGGTCATGACAATCTCGTAATGCGTCGTCGAGTTGACGATCGGCCGTGCACGCTAAAGGCTTTACTACTCCGTCGGCATGCACGGCCCCCCATCGACGTTAGGCGCTTGTGTTGGCTCGTACGACCGGAAAATCGATTTCCGTCTGCGCGACCACGTTGACGTAGTTCGTCCATACATTCAGCGCAACGCTCAGCACGATTTCGACGATCTGCGCGTCGTTATAGCCGGCCACCTTGACGTCACGCACGTCCGCTTCGGTTACGTGGCCATGCTCGCGAGCCACCGTCACTGCAAAGCGCACAGCTGCACCGGCTTTCGGATCGTTCGAGCCGCCATTGCGGTTCGCGGTGATTTCTGCATCGTCGAGTTTCGCGAGGTTCTTCGCCAGGTACGTATGAGCGGACAGGCAGTAGTCGCAACCGTTGATCTCGGCGACAGCCAGCGCGATACGCTCGCTCGTTTGCGCGCCCAGCGCGCCTCTCCCCAGGGCGGCGGACAGGCCCACATAGCCTTCAAGCGCTGCCGGGCTGTTGGAAACTAGCCGAAACAGGTTCGGCACCACGCCCAACTGCTTGTTGACGGCTTCCAGCAACGGACGAGAAGCTGCAGGCGCGGCGTCGATCGTGGATGGTGTCGAGAGACGAGACATAACGGTTCTCCTGAAGGAAGTGGAAATGTGTCGGAAGCGAAAATCCGAACGCTAATGCCGCTGTTACTGGACTTTGCTTGCCGCTGTGATGATCGCGTCGGCAACCGCCTTCGGCTGACTCAACATCGGGACGTGACTCGAATTGACATGCGTCGTCGTTGCGCCGATCTTCTTTGCCATGGCATCCTCCGCTCGCGGATCGATCATGCGATCGTGGTTGGCGACCAGGTACCATGACGGCTTCGTGTGCCACGCCGCAGTGCCCACCTTGTCGTCCAGGGCGCCCGCGAACCAGGGGCCCTGTGTCGCGGCGAGGATGCGTGCTTGCGCCGGCGGCAGATCCTGGGCGAAATCGTTCACCACTCCGTGGGTGGACAACGTCAGGAAGTTCGCGGAGTCTTTCTTGAACTCGGCCGCTCCGGGCGGCGTCGGCATGCCTTTGAACAAGTCGTTGACCGATGCGCCGCTATCCGGGACGAGCGCGGCGACGTACACGAGTGCCTTGACCTTGTCGTCGTTGCCGGCCTGGGTGATCACGGCGCCGCCCCACGAATGGCCTACGAGCACGACCGGACCGGTTTGCTGGTCGATTGCGCGCTGGGTGGCCGCCGTGTCATCCGCAAGGGAGCTGAGCGGGTTCTGAACCGCAACCACATGAAGACCGCGCGCTTCGAGCAAGGGAATCACCTTGTCCCAGCTCGATCCGTCGGCGAAAGCGCCGTGCACCAAGACAACGTTCGTTCCTTTCAGATCCTGCGGCGGGGCGGCATGACTGACGTTCAGCGAAAATGCGCTGCCGAGCAATAGCACCGATGCGAGACATCTCTTCAACAGACGGTTCATGGGTGTCGAGATACGGGACATAACGGTTCTCCTGCAGGAAGTGGATGTGTCGGATGCGACAATCCGAACGCTACGCCCTTCCATTGCCTGCGAGAATCCATCAATATCGAGAATCATCCTTCCAACGAGTGAGAATGCGATGGATCGGCTTGACGCGATGTCGGTGTTGCTCGCAGTCGTTGATGCGGGAAGCATGTCTGCAGCGGCGCGTCGTCTCGGCATGCCGCTGGCAACCGTCAGCCGCAAGGTGGGAGAGCTCGAATCGCACTTGAAGACGCGCCTGCTGATCCGCACTACGCGACAGCTTTCGCTGACCGAGGCCGGGCAGTCGTACGTCGCCGCCTGCCGGCGCATCCTCGAAGAGATCGGGGAAGCCGAGCGTGCCGCGACAGGCGAGTACACGGCACCCAAAGGCGACCTGGCGGTCACGGCGCCAGTGGTGTTCGGACGCCTGCACGTCGTACCCGTGGTCGCGGAGTTTCTGGCGCTCTACCCGGAGATTGATGTGCGTCTTCTGCTCGCGGATCGCCTGGTGCATTTGACGGAAGAGCACGTCGATGTTGCTGTGCGAATTGGCGAGCTCCCCGACAGCGCGCTCGTCGCCACCCGGGTCGGGGAGATTCGCCGTGTCGTATGCGCAAGTTCGCGCTATCTCGCTTCGCATGGCGTACCTGTCCACCCGCACGACCTCGCGCGGCACCAGTGCATTAGTTTTGAAGGGCTCACGTCAGCGCAGGCCTGGGATTTCGGGTCGGGCAAATCACGGATGTCCGCCCCGGTCCGCTCGCGGCTGGTCGTCAACACCGCGGAGGCGGCAATCGCGGCGGCGATTCTCGACGTCGGGCTGACGCAGGTACTGTCGTATCAAGTTGCGAGTGCGGTAGGTGACGCCGAACTCGAGATCGTCCTTGACGAGTTTGAGCCAGCGTCATGGCCCGTCAATCTGGTACACGCGGGACAGACGCCACTGCCGCTGAAGCTACGCGCCTTCCTCGACTTTGCGATCCCCCGCTTGCGGGCTCGTATGTCGCAGGAACTTGTGGGCATCAAGGCGAAAGCGTGACTCGATGCCAACGGCAGGTCAGCAAAACCTTCGCATACCTTCTCGAGAATTGAACGTTGGACAACCACCATCGAAACCATGCGAAACGGTCACTCAAGTGGCTTTCGTAGTCCGAAGGCGGACGACTGAAGATGGGCCGTCCTCCGCCTCACGCAAGTGGTGTAACGAGCGTCAACGCCACTATCCCTTCGATTTTCGATGTGCAAGGGTGCAAAACATTTCATTTTTCACTCTCCGCCGCCGCGAGGACTCTTGTAAGATCCCATGGCAACAATCTAGAAACACGGCCATCGGACAGGAATGCGAAGAGCAATGGACCAACCTGGTACGAATTTGACTGCGCCCATCCTTTGCAGCGACTCTACAGTCTTGTTTTCGGTCTACGGCTTCGGTTGGGGGTACTGTGCCTTTGCGCTACCTTGTGAAGTAGTTTGCGAAAAACTCGGCGCTGCGAATCGCACCCCAAGGCAATTGAGGCTGGCCTTCGAGCTTGGCAAGCGCCGACTGCTGGAGGCTGCGGAGGCGAAAGCAGTCCACGGCATGGGTGGACGCATAACGCTGTCTGCCACTGACCTGTAGCGCAGGAGTGCGATTCGGCGGTCGCTCCTGGAAGCAGGTCGCGCGCTGGGCTAAACCTCGCTATCTGTTGAGTGGCCGGCAACCGCCCCACAAGCGGCGACACCTGAATGACGGCTAAGGCCGACGTGCGGACTAGCGGACGATGCTAGCCATTTGGTCACCGCTGGCACTCGTCTATCGAGACCGAATGAACTCACTCTCGCCGAGCGTGGCAAGCGCCAAACCATAGGCACTCGACCCCTTTGCAAAAAGCCGCTGGACGGTTTATCAACGCCAATGTTCTGGGTCAGTCCAACCGGTATCATTCAACGACCCGTCCGAAAAACTGATTGTTGCCCGCCTACGCCGAGGTGCGAACACAACCCCGCTGCCCATTGCTATTGATATGCCGCAGGGGCGGTGATTCCGCTCGCTCGCGAATTCTAGTTCCGTCTCGATCGCCGTTATGCGCCGTGACCGATCACTCCGCAAGCAACCATCCGCTTCTCCAGAAGAAAATGAAGGGAAATTGAAACACTCCGCTAGCGGCCTGCGACGACCGGCAGGTGCGCTCTTTACTTTCGGAGTCCATACCTACTTGCTCTCTGGAAGTCGACCTTTTCGGCCCGATCCGGGCCCGCGACACAGCAATCGAGTCGTAAAAATATTTACATGAAAACAATGATCTATAGATATTTTTCATGATGCGGGATGAAAAGTGCGGACTTTTTTGTATGTCAAGACTATCACCCCCATCGAGCGTAGGGCCTTGCTAGTATATCGAAAAAAAACGATATAAGATTCGAACCATAGCGATTCAGGTGCCGCTTCCCGGCCAGAGACTCTGCCCGCCGTTTGTTGTTTTGTTTGCCGTCTGTTTCATGAGCACGAAGCCTAACCCGAAGACCATCGACATCGACTCGATCCACAAGGCGCTGGCGAACCCCGCGCGTCGCGTGATTCTTGCGAAACTGCGCGAACCGGGGAAGTACTTTCCGGACCAGGAACTGTCGTACGAACACGGCGTTTGCGCAGGCCAGTTCGACACGTGCTGCGGCGGCTTATCGCAGTCGACCGTGTCGGCGCATCTCGCCGCGTTGCAGCGCGCCGGGCTGATCACGTCGAAACGCGTGGGCCAATGGGTTTTCTTCAAGCGCAACGAAGCCGTCATCGCGGCGTTTCTCGCGCACATGAACGCGGATCTCTGACGGGCGCTCATGCGTCTTCGCGCGCATCTTCGCTTTTCCCCGAATGCAGTTTTGACACATACACACGGGCCCATTGCCCGCAAGGATTGGACGTTATGCCGACTCTTTTCGACCCGCTCCAGATTGGCGATCTCACACTGAAAAACCGCATCGTGATGGCGCCGCTCACGCGCCAGCGCGCCGGCAAGGTGCGCGTGCCGAATGCGCTGATGGCGAAGTACTATGCCGAGCGCGCGAGCGCCGGACTGATTCTCTCCGAGGCGACTTCCGTGACGCCGCAAGGCCTCGGTTACGCGGACACGCCCGGCATCTGGTCGGATGCACAGGTGGAAGGCTGGAAGCTCGTGACGGACGCCGTCCACAAGGCGGGCGGCAAGATCTTCCTGCAACTGTGGCACGTGGGCCGCGTGTCGGACCCGATCTTCCTCGATGGCGAACTGCCCGTCGCGCCGAGCGCGATCGCGCCGCAAGGACACGTGAGCCTCGTGCGTCCGCAGCGTGCTTTCGTGACGCCGCGCGCGCTCGACATCTCGGAGATTCCGGGCATCGTCGCCGCGTATCGCAAGGGTGCCGAGAACGCGAAGAAAGCGGGCTTCGACGGCGTCGAAGTGCACGGCGCGAACGGCTATCTGCTCGACCAGTTCCTGCAGGACAGCACCAACAAGCGCACCGACGCCTACGGCGGCCCGGTCGAAAACCGCGCGCGCCTGCTGCTGGAAGTGACGGACGCGTGTATCGACATATGGGGCGCGGATCGTGTCGGCGTGCACCTCGCGCCGCGCGGCGACTCGCACACGATGGGCGACTCCGATCCGGCCGCGACATTCGGCTATGTCGCGCGCGAACTCGGCAAGCGCAAGATCGCGTTTATCGCCGCGCGTGAAGCGGTCGGCGATGATCGCCTCGGCCCGCAACTGAAGAAGGCATTCGGCGGCGTCTATATCGCGAACGAAAGCTTCACGAAGGACAGCGCGCAGAAGCTGCTGGACGCGGGCGACGCAGATGCCGTCGCGTGGGGCAAGCTGTACATCGCGAATCCCGATCTCGTGCGCCGCTTCGAACTGGACGCGCCGCTCAACGAGCCGATCCCCGCGACGTTCTACGCGGAAGGCGAAACGGGCTACACCGACTATCCGGCGCTGGAAGCGGTGAGCTGATGCTTCAGTTGCACGCGTAAGCGCAAGAGCGGGAAGCAACGACAACGCGGCCGGAACTGTTCCGGCCGCGTTTTTTCATATCGGGCGCTCTGCTTCTGGCAGCATCAGTCGACGGGCTTCACAACGCGACGCATGAACACGCGCTTCGTTTCATCGACACCGCGCGCAATCCGCAGCGCGCGAATACGCTTCAACGCCGCATCGAGCTCGTGGTCCTCGAGTACGCTGAACCCGAGCCGCCCATAGTACGGCGCATTCCAGGGCACATCGCGGAACGTCGAGAGCACGAGGTGCGTCGCGCCCCGCCCGCGTGCGCGTGCATCGACGCAATCGAGCAAGGCCGCGCCAATGCGCCGCCCCGCATGCTCCGGCAGCACGTCGAGTGCTTCGACGTAAATGCGCGCGCGCAGCATCGCGAACATCACGAACGCCACGCACGCGCCGCCGCACTCCGCGACGATCACTTCGGCGGCGCGCACCTTCTTCAGCACGAACGGCGCATCCATCGGCCGAGCAGCCGCGATACCCGTCAGGCCGACGCTCACGAAACGCTGCGCGGCCTCGTATTCGACGAAGCGAATCGACGCGACATCGTCGGGCACGGCGGGCCGGTAGCGGACAGCGGGCGCTTGCATCGGGCGATGGGGTTGCATACGACGGTTGCAGGTGAACAGTTGCGTACGAACGGACATATTGACATCACCCGCCCTCGCGAAACAACCCGCCCGTCACGCCGATATAATGCCCAGCACGACAGCACGCTTGTCAGGAGTCGCTCGATGGCACTTTCCGGTCTTCTCGTCTTTGCGCTCGCGCTGATCGTCGCGGCAGGCTCCCCCGGCCCGAGCATCGCGGCGCTCGTCGCGCGCGTGCTCACCAACGGCTTCCGCGACGTGCTGCCCTTTCTCGCCGCAATGTGGCTCGGCGAAGCGCTATGGCTCACCTGCGCGGTGGCCGGGCTGGCCGTCGTTGCGCGCACGTTCGCGCTCGTCTTCATCGTGCTGAAGTTCGCGGGCGTCGCGTATCTGCTGTTCCTCGCGTGGAAAATGTGGCTCGCGCCCACGGACGTGCACGAAAGCACGCTGCCGAGTGGCCAGTCACCGTGGCGCATGTTCGTCGCGGGCATGATGGTCACGCTCGGCAACCCCAAAATCATGGTGTTCTATCTCGCGCTCCTGCCGACCATCATCGACCTGTCGCGCGTCGGCACGCTCGCGTGGCTCGAACTCACGCTGACGATGCTCGCCGTGCTGATGACCGTCGACTTTGTCTGGGCGCTGCTCGCCGTCAAGGCACGCGCGTTGCTGACGAGCCGCCGCGCCGTGAAGATCGCGAACCGCGCCAGCGCGACAATGATGGCGGGCGCGGCTGCCGCGATCGCGACCCGCTGATTTTCGTTCTTCTCAACAGAGCCTGCGTATGCGCGCCCACATGTTCAAGCAAACGGGCCGCGACGCGCTGCTCGCGCTCGGCCGCGAACTCAAGGCCTGGAAGCCCTCCACCGAGCGCGCGCTGTTCGGCATCGAGGCGATGATCTCGGTTGTGCTGTCGGTGGCGCTCGCGCATCTGCTGGATCTGCCAAACACGTGGTGGGCCGCGATCAGCGGATTCGCCGTCATGCAGACGCGCTTCTCCGCGTCGGCCGAACGCGCGCTGCATCGCGTGCTGGGCACGATACTCGGCGCCCTGTTCGCCGTGCTCGCGGGGCCTGTCATCGGCGATCGTCCGTGGCTCTTCGTTCCCGTGCTGGGCGTGACCGGCGGCGTGTGCGTGTATCGCGCGAACGGCTCGTCGGCGTCGTATGCGTGGGTGCTCGGCGGCGTCACGTCGGTGATGATCCTGTATCAAGCGCACGAACTGCTCAGGTTCGGCCCGACTGCGTCGTTCGCAATGCTGCGCGTCGCCGAAGTGTGCGTCGGCACGCTCGCGTGCCTCGTCGTGTCGGGCGTGTTTCATCTCGGCATCCGCTGGTACGAGCGCCGCCGTCCCGCATCGAAAGTCGTGGCGGCGGCCGCCGCGTCCGCCGACGCGGAGCCCCCGACGTTCGAAACGCTGCGCCACGCGCGCATCGTGCTCGCCGTCCAGGCCGGCATCACCGTGTCGATCCTCGCCGCACTGACTTACGCGCTCGCGCTGCCGGGTTTCGCGCAGGCGCTCGTCACGGCCATCGCAGTGCTGATCCTGCCGCCGTCGTCGCTCATCGTGCGCTCGCAAAAGCCCGTCGCCGACAAGATGGTGCAACGCGTGGCCGGCTGCCTGATCGCGGGCGCTGTCGGCATTGCGCTGCTTCCGCTGATGCACGGCCAGATCGCGCCGTGCCTGCTCGCGCTAGCGGCGGGCGTGTGGGCGGGCTGTCACGTGCAGACGGGCAAACAGGGCGCAAGCTACATCGGCCGGCAGTTCACGATCGCGTTCATCATGGTCTTCGTGCAGGATCGCGCGTGGTCCGCCGATCCGCATCCCGCGCTGCTGCGGCTCTCGGGCATCCTGATCGGCATCGCGATCCTCACTTGCGTGATGCTCGCCGCCAGCCGCTTCTCTTTTCTGCCGCAGTCAGAAGAAGCCACGCCCTGAGCGCGACGCGCGCCGCTTTATGCGTTCACGGCTCGCATTCACGGCTCGCCAAACAGCGCCTCGCAAAGCTCCAGTCCTTCGGCCGTCAGCGCCGCCGAGCCGCGCCCTTCTTCGTCCATCTGCACGTCGACGACGCCCGCCGACTCCAACTGCGTCAGATAGCGCCGCAGCGTGCTCATCGGCAGATCGGCGCGCTTGCTGAGCTTCGCGAGCGACCATGATTTGCCCGACGATTCGCGCGCCGCTTCCCACAGCAGCATCAGCAGCTGCTCGACGATGGGATCGAGTGCACCGCCCTCATCGGTGTCGTCGCAGTGCTTGTCGTGTGCCGGGTCATTCGGGTTCAAATCGAATCTCCTCTAGTCCATCTGTGGTCCATTACTCATTGCCGCAAGCTCGCGGCCGCCAGCTTGCCGATCGTTGCCAGCGCGTGTTCGATTTCCGGCGACCATGCGTAACTGTAATTCAAACGGATGCAATGACTGTACCCGTTCGTCGTCGAGAACATATAGCCCGGACCGACCGTGATGCCGTGTTCCAGCGCGAGCTTGTACAACTGCATCGAATCGACGCCGCGCGGCAGTTCGACCCACAGCACGTAGCCGCCCATCGGATGCGACACACGCGTGCCTTCGGGAAAGAAACGTGTGACCATCGCCGTCATCAGCCGCGCGCGCTGCGCAAAGCCCTTGCGCAGCCTGCGCAGATGATGCTCGTAGCCATCCTGCTTCAGATACTCGGCGATCGCGAGCTGCGGAATCGACGGCGTGGTCAGCGTGTTGAGGAACTTGAGCTTCTCGACCTGCTCGCGATAGCGCCCCGGCATCGCCCAGCCGATCCGGTACGCGGACGTCAGCGTCTTCGAAAACGACGCGCAATGCAGCACAAGCCCTTTGCGGTCGTAGTTCTTCAGCGCGCCGGGATGCACGTCGCCGAAATACAGTTCGTGATAGACGTCGTTCTCGATCACGGGCACGTCGTGCCGCACGAGCAGCTTGACGAGTTCGCGCTTTTTCTCGTCAGGCATCTGGAAGCCGAGCGGATTCTGGAAGTTCGGCATCACCATGCACGCGGCGATGCGGCGCCTGTCGAGAATCTGCGCGAGCGCGCCGAGATCGATGCCCTCGCGCGGATGCGTCGCCACTTCGATCGCGCGCATGCCCATGCGCTCGATCGCGTGCAGCATCGCGTAGAACGTCGGCGACTCGACGGCCACCGTGTCGCCCGGCTTCGCGACCGCCTGCAGACACAGATTGATCGCCTCCGTTGCGCCGACCGTGACGACGATCTCGTTCGGATCGACGGCGATGCCGTTCTCCAGATAACGCCGCGCGATCTGGCGGATCAGGTCGGGATTGCCCGGCGGCAACTCGTCGGTGACACCCCATTGCGTCTTGCGCCGGCCGACCGCGTGCGCATAACGGTTGATCTTCTGGAACGGAAACAGCGCGGGATCGGGATACGGCGAGCCAAGCGGCACGGCCTCGTCGCTGCCGATCGAGCGCAACGTCGACAGCACGAGCCGGCTCACGTCCACCTGCGCGGACACGGCAATCGGCTTCGACACGTCCAGTTCCTGCACGGGCGCAGCATCGTTCGCGCCGAGCCGCACGAAATAGCCGGACTGCGGGCGGCTCTGGATGATGCCCTTGCTCTCCAGCAGCAGGTACGCGCGCAGCACAGTCGTGATCGAAATCTGCCGGTGCTGGCTGGTCTGCCGCACGGAAGGCACGCGCTCGCCCGGACGGAACACGCCGCGCCTCACCTGCCCTTCGATCTCCTTCGCCAGTTCTTCGTAGAGCTTCAACGGATGCCTTTGACGTGAGCGCCGCCGCCTTGCGTCGAACGCATAACGGACACGCTCAATGAATGAGCCGCGCAAAACGAGCCGCACAAAACACGCGAACTACACGAACCGCGTGAACTGGGATTGTGCGCGCCACCCGTCTTTTGAGCACAGTTCACCGCGACTGATCGTTTCCATCGATAACAGTCGAAACTGTACTCTTTTTCTTTCGAGCATTGTGTACACGCCGGATACGTGTAATCCCCACTACGCTTTCATCGACATCAAGCACCATTGGACGCATCATGGACAAGACCACCAAGCCAGGCCGCATCGAACCGTACACAGGACCCGCCGCGGGATGGGGCGCGCTGAAGTATGTGGCGATCAACCTGATCAAGGAAAAGGTCGCGGGCGGCAACTACAAGACGCTGTTCAGGCAGAACCAGCCGGACGGCTTCGACTGTCCGGGCTGCGCGTGGCCGGACCGGCAGCATGCGTCGACCTTCGAGTTCTGCGAGAACGGCGTGAAGGCCGTCGCGGCGGAAGCGACCACCAAGCGAGTGACGCCCGAATTCTTCGCGCAGCACACGGTCGACGAGCTGATGAAGCAGGACGACTACACGCTCGAACAGCACGGCCGACTCACCGACCCGATGGTGTTCGATCCGCTGACGGACAAGTACACGCCGATTTCGTGGGACGACGCGTTTCAACGGATCGCGAAGCATCTGAAGGGACTCGACAGCCCGCATCAGGCCGCGTTCTACACGTCGGGCCGCGCGAGCAACGAGGCCGCCTTCCTGTATCAACTGTTCGTGCGCATGTACGGCACGAACAACTTCCCCGACTGCTCGAACATGTGCCACGAGGCGACGAGCCGCGGCCTGCCCACGACCGTCGGCATCGGCAAGGGCACGGTGACGCTCGACGACTTCGAGCACGCCGATACGATCCTGATCTTCGGGCAGAACCCCGCGACGAACCATCCGCGCATGCTCGGCGAACTGCGCGAATGCGCGAAGCGCGGCGCGACCATCGTGTCGATCAATCCGTTGCGCGAGCGCGGGCTTGAACGCTTCGCGAGCCCGCAGCACGTCGCGGACATGCTGTCGCCATCGGGCGTGAAGATCGCGTCGACGTTCGTCCAGCCGAAGATCGGCGGCGACTTTGCGCTGCTCAAGGGTGTCGCGAAGCGCGTGCTGGAACTGGACGATGCAGCCATCGAGCAGAACGCGGAGCGCGTGCTCGACGTCGCGTTCATCGAAGAGCACACGGCTAACTTCGAAGCATTCGCCGCCGATCTGCGCGATGAAAGCTGGGAAGGGCTCGTCGAAGAATCGGGCGTCGCGCGGGAAGACATCGAAGACCTCGCGCGCATTTACGCTAGCGGCAAGCGCGTGATCTCGACATGGGGCATGGGCCTCACGCAGCACAAGAACTCGGTGGCGACAGTGCACATGCTGTCGAACCTGATGATGATGCGCGGCAATATCGGCCGCCTGGGCGCGGGCCTGTGTCCTGTGCGCGGTCACTCGAACGTGCAGGGCAACCGCACGGTCGGCATCGAGGACAAGCCGACGCAGGATTTTCTCGACCGCCTCGGCACGGCGTTCAATTTCGAGCCGCCGCGCATGCACGGCTACGATGTCGTCGAGACGATCGAAGCGATGCTCGCAGGCCACGTGAAGGTATTCATCGGACTCGGCGGCAACTTCTCGATTGCGACGCCTGACACGCCGCGCACATGGGACGCGCTACGCGCGTGCGATCTGACCGTGCACATCACGACGAAGCTCAACCGCAGCCATCTCGTGCACGGCAAGGACGCACTGATCCTGCCGACGCTCGGGCGCACCGAAATCGACCTGCAAAACGGCGTGCCGCAAGGCGTGACCGTCGAGGACTCGATGAGCATGGTGCACATCTCCTACGGCATGAACAAACCTGCTTCGGAGAACCTGATGTCGGAGACGCGCATCGTCGCGCAGATCGCGCACGCGACGCTCGGCGGCAAAAAGGTCGACTGGCTCGCCTATGCGAACGACTACGCGAAGATTCGCGACGCGATCGAATGGTCGATCGACGGCTTCTACGACTACAACAAGCGGATCGCGCAGCCGGGCGGCTTTCATCTGCGCGTCGCTTCACGCGAGCGCGACTGGAAGACGGACACGGGCAAGGCGAACTTCGTCGTGCATCAGATTCAACGCGACACGCCGATCGCGCGCGCGCGAAAGCTGCACGGCGAACGCGCGATGACGCTGATGACGACGCGCTCGCACGATCAGTACAACACGACGATCTACGCGCTCGACGATCGCTATCGCGGCGTCTACAACCAGCGCCGCGTCGTGTTCGCGAACGGCGCCGATATCGCGATGCTCGGCTTCGAGCCCGGCGACTGGGTCGACATGGAAACGGTCTGGGACGACGGCATCGAGCGCCGCGCGGAGCGCTTCCTGCTCGTCGAATACGACATTCCGCGCGGCTGTCTTGGCGCTTACTACCCGGAGACGAATCCGCTCGTGCCGCTGTCGAGCGTCGGCGATGTATGCAACACGCCGACGTCGAAGTCGATTCCCGTGCTGCTGCATCCGTCCGCTGCGCCTGCTGTAGGCGCGTGACGAAACCGCGCAACAGGGCAGGCCGACTACTTTACGCCGAGCGCTCGACCAGTTCGCGGATCACGCTTTCCACCGTCACGCTGCCCTTCAGCGACGACGCGGGCGCATCGAACTCGATCCAGCCTTCGTTGAAGCCGTCGAGCATCTGCATGCGCGGCAACGGGTTTTTCATTCCTTGCGCGCGAAAGAGCGCTTCCCATTCACCGCGCGGCACGATCTGCATGCGCACCGGCCTGTCGAGCGCGCTCGCGAAGGCGGCCGCGATTTCATCCGGCGTCACGCGGCGCGGGCCTTCAAGCTCGACGACGCGCGCGCCCGTCCACGTGTCCTGAAACAGATGGGCGGCGACGCGGCCGATGTCGTCGGTGGCGACCATCGGCACGGGCTTGTCGAGCGGTTGCAGAAAGGCAGGGATCACGCCTGACCTGCGCGCCGGCTCGACATCCCACGCGCAGTTTTCGAAGAACCAGGCGGCGCGCAGAAAGACGACGGGCATGGGCAACGTGCGAAGCTCCTGCTCCATGATGCCGAGCTGATTCAGCAAGTTCGGCTGCGTGGCTTGCGCGCCGATCGTCGACAGCACGACGACGCGCGATGGCTTCGCCGCATTGAGCGCACCACGCAACGCCGCGATATTACGGCGCGACTCCGCAAAATCCGGCGACGGATCGAATACGGGCGGCAGCAGCACAAACACGCCCTCGGCTCCTTGGAACGCGCGGCGCAGCGCCACTTCATCGTGCATTTCGGCGAGCGCGATTTCGCAGCCACGCGCCGCCCACGGTGCACCCTTCTCCGCGCTGCGCACCACCGCGCGCACCGGCTTGCGCTGCGCGAGCAGCGTTTGCGCAACCACGCCGCCGACCTGACCCGTAATACCCGTAATAGCGAACATGTGCAGCCTCCCGTTCAATTGAAAATGCTTGCGACGCGATGCATTGTGGTTGCCGGCAGCGCTTTACACCATGACATGAATATCATTTGACTCATGACACAATGGCATCGTGAGCAATGACACGGAAGAAAGGAGCGCGCGATGTCCTTCGACGAACGGATTCTCAACGGCATGGGCGTGCTGACGGCGATCGTCGACAGCGGGTCTTTCGCGGGCGCGGGCGAACGGCTCGACATGTCGCAGTCGGGCGTGAGCCGCTCGGTTGCGCGGCTCGAAGCGCGGCTCGGCATACGTATGTTCGATCGCACGACGCGCACTGTCACGCTCACCGACGAAGGCCGGCGTTTCTACGAACAGATCGTGCCTCTGCTGGGCGGACTCGAAGAAGCAGCGGCCTCGGCGGCGGGCGGCGCGACGGCCGTGCGCGGACGGCTGCGCGTGAACGTCGATCCGTTCTTCTCGAAGATCGTGCTGAGTCCGCAAGTGGGCCAGTTCGTCGAGCGCTATCCGGAACTCAATCTCGATCTGATCACGCGCGACGAGCTGGGCGACATCATCGCCGACGGCTTCGATCTCGCCGTGCGTTTCGGCGAGCCGCGTCCGTCGACGCTCGTCGCGCGCAAGCTGCTGGAGACGCGCATCGTGACGGCCGCGTCGCCGGGCTATCTGAAGAAGTATGGGCGTCCCGTCAAGCCAGCCGACCTGGAACGCGAGCCGCACAACTGCATCCACTACCGAGACCCGGAAACGGGACGTCCGTTCGTATGGGAGTTTCACCGGCCGCGCAAGAAAATCGCCATTGCGGCGCGCGGCCGGCTGGTGGTCAACGACGTGTCGACGATGCACGGCGCGTGCCTCGCGGGACACGGCATCGCGCAGATCATGGCGCTCGGCACGCAGCCGCTGTTCGACAGCGGCCGTCTCGTCGATCTCTTTCCCGACTGGCCCGACGAGCGCTTTCCGCTCTACGCGCTTTATCCGTCGCGGCGTCATCCGTCGGCGAAAGTGCGCGCGTTCCTCGACTTCATCGTGAAGATCACAGGCTCTGCGCTCGCCGATACGCCGTGGTACTGAAGCGTCGGCGGGCGCGGGCTCATTTGCCGTTCTTCGCCCGCGCCTGCTCGGCGATCGTCTTGTAGTCGTATGTCGGATAGAACTCCGTGTGATAGCCGCCCCACGCGGTTTCCTCGATCGCGCGGTTCACTTCGCGCAGCCGGTTGGCGGGCACGCGCAGCGTGACGACCTGGCCGACGCCCATCATCACGTACCACGACACGACCTCGACGCCCGGCGGCGGAAATGCCTTGTAGAAACCCTGATCGGCAAGCTCCTGGTTGATCTTCGGCAGCGGCTTCGACTGGTCGTGCTTGAGGAAGATCGTCAGCAGGAACGTGCCGTCGGCGGCGGGCGCAGGCGGCGGCATCTCACCGGCGTTCGTCTGCGCGGCGGCGGGCAACGGAGCCATTGCGGCGAGCATTGTCATCAAAGTGACTCCTGCAATCCATTTGCGAACGGCGTGCATCGGTTTCCTCCCTGGTTCGATGGAAAACGGAACGACAGATGTAGAAGCGTCGTTGCATTCAACATGCCATCGCGATTCAGCGCGTACATGACCGCGCTTTGGCGATCGTTCGAAGCGCCCGGCATTAAGGGTTAAACATATGTTGCAATTAATTTTGTTGTGGCAACATCTGTGCACACACGCTCCGGACCGCGCCGAATCGTGCGGCTCGCCCGTCCAAAACCGACCGATCCAGATTCAACAGGGGACTTGCAATGAAACGACTGAACTCGCTCGCGCTGGCCTTGTGCGTCGCAGCGACCTGCCTCACTTCCGCAGCGAATGCCATCGCGCAGGAATCGCAGCCCACGCTCACCAAGATCGAGTCCGCCAATCTGATCGCAATCGGCCATCGCGAGACGTCGGTGCCGTTCTCGTATGTCGATTCGAACAATCAGGTGGTCGGCTTTTCGCAAGACCTGTGCAACAAGATCATCGACGCGGTGAAGGCGAAGACGCACAAGCCGAACCTGCAGGTGCGCTTCATTCCCGTGACGTCGCAGAACCGCATTTCGCTGGTGCAGAACGGCACCGTCGATCTTGAATGCGGCGTGACGACGAACCTGACGTCGCGGCAGAATCAGGTCGCTTTCGGCGACACGTTCTTCGTTGCGACCACGCGCCTGCTCACGCGCAAGGACTCGGGCATCAAGGACTTCCCCGATCTCGCCGGCAAGACGGTCGTGACGAACCAGGGCACGACGTCCGAACGCATTCTGCGCAAGATGAACGAAGACAAGAAGATGAACATGCAGATCATCAGCGCGAAGGACTACGGCGAGGGCCGCATGACGCTCGAGACGGGCCGCGCCGTCGCGTACATGATGGACGACGTGCTGCTGGCAGGCACGCGCACGCTGACGGCGAAGCCCGCGGACTGGGTGATCGTCGGCACGCCGCAATCGTCCGAAGCGTACGGTTTCATGCTGCGCAAGGGCGACCCGGAGTTCCTCAAGGTGGTCGACGAGACGCTCGCGCACGTGATGAAGAGCGGCGAAATCAACGCAATGTACGACAAGTGGTTCATGAAGCCCGTGCCGCCGAAGAACATGAACTTCGATTTCCCGATGAGCGACAACCTGCGCACGCTCTATAAGAATCCGAACGACAAGGCTTTCGAATAACGCCTGTTTCTGAGGTGCGCTAAAGGCGCGCCGGAGGGCTGGCCAGCCGCCCTTGCAGGCGGCTTTCAGGCCCGTCCGGCGCGCCACGTGCGTAGAGCCGGTTGCATGCTGCCGGAGTAGAATTGAACGAATCGAAACTCGTGACGATCTGCTCCGGAGCTGCAATGACATCGCCTTCGCCCAACGAGGAACACAAGCGCTGGAAACCGTCGCCCACGCTGCTGAACGTCCTCACCGCGCTGATCGGCATCGGAACGCTATGCGCCGGAATCGGCTGGCTCGTGTATAGCTGGTTCGTCGATCTCGAAGTGCCCTACTTCGCCATTCCACTCGTGTTGTGCGTGCCCGTCATCGTGGCCGTCACGTTCAGGAATATGTTCGACTGACAGGCTTCGTGCAAACCCTTTGCTGATTACGCCGCCTTCGCGGACGCCAACCCCTCGTCGAGCTCGCCGCCGAGCGCATCGACAATTCCTTCCAGCAATTTTGCGAATTCCCCTGTCATCAACATGACATCGGAATCGAACTGCTCGTCGTCGTTGAGCGCGGTCGGATCGGCGGCTTCCTTGATCACGTCGAGGGGCGTCACGCGCTTGATTGTCAGCGACGGCGTCAACACGAACGACACGCGGTCGTTCCATGTCATTGCAAGCCGCATGCACTGCTTGCCCGCTTCGATGTGGCGGCGCATGTCGTCCGCTTCGAGCGCGTGGCCGACGTAGCGCACCGTCGCGTTGCCTTCGGCGGGCGAGCGCAGTTCCGTATCCTGATCCAGCGTGAAATTGACGGGGCCATCGCCTGCCAGCAGCCAGTTCGTCATCGCGGCGACGGGCGCCTGCGCGACGCGCATGCTGCTGATCGGCAGGCGGTCGATCGACTTGACCAGCAGCCCGAGCACATCGTCGCCGAGCGCCTGTGACGCAGCATCGATCACGAGCCAGCCGTTGACGGTGTCGATCCACACGCGCGTGTCGCGCTGGATGCTGAACGCGCGCGGCAGCAGCTCGTCGGTGACCTGCTCCTTCAGATCGCGCATCTGCTTGCGGCCGGGCTTGAATCCCTGCTGCTCCTCGAGTTCCAGCGCGCGCGCCTTCGTCACCTGCGTCACAACAGAAGCCGGCAGCAGTTTCTTTTCCGCGCGGAACGTGAGCAGCATCTGCTTGTTGATCGAGTAGACAAGCGAGCCGTCGTTGCGCGGCGACGCCCAGCCCTGGCGCTGCACCTCGACGCTATTGGCAGGCTGGAACGCATGCGGCGCGAGCCATTTTTCCATTTGCTCGACGCTCACATTCCACGGAGCGGGAAGACGGTGAAGCTGCAGATTCTTGAACCACATGGCGAGAACGGGCAAAAGCGCGTCATTCTATATGACGGCGGGTTTCCACGTTGGGGTTTGCCCGGATCACCGGAGATCAGCGGGCCGGATAGCAGAAGCCGTAGTCCTCGCAACCGGGACAACCCGGCGCGTGCGCAGGCGCGCGGCCTTGTGCTAGCGCCAGTTCGCGCGCGAGGAATTTCTTCCAGCGCAGGCCGTCGAGATTGCGCGCGACGAGCTGCGGATAGTGGCGCGTGAGAATGTCCGTCACATCGTCGCGCCCATCGAGACCGAGATCGCGCCACAGATGATCGGGGCGCAGACAGGCCGTCGCGATGATCGTCGCGAGACATTGCGCGTCGTGGTCCGCTGCAGGAATCGCGGCTTCATGGCGCAGCAGCAATGCACGCATCGCATCGACGAACGGCTGATGCTCCGATGGGGCGATGCGCTCGGGTGCCGAGTGCGGCAGCCGTCCACCAGGAAAGTGACGCGAGAGCAACGCTTCGAGCCCCTCTCGCGCGAGACCGAGATGCCGCAGCTCTCCACTCGCGAGCTTTGCACCGATCAGACGCGCGAACATCACGGTATCGGCTGCATCGCGATGGGGTGCGTGATCGAGCAGACGCGTTACTGCTGCATCGCGAGCGCCAATCGGATCAGCCGGCATGTCATTGCTCCCCTTCGCGTCCTGCCTCGCGCACTTACATATGCTTCATTTTCACACGAACGGGCTTCGTATCCGCACACTGCGGCGCTCATCCGTCATGTCGATTCACTGGTATGACCACCTCCGATTGATCGCCGCATTCTACCCCCATACGGCGGCAATCCCTACGCGTATCGGTTGCGCGACCAACTAGCCGTCTGCTTCCCCGCACAAACTGGTATTACCACGACTGCAGCGGATAGACAGTGCGCGGCGATGCAGTAAGAATGCGCCAGGTTTGGGGCACTGCGGCATCGAATCGCGCAAAGAAAGCAAGCTACAAACGCAGCGTCACCAGGCGCTCACGCGGTAACGGCAGTGCGATTCCCGGACCAGCAATAAATCGGAGACCCAGTTCGCCGATCCCGCGAACGGACACAGGAGACAGAGACAATATGGCATTACCAGCAGCCGTACCGCCAGGGGTACTTTTCGCACAACCGCTGACGCCCGTCGGCAATTCGCTTCTCTTTTCGTTTCTCGTTGCGGCCGTGCCCATCGCGGTCGCGCTCGTGATGCTCGGCGTGCTTCGGCGGCCCGCATGGCAGGCGTCGCTGGCGGGCCTGATCGCCGGTCTCGCGATTGCGACAGGCGTGTGGGGCATGCCCGTCGGCATTGCGTTCGACGCGGTCGGCGCAGGCATGGCGCTCGCGCTCGTGCCCGTGATGTGGATCGTCGTCAACGCACTGCTGCTCTACAACATCGCGGTCAAATCCGGACGCTTCGAGCAGTTCCGTCAATGGATGCTGGACCATCTGCCCGACGACAGACGCCTCGTGCTGCTCGTCGTCGCGTTCTCGTTCGGATGTCTGCTCGAAGGCATTTCCGGTTTCGGCACGCCCGTTGCGATCACGAGCGCGCTGCTCGTCGGCCTCGGCTTTCCCGCGCTGGAGGCGCTCACTTTCACGCTGATCTTCAACACCGCGCCTGTCGCATTCGGCGCGCTCGGTGTGCCGATCACCGTGCTCGGCGCCGTGACGTCGTTGCCCGCCGCGACCCTCGGCGCGATGGTCGGCAGACAGTTGCCATTCTTCGCGCTTTTGTTGCCGTTTTACGTCGTCGGCATCTACGGCGGCTTCCGCTCGATCCGGCAATTGTGGCCGGCGCTCCTCGTGTCGGGCGGCAGCTTCGCGCTCGCGCAGTTCGTCACCTCGAATTTTCTCGGCTACCAGCTCACCGACGTGCTGTCGTCGCTCACGTCGCTGATCGTGACGATCGCCTTCCTCAAGGTCTGGCGCCCCGAGCCCGACCCGAAGTTCGCCGTCGTGCGCAGCGCCGGCATCGGGAACAACGGCGCTCGCGTCGGCTACGGCGGCTGGCTGCCGTGGATCATCGTCTCCGTGGTGGTGATTGTCTGGGTTCATGCCGACATCGCGTCGATCGGCGATATCAAGTTGAAATGGCCGGGCTTGCACAACGCCGTCTATGTGACGCTCTACAACAAGCCCTATGCCGCCGTCTGGGACTTTCAGCCTCTCGGCACGGGCACGGCGATCCTGCTCGCAGCCGTGATCACGGCTGCGTGGACACGCACGGGCGTCGGCAGCTTCTTCGAGTGCGTGTTGAAGACGTGGCGTCAGACGCGCATTGCAATCGCGACGGTGATGATGATCGTCGGCCTCGCCTATCTGCTGAACTACTCGGGCATGAGCTACACCCTTGGCATGGGCGTCGCGTCGACGGGTGCGTTGTTCCCGCTCGTCTCGGCATCGCTCGGCTGGGTGGCCGTGTTTCTGTCGGGCAGCGACACGTCGGGTAACGCTCTGTTCGGCAACCTGCAGGTCGTGGCCGCGCGCCAGGTCGGCCTGGACCCGGTGTTGATGGCGGCGACGAACTCGTCGGGCGGCGTGATGGGCAAGATGATCTCGCCGCAGAACATCGCAACGGGCGTCTCGACGACGGAACTGAAGGGCCAGGAAGGCGTCGTGTTTGCCCGCACGTTCTGGCATAGCGTGTTCCTGACCCTGCTGCTCGGCCTGCTCGTGTTCCTCCAGCAACACGTGTTGAGCTGGATGATCCCGACTGTCCCGCATTGACGGCCGGCACGGCATTCAATTCGGTCTGACGAACGGGGGTCGCGCCTGCCGCGGCCCTCGTTCGCATCCCTCCTGTTTCTTTCGCTGCCGGCGGCTACCGCATTTCACCCGCCGCAAGCATCGCCTCCTGCCGCGGCAAGCCGCGCGCCCGACAGCGCATCGCGATCTGATTCGCGGATAACACGCGCAATATCCCGCTTTTAAAGCCTTCAAAATCAAAAGTCCTTAAAACGCGCCAAACGTTTTCGAATTGGCCTTTGGGATTTTTACTCAATTATTTAAGAAATTTGCCGTTAGCCCGTTGTGGGAACAGCTCTTTAGCAACGGATCGACATGCAGAGCACTTACAACCTGGGTCTGGTCGCCGTGTCGCTCGCTGTCGCAACGCTTGCGTCGTACACGGCGCTCGATCTCGCCGGACGCATCTCGACGATGACCCGCGCGCACCTGCGCCACCTGTGGCTCGCGGGCGGCGCGGCCGCGATGGGCACGGGCATCTGGTCGATGCACTTCATCGCGATGCTCGCGTTTTCACTGCCGATTCCACTCGGCTACGACTTCGCGATCACGGGTTATTCGCTCGGCATCGGAATCGTCGTGTCGTATTTCGCGCTTTATCAGGTGGCGCGCCCCGCGCTGTCCGTCAAACGGCTCGTGACGGGCGGCGTGCTGATGGGCTTCGGCATCGCTGGCATGCACTACACCGGCATGGCCGCGATGCAGATGCAGCCGGACATCCACTATCGCCCGTCGCTGTTCGCCGCGTCCATCGCGGTCGCGATCGTGGTTTCCATCGCGGCATTGTGGATCGCGCATACGTTGCGCGACGCGAGCCAGCATCGCGTGCTGGCCAAGCGCATCGGCGCAGCGGGCGTCATGGGCCTCGCGATCACGGGCATGCACTACACGGGCATGGCCGCCGCCGACTTTCTGCCCGGCTCGATCTGCGGCGCGGCGCACGGCGTCAACGCGCATTGGCTCGCGACCACGATCATGCTGTTCACGTTCGTGATTCTGATCGTCACGCTGATCCTGTCGCGCTTCGATGCGCGCACCACGTTCCTCGCCGGCTCTGTGTCTTCGCTGAACAGCCAGATCGTGCGCCTCGCCACCTATGACGCGCTCACCGACCTGCCGAACCGCCGCACGCTCAACGAGCGCATCGAGCGCGCGATCGTCGTGTCGAAGCTCACGGGGCGCAGCTTCGCGATCCTGTTCATGGATATCGACGGCTTCAAGACGATCAACGATTCGCTCGGCCACGCGTACGGCGACGAAGTGTTGAAAGCGTTTGCGCACAACCTGCTGCAATGCGTGCGCGGCGTCGATACCGTGTCGCGGCTCGGCGGCGACGAGTTCGTCGTGCTCGCCGAAAACCTCCACGCGCCGCAGGACGCGGCGAAGATGGCCGATGCCGTGCTCGATCGGATGCGCAAGGGCATCGACCTGGCAAACGAGACGCTGCAGATCATGCCGAGCATCGGCATTGCGCTCTATCCGCAGGATGGCGATTCCGTCGACGAGCTGTTGAAGCACGCCGACGCCGCGATGTACGAAGCGAAGCGCGGCGGGCGCAGCGCGTATCGTTTTTTCGAAGCGCACATGAACGAAGCGGCAATGCGCACGCTGAAGATTCAGAGCGCGCTGCACGACGCGCTCGACAGGGGCTATTTCTCGCTGCACTTCCAGCCGAAGTTTCGCGGCGACAGCGGCGACGTGGCAGGCGCGGAAGCGCTCATTCGCCTGAATCACCCGGAACTCGGCGCGCTCGCACCGATGGACTTCATCCCAATCGCCGAACGCTCGGGGCAGATCGTGCAGATCGGCTATTGGGTGCTGCGCGAAACGTGCCGACACATAAGCAGTTGGGAAGCGTCAGGCCTGCCGTCGACGAAGATCGCGATCAATCTGTCGCCCCGGCAGATGGCTCAGCCGGATCTCATCGAGAAGATGCTGGACATCGTGCGCAGCGAAAACATCGATTGCAGCCAGATCATGTTCGAGATCACCGAATCGGTCGCGATGCAGGACGCGGCGAGGACGACCGACATGATCCGCGAATTTCAGAACAGCGGCTTCGAAATTTCAATCGACGATTTCGGCACCGGCTATTCGAGCCTCGCCTATTTGCAGCGCTTTCGCGTGAAGCAGTTGAAGATCGACCGCTTCTTCACGAACGGGCTCGACGCACATGGCCATGAAGGCAGCGCGATCGTGCAGGCGATCATCGCGCTCGCGCACTCGCTGGAAATGGACGTGGTTGCGGAAGGCGTCGAAACGGCGTCGCAATTCGACAAGCTCAAGGACTTGCAATGCGACGAGATGCAGGGCTTTCTGCTCGGCAAGCCGCTCACGGCCGACGCATTCAGCGAACTGCTCCAAGACCGCATGACGGCTGCCTGATTCGCGCATGCGCGCGGCTTGCCGCTTTGAGCCGCGAGCGAAATGCGGCAAGCCTTTGCAGAAAATCTTATTGATCGGCGGCTTGCGCTTCGTGGCCCGCTTGCGGCGCAAGCGTCGTCGCATGATCGACGTACGGGCTCGTGACGGCGGGGGTCACTTCGCGGCGAGTCAGCTTGCCGTCGACCGACGCGCCGACATCCATACGCAGTTGCTGGTAGTAGATGTTGCCCGTGATGTGCGCGTTCTCCTGCAACTCGACGAAGTGATCGGCGATCACGTCGCCCGTAATCCTGCCGTTGATGATCACGTCGTAGCCGTACACGTTGCCCGTGATCGAGCCGCGATTGCTCAGCACCAGAAGCGTCTCGCATCCCGCCTTGCCCGCGATGTTGCCTTTCACATGACCGTCCATGCGCAGGCCTTCGCTGAACTCGAGGTCGCCCGTGATATACACGTCATGCGCGATCAAAGTGGCCAGTTTGTTCTGGGTGACGCCGGGTGACTTCTTCTTGCTGAACATGATCGATATCGGATTGAGGTTGAGAACGCGCCGGGCCGCGGCGCACAGCGCGCCGCACTAACGGCGAGAATGACTCTGGCCTTGCAGGAAAAGCACCTGAGCCTTCAGCCGGCCGACTTCGACAGCGAGCGCGTCAGCCGACTTCTGCACCGTCGCGCGCGATGCCGCTTCCTGTTTCAGCGCAAGTTGCGCGCGCATCAGTGTGTCCTGCACGTCGTCGCGCGAGGTCGGCGTCGTCGGCGTCACGCATGACGCGTGCGTCGCCGCGATGCGCATGTCGTACCCGCGCACGGCCGCTCCGCCGGCCGCGACGCACGCGACACAAGCGGTGCAAGCAAGTGTCCACGTCGCGATGCGCGCGGCGCGCGAGCGCACGGGCCGCAGCACATACGCGCGCTGCGTGATGCCGCGCTCGCGCGGCCGGCGCGAAGATCCAATGCGATCAGCCATGAGACGGCTCCATGAAAAGCGCGAGATAGTCGGCGGGATCGACGGGCGCGCCGTTGACCAGCACCTCGAAGTGCAGATGCGGTCCCGTCGAACGTCCCGTCGAGCCGATGTCGGCGATATGCTGGCGCGGCAGCACGAGATCGCCTTCCTGCACGACGATGCGCGACGCGTGTCCGTAGCGCGTGATCAGGCCGTTGCCATGATCGATTTCGACTGCATTGCCGTAGCCGCCCTCCGGGCCCGCGTGGATCACGCGGCCGCCCGCCGCGGCGAGAATCGGCGTGCCCGCCATCGCGACGAGATCGACGCCCGGATGAAAACTGAGGTGACGCGTGAACGGATCGACGCGATTGCCGAACGGCGAGCCGAAGTGCGCGCCGTCGACGGGCAGGCGGCCCGGGAACGACTCCCAGTTCGCGACGTGCATCGTCGTTTCCTGCTCCAGCGCGGCGAGCGTCGCGACGAGACAGCCGATCTGCTGATGAATCGCGACGGCATCGCGCGCCCGTTCGGACGTCAGCTCGTCGCAGCGGCGCGGCGGCAGCGACGGACCGCCTTCGCCCGTTATCACGGCGGCGTCGCTGGCCTTGTCGTTCTGCTTTTCGCCGGGATTGTCGTCGTTGCCTTCGCCCGCTTTTGCGCGGACTTCGCTGGCGACGCCTCGGCCCCTGGCTTCGCGGCTGCTGACCGCTCCGCCCGTCTTCCCGGCGCTCTTCGTGTCCTGCGCGCGGTCCGCCTTCTTGCCGGCGCCGTCGACGATCACATCGTCGCCTGCATCGTCGCCGAGCACATCGCTTGCAGAAAGCGCCGGCGATTCGAACACGGGACGCGGCAAGGTCTTGATGGTCTTCAGCCGGGTTTCGAAATCGTGCAGCGTCGCGACCTGCGATGCGAGCCGCGTCAGACGCGGCTGCATCTGCTCGATTGCCGCATTCAGCTTGCCGAGTTCCGCGATCGTGTAGTCGCGCCGCACGCGGCTGTCGCCGGACTGCGCGGACGCGTCGCTCTTCGGCCACACCCGGCCGATCATCACGCCCGCCGTCAGCGCCAGCGCAGAACTGCCGCACGCGACCAGCACCGCGATCGCAAACGCCGTGCGCCGCGTGACGAAACGCACCGCGCCGTTCGTCAGGTCACGCCCCGTGCCCCAGATGAACGACATCAGAACGCGCCCCTCGTCCGGCTCGCATCCCGACGCGGCACGCGCACGCGATGCGATGCATGAGCAGTCGGCGGACACACGATGAATTGCACAGCGGGTGGCACGGTAAAGCGATGAATCAGCATACGCAGGATGACGAATCGATCTGAGTGTGATGAAAAGCGGGTGGCGCGAATTATCACGCCGCCCGCCAAACGCACATCTCAAATTGGACGACATCGGAATCGTCGCAGTCCGGTGCCAGGCCCGCGACTCGTGCGACGCGCAGCGTCAAGGCAATCGAATCGCATTCCGTCGAGCGTCACATGCCCGCCATCGGCCGATCATCTCCGTCAATCGCTCGCGCAAGGTTTCGCTCGCACGCGTCATCGGCGCGCGCAGCTCGTCTTCGACCAGGCCCAGCGCGGCGAGCGCCGCCTTTACGGGCGCGGGATTCGGCTCGGACGTCAGCAGGCGGATCAGCGGCACGAGCGCGTGAAAGAGCGCGCGGCCTTCGTCGAGGCGCCCCGACTTCAGCGCGCGGTCGAGCGCGACGAAGCGCTCCGGCCACACATGCGCGGACGCGGCGATCGCGCCGCTGCCGCCCATGCAGAGCGTGTCGAAGATGCGGATGTCGTCGCCGGCGAGCACCTGCAGGCGGCCGTCGAGTATCAGCGTGTGCGTCGTGTCGAGCGAGCCCGCGCAATCCTTGACCGCCCGAATGCGCGGATGTCCGGCGAGCGAAAGCAGCGTGTCCGGCTCGATGCGCACGCCGGTTCGCGCGGGAATGTCGTAAAGCGCGACGGGATGCTCGCTGGCGTCGGCGAGCACCTCGAAGTGCGCGGCGATGCCCGCTTGCGACGGCCGCACATAGTACGGCGCGGAGATCAGGAGCCCCGCGAGCGGCAGTGCGTTCAGGCGCAACACGCGCTCGCGCATGCTGCGCGCGTTGTTGCCCGACACGCCGACGATCACGGGCAATGTGCCACGCGCGGCATCGAGCGTGGCTGCGAGCACGGCTTCCTGCTCGTGCGCGTCGAGCGACGACGGCTCGCCCGTCGTGCCTAGCGCCACGATGCCGGCGACGCCCGCTTCCGCGTAAAGCTTCACGAGCCGGCGCAGCGCGTTTTCATCGACTGAGCCGTCAGCGGCAAACGGCCTGACAAGGGGAATCCAGATACCCGAAAAATTGGACATGACTTTTCTCGAACGCGACCGTATGGAACCGTTCAGCGGCGAGGAAGCAGTATCAGAGCGGGAGTTTGAGAACCGGGCTGGATAGGACTGTTCCGTCGCACATCTGACGGAACAGCAGCTCCGGTCAGATGAGCGGCTGTTTTTTGGCTTTGGAAGCGGCGCATGCCTGTGCAGCGGCGGCGCGCGCGAACGCGGCGAGCAAAAGCGCGCTGGTTTCGAGACGATCGCGAAGCATTGAGGCCGTTTCCATGGACGGCAGTGTAACCGCAAAGCGGCACGGTCTGCTGCCGGCGCTGCATCAGGCATGCCTGCGCGGCACGCGCGGCGAATCGATACACGAATTTGCTTGACTTCCTCGCGCAGCGAATTAATATACGCACCGCGTATATCGACTAATCTCCTGACCAAAAAAGAGGCAGCCCATGAGCGTCCCGCAACAAGCCTTTCTCCGTGACGCGATGCGGCGTCTGAATCTCACCCGCGACGGCTTCGCGACGCGTATCGGCGTGTCCAAGCGCGCGCTCGACACGTGGCTCCTGCCCGACGATTCGCAGGAATCGCGGGCGATGCCGGAAATCGTCGAGCGTTTCGTGTCGGAGATCGTCGTCAATGGCGTGCCGGCGGAAAAATATACGCAAAGCGTAGATTCGCAGTCGCTCAGCAGCCAGATTCTGTTCGAAGGCAAGCCGCAGTTGCTTTCCGTCGATCAGTTCTCGCGCGACTCCGTCGAGGCGCTGTTCCGCGTCGCGGACATCATGCAGCCGATCGCGCGCCGCCGGAAAATCTCGCGCGTGCTCGAAGGCGCGGTGCTCGGCAACCTGTTCTTCGAGGCCAGCACGCGCACCCGCGTGAGCTTCGGCGCGGCGTTCTGCCGCCTGGGCGGCTCGGTGTGCGATACGACGGGCTTCACGTTCTCGTCGATGGCCAAGGGCGAATCGATCTATGACACAAGCCGCGTGATGGCCGGCTACGTCGATGCCCTCGTGATCCGCCACCCAGAGCAAGGCTCCGTGGCCGAATTCGCACGCGCGACCAACATTCCCGTCATCAACGGCGGCGACGGCCCCGGCGAGCACCCGAGTCAGGCGCTGCTCGACCTGTACACGATCCAGCGCGAGTTCTCGCGCCTCGGCAAGATCGTCGACGGCGCACATATCGCGCTGGTCGGCGACCTGAAGTACGGGCGCACCGTGCATTCGCTCGTCAAGCTGCTCGCGCTCTATCGCGGCATCAAGTTCACGCTGATCTCGCCGCCGACGCTCGAAATGCCGACGTACATCGTCGAGCAGATTTCGCGCAACGGCCATGTGGTCGAGCAGACGCACGACCTCGCGAACGGTCTGCGCGGCGCGGACGTCGTCTACGCGACGCGCATCCAGAAGGAGCGCTTCGCCGACGAATCGTTCGAAGGCTACACGCCCGATTTCCAGATCAATCAGGCGCTCGTCGATAGCGTGTGCGGCCCCGACACGCTGATCATGCATCCGCTGCCGCGCGACAGCCGCCCCGGCGCGAACGACCTGAGCACGGACCTGAATCACGATTCGCGCCTCGCGATCTTCCGCCAGACGGACAACGGCATTCCCGTGCGGATGGCGATTTTCGCGGTGCTGCTCGGCGTCGAGAAGCTGGTACAGCATTCGATGCGCGATGCGGCCTGGCGTCCGCCCGCCTATCTCGGCCCGGACGACGCCGTGTTTCATGGCATCGACTGAGCGAACGCCCGATCCGAAGAAAAACGCGCCTCGAAGTTGGAGGCGCGTTTTGTTTTTGTGGCTGTGCTCGCCGCAAATCAAGGTCTGAAGCAATTTCGCATTTGTCGAACCGTTGCACCTCGCCATCGAAACCGCCGTTTCTTGCGAGCGGTTTTTGTTTTTCGAAAAACGTTCTATGGTTAAACGTGCGTCGGCTTTTACACGCACGGGGGTCACCGGCCCACGACGATTCTTCAGGGCTTCTGTCACCTCGAACGCCACCGACTGTGCGGCGTTACATACGCCTCCACGAAGCCCCGCAGAGAGCACCACGAATAACGCTTGCGCAACCGGGTCGTTTGCGTCAGCAGGCAAATCGGCGACAGCGGGTATTTGACACGCGCGCCGCCGCTTCGCCTGTTGCCAAAGCCAAGCCAAAGCCCGAGCAAGTCCTCAAACGCGATTCCGCAGTCAAGGAGAGTGAGTCATGAAGATCGTTGTCATCGGCGGAACCGGCCTGATCGGCTCGAAGACCGTCCCCATTCTGCGCGAGAGCGGCCACGAGGTCATCGCGGCGTCGTCAAGAAGCGGCATCAACGCGATCACCGGCGAGGGGCTCGATGAGGCGATGAGGGGCGCACAGGTCGTGATCGACCTCGCCAATTCGCCGTCGTTCGAAGACAAGGCCGTGCTCGAATTCTTCGAGACCTCCAGCCGCAATCTTCTCGCCGCCGAAGCGGCAGCGGGCGTCAGGAATCACGTCGCGCTCTCGATCGTCGGAATCGAACGCTCGCCCGACAACGGCTATTTCCGCGCAAAGGTCGCGCAGGAAAAACTGATCGTGACTTCGGGCGTCCCGTACACCATCATCCGCTCGACACAGTTCTTCGAATTTCTCGGAGGCATCGCCGATTCGAGCACGGACGGAAACGTCGTGAAGCTTTCGTCCGGCCTCTTCCAGCCCATCGCGTCGGATGACGTGGCCGCCATCGTCGCCGATGTGGCACTCGAGCCGCCGCGCAACGGCATCGTCGAGATCGCGGGCCCCGAGCGCGCGCCGTTCGACGAATTCATCGCTCGCTATCTGAAGGCCGTCGGCGATCCGCGTGAAGTCGTGAGAGATTCCAATGCACGATACTTCGGCGGCCTCGTCGAAGAGCATTCGCTCGTGCCGTTGGGCGAGGCGCGCCTCGGACGCGTCGGCTTCGACGAATGGCTGCGCCGCTCAAAGGCGGCGAGCTGATCCGCAGCGCCGGCGATGGCGGGATGACACGCACATGACATCCCGCCCGGCATCGAACGGTCGATTCGAACGATCAATTTCGAATGATCAATTCGAGGCCCGGTGATAAGTCGCGACGTACCGCGCTTGCGAGATCACCTTCCCATGCATCTGATACGCGACGAGCGCGGGACTCGACGCCGTCTTCACGTCGATTCGAGGAACGGTGAGCGCCGATGCCGTGACGACGTATCGATGCGTCTCTCCTTGAGGCGGGCAAGGTCCACCGTATTTCGACTCGCCGAAATCCGTCAACGTTTCGATGGCGCCCGTCGGCAACGCCTTGGGATTGCCGGAAGCACCCTTCTCGATCGACGATCCCAATGCCGGTATGTTGACGACTTCCCAATGCGTCCAACCGAGTCCGCCCGTCGGCGCATCGGGATCGTGGATCGTCACGACGATGCTCTTCGCTCCGGGCGGAACGTTCGACCACGAGATGCGCGGCGAAACGTTGTCGCCATGACAGCCGAATCCGCCATACACCTGTTCGTTCCCGAAGCGCCCATGGTTCAGATCGTCGACCTTGACCGTGAACGGCCCGGCAATCGCCATCGCCGGGATGATCGTCAGAAGCACTGAAGAGCAACGAGTCGTTCGCAGAAGGACGTTCAATCGCATGGTGCGCTCCGTTGAGGGATAAGGGTGAGCTTGCGATCGAACGATAGCGATCAACGGCACATCGCGGAAGCGAGACTCGCGAATCATCGCGTTGTCTTGCGCGCAACGTCCCGATACGATACAGGCCGTATTCAAACTCGCCTTCGCGCGAACTCATGTCAGGCTTTGACAATGGATAACAATGCGCAGCCCCAGGTTGGCGTCGGCGTCATCATCGTTCGCGATGGACTCGTACTTCTAGTATCCCGAGTTAAAAAATGATTGCCTTATTTGCGTTATGTACTAACCTGGCTTGCAGGGTTCGCAATTGAGCGAGGCA
>NZ_CYGY02000267.1 GCF_900007165.1 Paraburkholderia piptadeniae
CGAACCGGATGCCGTCAGTATCAATGCTGACCCTGCAATAAACGCTTTCCTCAAGTCTGCCTCCAAACCTCATTGATTGAATTCGGCGAGTCGTTCTCGTTTTTCTGACCGCCCCAAGCTATTCGACTGTACCGTTCACGTTCAATACATCAGCCCAACTCCTTTTGACGTCTCAATTACTGTACATAGGATTACTACATACATCAGGAACTCGACACGCATGCGTGCACATCTATTTACGGCCGGGTATTGCCGGTATGCCCGATACCGGCAACGGAACGAAGGTTATGCTGTTGCGGTGTTCTGACGGGTGCTATATAGACAGACCATGCCGACGATCAGACCGCCGTAACAGATCTGCTTGATGGCTTCGGGAACGTGCATGAGCGACAGCATGCTGCTAACCAATGTAATGACCAGCACCCCCGCTATCGTTCCGCCATATGAACCCTTCCCGCCAAGGATGCTGGTGCCACCGACTACAACCGCCGCAATGCCCGGCAGCAGATAGGGATCGCCCATTCTCTGGTAGGCCTGCCCTGCGTAGCCCGCGAGCATGATCCCCGCTACAGCGCTGCACAGTCCTGACAGCACAAAGGCCGCGAGTATGACCCGTCGGGTGTCGATACCGGAGAGGTACGCCGCTTTTTCTCCCGAGCCCACGAGACTCC
>NZ_CYGY02000011.1:0-258163 GCF_900007165.1 Paraburkholderia piptadeniae
TTCGGGCGCAGGCGCAGGCGGTCATGGCGCAGGCGGTCACGGCGGAGGCGGGAACGGTGGGAACGGCGGAGGCGGGAACGGTGGGAACGGCGGAGGCGGGAACGGCGGAAATGGCGGGGGCGGGTCAAGGTAATCGGCCGCCTTGTTTTCTTTTCAGCCACCCTTTCGCGCAAGAGACGAAGGTCATGACGGCTACCGGACAGGTAGTCCCAATTGTATGGAACATGAAGCGTGAGATCCCTTGCGTATGTCCATCTCTCTAGCGGAAGCTCCGATGGCTGTATGCAGCCGGCCGCGCGTTCGGGGCAACACTGCGAGGCGAATGTCAGCTGCCGAAGCGCATCGGCCATATGAGCGTCCATTTGCTCAGGAAGAGAAATGACGGGAACTGGCCCGATCGCGGCCCAACTCCCGCCTGGTCCAGGAAATCCGCGAAGAACTAAAAAAAATCGCCTCACGAAAGGAGGCGATCTGGAAGAAACGTTTGGTTTCGCAGACTATCGGCATCACTACGCGGGGATGCGTATGCGTTGCGTGTTACCGGCGCTCTTTGCACCGCGCAATCCCTGGCGAACAAAAGCTCGCCCCTTGGCCGGTGCCCAACCCTAATTGCGTATCGTCTGGATGAACCACTCGCGCGGCAACGTCACGCCGACGCCCTGTCTGACCGCCTCACGGTACACATGTCCGCCGACGGCCGCGAACTGTACGCCCCAGTTGCCCACCGTGTAGTAAAACGTGACCTGCTCCGCGCTCGTGCGGCCCGGCGCGCGACCCGTGATCACATCGCTATAGACAGGCCAGCCGCTCGTATCGACGCGCTCTCCGCGCGAAACGGGCAGCCGTCGCCGTTCGTCGACGCTACCGCCGACGAACGCATTCGGGCTTCCCGAAACATGCTGGCTGAAGCGCTCGCTCTCCGCCAACGGCAGGCGCTCGCGACCCTGCGCAATCGCGACGTCGAAGCGCCGCGCGACGCTTGCATCGAACTCGCGCGGCGTCAACGCGACCACATGCATCCCCGGTTCGAGCCACGCGGCGTCGAGCACGGGCGACATGCTGTCCGTGCAGGTCGCGACGATATCCGCACCGCGAACCGCATCGCGAGCGCTATCCACGGCTTCGATGTCGATCTGCAATCTGTCCGCCATCGCGCGAGCAAAGCGTCGCCGGTTCTCTTCGCGTCGGCTATACACGCGCACGCGGCGAATCTCGCGCACGCAGCACAGCGCATCGAGAAACGTTTCGGCCATGCCGCCCGAGCCGATCATGCCGACGGTATGCGCATCTTCGCGCGCGAGCAGACGCGTGCCGAGCCCCGCAGCGCCGCCGACGCGCATATGCTGCAAATGACCGTCGTTGATGATCGCGAGCGGGGCGCCGTTCTCGGTGCTGAAGAGAATCACGAGCCCGCAGTACGTGCCCGGCTCGATGCAGTACTTCTGCTCGCTGCCCACGCGATGCGAACCCGACTGATCGGCTCCATCGTCGCGAGGCCACACCATCACGTCCGACTTCAGCCGCACCGCTAGAATGCCGTCCGTCGCGCCATCGACGGAACCGAAACGGTAGTAGCCATCGTCGCGCGAGGTCGGCACATAGGTATCGAAGCGCGGGCGGCCGATCGACGCGCCGGCCGGCAGTCCCGCAAACGCCCGCGCCTGCGCGTCGATGCAGTCGCGCATCGTCAGCAGACGCGCGACGCATTCGTTGTCCAGCAGCAGCACCGAGAAGCGCCCTCCGCTAACGCGTTCAGCGAGCGACGAGGCGCGCTGCGCCTTCGCCCGCAAGCCTTCCGAACACTACGCCAGCGACCAGTCCCGTGCCGCTGCCGTAGTTGTGATAGTAGAGACCGCCGACGATTTCGCCCGCCGCGTAAAGCCCCGGAATCGGCGCACCCGAAACGTCGAGCACTTCCGCGTCCGTCGATACCTTCAGCCCGCCGAACGTGAACGTCACGCCTGTCGTCACGCCATATGCCTCGTAAGGCGGCGTATCGAGCCGGTTCGCCCAGTTGGTCTTGTCGATCGCGAGCCCGCGCGTGCGCAAGCCGTCGTGCACGTTGGGATTGAACGGCACGTCGGGACGCTCGGCGGCGTTGTACGCGCGCACCGTGCGCAGAAAACCTTCCGGGTCGACACCCGTCAACTTCTGCGCGAGTTCTTCGAGCGTATTCGCCGTCTCCTTCGTAATGCGCGCAATGCGGTATTCGTCGCGCAACAGCTTCACCACTTTCTGATCGAAGATCTGCCATGCGAACAGGCCCGGCTGGCGAAGCACTTCGTGGCCGTACTTCGCATACGTGAAGCTGTGAAAGTCGAGCCCTTCGTCGAGAAAGCGTTCGCCCTTCGCGTTCACCAGAATCCCGAACGGATAGTTGTGCTTCTGGAAGCGATCGCCGACCGTCAGATCGCCATACTCGGGTGCGTTCATGTCCCACTGCACCGCGTGCGCGCCGGACCAGTGGCCCGTCACGGCCGCTCCGATCTCCATCGCCATCCGATGACCCCAGCCCGTGTTGTAACGCGTGCCGCGCACTTTCGCGAGATCCCAGTTCGGACCGAGATAGCGGGCGCGCATCTCCGGGTTCGACTCGAAGCCACCGCACGCGAGCACGACAGCCTTCGCGCGGATTTCGACGGGACGTCCGCGATGCAACGCGCGCACGCCTTCGATACGTCCGTCGCCATACAGGAGCCCCGTCGCCTGCGTCTGATAAACGACGCCGACTTCCGCGCGCTTGAGCGCCTCGTGCAGCGTTTCGACGAGATGCGTCCCGCCGCCGAGGATATGGCATGCAAGACCACCCCAAAAGCGAAACTTGCCTTCGACGCGAAACGCCTGGCGTCCGAGCGCCGGCTGAAATCGCACGCCATGCCGCTTGAGCCACAGCGCGGCGTCATAGCTGTTGCCGATCAGCACTTCCGTGAGGTCCGGGTCGGCGCGATATTCCGTCAGGCGGCCGACGTCGTCGAAATACTGCTCGCGCGTATAGGTGCCGAAATCGATGTTCGGCAAATCGAGTTCGGCAATGTCGGGCGCGAGCTTCAGCAAGTCGTCGACCGACTCGTAGACGAAACGGAACGCGCCGCCCGTGAATGCCGAGTTGCCGCCACGCGCATTCTCGGGCGCGCTTTCGAGCATCGCGACGCGGCGCGCGCCGCCTTCGCGCGCGGCCAGTGCCGCGTTCGCGGCGGCATTGCCGGCGCCGATCACGAGGACGTCGATATCGTTGAGTTCGTCGAGGGTCATCAGTAGGGTCTCCCGTTGCGTAGTCAGCGGCGTGGATAGTCGGCGAGCGGCTGCAGCGAGGCGTCGCCGGTTGCGTTCGGATCGACGGCGGGGCTCAGCGTTTCGAGGCTGCGGCCCGTCGTGCGCGGACCGAACACCAATGTGATCAGCGCGGTGAGCGTCCACGCGCCCGCGATGTACATGAACACCGTCACATAGCCATAGCTGGTGTAGATCGCGGCGATCACGAAGGCGTTCGCCACGTTGGCAACGCGGCCTGCGCCATACGTCAGGCCCGTCGCGCTGTTGCGCACGCCAGTCGGAAACTGCTCGGGCGTGTACGAGTACAGCAGCGTCGCGAAGGTCTGCGTCAACATGCCGACTGCGAAACCGAACGTGACGATCAGGATCGGCTGGAAACTCAGGCCGTACAGCAAGCCGAAGCACGCGATCAGAAACGCGACGAGTGCGATCAGATGCTTGCGCTCGAAGCGATCCGCGAACGCAACGGCGAGCAATGCGCCAAGCGGCGCGCCGACATTGATCAGCGTGAAGTACGTGAGGCTGCGCGCGACCGTGATGCCGTGATGCACGAGCAGCGTCGGCACCCACGCTTCGAAGCCGTAGAAGCCGATGGTCTGCAGCAGCCAGATTGCGCACAGCGTGAGCGTGCGGCGACGGTAGGTGCTGTTGAACATCGCGGTCCACGGCTCGCGCGCTTCGGGCGCGCGCACAGCCACGGCGGGCGATGAGAGCGTATGGCCTTCGGCCGCCACGCGCGCTTCCATTGCGGCGATCGCAGCTTCGGCGTCGTCGAACCGGCCGGCGCGAGCGCTCCAGCGCGGCGATTCGGGCAAGCGCCGCACGATCAGCGGAAACACGATGCCGAGCGAGCCCCATACGAACACCCAGCGCCAGCCGTCCGGCCCGAACGGAACGACGAGCCGCGCAACGAGATTCGTCAACGGAATCGCGCACAGGTTGATCACCATCGCCCACGATTGCCACGTGCCGCGCGATTTCGCAGGAAACAGCTCGGCGATGTATGTCATCACCGTCACCATGCCCGCCGAAATCCCGAAGCCCGTCACCACGCGCGCCGCGAACAGATACGGAACGCCCGGCACGAGCGCGGTCGCGAGCGAGCCAAGCGACGAGATCAGCACGAACACAGTCAGCGAGCGCCGCCGCCCCATGCGGTCCGACAGCATGCCGCCCAACGTAGCCCCGAAGAACATGCCGATAAAGCTCGCGGACGTGATCAGCGCGATTTCATTGATCGCGATATGCCAATGCCGGATCAGCGCGGGCGCAGCCGAAGCAAACGTGTTGATATCGCAGCTGTCGAAAAACAGCGGGATCGCAAACAGCAGCATCCATTCGCGATGCATCCGCGAGTTCGGCAAACGGTCGACGCGCGCGGCGACGATTGAATCGTTCATGCCTGTCTCCTTCGAATCCGCGCGTTCGTGGCCGCGCGATTTGCAATCGGGTGTGGTGCGGGACGGTGCGTTGCTCATCCGCTGGCGTGCTTCAATCGGGCTTCAAGCCGGCCTCCATCTGCGCAGTGAAACCGGCGATATCGTCGAGGCGCTCGACCTGCCACAGCGCGGCGAGCGCGCGCTCGCTCGCGTCTGTCGTCAGCGCGTGCGAGGCGCAATCGAGAAACTTCGCTTCGATACGCTCGTCGGGCAGCGGATTCGCCGACGTGCGGCCCGCCGCGCGCGCGACGCGCTTCGACACGCGGCTCCCGTCGCGCAACTCGACGACCACCTCCGCGCCGAAATGATCGGGCTGCCGGCCCGCGAGCGGATCGGGCTCGGCCGTCACTTTCTTCATCACGGCCTGGATCGCTGCATTCGCATACGCATCGCCTTCGAAATCGGAGAGCACGACGCTACCTTGCGCAAGCGCTCTTGCGACGCAGTACTGCACGCTGAACTTCGCATCGAGCGCGCTCTTTGGCTGCGGACGATTCGTATGCCGCAAGCGGCGCGGATGCGTGCGCGAGATCACGCGCTCGACTTTCTCCGGCGTCAAGCCTTGCTCGGCGACGAGCATCAGCATCGCGTCGATGGCGGGATGCGTGCTGCCGCAACACGGGTATTGCTTGATCGCGATGCCCGGCTCCACGATATCGAGCGGATCGGCCCACGCGCGCATCGCCGCGTCGGCATCGTAGTTGCCCGCGCCGTTGTAGACATTGAAGAAGCCCTGGCGATGCTCGAACGCTTCGTCGCCGGCCGTGAAGCCTTCGCGCGCGAGCCACGCTGCAATGAGCCCGTTGCGCGACGCGTGACCGACATGCAGCGGCTTCGTCATCGTGCCGAAGTTCGCTTTCACGCCCGACGCGAACGACGCAGCGATCGACAGGGCCGTGGCCGTTTGCGATGCGTCGAGCCGCATCAGACGCGACGCCGCCGCGCACGCGCCGAATACGCCGAGCGTCGCGGTCGGATGCCAGCCCTTGTCGTAGTGATGGAAGTTCACCGCGTGCGCGAGCCGCGCCTGCGTTTCGAAGCCTGCGACATACGCGCTCACGAACTCACGGCCGCTTGCATGAACCTGCTCCGCCAGCGCGAAGAGCGCGGGCAGAATGGGCGCCGACGGATGACCGCCAAGCGTGTTGCTGCAATCGTCGAAGTCGAGCGCGTGCGCGGCCGTGCCGTTGACGAACGCTGCATCCGATGGCTTCATGCGCTCGCGTCGTCCGAACACCAGCGCGTCGCCCGCGGACGGCGACGCGACCGCATGCGCGAGACGCGTGCAACGCTCGCTCGCGCCCGCAAGCGTCACGCCGACGGTATCGACGATGCCGATGCGCGCCCAGCGCAGCGCCTCGGGTGGCAGGTCCTCGAAACGGAATGCGGCGATCCTGTCGCCGAACCATCGGGCGATCGTCATGCGTGTGCTCCTTGCAGCCGTGACGCTGCGGCGTCGAGCCAGTGAAGATCCGCTTCCTCTTCGATACGATCGAGGCGGTCGAACAGCGGCGCGGCCGCAGTGTCGAGCGTGCGCGTCATCCGCATGAATTTCGCGCGCAACTGCTCGCGCGAAAGCGGTGTACTCGGGCAGCCCGGAAAATCCGCGCGCGCTTCTTCGTAGCACGTGCCGTTGTCGAGCGTGATGCGCGTCTTCGTCGACAGCCCTTGCGCATCGGTTGCGACGACGCTCACGCGCTGCGCCAGTTCGCCGACGGCGGGATCGTCGAGCAGCCGTTTGCCGAAGGTCGCGGGGTCGTCGGCGTCGTGCAGTAACGCAGCAGCGACACAGTACGGCACGCTGTACTGCGCGAGCGTCGAATCGGCCGGCGACTTGATGTCGTGATTCGCGGCGAGCCGCGCCGCGCCCTCGATGTGAATCGATGCGATGCGACGCGCGTCGATATCGTGCGCGGCACGCAGACGCTGCGCCGCATAAACGGGCGTGTGCGCGACGATATGGCACGCGTAGCGCTTCAGGCAGAGCGTCGGCGTTTCGTAGCGCGTGCCGAGACCGTCCGTCAACAGCGCAAGGTCGGAGCGCTCGCAATAGGCGTGCAGAAAACCGTAGCGCCCTTCGAGCACGCTCGATGGGCCGTCGAAACCTGCACGCGCGAGTTGCACGGCGACGATACCCGCCTGCGCCGCGCGCCCCAGATGCATGCGCTTGACGAGGCCGCCATCGCCCGCCTTCGCGAATTCGAGCAGCCCGCCGCCCAGCGAACCCGCGATGCCGAGCGCGCGCCGCAGCGTCTCGCTGTCGACGCCTGCCAGCTTGCCCGCGGCGATTGCCGCGCCGAACGGGCCCGTCAGACCCGGCGCGTGGAATCCGCGCGCTTCCGCCGAATGCTTCGTCGCCGCGCCGATCCGGAACAGCACTTCGATGCCCGCCACGAGCGCGCTCAGTACATCGCGTCCCGATGCACCCGATATCTGCGCAACGGCCAGCGCCGGCGGCACGAGCACCGCGCCGGGATGAACACCCGCGCCGGGCTGCCGCAGACTGTCGAGCTCGGCGGCATGCACGAGCACGCCGCCCGCGAAGGCCGCCGCTTCGGCGCCATAGCGCGCATCGGCGATGCCGGGGACGGCGCACGGTCCCGGCGCCGCATCCGCGAGATAGCGGCGCACGGCTTCGCCCGCGGCGACTTCATGACCATAGACGGCCGCGCCGACTGCATCGATCAGGCAATCCTTCGCGAGCCGCACGACATCGGCGGGCAATGCTTCGTATCGCAAGCCGTGAGCGTAGTCCGCGAGCGCGTGTGCGGCCGTCGTCGTCGATTCGTGCATCGTGTCGTCTCGTTGCGTGCTTTGCATGTCCCGTCAGCCTCGCGCTTCTTCGTCGATGACGGAGCGATGGCGCGTCTCCGGCATCAGCAGATAGGTGACGAGCGATATGGCCGCGCACGCGCTCACGTAGTAGAAGAACCACGACTCATGACCCGCGTGCTTGAACTTCAACGCGAGGTATTCGGTCGTGCCGCCCATCACCGACGACACCACCGCAAACGGCAAACCGACGCCGAGCGCGCGCAGCTTCGCCGGAAAGAGCTCCGACTTCACGAGCCAATGTATCGACGAGAAGCCGCTCAGAATGCCGAGCGCCGCGAGGTTCAGCGCGAACGCCGCCCATACGCTGTGTGTCGTGCCGAGCGCATGCATCAACGGCACCGTGCAGAACGTGCCGCCGATACCGAAGATCAGCATGACAGGACGCCTGCCGACGGCATCCGATAGCAGTCCATAGAGCGGCTGAAAACACATATAAATGACGAGCGCGACCGTGGTGATCAGCGTCGCCGTATCGCGGCTGAAGCCCGTCGTGTTGACCATGTACTTCTGCAGGTAGATCGTGAACGTATAGAACGCGACCGTGCCGCCGATGCTGATGCCGATCGTCCACAGCGTCTGCATGCGATGGCGGATCAGCAATGCAACGAGACTGCCGCGCTCTGCTTCGCCGCGCTGCTTGCCCGCCGTGAGCGCATCGGCACGCTCGAACGCATCGGTTTCCGCGATGCCGCGCCTCAGGTACAGCGCGAATACCGCGAGCGCGCCGCCGATCGCAAACGGAATGCGCCAGCCCCAGTCTTCGAGTTGTGCGGGCGACAGCACGAGCCGCTGAAGCAGGAGCATCAGCGCGAGCGCGACGAGCTGACCCATCACGACCGTTACCTGCACGAAGCCGACGAAGAAGCCGCGCCGCCCCGCAGGCGCCATCTCGCTGAGATACGTCGCGCTGGTGCCCGCCTCGCCGCCCATGCTGAAGCCTTGCAGCAGCCGCGCGCAGATGAGCACACCAGGCGCGGCGACACCAATCGTCGCGTAGGTCGGCGTGAGCGCGATGATCAGTGAGCCGACGCTCATCATCGCCACCGATACGCTCAGTGCGACACGCCGTCCGTGCCGGTCCGCGAGCGCGCCGATCGCCCAGCTGCCGAGCGGCCGCACCACATAGCCGATCGCGGCGACAGCGGCGGCGTTCAGTAATTGCGCCGTCTGATTGCCACCCGGAAAGAATGCCTTGCTGAAGTAGATCGAGAAGATCGAGTACGCGAGAAAGTCGTACCACTCGATCACGTTGCCCGCGCTGCCGCCGATGATCGAGCGCAGGCGTTCCCGCCGCCCGGCGAGCGAAGCCCGTAGCGACAGATCGTGAGGCGTTGCGGCCATCCTGTGTCCCCTTGCGGCCACCCGGCCGCTCTTGTCTGGTGCCTGGATTGCTGCTTTGCTACTTTCCTGCCTGCCGTGCTGCTGTCACGCGGTCGCGAGTGGTGCGTGCAGTTGCGTGCTGTTGCGTGCAATGTGCTCGCGCGTGATGTTCTCGCGGCGCTAACCGTGAGACGCGAGCAAGCGCACGAGTTCTGCTGCGTCCGTCTTTTCTTCGGCGTGCATGACCCAGTCCACGATGCGCTCGATCTGCTCGCCTTTGATGCGATGCGCCGCGAGCTTCGTCATCTTGCCGACGATTTCCGCCTCGCTCGCAAATGCATCCTCGCTGCCGCGCTGCGATTGCACGGTTTCTTCGAGCCGCGTGCCGTCGCGCAGTATCACTTCGACTCTCACCGTATGGCGCGCGCCGCGGCCGCGCGCGGTGATCGACGGATCTTCGAGCACCTGTACGCGGTCGGCCAGCGCCATGCGTTGAGGATCGGCCACTTTGTCTTCGCTGAACTGGTCGACGAACACGTCGCCTTCGAGCAGCAACGTCGCGACACAGTATGGAAGGTTCAACTGCGCCGACGTCAGCCCCTGCGGCACGTAGCGCCAGCCGACGTGATCGACTGTCACACGCGAGCCATGCACGACAATCGACTCCACGTCGTTCGCGCCGAACGGATGACGCGCCTGCATCGCGCGGATCGCATCGAGCGTCGTGTGATTGCTGCCCACGCACGAATAGAACTTCAGCGCGATGTTCATCGTCTCGAAGCGCTCGCCGAGGCCGTCGATCAATTGCGTCAGATCGAAGCGGTCCGTCGATCGCGAGAACGTGCTGCAAAAGCCGCCATAGGGGTTCTCGAATACATCGACGATGCCCGTGAAGCCGTTACGCGCCAGCAGCGCGCCATACAGTCCGCTTTGCGCGGCGCGCCCCGCATGCATGCGCTTGACCATCGCGCCGAACTGCGCGGCCATCAGGCCCGCCGACTGCGTGCCGCCGATGCCGAGCGCGTGCACCGTCTGCGCGGTATCGAGACGCAACGCGGCCGCCGCGCCCGCCGCAGCCGAAAACACGCCGACCGTCGCGCCCGAATGCCAGCCCTGCGCGATATGCTCGGGGCCCATGCACATGCCGACGCGCGGCCCCACTTCATAGCCGGCGACACACGCGCGCAGAAAATCGCGGCCGCTCATGCGTGCATCGGCAGGCAGCGTCTCCGCGATCGCGAGCACAGCGGGCAACGTCACCGCGCCGACATGCAGCACGCCCGCGCGATGCACGTCGTCGAGTTCGAAGCTCTGGATCATCGTCCCGTTGACGAGCGCCGCGTGCGGCGCCGACAGCTTCGACGACATGCCCCACACGTGACAGCCCTGTGTCGTATCAATGCTCGCGAGCGTATCCGAGAGAATGCGGCTCCACTCGAGCCCCGAGCCGAACAGCGCGCAGCCGAGCGAATCGAGAATCAGCAGCTTGATGCGAGCGCGCACTTCGTCGGGGATCGCTTCATAACGCAATCCCGCCACGAAGCCCGCGACGCCGCCGGTATAAGGGTTTGTGCCGATGTCGTTGTGCTGGTTCATCGCGTGTCAGGCGCAATTGGCGCGCGGTAGTGGGTTTGAGCCGGGCATGCTGCTTTGCTGTCACCCAGTATCCGCACGCGCCATGGGTTTGTGAATTGCGTGCGGCGCGATTATTATTGCCTCACATGCAATAGTCGATAGTCTGTGTATCCCTCACAGTCAGGTCCACAGTCAGGCTCCCATGATTCGCTTTCCCGGCGTCGATCTCGATGCACTCCGCGCTTTTGTCGCAGTCGCATCGCATGCATCGTTCAACGATGCGGCGATCGAACTGAATCTGTCCGCGTCGGCGCTGACGCGACGCATCAAGCGGCTCGAAGAAGCACTCGACCTGATGCTCTTCGAACGCACGACGCGCACGGTCTCGCTCACGTCATCGGGCGAACTGCTGTTGCCGCGCGCACAAAGCGTGCTGCGCGAACTCGACGCGTCATTACAGCTCGTCACCGAGGCCACCCGCATCCGCGCGGGTCAATTGACGATTGCGTGCATCCCCACTGTCGCGAAGTTTCTGCTGCCGAAGATCGTGAGCAGCTATCACCGCAAGCGGCCTGAAGTGCGGTTGAGGCTGATCGAAGCGGACCTCTCGACGGTCGCGCGGCGCGTCGCCGACGGGGAGGCGGAATTCGGCATCGCGTTTCTCGTCAACGAAACGCCGGAACTCGCGATCGACGAGTTGCTGGTGGACCCGTACGTATTGGCGTGCCCCGCCGATCACCCGCTAGCGAAAAGCGAGCACGTCGCGTGGCGCGAGCTGAGACCGTGGCCGTTGATCGTGTCGGGCACGACGAGCGGCAATCGCCGGATGCTCGATGCCGCATTGCGCGACATCGACTGGCGCCCGGACCGGCTGATCGAAATCGAGCATCTGACGACGTCGCTCGGACTCGTCGAAGCCGGACTCGGCATCTCGATCATTCCGCGTTGCGCGTCGCCCCGCGACCCTCAATCGAGAATCGCGATCCGTCCGCTCGTCGAGCCGACGGTTGCACGCACAATCGGTTTGATCCGCCGACGCGATGCGACATTGCCGGCCGTCGCGCGCGATTTTCGACTGACACTGCGCAGAATGGCGCCGCTCGATCCGGCGTGGATGCAGCCCGAGTGATCGTGTTTGGCCGAGCGCACATGAGTGCGCGTGCCGCTCGACGGCACGAAGTATCTGCTCGTCGAGCCGCGCAAAACTCACCGAAATGAAGCACGTTTGGCACTAACACTGTGCATTTCCTGGTTCGGTCTGGTTCCCCAAATGATTTTTGCTGCGCAGCAGGCAAATTGGCGCAATACTGACCTGCCCGCTTCTTCTCGCGGGTTCTTCACTGATGGATGGCCCGCTTAAGCGCCCCATTTCCCGCTGTAGCTTGACTCACGTGAAACGGCAATCAGGTCATGGAACTTTGCGACGAATGCTCCACGCTCCAGGGATGCTCCGCTGACAGGATCAGAGAAGAAGGCCTTACCCTGATCGGCGTTGGCGAATGCGAAGGTGTAGTGGCAATCGAGCACTACCGTTGCGAGAAGTGCCGTGCGCTTCTGGTTAGGCAACTCTGCGGATGCACGGCCGAGCAGGTCTGGACAGCGTTTTCCTAGGCTGCGGGCCAACTTTTCAACACCGCCGCCACCAGTTGACGAAGCTGCCGACGCGTAGCGCCTCCTCTCGCCTGAACGGCCAGACCCTGAATAAACGTCGATACGAACATGGCCGCGTCATGACTGGTCATGCCCTCCGGAAGCGGCCCCGCCTGCTTCACTGACTCGAAGCGCTCGCGCAGACGCCGCTCGAAAGCATTGCGGCTCTCGGACAGTTCATCGGCGAGCGGGCGCGCGTCCGCGCTGCACGCAAGCGCGGCAAACGTCACGAGACAACCGGAAGGCGTGTTCTTCCCTGTGTGAAGTACGACAATTCCCTCAAGCAGAGATTCTGCGATCAGCCTGGGTGTCGGTTGCGCCAGCGCATGCTCGCGGAAAGCCAGATGGTTGTCGTTGTATCGATTGACCACCCGCCGAAAGAGCCCCTCTTTGCTTTCGAACGCCTTGTACAGGCTGGACTTCGTGAGCCCTGTCGCCTCCTGAAGATCCGCTAGCGACGCGGCGTCATAGCCTTTCTCCCAAAACACATGCAGGGCCTTCTCCAAAACATGATCTTCGTCGAACTCTCGCGGGCGTGCCATTTCAGTTTCCTCTGACAGACTGTCATTGTAGACCAAACGGTTTACAACAGAGGATTGCCTCGATCGCGCCCGATGTCCGTCAGCTCAGCAGAACCGCACTCGTTCGATGAAACCGAACGACCTCGTGAATCCCTTCGAACGATATTCGAAACCGGCTGATCCATAATTCTCGCAATCGTCACTGGCTGTGACGTCAACCATGGAGCAGATCATGTCGCAAGGTTTTGAAGGAATCCGCGTCGCCGTCGCCCTCGAAGCGAATTTGCGCACCGCGGAATTTCTCGGCATCAGCGTCGCGGAAGTGGCCTCGCAACTTGCCGCAGCCCGCGCGATGTTCAACGTTGCCGATGCGACATCGTAAAGATCCATCCAGATTCAGGAGCCCCACCATGACTCAGAACATTTCATTCATAGTCCATCTGCCCGGCAAGCCCGAGGCACGCGAAGAACTTTACTCGAGCCTCATCAAGGTGCTCGACGAAATGTCAAATGAACCGGATTTCGTCAACACGTATCTTCATCGATCCGCAGACGATCCCGACACCCTCGTGCTTTACGAAACCTGGGCGTGCAGCGCGCAGTATTTCGTTGATCATCATCTGAAGAAGTCTTACCGGGTCGACTACGAAGGCAAGCTCAAAGACCTTCTGAAGTCAGACCGGAAGTTTGAATGGCTCGATCTTGTCAAAGGCTACGAGCGTAAAGGCAAGTAAGTTTTTATTGAAGCTCTATAACCACGAGCGGGCTCGAACTCGTAAGCCCGCTTCCGGCAACCATCCCCGCTCGCGCGCTCAAGGCCGTTCGGACCCGAAATCGCGTTCGCATCGCAGATAACTGGAAACCACGGAAGCAAGAATCATCCGGTTATGATTGGCCGGAAAGAAGGACGGACTAACCCGAGGCCGAAACACAGAGTCACCACGCCAGATAGGCATGCCAGTCAGCACGCAAAACGAGTCCACGCGCGCAAGTCCTATTCGCCAGACCTGGTCCGCATAGTGCCCTGAACGCGGAACGCTCCAGCACACGCTGAGCGACTTCGACGACAGCCGCTCGAGAATAGAAACATGCGAAGGAGGCGGTTCGACATCGACCGGTTTGAACGCCTGAGTTGATGGTCGCCGCCTCGAACGCAACTTCTTCCTTGGACCGCACGGCGGCCTGATCGTCGCTTCGAGCGAGTGCGACTCGGGCATCAATATGTCGACTAGCGCACGTCGAACGACGTCGTCATCAGCCTGGCTGGTCATCCATTCGGCTCCGTCTCTATCTGCAAACTCCGAACCAGGAAAAGTCACTATCGTCGTTCGACGACCGATAAAAATCGAATTGAGGCATCAGACCGCACGCTTATTGTGAACCCTTCGGTCCACAATGTAAACACAGCCCTTGCTGAAATGCGGTTCTTGCTTGCCTCACTGGTGTACGAAGCCGATTTTCACCAGACCACGTTCGAGAATCCAGAACGTTTCCTTCGACACCTACGGATGTACTTCTGAACCGACAGGTCCATAATCTTTGCGACACGTAGCGATGCGAATATAAAAGCGGTCTTTTCAGCAAAGAAATGACGAAATACCTCTCTTTGCTTCTTCGGCTGCAAATTTTGCGTCGCCTGCGCGGAGTCGTAGCAGCGGACGCTGCTGCGGATTATCACTAACACCGATGCTTCATTCGGTGCTTCTATTCGACAGGAGCGGTCATGGAAAAGCTGACAAGCAAGCGCGCAAAAGCAAACGGAGTAACGCTGCATTACGTTACGGCGGGGAATCCCTCTGGTCCCGTGGTCCTCGCGATGCACGGATGGCCTCAGAACCACAGGGAGTTCATTCCTGTCATCGACGCACTGGGCAAGGAATATCGGTTCATCGCCCCAGACTTACGTGGGTACGCGGACAGCGACAAGCCGTTCTCCGGCTACGAGCCGAAAACAATCGCCCAGGACATGCTCGACCTGCTCGAAGTGGAAGGCATCGATCGCTTTCACATTTTCAGCCACGACCTTGGAGGTCCGCCGTCGGTGGCGCTCGCGTACATGGCCGGCGACCGCGCTATTTCCCTGTCCACGATCGAGACACCGTTCTTCGGACTCGACTTCCCTGGATATGTCGACCCGCGCGTGCCCTACTGGCATCTCGGCATGCATATGAATATGGATATCACGCGCTTTCTTGTTGAAGGACGAGAGGAGCAATATCTGCGCCATTTCTTCCGCGATTTCGCGTACAACCCTCAAGCAATGCCAGAAGAGGAAGTGGCGCTTTATGTCATGCAGATGAAGCAGCCGGGAAATCTTCGCGCAAGTCTCAATCACTACGGCTACATTCCTCAAATGGCCGAGCAGACGGCAGAACTCGCAAAAGAAAAGCTGAAAATACCGATGCTCGCCTGGGGTGGAAGCCACTCGTTTGGATCGCACTGCTTCGATAGCGCTAAGGCAATCTCTGTCAACGCGAGTGGCGGCGTGATCGAAGAATGCGGCCATTGGGTCTTCGAGGAGAAGACCCAATTCATCTCCGAAGAACTGCAAGCGTTCTGGAAACGCGCCGGCCGGGAGCAAGCATGACTTCGCGGCCGGAAGCAGGCGACGGACGAGCGTTCAGGATAAACCGTGTCGACCACACTGGAATAACCGTTTCGTCGCTTACGGACTCGCTCGATTTTTGGGTAGACGTTCTTGGATTTCAGCATCTCTATACATGGGACTTCAAGAACAACTCATTTATCGAGAATCTCGTCGGGGTTGAAGGTGCTTCGCTGAGCCTTGCAATGATCGAAGGCTATGGACACAAGATCGAACTGTTGCAGTATTACTCGCCCGCCAACCGAAAGACCGTCGACGCGCGTTCCTGCGATGCAGGGCTTTATCCACATTGCAATGTACGTGGATGACCTCGACGCGCTGCTTGAACGGATCAAGGAAGCAGGGTGGCTGCCCGTCGGGCCGCCGCAACGCGTCGAAGGCGGCGAGCGCGACGGTTTGAGGCTTGTCTATGTCCGGGGCCCGGACGGGGTGACGCTCGAGTTCCTGCAGCCGCCAGCACGTATGAAGCTCACGGCTGGGTCCGAGTTGACATCGGAGGTAGGTTGATACTGACAAGCCTGGAAACGGTGCTCGCGACCGACGTCGCGAGCACTTCCGTTTTCAAGGTTCGAGTGCGATTACATCCTCGATGTCTTTCGCACCATCCAATCATAATTGCTCTGCAATACACAGCATCTTGTTACAACAAGCGCGTTGAACACTGCTTCCAAATGTGCCGCTTCACGCATTAACGCTCCCCCTCCAAAGGGCGGGGGACCAAAAAGAATAAAAGTCGTAGGATGCGTACTCCCCCCTCGCAGGAGACGTCGCAATGTCTTGCTCATGTGACACGTATCCCTGTCGAATTAGCGATCCTCAGCGGTCCATCAGGCGCTCAAGTGCCGTATCGCCGCTCGATCCGTTCCTGTGGCCCTCTTGCAAAGAAGGTGGCCGGAACTGTTGAGCACTATTGGCGATGGCTCAATACATCAACAAGATTCGTCGGCACCGGCTGACGCTTCACCCGGCACACGACATTGCCATCTTGCCTTGCAAGTCCGCTGCGGCGGTGATGAGCAGTTACCACTTTTGAAAACGTGGAGGAGATGTGCTTGCCGAATTCAATACACACCCCTTGATCCGCGCTCGACCGTTTGATCGAAGATGGGCTTCTGATTCGATCGATGGCACGATTTCTACTCACCGCATTCGCCTTTTACCGCTGTGTTTATCGACACGGCAAGACGCAACGACGGTGTCGTTCATTCTGACTTTCACGGAGTACTGCATTACTGCAGTTTGAACATGGCTCGACCCAGAATCCAATTTGATATCTCGGCGGACGAACGTGAGCAACTCCTCGCTATGGTCCACACGCAAGACCACCCTCCCTCATGGAGACTTCGTGCGAAGATCCTGCTGATGGCCGCCGATGGTCATTCGAACAACGACATCAGCAGCGAGTGTTCGATAACATCGGCGGCAGTAACGTACTGGAAGAGGCGATTCCTCGCGGGCGGACTTCATGGGCTGGTCAATGGGTCCGTCGACGGCCGCTACGATCTTCTTCCCAACAAGGAAGCGTTGCAAATCGAGCAGGTGTGTAACGCATGGATCAGCGCTCAAGCTACGCAGGGCGAATCCAGCTAATCCAAAGACAGGCATGGGTTGCTATAGATAGCGGCCCATGCCACGCATCGCGGCAACCGGATGAACCGTTGGCCCAGCGCCTCCGTCAATCGGTCGAGCAACCCATAGTCGTCGCAATGACGCCTTCGAATCCCGCTTGTCACCGCAAAATCATAAAGTAGCGACTACCTCTATTTTTTGGGGGGTTGGGTAACTCCGTAGCCCTTTTTCCGCTCCGGCCCATAAAGTTTTTTTCACCTGCCTCCGATAGCCTTCTTATGGTGTCAGTCTGCGGCGCGACGCCATAGCGCTCGATAGACAGTGCGCGCCCTTAGCGCGGCGTCTGCGGGCACGATAAACATTCCAACTTTCGAGGGCCGTCGGTGCGCAATAACCAACCTGTCACGCAGCACGAGTTTGAATTTCCCGACAACGCCACGCTGATGTCGACCACTGACACGCAGAGCCATATCCAGTATGCGAACGCGGCTTTCATCCAGGTGAGCGGCTTCTCTCTCGAGGAAATACAGGGGCAGCCTCACAACCTCGTGCGCCACCCCGACATGCCGGCAGAAGCGTTCGCGGACATGTGGGCAACGCTGAAAGGCGGCGAACCGTGGACCGCGCTGGTCAAGAACCGGCGCAAGAACGGCGACCACTACTGGGTGCGCGCGAACGCCACGCCTGTCGTGCGGAACGGCCAGCCTGCGGGCTACATGTCGGTGCGCACCAAAGCCTCGCGTGACGAAATCGCGGCGGCCGAAGCGCTATATCGCCAGTTCAAGGAAGGTAAGGCCGGCAGCCAGGTCTTCCACAAGGGACTCATCGTTCGTCGCGGCCTGATGCGGTGGACTTCGGCGTTCAAGATCATGCCCGTGCGCTGGCGCATCCGGTCTGCGTCGTTGATGGTGACACCCGTGATGGTACTCATCGCGTGGCTGCTGGGTCTGACGCAAGTCGCACTTGCGGAGTTCGCAGCAGCGGTGCTGGCCTGCTCGCTGCTGCTGTCGTTATGGCTCGAGAAGCAGATCTCGCGGCCACTCGAGCAAGTCCTTCAACAGGCGCTGCGTGTCGCATCGGGAGAGAGCCAGAAAGCCGTTCACATGGATCGCGTCGACGAAATTGGCATGACGCTGCGCACGATCAGCCAGCTTGGGCTGATGTTTCGCTGGCTGATCGACGACGTCAGCGAACAGGTCATCAACGTGCAGCGCGCAGTCAACGAAATCGCGCAAGGCAACAACGACCTCAGCAGACGAACCGAGCAGGCCGCCACCAACGTGCAACAGACCACATCGTCGATGACGCAGATGACCGCGACCGTCAAGAGCAACGCCGAGACCGCGACGCAGGCCAACACGCTGTCGGCTTCAGCGAGCGACGCCGCCGCGAAAGGCGGACAGGCGATGTCGCAGGTCGTCAGCACGATGGACGACATCACCGACAGCTCGCGAAGAATCGCCGACATCATCGGCGTGATCGACGGCATCGCGTTTCAGACCAACATCCTGGCCCTCAACGCCGCAGTCGAAGCCGCGCGCGCGGGCGATCAGGGACGGGGATTCGCCGTCGTCGCCGGCGAGGTTCGTGCGCTCGCGCAGCGAAGCGCAAACGCCGCGAAGGAAATCAAGAATCTGATCGGCGCGAGCGTCGAGAGGGTCGAGGCGGGCGCCAAGCTGGTCGACGATGCAGGACAGACGATGGACGACATCGTCGCGCAAGTGAAGCGGGTGTCGGACCTCATTGCGGAAATCAGGTCCGCCACCGAGGAACAAAGCAGCGGTGTCACGCAAGTCGATCGGGCAGTGAGCGATCTCGACACCATCACGCAACAAAACGCGGCACTCGTCGAGCAGAGCACCGCTGCGTCGGAAAGCCTCAAGCAACAGGCCGAACGCCTCGTGGAAGCGGTCAGCGTGTTTCGCTGAGGGCGGTTCGCGTCGAATAGGCGGTACGGTTTGGCATGGGTCTGCTCTCGCCAAGTTGCAACGCGGCAATCAGATACGCTAATGAACGCGTCTAGAAAAGGTGCGCAATTCCGATCGCAACCGCCATTTGATTCGCACCCGTAGCGACCGTTGTCGTCGATCCCGTCGCGCTCAATGCAGACTTCGAACTGTTGATCACATAGGTCACGTCGGTATAAAGAACCGTCCGCTTCGAAAGCCAGTAGTCCGCATTGACACCCGAGCTCAGCGCATGTGCCGACACCGCGCGATACGAGTGATAGTAGGAAGCGGCCGCCAGCTGAAGTTGCGGCGTGACCTTGTAACGCAACCCGCCATATGCCATGTACTGAGAAGGCGATGCCTGCAACGTGGCGGCGATGTCGTTGAGCAACAGTTCGTATCCGCCATACAGCGTCGCGTCGCCGATCTGCCATGAACCGCCGGCCACGTATCGGCGTTCGCTGTCATTCGCCGATGCAATGCTTTGGCCTTGCCGCTGCTCATACACGAACGTCAAATTGAATGGGCCTTGACGATAGCGCCCGCCCACGTCGAACTGCTTACCGACCCGGAACGCGCCCGGCACCGGTCCGCCATTGGCCACGGTCGAGTCATAGCCGAAGCTGTAGAGCGCATTGACCTCGAACGGTCCCGCGTGCCCCAGATACTCGACGGCATTGTCGGCGCGGCCCACGAACTGCGCGTCCTGCGCGGAAAAGCCATAGCTGGAATAGCCGAGCGGATCGAGCGGAAGAAAGTAGCGATACATCGGCGTCATCTGCCGGCCGGCCATCACGGAGCCAAGCCGGTCGCTCTCGATGCCGACGAACGCCTGGCGGCCAAAGAGTCGTCCGCCCTGCTGCAATGTCCCGTTGTTCATCGCGATGCCGGATTCGAGCGTGAAGATCGAGCGCAGGCCGCCGCCGAGATCCTCCTTGCCCGTTATGCCCCAACGCGAATTGATGCGATTGCCGGTATTGAGCCGGAACAGGTTGCCTGATCCCTGCTTCGCCGCGTGGTTCACGTATTCGACGCCTGAGTCGACAATCCCATACAGCGTCACCGACGATTGCGCGTGCGCCGCGACACTCACGCCCGCTCCAACGCAAGCGACAAGCAGATTTCCGATTGTGCGGGCCGTGTAATTCGACTTCATCCTGTCTCCTTTGATTTATTACTGTAGTGGTACTAATCGAATTGCAAGGAATAAGAGAGCGAAACGTAACGCTCTCCATGTCATCGGTTTTATTCGCGGGAAATGTGCCTGCTGACGAACAGCATCGCCACCATGCCGACGACGGGACCGATCGCGAGCGTCAGCAGCGCGAGCATGAACGAATGCGTGCCGCCATATACGTGTCCCACGGCAAGCGGAGAAATCGCGCTGCCTGTTTGCCAGATCGCGTTGGTCCAGCCCGCGCTCGCGCCCGCAAGACGCTTGCCCGATGCATCGCTGATCTGCGCCATCAGCACGGGCAGATAGCCGTAAGAGAACGCGCCCAGAATCGGCGCGACCACATAGAACTGCGTCGTGGTCGAGCACATGCCGAAAACCAGCAGCATCAGCGCGAAGGCGATCAGACAGAGAATCGACATGAGCCGGCGTGAGATGCCGGGCAGATCGGAGATCCAGCCGAGCGTCGGCTTTGCGATCACCGCGCCGATTCCGAACGACGCAATGATGGAGCCCGCAACGACAGGCGAGATGCCGTATTGCTTCGTCATCAACGCATTGCCCCACGCGCCGAAGCCGACCGTCGCCCAGAGGCCGCCACAGCCTGCAATCGCGAGCACGATCAGATTGCGGTTGCGCAACAGGCCGAGCATTTCTTTCGCGCTGTTTCGTGACGGCGACTGATCGCTGTTCGGCCGGTTCTTCAGGAACAGCAGCGACACGATGCCCCACGCGAACGTGACGACGCCGAGCATACGGAACGCGTTGGACCAGCCGTGCTGCGCGGAAAACGACGGCACGATCGCATTCGCGAGAACGACTGCCAGCGATGTGGCCGTGGTGTAGATCCCCATCGCGCGGCCGCGGTCTCGCGTGAACCAGGCGGGGATGATCTTCATGCCGGCGGAGTAATCGGCTCCCGCCGCAAAGCCCATTGCAAGCTGGATCGCGATGCCCGTCGTCAGCGTGCGGGTCTCGCCGAAGAAGAAAGTGAAAACGCCGAGCGGCAGCAGCGCCAGCGTCATCATCGCGCGACCGCCGAGCAGATCGGTGAGCGCGCCGCCAATCACATTCGCGAGAACGTAACCCGCGTAGAAAGCAGTGACGAACGCACCGAGCATCGCGACATTGAGACCGAGCGATGCGCCGACGGGCGCGGCGACCGTGCTCCATGCAACGCGATCCACATAGCTCAGCAGAAACGCCGCCCATACGATGAACAATGCAACCCAGCGGTAAGCGCTCGTTTCAGTATCTGCCGCGCTTTGCGCGGACCACACGCCGCAAGATGCGTCTCCTGACGACGTCAGATTCTTCTCCATGACTCCTCCAATGCAGGGCGTGCGCGTGGCCGCCCCTTTATTCTGCCTTCTGATCCAGCCATTCGAAGCGGACTGGTCCTGGTTCTATCGACCTGCTTCCATCGCTAAAGGTCCAGCACGAGCCTCCTCGACTTCGCGCGCGAACAGCACGGCAGGAACTGGTCGTTGCGAGCCTGCTCTTCGGGCGACAGAAAAAGATCGCGATGATCGGGCTCGCCATCGATCACGCGCGTGATGCACGTCCCGCAGATACCCTGTTCGCACGACACGGGGACATCCACACCGGCATCGGCGAGCGCCTGGGCCACCGACCGGTCGGCGGGAATCGATACGATACGTCCCGAGCGCGCGAGACTGACTTCGAAAGCCCCATCGTTGCTGGTGTCGACGGGCGTCGCCGAAAAGAACTCATAGTGCAGTTGCTGCTCGGGCCAGCCGAGCGAACGGGCCGTGTCGAGCACGGCATTCATGACCCCCTGCGGGCCGCATACATACAGATGCGCATCGGGCTGCGGCTGTGCGAGCAACACCTTCAAGTCGAGGCGCTGCGCAGCGTCGCCATCGTCGAAGTGATATTGGACTTGTGCTGCCCACTGCGAACCGGCGATACGCTCGATGAATGCCGCACGCGAACGCGAGCGGGCGCAGTAGTGCATCTCGAACGACGCGCCCGCATCGCCCAGATGCTCGGCCATGCAAAGCAGCGGCGTAAGACCGATACCGCCCGCGAGCAACAGATGCTTCACCTCGCCGTGCGCAAGCGGGAAATGATTGCGCGGCGCGCCGACGCGAATCTCGTCGCCTTCGTGCACGGACTCGTGCATGCCCGCCGAACCGCCGCGCGACTGTTGATCGCGCAACACGGCGATCTGATAGCGCCGACGATCCGCAGGCGAATTGCACAGCGAGTACTGTCGGATCATACCGCCGGGAACATGCACGTCGATATGCGCGCCCGCGTCGAACGCGGGCAGCTCGCGCCAGTCGACACTCGCGAACTCGAAGCTGACAATACCCTCAGCTTCGACGCAGCGTCGCGCGACGCGCACGGTAAGTGTGGAATCGTTCATGCTGACCACCCGTTACATGATCGACAGGCCGCCATCGACCATCAGTGTCGTGCCCGTGATGAACGACGCTTCGTCGCTTGCGAGCCAGAGAATCGGCCACGCAATTTCTTCGGGCGCAGCCCAGCGACCGATCAGCGACGTGTCCTGCCGCTGCGTCTTGAGCACGTCGACGCTCTTGCCGGCTGCACGCGCGCGGTTGACGTGAAAGTCGGTCAATGTCGAGCCGGGACAGACGGCATTGACACGCACGCCGTTCGCCGCCTCTTCGAATGCGAGCGTGCGCGTCATCGCGAGCATGCCGGCCTTGGTCGCATCGTAGAGGCCCATGCCCTTGCGGCCCGTCACCGCATAGCACGACGACACGTTGACGATGCTCGCGGACGCGGACTTGCGCAGCAGCGGAAGCGCGGCCTTGCAGTAGTTCGACGTTCCGATCAGATTCACGGACACCATGCTTTGCCATTCGGCGGGTGTCGCCTCGGCGAGCGCGCTGTAGTTGCGCATCGCCGCGTTGTTGACGAGCACGTCCAGACGATCGAACGAGCGGGCCGCAAGCTCGGCCGCTGCGGCCGCCTCGTCCGCGTTCGACACGTCGGCCACGAAGGTCTTCACCTTCACGGAGGAATCGTGCTGAAGCAGTTCATCGGTGACGCGCGCGAGCGCGTCGGCGTTCGCATCGACCAGCACCACGGCCGCGCCCTCGTCGCAGAAGACGCGCGCCGTCGCAGCGCCGATGCCTCCGCCGCCGCCTGTGATCAGCGCAACCTTGCCTTGAAGTCTTGTACCTTGCTGCATTTCATGCCGGCGCGATGCCGGCCTCCTTGTCGCGAATCAGGAACGATGACTCCCGCGCCGGACCTGCGTCCGGCGTGGACGATCAGATCGAGTAGATCGGTTGACCCTTGCCGTCGGCAAGGTGGATGGCCGCCCATTCCTGCGGCTTCTGATCGCGCGGCAACAGCGCCCCCGCTGCGCGCACGCGCTGCTGATCGGCGTTGATGGCAGGCGGATCGGTATCGGGAAGCAATGCGGTGGCCGCTTCGAAAAGCATGCGGCGCGCCATCACGATCGCGCGGTCGGTCGGCAGCAGCTTTTCCTTGCTGTGGTCCTGGATCGGCCCCATGCTTTCCTGCAGCGACGCATCCTGCATCGCGAAGCCGAACACGCCCGAGTAAGCGCGCTTGTCCTTCTGCGCCTGGCGGTCGATCAGGTAGTCGTTGTCCTTGTTGGCCTTTGGCCGGAACGTGCCGGGCTCGTACTCGCAGTGAATGCCCTTGCCCGCGTTCAGATCGGCCAGCTCCTGTTCGCTCAGCGGACGATCGGGGCGGAAGTTGATGCTCCAGGCCCAGCAGTTGTGATCGTCGATCGGCACCCACACATGGCCCGCCAGCGAGTGATCGCCGAACGGCGGAATCAGCGTGTACCACGGGAACAGCCACTGCGTGACGCGCCAGTAGTACGAATCCAGCTCGCCGTTGCGACGGCCGAAAAGCGTCAGGCCGAACGGCTGCTTCTCGATTTCGAAGATCACGTTGCCATCGGCCTTGATGTAGTCGAGCGCCTTGGTGCCCTGGTGCATCGGGTCGTCGTCGACTTCATAGCGGTGCACGTACGAGACATGGCTCGTGTCGATGCCGCCTTCCATCGCCTGCAGATAGTTCGATTCCTGCAGCCGCTTCGACACGAACACATGGCTGTCCGGCAGATTGCACCACTCCAGATCCGGCGGTGCCGGCTGGCGGTCCTTCGGTCCCATGTACGCCCAGACGATGCCGCCGCGCTCGATGCACGGATACGCGGTGATGCCCATGTGCTTGCATGCCTGAGGCGCGGACGGCACGTCGACGCACTTCCCGTCGCGGTCGAACTTGAGGCCGTGATACGCGCAGCGAATGCCGTTCTCTTCGTTACGGCCGAAATACAGCGACACGCCGCGATGCGAGCAGAACTCGTCGATCAGCGCGGGCTTGCCCTCGGAATCGCGGAACGCGAGCAGCTTCTCGCCGAGGATCTGCACGCGCACAGGCGGGCAATCGGGTTCGGCGATTTCGCTCGCGAGCAGTATCGGCACCCAGTAGCGGCGCATCAGGTTGCCCATTGCCGTACCCGGGCCCGTGCGCACCAGGGTTTCCGACATGTTCTTGTCCATGTTCATCCTCCAGATCGGTTGCGGAGTTGTCCGCTACATGAGATTGTGATTTCATTCTACGGACAGTTTGCGCGAAGTCAAGTTTCAATGACAGTGACTTTCTCTACAATGTGCAGACGGCACGCTCCGATTTGGAAAGGAAATTTCAAATGCAAGAAAAAAAATCGCACGAAAATGTGCGTGCAGTGGAAAGAGCGCTAGAAATACTTCTTGCGTTCAGGCCGGGGGATAACGAATTGACCGTCGCGGAGCTGCTTACGCGCGTGAACCTGAGCCGACCGACGCTGTATCGGCTGCTGAACACGCTCGAACAAAAGGGCTTTCTCGCGTCGAAGGGTGAACCGCAGCGGTTCCACCTCGGAAGCGCCGTCGCGCATCTGGCGCACGTGTGGATGAGCGATCACAGCATCGCGGAGCTTGCGCAACCGATGCTGCGAAATCTTTGGGCGGAAACGACGGAGACGGTGGCGCTGTTCGTGCCGGACGGCACGTATCGCGTGTGCGTGGCCGAACTGGAGAGCCCGCAGCCGCTGAGTTTTCGACGGGGCGTCGGCTATCGCGAGAAGCTCGTGCTCGGCGCGAGCGGGCGCACCATCCTCTCGCAGATGCAGCTTTCCGCGGATGAACTGCGCCCGTATCTCGCCGAGCCGGATCAGGACGTTTCGGCGCTGCTCGCGGACATCGAAGCGATCCGCGCGCAAGGCTACGGAACGAGCCGCCATGAGCTGATCGAAGGCGCGGTTGCCGTCGCCGCGCCGTTCTTCAACGGAGCCAATCAGATTGCGGGATCGATTTGCATCTTCGGTCCCAGCGTGCGTGTCACGGACAACCGCGTCACGCAGTTTGCCGAGTTGCTCAAGCGCGAGGCGGCCAACCTGTCGCGTGCATTGGGACAACAGGCCGCGTAGGTCTTAGCTTCTTCGTTGCTCAGGCGACGCTCGGCGCTTGCGCAACGCTGCCGAGCGCCGACTGCTGCGAAACGCAGCACCCGCATGTCGCTTCCACAAGCCATGATTGACGTGTCCGACGCACGCCTTGCACCCATAGTCCCTGCATGCTAGCCACGCGCTACGCGTCTTCCAAGGACGATTCGATATATGCAAATGGCGCGTCTCATGCGATGTCCACGGCGATCGTCACGCGAACGCTATCGTCGATTCGCTGCTTTCGATATGCGCAAACATTGGTTGGATTCGCGCGCGCGCCGTCTTAACGTCGTGAGTCTGACGCGCGCGATTGCGGCGTGAACAACTCCTGTTGACTGCGCCGCGCAGTCCGGCAAGCGTCATTCCTAACAGACATGACGGACATCAGCGAAAGATGAGCAAACACGACACACCCATCGATACCCATCCCGCCGATGTGCACAGGCGTCGTCTCTTGCAGCGCGCCGCCGCCGGCCTGACGGGTGCCGCGCTCGGCGGCGCGTTAGGACCGTTAGGACCGTTCGCGAGCGTCGCTGCGCATGCGCAAAGCGCGAGCAACCGGCTGCGAATCGGCTATCAGAAGTACGGCAATTTCGTGGTGCTGAAGGCGCGCGGCACGCTCGAAAAGCGGCTTGCAAGCCAGGGCGTGACCGTCCAATGGCTCGAATTTCCCGCTGGGCCGCAACTGCTGGAAGGACTGAATGCGGGCGCCGTCGATGTCGGCACCGTCGGCGAGACGCCGCCTATCTTCGCGCAGGCGGGCGGCGTCGACTTCGTGTACATCGGCAGCGAGCCGTCCGCGCCGCAAGGCGAAGCGATCGTCGTCCCGCACGATTCGCCGATCCGCTCGGTCGCGCAACTACGCGGCAAGAAGGTCGCGCTCAACAAGGGCTCGAATGTCCACTTCCTGCTCGTGCAGGCGCTGCAAAAAGCGGGGCTCGCCTACACCGACATCCAGCCCGTCTATCTGACGCCCGCCGATGCACGCGCAGCCTTCGTGCGGGGCAGCGTGGATGCATGGGTCATCTGGGACCCGTATCTCGCGACGATCGAACGCCAGGGGAATGCGCGCACCCTTGCCTATGGCGACGGCCTCGTGCGCAATACGCAGTACTACGTCGCGGCCCGCAAATTCGCCGCGGCACAGCCGCAAGTGCTGCACACGCTGCTCAAAGAAGTGAACGGCATCGACGGCTGGGCGCACGACAACATTCCCGAAGTCGCCGCGCTGCTGTCGCCGCTCGTCGGGCTCGATACGGCCACGCTCGAAGTCGCGCTCAAACGCACCGGCTACGGCGTTCAGCCGATCACGGACGCGACGCTCGCGTATCAGCAGCAGATCGCCGATACGTTCAGCGCGCTCAAGCTGATTCCCGGCAAGCTGACCGTCGCGGACGCGCGCTGGAAAACCGGCTGAACGCAGCCGGTTCAAACGCGCGAACGCATCGATACCATCGAAATAGCGTTCCGCTCACAAGCCCGCTGCGAGACCATCGCGGCGGCTGTCGCTCGCGGCCACATAGCCGCGCTCGGGCTCGTTGCGATCGAGCTTCCAGATGAACTGACCCGAGCCGAAATCCATATACGGATCGTCGATCGACTTGATCGTGTGGCCGAGCCCTTCGAGCGCGCGCGTCGTGTTGCGATCGAGCGTCGATTCGACGTCGATCGTGAAATCGCGGTTCACCTTCCAGCGCGGCGCGTCGCACGCGGCCTGCGGCTGCTGGCCGTAGTCGAGCATGCGCACGACCGTTTGCAGATGGCCTTGCGGCTGCATGTCGCCGCCCATCACGCCGAAGCTCATCACGGCTTCCTGCCGTCCGTCCACCTGCTGCGTGAGGAACGCGGGAATGATCGTGTGGAAAGGCCGCTTGCCGCCTTCGACGACATTCGGCGACTTCGGGTCCATCGAAAATCCGTAGCCGCGGTTCTGCAGCGAGATGCCGCTGTCCGGCACCACGACGCCCGAGCCGAAGCCCATGTAGTTCGACTGGATGAAGCTGACCATCATGCCGCGCTCGTCTGCCGCCGACATGTAGATCGTGCCGCCCGACTTCGGCATGCCGAAGCCGAAATGCGTCGCGCGCTTCGGATCGATCAGCTTTGCGCGCGACTTCAGGTACGCGTCGTCGAGCATTTGCGCGGGCGTCACTTCCATCGAGCGCGAATCGGCGACGTAGCGATACACATCGGCGAACGCGAGCTTCATCGCCTCGATCTGCAAGTGCTGCGATTCGATGCCGTCCACTTTCAGCGAACCCATGTCGAACTGCTCGAGAATACCGAGCGCGATCAACGCGGCGATGCCCTGCCCGTTCGGCGGAATCTCGTGCACCGTGTAGCCGCGATACTGCTTGCCGATCGGCTCCACCCAGTCGGGCTGGTAGTTGCGCAGATCGTCGAGCGTCATCGCGCCGCCGCATTCGCGCGAGAACGCCGCGATGCGTTCGGCAATCTCGCCTTCGTAGTACGCGCGCGGGCCCTGTTCGGCGAGCACGCGCAACGTCTTCGCGTGCCCCGGCATCTTCACCAGTTCGCTCATTTCGGGCGCGCGGCCACGCGGCATGAACGTATCGGCGAAACCCGGCTGGTTCTTGAGTTCCGGCACGGCGGCCGCCCACTTGCGCGCGACGATGCCCGCCACCGCATGACCGCGCTCGGCGATCTCGATCGCGGGCTGCATCAGGTCCGCGAACGGCAGCGAGCCGAACTTCTTGTGCAGCGCTTCCCAGCCCGCGATCACGCCCGGCACCGTCACCGTGTCCCAGCCGCGAACGGGGTGCTCGGCGAGGCCGTTGTTCTCGCCGTATTTGCGCTTGAAGTAATCGACGTTCCAAGCGGCGGGAGCGACGCCCGATGCATTCAGACCATGCAGCTTCTTGCCGTCCCACACGAGCGCGAACGCATCGCTGCCCAGACCGTTCGACACCGGCTCGACGACCGTGATCGCAGCGGCCGCCGCGATCGCGGCATCGACGGCATTGCCGCCTTTCCACAGCATCCGCAGACCGGCCTGCGCGGCGAGCGGCTGCGAAGTCGAGACAATGTTGCGCGCGAACACAGGCATGCGCGTCGTCGGATAAGGGTTCTTCCAGTTGAAACTTGTCATGTCGTCACTCTAGAGGTTGACCACGGCCATATCGAAGGCGACACGGCCACGGAAAGAAATCAGGATTCGCGCGGGTCGAGCGCGTCGCGCAGACCGTCGCCGACCAGATTGAAGCCGAGCACGGCCAGAAAGATCGCGATGCCGGGAAAGATCGACATCCAGGGCGCCTGGCTCACGAAGTCCTTCGCGGTGTTGAGCATCGATCCCCACGACGGCGCGGGCGGCAGTTGTCCGAGCCCGAGGAACGACAGGCTCGCTTCGGCGATGATCGCACTCGCCACCGTGAGGCTCGCCTGCACGATGATGGGCGGCAGCACGTTGGGCAGAATGTACCGCAGGATGATGCGCGGATGATCGAGGCCGATCGCGCGCGCGCCTTCGACATACTCTTCGGCCTTCACGCTGATCGCCTGTCCGCGCGTGAGACGGATGAAGCGCGGCATCGCCGAAATGCCGATCGCGGCCATCGCGTTCGTCAGGCTCGGCCCGAGGAACGCGGAGAGCGCGATTGCGAGAATCAGGAATGGAATGGACAGCAGCGCATCGGCGACGCGCGAGATCACGCCATCGACGAGCTTGCCGAAGTAGCCCGCGAGCAGACCGAGCGGCACGCCGAGCACGACGGCAATGCCGACGGACACGACGCCCGCGAGCAGCGACGCGCGCGCGCCGTACAGCAGGCGGCTCAGCACATCGCGGCCGAGTTCGTCGGTGCCGAACCAGTGAGCCGCCGACGGCGCCTGGCGCACGGTCATGAAGCTCGCCCGTACCGGGTCGTACTGCGTGAGCCACGGCGCAAACACGGCCATCACGACGACGAGCGCCACCAGCAGCGCGCCGAACACCGCGGCGCGGTTGCGCATGAAGCGCACGAGTCCGCGGCGCTTGCGGCGCGGCAACGATGCAGCCGACGCTACGGATTGGGCATCGAGAGGAGTAGCCATCAACTGCGCCTCAGTCGGGGGTTGAGCAGGATGTAGAGCACGTCGGCGCACAGATTGACGACGATGAACGCGAGCGCCGTCACGAGCACGACGCCTTGCACGACGGGATAGTCCCGGTTGAACACGGCATCGACGACGAGCTTGCCAAAGCCCGGAATCGTGAAGACCTGCTCCGTCAGCACGGCGCCCGCAAGCAGTTCGCCGAACAGCAGCGCGAGCACGGTGACGATCGGGATCAGCGCGTTGCGGAACGCGTGCTTGACGACCACGGCGCCGCGCAGCAGACCCTTCGCGCGCGCGGTGCGGATGTAGTCGGTGCGCAGCACGCCGAGCATCGCGCTACGCGTGTGGCGCATCAGTTGCGCGCCAAGTGCGGCGCCGAGCACGAACGCGGGCATCAGCATCGTCTTGATGCTGAGCCAGAAGTCCTCGCCCGGCGACACATAGCCCGACGACGGCAACAGATGCCAGCGCACCGACACGATGAAGATCAGCATGATGCCGAGCCAGAAGTTCGGTATCGACATGCCGGACAGCGCGAAGATATTCGCGGCGTAGTCGAGCGGTCCACCGCGGCTCGCCGCCGAGATCACGCCCGCCGGTATGCCGATGCCGATTGCCAGAATCATCGCCATGATCGCGAGCTGTATCGTGACGGGCAGCTTCTGCGCGATCAGCGAGCGCACGGGCACTTCCGTGCGCAGCGACGCGCCCAGGTCGCCGTGCGCGACGTCGCGCATCCACAGCGCGTATTGGGTGGGCACGGGCTGATCGAGGTGATACTTGACCCGCAGCGTCGCGATGAGCTGCGGGTCCTGGTCCTCGCCCGCCATTGCCATGACGGGGTCGCCCGGCAGCAGCTTTTGCAGGCCGAAGATCAGCATCGACACCAGGATCAGCGTCGGCACGGCCACGAGCATCCGATTGGCGATGATCCGCAACATGATGCTCAGCCCTTCATCGAAACGCCGCGCAGGCGAACGAGGCCATCGGCGGAAGGCGTGAAGCCCTGCACCTTCTTCGACAGCACGAACGGCCACGGCTGCGCGTAGATGTAGACGATGGGATCGTCGTCGGCGAGGATCTTGCCGGCCGCGTCGTAATCCGCCTTGCGCTCGGCTGCGGTGAGCTTCGTGCGTGCGCCGTCGAGCAGCGAATCGACCTGCTGGTTGCAGTAGTGCGCGTAGTTCAGGTTGCCCGAGCACGTGTTGAACTGATGCAGGTTGCCATCGGGATCGACGCGGCCCGACCAGCCCGTGTACATCGCTTCGAAGTCGCCGCTGTGTCCCGCGTTCAGCTCGGTTGCGTAATCGCTCGGGCGCAGCTTCAGCGTAATGCCCGCTTCGCCGAGCATCGCCTGCAGCATCTGCGTGATCTGGCTCGCGACCGTGTTGTTCGGGTACGCGAACTCGATCGTCGGATGCTCATGGCCCGACGCTTTCAGCAAGGCCTTCGCTTTGGCAACGTCGCGCTTCGTCGTCGGCAGCGACGCGTTGTAGTACGGGCTCGATTTCGGAATACCCTGATTGGCCGGCGTGAAGATGCCCGCGCCGATCACCTGATCGATCGCATCGCGATCGATCGACAGCTCGAACGCCTGGCGCACGCGCTTGTCCTTCAACGGGTTGTTGCCGCGCGGTCCGTTGTTGATGTTGAACGTCACGTAGTAGAAGCCCAAGCCCGTGACCGGCTTGAATTGAAGGTTCGCGTCGCTCTTCACCGACGCGACATCGGAAGGCGCGAGGCGTTCGAGCATGTCGAGCGAGCCCGAGCGCAGATTCGCGAGACGCACGGTGCTGTCGGGAATCGGCTGGAACACGACACGCTGGATCGGATACTTGTCCGCGTCCCAATAGCCCGCGAACTTCTCGAGCACCACGCGATCGTTCTGCACGCGCTGCACGAACTTGTACGGACCCGAGCACACGGGATGCGACGCGACGCCCGCCGCATCGGAGAGCGTCTTGGGCGCGAGCATCATGCCGGCGCGATCGGAGAGCGTGGCGAGCAGCGCGGCGTCCGGCTGCTTCAGCACGATCTTCACGGTGCTGTCGTCGACGACGTCGACATGATCGACCGACGAAAGCTCGCTCTTGCGGTTGCTGGTCGGCAGCGTGCGATAGCGGTCGAGGTTCGCCTTCACGGCGGCGGCGTTGAGCGGCTCGTCGTCCTGGAACTTCACGCCCTGGCGCAGCTTGAACGTCAGCGACTTGCCGTCGGCGCTCGTGGTCCATGAAGTTGCGAGCATCGGCACGATTTTCAGATCGGGCCCGACGTCGACGAGCGAATTGCACATCGACGCGAACACGATCCGGTCGACGAACTGCACGCTTCGCGCGGGGTCGAGCGAACCGATATCGTCCTGCAAGCCGATGCGGATGGTGGTCTGGGCCATCGCGGCGGATGCGCTCAATGCGAGCGCGGCGGCAATCAACATTCTTCGCATGCGTTGTGTCCTTGTTGCGGTTCGGGTTGCCATTAGAGGTAGGGTTATCGGATCGCGCCCGCTGTCAGCGCGGCCTGCCGGTCGCGGTAAATCTCGAGGCGCTCGTTCAGCTTCACGCTGACGCTCGCGGCGAGCGGCGTGCCGCTGCCCGCGTTCTGCACTTCGCGCCAGAAGTGGCAGGCGACCTGCCGGCCGCCGGGCAGCGCTTCGGCGAGCGGCCGCTCTTGCGAGCAGCGCGGCGTCGCGTGCGGGCAGCGCGTATGAAAGCGGCAGCCGGGCGGCGGCGCCGTCGGGCTTGGCAGATCGCCTTGCAGCGCGGGCTTCGTGCGGCGCTCGTGCGGACTGCTCGCGGGAATCGCGCGCAGCAGCGCTTGCGTGTACGGATGCAGCGGCGCATCGAACAGCTCGTCGACTTGCGCCAGCTCGACGATCTCGCCGAGATACATCACGGCGACGCGATCGCTCATATGGCGGATCACGGCCAGATCGTGCGCGACCATGATCAGCGTGAGGCCAAGTTCCGCTTTCAGCGATTCGAGCAGATTGATCACCTGCGCCTGCACCGACACATCGAGTGCCGACACCGGCTCGTCGCCGACGATCAGCTTCGGCTCGCCCGCGAGTGCCCGCGCGATGCCGATGCGCTGACGCTGCCCGCCCGAAAACTCATGCGGATAGCGCTCGGCGTAGCCCGGCTGCAAGCCGACTTTCGTCAGCAGTTGCGCGACGCGCTCGCGGCGCTCGGCGGCGTTGCGCGCGAGCCCATGTACGCCGACGGGCTCGCCGATGATCTGGCCCACCGTCATGCCCGGATTCAACGAAGCGAACGGGTCCTGAAAGATGATCTGCATCTCGCGGCGCAGCCGCCGCAGCTTCGCGCCTTGCCAGTGCGTGATGTCCTCGCCCTGATAGATCACGCGCCCTCGCGTCGCGTCGATCAGGCGCAGCAGCAGCCGGCCGAGTGTGGACTTGCCGCAGCCCGACTCGCCGACGATCGCGAACGTCTCGCCCGTGTTCACGGCGAACGACACGTCGTTGACGGCATGAACCGTTGGCGTGCGCGCAAACATGTGCCGCTCGCCGCCGAAGCGTTTCGTGAGCGCGCTGGCTTCGATGATGGGCGCTTTCACGTCGGCGCTCATGTCAGCTCCTTTTGCTGCGCGGGCTTCACGAGTTGCTCGACAGGCGCGAGCCAGCACGCGACGCGATGCTCGCCCGAAAGCGTTCTGTCGGGTGGCGCGGCGTCGATGCAGCGCTGCTCCGCGAACGGACAGCGCGGCGCGAAGCGGCAGCCGCGCGGCATCTGCTCGGGCGACGGCACCGAGCCGCGTATCGTCGCGAGCGAGCCCGCGCGCTTGCCGACGGACGGAATCGCGCCCATCAGGCCGATCGTGTAAGGATGCTGCGGATCGTCGAACAGATCGGCGACGGTGCCGTACTCGACGATCCTTCCCGCGTACATCACGGCGACGTGATCCGCCACTTCGGCGACGACGCCCAGATCGTGCGTGATCAAGAGCATCGCCGTGCCCGTCTCCGCCTGGAGGTTGCGCACAAGCGACAGCACTTGAGCCTGGATCGTGACGTCGAGCGCCGTCGTCGGTTCGTCGGCGATCAGGAGACGCGGGCGGTTCGCGAGCGCCATCGCGATCATCACGCGCTGGCGCATGCCGCCCGACAGCTGATGCGGAAACGCGTCGAGCCGCGCTTCGGGTGCGGGAATGTGGACGAGGCGCAGCATCTCCAGCGCTTCTTCACGCGCTTGCGCACGCTTGACGCCGCGATGTCGCCGGATGCTTTCGCCGATCTGCTCGCCGATCGTGTACGCGGGATTCAGCGACGTCATCGGCTCCTGGAAGATCATCGACATGCGGTTGCCGCGAATGTCGGCGAGTTCGCGCTCCGTCAGCGCGAAGAGATCGGCGCCCTCAAAATGCGCGGTGCCCGCGACGCGACGCGCGGGCGGACTCGCGAGCAGCCCCATCAGCGCCAGCGACGTCACGCTCTTGCCGCAGCCCGATTCGCCGACCATGCACAGCGTCTCGCCCGCATGAACAGGGAAGGAGACGTTATCGACGACATTGGGTACATCGGCCGCGTTTGAAAATTTCAACGAGAAGCCTCGTACATCCAGTACTGGTCGGCGTTCAGCACCGGTCATGCTTGGGCACTCCACATCGTGTCGTCGTCCTTTCATGTCGTTATGAATCGATTATCTGGCCGGCGTCGTACAAAAAATATTAATATTTCTTTTCGACACTTAAGTTTTTCTCATGATTCGATCATGAGATGCACTCGGGACATACCATGCCGACGCTTCGCATGTTGAAAACGTTCAAGGCCGTGGCACGCACGGGGTCGTTCTCGGCCGCCGCCGACAAGGTGGCGCTGACGCAGGCCGCCGTCAGCCTGCAGATGCGCGGGCTCGAACTGGCGCTGGGCCGCCAGCTATTCGACCGGCGGGGCCGCCAGATCGCGCTCACGCAACACGGCCATACGATCTGGCCGAAGGTCGAGCAGATTCTGGAGCTTCTCGCCGAACTCGAAGCGAAGCCTTCTGACGTGATGGAGGGACCGGTGACGATCGGCGCGGTGGTGTCGGTGATCGGCGCGCTGTCGCTGGCTGTCGCGCGGCTGAAGGCGGCGCATCCACGGCTCGACGTGCGCCTGCTGTCGGCGCGCTCGGACGAACTGGCGGGCATGGTCGAAGCAGGCGAAGTCGATGTCGCCGCCATCGTCGCGCGCGCCGACCAGACGCTGCCCGACACGCTGAAGTGGACCACGCTCTATACCGAGCCGATGATGCTGGTCGTGAGCCGCGAGATCGTCGACAACGATCCGCAGCGCATCTTGCGCAGCCACGGATTCCTGCGTTTCGACCGGCGCGTGCGCACCGGGCAGGTCGTCGAACAGGCGTTGCAGAAGTCGGGCTTGACGGTCAACGAGTATCTCGAACTCAATTCGATCGAAACGATCGTCGCGCTCGTGCGCGAGAAAGTCGGCGTGGCGGTGCTGCCGCTGCTCAATCGCGGAAACTGGCAAAGCGACCCGTCGCTGCGCGTGATTTCAATCGGCAGCCCGCCGACGCTTCGTACGGTGGGCATGGTGCAGCGCGCATCGGATGACCGGAAGGCGTTGATGCGCGAGATCGTGGATACGTTCCAGGTCACGCCGCGCGGCGGGTCGTAAAGCGCCGACAATGCGGGCATGCGCATCCATGTGATGCCGATATGTCAGAAAATCTGGCGATTAAATGCTATTCAATGTCCCTAAGACGGCCGCGAAAGAGGTGAAATTGGCAATGTTCATTTCAATGACGAATTAGAGGCGTGCTTTAAAAGCTCATTAATCTTTTGTCCCGTAAGAGTTATGGAATTGCCGAAGCGTTAGAAAAGAGAACGGGCGCTACTTCATTCACCCAGTGACGACTCGCGAGAAGAACACGAAGAAAATCACATGAACATGTCGCTCTTCAATGCTCGCCGCTTCATTCGCTTCCTGTTTCTTCTCTGCGTGTCATTATCCTTTTGCGAGGCGAGCCATGCTGCGCCCGCCGATTGCAGCGCAGGCACGCTCGTTACCGTAGTCGCGCATCTCGACGACGATCTGCTGTTCGTCGAGCCCGGCATCAGCGAGCAGTTGCGGGCAGGCTGGTGCGTCACCACAGTTCATCTGATCGGCGGGGCCAACGGCGCGAACTTCGCGTATGTGCAAAAGCGCGAGCAGGGATCGCGTCTCGCCTACGCGCGCATGGCCGGCGTGCCGAACGACTGGGACGAGTCGACAGTACGCATCGCGGGCAAGCCGGTGTTCCAGTTGACGCTGAAGGCTCAACCGAAAGTGCGGCTGCTCGAACTGCGTCTTCCCGGCGGCGCCGTGCGTGGCGGCCGCGTGCCGCTCGCGTTGCTGTGGGATCAGGGCGCGACGATCACGACCTATCCGATGGGACACGGCGAAATCGCGCCGGCACGTTATACGCGCGATTCGCTTTCCGCCGTGCTCAAGGCGATTTTGCAAGACGCGACACGCATCTACACGCTCAACCCCGACACCGTCCCGTTCATCGAGCATCCCGACCACATCTACTCCGCGCGCATCACGCGGCACGTCGCGCAAACCTTGGGACGATCGATTCCGATCGCGTACCACATCACCTATCCAACGGGAACGTGGCCGTACACGCTGTTCGGCGAGGAAGCTCAACGCAAGCGCGACGTTTCCGCGAGCTACTTTTCGATCGACGGAGGGGACTTCGCGCATGTGTTCGGCGAATACCAATGGGACGGCAACTGGGTTATGCGCCGATACGCGCGCCTCGACACATCCGATCACGCCACACCCGATTTCGTCGCGCTGCCGACGGTGCTGTTCAACACGGCATCCAGCGAATGCCTGACCTCGACGGGCAGCGAGCGCAAACCGGAACTGGCGCCGTGCGACGGCTCCGTCAGCCAGCAGTGGGAGTGGGAGCCGAGGCCGACCTATGCGGGCAATCAGCACAACGCGGCACTCGTATCGGCGTCGACGCGGCAATGCGTTGCCGAACATGACGGCACGTTGACGGAGGAGCCGTGCGAAGCGTGGGACGAATCGCAGCGCTGGACGCCGTGGGACTTTGGTCTGATCTTTACGCCGTCGCGCCGATGCCTCGGCGAGGAAAGCGGACGCCTGAACATCCGCGGTTGCGCATCGCTGACGACGAGATACCGATGGTCGACGACGCGCCCGACATGGGCGACCGATCTGCGGCTCGCGGGCGCGATGTACGGCGATGTAGCCGGGCGCCGCGAGTCGTCGGCGGTGTACGTTCAACGGCGCGCAGACGGTCCTGGCTTCGACGTCAACGTTCAGGCGTTGAGAAAAGCGGATAAACCCGTGCGCTGGTACGCGAACGCGGTTCCGTTCGACAGCCGGGCAACGACCGCAACGTGTCGCGCCGATAGTTTGTGCTTCGACAGTGCGCGCTTTCTGCTCGGCGATTTCGACGGCGACGGCCGCGCGGATCTGATGGTCGTCACGCCGCGAAATGGCGGCACCGCATTCTGGTTGCTGCGCAGCACGGGCAGCCGCTTTGCCGCACCCGTTCTCTGGTTCCAGAGCGATAACCGGATGCCTGCCGGACGCGTGCAGCAGGTCACGCCGTTCTCTATCAAAGAGAAGGAACCGGCAAAAGTTCTGATCGCAATTCAAAAGCCGGACAACGGCGTCGAACTATGGACAGTGGGCGCGGACCCGGCGGGACACGTCGAGCAAATCCATGTACTCGACGACAGCCGTCTCAAGTCGAATCTTCGCCTGCTTGCAGTGCGGAACGATCGCGCAGATGCCGCATCGTTCGTCGCCATTCAACCGGCCGACGGTAACCAGCGCATCGCCATTGTCCCGCTCGGTGTCAAAGGCGGGCACTGGTCGGTTGGCGCACCCGCTGTGCTGCCCGCGCTATTCAAGCCCGACATGACAAAATTCGCGGCCGGCGATCCGCACGCCGATGCCGACGCAGACGCGCCGATCGTCATGACCGTACCTCATTTCGCGAACCCCGGCGGCATCGACGTATGGAAGCTGGACGCCGCTCATCCCGATTCGGCGCCCGTTCTGCTGGCCTCATTGCGCGGCATCCGGTGGCAGGACACGACACCCGCGCTGCCCGGCGACGGCAAGCACACGACACTCGCCTTTTATCAGCGCACCGAGGCGATACTCGACAACACGCTCTTTACCGCCGGAAACGCGGCGCTCGTCCAATACGCGATCAACGGAAACAGTGTGCAGGCTGTACCAACAGGAACGGTCCAGCTTCCCGCGACGTACTCCGAAACGCTCTGGCTCGAACGGCTCACTCAATAGATTGGAACAGGCGTGATCGGGCAAAGAAATTGCATGACCGTTCACACCGCCAGCATCGATGGTCGCAGCAAAAGCAGCTCTACAGGTAAGCACTTAGGTGTCGAGTAATGACTAGTCGTTGGCTGATGATTGCCGGCGCGATTGAGTATGTTAGAACCGTCATTGAACACACCAATTGACGGTCGATCAACGGAACCGTACGCTGCACAGGGAACAGAATGCAATTGACGATTCGCCATTGCGGCCCTGTTCCCTTCGTACAGACGACTTATTCGAAACGGTGACAAGTGCGGATACTACAGGTCGTACATGCGCCACGTCTGTCTGGTGCCGAGATTCTCGCGAAGGGTCTCGCGATCCAGCATAGGGAGAGTGGCCACGAAGTCTGCATCGCATCGATGCTGCCTCAACTCGCAGACTTCGATCACAGCCGCAGCGAGCTGGCGGCTGCGGATGTGCTGTGCGATTTTCCCGATGCGTATCTGGGCAGGATGGGGCGTCTGATGCATCTGTGGCGCTGCATCAAGCAGTTCCGGCCGGACATCATCATCGCTCACGCGACGCTCGCCGCGCTCTACGTGCGCATTCTTCCGTATGCCGCGCCCGTCGTCTACGTGATGCACTCCGGCTCCAACGATTTCGAGAACCCCAAGCTGAAATGGGCCGAGCGTTTCCTGTCGCACCGCGCAAGAGCCATCGTCGGCGTCTCCTCGCAGAATACGCACGACTACCTTCGCGAGTTCGGACCGCATCCGTTCGTGACCGTGATCCCTAACGGCGTCGACCTGTCGCGCTTCCAGTTCGTGGCATCCGCATTGAACCTGGCCGACCACAGCACGGCAAAACAGATCGTGCAGTTGGGACGCTACGTCCGCGACAAGGGACAGCTCGAAACGATCCAGGCCTTCGATGGCGTGCTGCAACAGGAGCCGGAAGCGCGCCTTCTGCTGTGCGGCGTCATCGAAGACAAGGCTTATCACGAGACAGCGATGAATCTCGTCGACCGCATGAACCTGACCGAGCGCGTCACGTTGTGCGGCCCGGCGACGAATGTCGCCGCGATCCTGCACGCGTCGCATGTGTTTGCGATGCCTTCTCACAGGGAGGCGCACAGCATCGGCTTTCTCGAAGCGCTGGCGTCGGGTATCCCCGTCGTCGCAAGCCGCATTGCAGCATTCGAATTCGCCCGCGAATTTCCGGGCGTCTCGCTCGTCGACACGATGAATCCTTCCGCGTATGCGCGCGCGCTGATTCACGCAATGCACACGCCTCGCGCATATCGCCCACTGGACGGCTACACGCTGCGCGACACGGCCGATAGCTACCTGAAAGTTGCGCAGGCCATCTTCGAATCGAGCGGCATCTCGTCGATGTCGAACTGGAACAGAAACCAGTCGACCTGACAACCGACATCGGCACGGGAACAATATCGGCCCGCCAATCGTTTTGCTCTTGCACGCACGCTGATTCCCGCAACCGAATGCAGTGCCCCTCGTGCCGGATCAAACGCATCGGCCGATGCGCGTGCAAGTTCTTTGACAATACTTGTCGCGCTGCGTGCGCCGGCCCACATTCACTTTGCGATTTATCAAGGCAGGATTGGGAGTTAGCGGGAGAACTGGAGCCTTCCATACATTCGGTGACGCGCGCATCGTCTGAAAGGCTTCCCGTCGACGTCGGGGTATCCGGGGTTCTGGTCCAGTTCATTGAGGTTGGGGAAGAACATGTCCACGCGTCCGCGTCAAAGACTCGATGCCAACGAATCGGAGGGGCCGGACGGGAAACCGCTGCGAACACGTCATGTCGCCGTCGTGCTGTTCGAGGGGTTCGATCTGCTGAGCGCGAGCGTCATCGCCAATACGCTCGAGCTGGCGAGCGAGCTGTCGTCGCGCTGTTCGATCCAGTGGGCGTATCGGGTCGCCGTTCTCGCGGCGCACGAGGGACACGTCGGCAGTTCGGCGACGCTGCTCGTCTCCACGGAAGCATTCGACGCACACAGAAACGATGAATTCGACGCGATCTTCGCGATCGTCGGCGCGGACACGGATCTCGACGACCGCTTGGAGCCGCTGACCGCCTGGATCAGCCGCGCCCGCGCGAAAGCGGCCGATGTGCGGCTGGTGGGCGCGCCGCTGCCGGGGCCCGACAGCCCCATTCGCGATGGGCCGCGCGCGACGCACGGCGAATCATCCTGCAACGCGGCGGGACACGCGAACGACTGCAAGAGGAAATCCCAAAGCCTTCACGACGCGCTCACGGGCGCGCTTAAACTGATCCGCCGCGACATGGGCGACACGATGGCGCGGCGGGTCGCCGAGCATCTGTCGATCTGTTCGGAAGACGCGCTGAATGCGATATTCGAAGATGTCGTCGGCAGCACACCCGCCGAGAAAGTGCGCGCGGCCGCGCACTGGCTGCAGGACAATTGCCGCCGCCAGGTCACGATCGAAGACGCGGCGCAAGTGGCCGCGATGAGCGAGCGCAGCCTGTTGCGTCACTTCAGAAGCGAGCTCGGCATGACGCCGTCCGACTATCTGATGAACGCGCGGCTTCAGGTGGTCTGCAATCTGCTGATCGAAACCGATCTGCCCGTCGACAAGGTCGCGAAACGCGCCGGCATGACGAGCGGCGATCATCTCGCGCGCAGCTTCCGGCGACACATGAAGACTTCGCCGACCGAGTATCGCGCGCAGCGCAAGCTGCAATGCTGAGCGGCGTACGGCGCGCGCGGCACGGCACGGCACGGCACGGCATCGACCGGATAGAAAAGAAAAGGCTGGACGCCTTTTTTGCGGGTGATACGCTGCGGTATGCTTGCGCCTTTGCGTTTCTCCCGAGCGACGATCACGATGTCCGACGAATACGAAGTGCACGGCCCGCACGATCACGCGATCGAGCACCCCGGTCCCCATGGAGGCGACACGGGCGCCTCGCGAATCGCCGTCATGACGGCAATCCTCGCGAGCGTAGGCGCAATCGCCTCGTATCAAAGCGGCGCTAACGAAAACCTTGCGCTCTTCTACAAGAACGAGGCCGCGATACTCAAGACGGAAGCCGCGAACCAGTGGGCCTACTATCAGGCGAAAGGAGAAAAACAGAACCTCGCCGAACTGGGCGCGGAGCTGAGCGATCCTGCATCGGCGGCGCACGCGAAGTTCACCACCGACGTGCAGCGCTACAAGACCGAAAAGGAGCCGATTCGCCAGCAGGCGGAATCGCTCGAAAAGCAGGTGAAGAAGGACAACGATGTCAGCGAGTCGCTGCAACATCAGCATCATCGCTGGGCGCAGGCCACCACGCTGATCCAGATCTCGATCGCGCTCGCCGCCATTACGCTGCTCACGAAAAAGAGCTGGCTTCAAAAGCTGACGATCGGCATGGCCGTCGTGGCAGTCGGTCTTTTCGTCACCGCGTTGCTGGGTGTGTGAACGGTTCGCAAACGCTCATTGCGTGGTGCTGAGCTTGCGCCACAACGTCGTCTTGCTGATGCCGAGCGCCTTGCACGCGGCATCGCGATCGCCGCCGCACGCAGCTAGCATCGCGCGTATTTCGTCGGCCTCGACGTGGCGGCTGCGCTCGCGCAGTGTCAACGCGCCCTTCTTCTGCCGCCCCGGCTGCACGAAGAGTTCGGGCGCAACCACCTCCAGCATCTCGCGTGTGAACGCAGCGCCCGCGCCGCCATCCGCGTCGGCCAGCTCGACGGCGATGCGCTCGATCACGTTCTGCAACTCGCGCACGTTGCCCGGCCACGCGTAGCGGCACAAGGGCTCGCTGACGGGCGCAAGCACATGCGCCGCAGCATGCAAGCCGGACACGCGAGTCGCGAGACGCGGCTCGCGCGCTACAGCCTGCAACAGCAGTTCGGCGGCAAGCGGCATCACATCGGCGGTTCGCTCGCGCAGCGGCGGCAGCGCAATGCTCAGGATGTTCAGCCGATAGTAGAGATCCGCGCGGAACGTCCCGGCCTCGATCCCTTCCGTCAGCGCGCGATGCGTCGCGGCCACCACGCGTATATCGACGCGCGTCGGCTCCGTCGAACCGAGCCGCACCACTTCGCGCTCCTGCAGCACGCGCAGCAGCCGGCTTTGCAGCGGCAACGGCATCTCGCCGATCTCGTCGAGAAAGAGCGTCCCGCGATGCGCCGCTTCGATGAGCCCCGCCTTGCCGCCCTTGCGCGCACCCGTGAACGCGCCCTCGTCGTAGCCGAACAGTTCGCTTTCCAGCAACGCCTCGGGAAACGCGCCGCAATTGATCGCGACGAACGCGAAGTCGCGCCGCGCGCTCAGGTGATGCATGCTCTGCGCGACCATTTCCTTCCCCGTGCCGCTTTCACCGAGTATCAGCACGGTCGCGTCGGACTTCGCGTAACGTTGGACCAGCGTGCGCACGCGCTCGATCGACGCGCATTCGCCGACCAGATCGTCGAGCCGGTAACGCGCGGTGAACTGTTGCGCGCGCTGACGCGAACGCAGCGTGCGGTCGAGCCGTTCGACCGCGCGCGATTCCTGAAACGTCAGCACCGTGCCCGCTGCGGGGCCCGCGCCCGCGAGCGGTCCCCGATGCACGACGTAGCTCGCGCCACGCACGGTCACGAGCGTATCGCCGTCCGTATCGGGCAGCGCGCTGGCGAGATCGGGCGCGAGCTGTTGCAGCGGCACGCCCGCGGCGCCGGCGGCATCGATGCCGAGCACGCCCGCGAGCCGCTGATTGATCGCCTCGACGCGCCCTTGCGCATCGAGCGCGACGACGCCGTCGCGCAAATGCTGCAACAGGTTGTCAAGACGCTGACGGCGTACGCCTTCGGCGCGCGTCGCCTGCGCGACTTCGAGCGCCGTATCGAACGCCGCGCGCACCGACGTGCGCGAATAGAGGAACACGGCACCCATGCCCGCGCGCTCCGCGAGATCGGTCACGTGGCCCGGCCCGACGACTGCATCGACGCCGCGCTCGCGCAGTTCGCGCACGCATTGCTCCGCGTCTTCCGTCGAACGGTACGACGCGAAGATCACATCGACGCCGTACGCGGCCGTGAAGCGCTTGACCTCGTCGGGCGTCTCGCCGTGCGTGACGAGCGCCACCGAATCGCCATCGCGTCTCGCGCGCGCGAGCGCCTGCATCACATCGAAGCCCGTCGGCGTGATGACCACCACGGGCACGTCGACGCGCGCCTTCAGATACGCGCCATTCGAGCCGCCCGCCACGATCACGTCGGGGCGCTCGGCGCCCGCCGCGTCGATCTCCTGCATGGCATCGTCGAAACCGCGCGCGACGATGCGCACGTCGGCGCGGCCCGCATACTCGCTCGCGATATCGACGAACAGATCGCGCAAACGGCTGATGCCCATCGCCCAGATGCGCGGACGGGAATGGGAGGCGACGGAAGGCGTACTCATGGACGGGCTCGGTGCGGATCGTGGTTTCCATTCATTATAAGTTTCACAACAGAAACGCGTGATTCCATTTCTGAAACTCACGCGAAATGCTGTTCGAACGCGCGTTCCACAAAATCAGAGACTTAGCGACGCGGTCCACCCTGGCACGCTGCTTGCGATTAGAGGCCCGCAATCAACGGAGCCCCAAATTGAATTCAGCCAAACAACCCGCTAGCGCCGGCGCCGCGTTCCGCCAGGCCGTCGCAGAAGGACAACCGCTGCAGGTCGTCGGCGCGATCACCGCGTACGCCGCGAAGATGGCCGAAGCCGTCGGCTTCAAGGCCGTGTATCTGTCGGGCGGCGGCGTGGCCGCAAACTCGCTCGGCATTCCCGATCTGGGCATCAGCACGATGGACGACGTGCTGACGGACGCGCGCCGCATCACCGACGCCACGAACCTGCCGCTGCTCGTCGATATCGACACGGGCTGGGGCGGCGCCTTCAACATCGCGCGCACGGTCCGCTCGTTCATCAAGGCGGGCGTCGCGGCTGTTCACCTGGAAGACCAGGTCGGCCAGAAGCGCTGCGGCCACCGGCCGAACAAGGAAGTCGTGGCGAAGGAAGAGATGGTCGACCGCGTGAAGGCCGCCGTCGATGCGCGCACCGACGATCAGTTCGTCATCATGGCCCGCACCGACGCAGCCGCCGCCGAAGGCATCGACGCCGCGATCGAGCGCGCCGTCGCCTATGTCGAAGCGGGCGCGGACATGATCTTCCCCGAAGCGATGAAGACGCTCGACGACTATCGCCGCTTCAAGGCCGCCGTGAAGGTGCCGATTCTCGCGAACCTGACCGAGTTCGGCTCGACGCCGTTCTTCACGACGACGGAGCTGCGCGAAGCGAACGTCGATATCGCACTGTATTGCTGCGGCGCGTATCGCGCGATGAACGCGGCGGCGCTCAATTTCTACGAGACGGTGTTGCGCGACGGCACGCAAAAAGCAGCCGTGCCGACGATGCAGACGCGCGACGATCTCTACAAGTACCTTGGCTATCACGCGTACGAGGACAAGCTCGACGCGCTGTTCGCCGCGAACAAGTAATGGCATCTGGAGGAAGACACATGAGCGAAGCAGACAACAACACACCGAACGCAGGCGCGTTCAAGCCGAAGAAATCCGTGGCCCTGTCGGGCGTGACGGCGGGCAACACCGCGCTGTGCACGGTCGGCAAGACGGGCAACGACCTGCACTATCGCGGCTATGACATTCTCGACATCGCGGGCGCGTGCGAATTCGAAGAGGTCGCGTATCTGCTCGTGCACGGCAAGCTGCCGAACGTCGCCGAACTCGCTGCGTACAAGACGAAGCTGAAAGCGTTGCGCGGGCTGCCCGCGAACGTGAAGGCCGTGCTCGAATGGATTCCCGCCGCCGCGCATCCGATGGACGTGATGCGCACGGGCGTCTCCGCGCTGGGCACGGTGCTGCCGGAGAAGGACGATCACAATCTCGCGGGCGCGCGCGACATCGCCGACAAGCTGATGGCCTCGCTCGGCTCGATGCTGCTGTACTGGTATCACTACTCGCACAACGGCAAGCGGATCGAAGTCGAAACCGACGACGATTCGATCGGCGGCCACTTCCTGCATCTGCTGCATGGCGTGGAGCCGTCGAAGTCGTGGATCGACGCGATGCACGTGTCGCTGAACCTGTACGCGGAGCACGAATTCAACGCGTCGACGTTCACGGGCCGCGTGATCGCGGGCACAGGCTCGGACATCTATTCGGCCATCACGGGCGCGATCGGCGCGCTGCGCGGACCGAAGCACGGCGGCGCGAACGAGGCCGCGTTCGAGATCCAGTCGCGCTACCAGACGCCGGACGAAGCGGAAGCCGACATCCGCCGCCGCGTCGAGAACAAGGAAGTCGTGACCGGCTTCGGCCACCCGGTGTACACGATCTCCGATCCGCGCAACAAGGTGATCAAGGACGTGGCGAAGAAGCTGTCGAAGGAAGCGTCGAACATGAAGATGTTCGACATCGCCGAGCGGCTCGAGACGGTCATGTGGGACGTCAAGAAGATGTTCCCGAACCTCGACTGGTTCAGCGCGGTGTCGTATCACATGATGGGCGTGCCGACGGCCATGTTCACGCCGCTGTTCGTGATTTCGCGCACGTCCGGCTGGGCCGCGCACATCATCGAACAGCGCATCGACAACAAGATCATTCGGCCGAGCGCGAACTACACGGGTCCGGATGATCTGCCGTTCGTGCCGCTCTCGAAGCGCGCCTGATAGATGAGCTGTCTTCTGTATCGCTGCGCGAGAGCTGCGATGCACTTGGGCCTTGGCTCGTCATACCCACGAGCCAAGGCTGCTTTTTACACCGCGTGCTTTACCGCGCGAGCCGTCCACTGACGCGCTAAACTTCGCGAGAAGACCTCAAAGGAGCGTTCAGCGCCCGACGCTCCCGACTACTACCGCACTGTCCCTACGTCATGAATACCGAATACCGCAAACCGCTGCCCGGCACCTCGCTGGATTACTTCGACACGCGCGCCGCCATCGACGCGATCCAGCCGGGCGCCTACGACAAGCTGCCGTACACGTCGCGCGTCCACGCTGAAAATCTCGTGCGACGCTGCGATCCGGCGACGCTCACCGCTTCGCTCAAGCAGATCATCGAGCGCAAGCGCGAGCTGGATTTTCCGTGGTTTCCGGCGCGCGTCGTGTGCCATGACATTCTGGGGCAGACGGCGCTCGTCGATCTCGCGGGCCTGCGCGATGCGATCGCCGATCAGGGCGGCGACCCCGCGAAGGTGAACCCCGTCGTCCCCGTGCAGCTGATCGTCGATCACTCGCTGGCCGTCGAATGCGGCGGCTTCGACCCCGATGCGTTCGCGAAGAACCGCGCGATCGAAGACCGGCGCAATGAAGACCGCTTCGATTTCATCAACTGGACCAAGAAGGCGTTCAAGAACGTCGATGTGATTCCGCCGGGCAACGGCATCATGCATCAGATCAATCTGGAGCGGATGTCGCCCGTGATTCATGCCGTCGATGGCGTCGCGTATCCCGACACGCTCGTGGGCACCGACAGCCACACGCCGCACGTCGATGCGCTCGGCGTGATCGCCGTCGGCGTCGGCGGGCTGGAGGCGGAGAACGTGATGCTGGGCCGCGCGTCGTGGATGCGGCTGCCCGATATCGTCGGCGTCGAGCTGTCGGGCAAGCGTCAGCCGGGCATCACGGCCACCGACATCGTGCTCGCGCTGACGGAATTCCTGCGCAAGGAAAAAGTGGTTGGCGCGTATCTGGAGTTTCGCGGCGCTGGCGCGTCGAGCCTCACGCTCGGCGACCGCGCGACGATCTCCAACATGGCGCCCGAATACGGCGCGACGGCCGCGATGTTCTTCATCGACGAACAGACGATCGACTATTTGCGCCTGACGGGTCGCGACGACGAGCAAGTGAAGCTCGTCGAAACGTACGCAAAAACGGCGGGACTGTGGGCCGATTCGCTGAAAGACGCCGAATATGAGCGCGTGCTCAGATTCGACCTCTCGACGGTCGTACGCAACATGGCGGGTCCGTCGAATCCGCACAAGCGCCTGCCCACTTCCGATCTCGCCGAACGCGGCATCGCGGGCAAGTGGGAAGACGTGCCGGGCCAGATGCCCGATGGCGCTGTCATCATCGCCGCGATCACGAGCTGCACGAACACGAGCAATCCGCGCAACGTGATCGCAGCGGCCCTGCTCGCGCGCAATGCGAATGCGCGCGGCCTCACGCGCAAGCCGTGGGTGAAGTCGTCGCTTGCACCGGGATCGAAAGCGGTCGAACTGTATTTGCAGGAAGCCGATCTGCTGCCCGATCTGGAGAAGCTCGGCTTCGGCATCGTCGCGTTTGCGTGCACGACCTGCAACGGCATGTCGGGCGCGCTCGATCCGAAGATCCAGCAGGAGATCATCGACCGCGATCTGTACGCGACTGCCGTGCTGTCGGGCAATCGCAACTTCGATGGCCGCATTCATCCGTATGCGAAGCAGGCGTTTCTCGCGTCGCCGCCGCTCGTCGTCGCATATGCGATTGCGGGCACGATCCGCTTCGACATCGAACGCGATTCGCTCGGCACCGACAAGGACGGCAAGCCTGTTTATCTCAAGGACATCTGGCCGAGCGACGAGGAGATCGACGCGATCGTCACGCAGAGCGTGAAGCCCGAGCAGTTCCGCAAGGTCTATGAGCCGATGTTCGCCGTCACGGCCGCGAGCGGCGAGCCAATTAGCCCGCTGTACGACTGGCGTGCGCAAAGCACGTACATTCGCCGTCCGCCGTACTGGGAAGGCGCATTGGCGGGAGAGCGCACGTTGAAGGGCATGCGCCCGCTCGCCGTGCTCGGCGACAACATCACGACCGATCACCTGTCGCCGTCGAACGCGATTCTCGCGAACAGCGCAGCGGGCGAATACCTCGCGAAGATGGGCCTGCCCGAAGAGGACTTCAACTCGTACGCGACGCATCGCGGCGATCACCTCACCGCACAGCGCGCGACCTTCGCGAACCCGACGCTGATCAACGAAATGGCTGTCGTCGATGGCCAGGTGAAGAAGGGATCGCTCGCGCGTATCGAGCCCGAAGGCAAGGTTACGCGCATGTGGGAAGCGATCGAAACCTACATGGACCGCAAGCAGCCGCTGATCATCGTCGCGGGCGCGGACTATGGCCAGGGCTCGTCGCGCGACTGGGCCGCGAAGGGCGTACGGCTCGCGGGCGTCGAAGCGATCGTCGCGGAAGGCTTCGAGCGCATTCACCGTACGAACCTGATCGGCATGGGCGTGCTGCCGCTCGAATTCAAGCCGGGCGTCAACCGGCTCGCGCTCGGCATCGACGGTACGGAAACCTATGACGTGATCGGCGAGCGCAAGCCGCGCGCGGACCTCACGCTCGTGATCCATCGCGGGAACGGCGAGCGCGTCGAAGTGCCCGTCACCTGTCGTCTCGACACGGCGGAAGAAGTGTCGATCTACGAAGCGGGCGGCGTGCTGCAACGCTTCGCGCAAGACTTCCTGGAGTCGTCGAAGGCAGCGGCCTGACACACACTGTTCGTTCATGCATGGGCGGTGCGCATTGCACCCCCCTCGTCTCATCAGGACCACAACACATGGCACACGCACCCCAGATCAGGATTCCCGCGACCTACATGCGCGGCGGCACCAGCAAAGGCGTGTTCTTTCGACTGAAGGACTTGCCCGAAGCCGCGCAGGTGCCCGGCGCGGCACGCGACGCATTGCTGATGCGCGTGATCGGCAGCCCCGATCCTTATGGCAAGCAGATCGACGGCATGGGCGCCGCGACGTCGAGCACCAGCAAGACGGTGATCGTCGCGAAGAGCAGCAGGCCGGATCACGATGTCGATTATCTCTTCGGCCAGGTGTCGATCGACAAGGCGTTTGTCGACTGGAGCGGCAATTGCGGCAACCTGTCGGCGGCTGTGGGACCGTTTGCGATCAGTGGCGGCCTCATCGATCCCGAGCGCGTGCCGGACAACGGCATCGCGATCGTGCGCATCTGGCAGGCGAACATCGGCAAGACGATCATCGCGCACGTGCCGATGACCAACGGCGCCGTGCAGGAAACGGGTGACTTCGAGCTCGACGGCGTGACGTTCCCCGCCGCCGAAGTGCAGCTCGAATTCATGGACCCCGCCGCCGAGGAAGAAGGCGCGATGTTCCCGACGGGCAGTGTCGTCGACGATCTGGACGTGCCCGGCGTCGGCACGCTGAAGGCGACGATGATCAACGCGGGCATTCCGACGATCTTCGTGAACGCGGAGGCGATCGGCTACACGGGCACGGAGTTACAGGACGCGATCAACAGCGACGACGCGGCGCTCAAGAAGTTCGAGACCATTCGCGCGCATGGCGCGCTGCGCATGGGCCTCATCAAGAACCTCGATGAAATCGCGAAGCGCCAGCACACGCCGAAAGTCGCGTTCGTCGCACGGCCCACGGGTTATACGGCATCGAGCGGCAAGCGCGTGGAAGCGGGCGACGTCGATCTGCTCGTGCGCGCGATGTCGATGGGCAAGCTGCATCACGCGATGATGGGCACGGCTGCCGTCGCGATCGCCACGGCAGCCGCGATTCCGGGCACGCTCGTGAATCTCGCGGCGGGCGGCGGCGAGCGCAACGCCGTGCGTTTCGGTCATCCGTCGGGGACGCTGCGGGTCGGCGCCCAGGCGACTCAGGCAAACGGCGAGTGGACCGTGAAGAAGGCCGTCATGAGCCGCAGCGCGCGAGTGCTGATGGAGGGTTGGGTGCGGGTGCCGTCCGAGTGATGTAGCGTAGTTTGTGCATCGTCTGCCGCCATGCATGCGGCAGACCGAACGACGAGTGACGTCGAATACTAACGACCACTCGTCGTTCGAACCATAAAATCAACCAGCGCTTCGCTCCATCACCCCATCCGCCACGGTCCGCCGCGCCATGAACCAGTAGAACAGCGCGGCACATCCCGCAATCGCCCCGCCGATCACGAACGCAAGCGAGTAAGAACCCGTGCGATCGACGATAAACCCTGCGACAACGGGCGAAAACGCACCGCCAAAATAACCGCCGAAGTTCTGGATCGAGCTGACGGAAGCGACCATCGACGAAGGCGCGATATCCGCCGCAAGCGCCCACGCATTGCCGATCGTCGCTGCGATGAACGCGAGACCGACTGTCATCAGCACGAGCGTCGTCGTGATCGATTGCGTGAACGGCAACGCGATGGCACAAGCCGCCGCGCCCAGCGACGAGCACACGATGATGATGCGCTTCGCGCTCATCGCCGACGCGACACCGCGATCGACGAGCTTCGTCGCAATCCAGCCCGCGACGATCTCACCCGCCGCGCCGCCGAACCACGGAATGCTCGCGTACACGCCGAGTTGCGCGAGCGAGATGTGAAAGCGGTCAAGCAGATACAGCGGCAGAAACACGAGAAACAGATTCCACAGCCAGATTGCGCAAAAGTAGCCGAGAATCATCCCCCACACGCTGCGATGTCCAAACAGCGAGCGCCACTTGATCGCCGACGTCGCGAGCGAGCGCTCATGTCCGCCGCCGCCCGCTTCGATATAAGCGAACTCTTCGCGCGAAAGCCGCTTGCTCTGCATCGGATTGCGATAGAGGAACAGGAACAGAATCGCGAATGCGATGCCCACCGCGCCCGTCACATGAAAGAGCGAGCGCCAGCCGAACGCGATCATCAGCCCGACGAGAATAGCGGGCGCGAGCGCGGGCCCCCATTTCGACGACGAGTCCCAGATGCCCGTCGCGAAGCCGCGTTCCTTGTCGGGGAACCACGCGGCCGTGATCTTCGCCGATGTCGGCCAGCAAGGCGCCTCGCCGACGGCAAGCAGCGCGCGCATCACGATCAGCCCCGAGATCGAACCGACCACGCCTGTCAGCCATGTCGCGACGCTCCACCAGATCAATCCGATCGCGTACGCTTTCTTCGCGCCGAAACGATCGATGATCCATCCCGCGGGCAACTGCATCACGGCATACGTCCACGCGAATACGGTGCCGAGCAGACCGATCTGCGTGCGCGTGAGCCCGAGATCGTGAATCATGCCGGGCGCCGCGATCGAAAGACTCGCGCGGTCCAGATAGTTGATGATGCCGCCGATCAGCAGCCAGATCAGCACGCGCCAGCGGAAATTCATGCCTGTAGTCGTGGCCGGCGCGGACGCCCCAATCAGCTTTCCATCCATTCTGTCTCCTCGTGTGTTTGTGTGTGGTGAATTCTGTGCGGCCTGGCTATGCGTTCAATTCCCCCAACGCAGCACCAACGGATCGAGCCGCCGCGCGATATCGATCAATTCGGCGCGCGTGGCGGGATGCATCGGCGGCAGCGGATGGCGCGGGCTCTCGCACGCGATCACGCCACCTTCCTTCATCAGCGCCTTCGCGGCAAGCAGGCCCGCCTGCCGGTTCTCGTGATTGATCAGCGGCAGCCAGCGCTGATAGTGCGCGAAGGCGTCGTCGCGCCTGCCTTCGCGGAAAGCCTCGAGTATCGGGCGAATGCCGTCCGGGTAGCCGCCGCCCGTCATCGAGCCCGTCGCGCCCGCGTTGAGATCGGCGAACAGCGTGATCGCTTCTTCGCCGTCCCACGGACCTTCGACTGCTTCGCCCGCGACGCGGATCAGTTCGCGCAGCTTCGCGGCCGCGCCCGGCGTTTCGATCTTGAAGTACGACACGTGTTCGATCTCAAGCGCCATCCGCGCTAGGAACGCAGCCGACAGCGCGGTGCCGCTCGCGGGCGCGTCCTGAATCATGATGGGAATGCCGATGCCGTCCGACAGCCGCGCGTAGAACTCGTAGATCTGCGACTCGGGCACGCGGAACGTCGCGCCGTGGTACGGCGGCATCGCCATCACCATCGACGCGCCCTGGGCCTGCGCACGCCGGCTTCGTTCGATGCAGACGGCGCTGCTGTAATGGCTCGTCGTCACGATCACGGGCACGCGGCCACCGACGTGTTCGAGCATCACGCGGGTCAACGTGTCGCGCTCGTCGTCGGAGAGCGCGAACTGCTCGGAGAAGTTCGCGAGAATGCACAAGCCGTCCGAGCCCGCGTCGATCATGAAATCGAGCGCGCGCTTCTGACTGTCGAGATCGAGCGCGCCTGTTTCGGTGAAGGTCGTCGGCACGACGGGGAAAATGCCGCGATAGCGCGGCGTGCTTCGTGTGTTCATGATCAGATATCCGCCAGAAGCGATGCTGAAAGCGCGGACCGTTGACACGTGCGATTGCGTCAACCGTCAGCGAACGGATGCTTCGGGTCCGCGCAAACCGCACTCGTCAATACGTCGCGCGGCCCCCCGACAGGTCGAACACCGCGCCCGTCGTGAACGAATTTTCCGCCGATACGAGCCACGCGACCATCGATGCGATTTCCTTCACATCGACGAAACGGCCGCGCGGAATCTTCGAGAGCATGTAGTCGATGTGCTGCTGCGTCATCTGCTCGAAGATACGCGTGCGCGCGGCAGCGGGCGTGATTGCGTTGACGGCGATATCAAGCGCAGCCGTTTCCTTGCCAAGGCTCTTCGTCAGCGCGATGACCCCTGCCTTTGCGACGCTGTAGGCGCTCGCGTTCGGATTGCCTTCCTTGCCCGCGATCGAGGCGATATTGACGATGCGTCCATAGCCGCGCGCGATCATCGTCTTCACCACAGACTGGTTGACGTGAAACGCCGCGTTCAGATCGACGTCGATCACGCGCGCCCATTCGTCCGGCGCGTAGTCCGCGAGCGGTGCGTTCGCACCCGCGATGCCCGCGCTGTGAACGAGAATGTCGATGGCGCCCAGACGCGCGACGGTGTGGTCGGTGGCCGCCTGCACGGCATCGCGTTGCGTGAGGTCGACGAGCACTGTCTCGACATCGCCGAAGTGCGCGAGACTCGCTTTCGCATCGGCGAGCGCGGCTGCGTCGCGGTCCCATAGCGCGACGCGCGCGTTGCCCCGCAACAGCCGCTCCGCGACCGCATACCCGATGCCCTGCGCGCCACCCGTGACGACGGCCGCGCGCTGCGTGAAGTCGTAGTGGTTCATGAGCGTGCTCCTTATGCCGCGACGGTGCGTTGCTGCTGCTCGCCGAGCCCTTCGATGCCGAGCCGCATCGTCTGCCCCGCGCGCAGATAGACGGGCTCGGGCTTCTGGCCCATGCCGACACCCGGCGGCGTGCCCGTCGCGATCACGTCGCCCGGTTGCAGGCTCATGAAGCGGCTCAGGTACGAAACGATGTGCGCAACGTTGAAGATCATCGTGCTCGTGCTGCCGTTCTGATAGCGCTTGCCGTCCACTTCGAGCCAGAGACTCAGGCGCTGCGGGTCGGGCACTTCGTCGGCGGTGACGAGCCACGGGCCAATCGGGCCGAACGTATCGCAGCCCTTGCCCTTGTCCCAGGTGCCACCGCGTTCGATCTGATATTCGCGCTCGGATACGTCGTTGACAACGCAATATCCGGCGACATGACTGAGCGCGTCGGCCTCTTCGATGTATGCGCCGCCCTTGCCGATCACGACGCCCAGTTCCACTTCCCAGTCGGTCTTCTGCGAGCCGCGCGGAATGCGCACGTCGTCGTTCGGGCCCACGACGGCCGAGGTCCACTTGTTGAAGACGACGGGCTCGCCGGGAACAGGCAGATTCGATTCGGCGGCATGGTCCGCGTAGTTCAGCCCGATGCAGACGAACTTGCCGATGCGGCCCACGCACGCGCCGATCCGTTCATCGGCGGGAACGACGGGCAGCGACTCGATGTCGATCTGGCGTAGCCGCTCCAGCGATTCGGGTAGCAACGTCGAGCCCGCGATATCGTCGATCACGCCGGACAGGTCGCGTATCGCGTGATTGCGGTCGAGAATGCCCGGCCTCTCGCGGCCAGGGGCGCCATATCGCAGCAGTTTCATTGTGTGTCCTCGTTCCCGTTGACAGAGCCATATCGCATCTGCCGCACAATGTAAGGAATCGGGCCACCGTTGAATAATGAAAGCTGCTGCCTTGCTGATAACTTCCCGTTATCTTCGTGTTGTCCCTGGTCTGACTTCTCTATTCAGTGACCTTATTGGTGACCGTCTCCTACTGCACAGTGATGGTCGCTTTCATGTTCGGGTGTATGCCACAGAACACCTTGTAGACCCCCGGCTTGTCGAACTTGAATTGATATGTATCGTTCTGATCGAGCGCGGCCGAGTGGAATATGCCGGCATCGTTGACGACCGTGTGCGGTTCGCCATCCAGATTCTTCCACATCACGGTCGAGCCGACCTTGACCGTGAGGGACATCGGCGAAAACATGAAATTCTTGATAACAACCGCATTGGCGTCCTGCGCATGCGCGACAGTCGACCCGCAAGCCAATGCTGCCATGAGCATCCCGCCCCCGATAGAGCCGACAAATGCGCGACGAAAGAAAGTGGAAAGCATGATTGGGATCCTGGATGAGTGAGCAAGTGGTGTCTGGAATCAGGCGAGCGTCGTGTCTGCAAGCGTCGCCTTGAGCGGATGGCGCGAGATCTTGATGCTGGTCACACCAAGCATTCTCGGGAGCTGATCGTTCGACACCGATAGCGGCATGGGTCCGGGGCCATTGCCGGCCGTCGGTTGCGGATAGGCGGTCGAGCGCGCTGTATGGAAGGTGATATTCCCCTCCACCCTGGAAACGATCTGATGGATATGTCCATTCAGCACTGTCACCGAACCAAACCGCTTCAGGTAGCTCATCGCCAGGCCTGCATCGCCGGTGCCCCAACCCCACGGTTCGTAAATCGTCCACATCGGCATGTGTGCAAACACAACGATCGGCGTGCTGGACGAACGCCCCTTCAGATCGTTCTCCAGCCAGGAAAGCTGGTCATCGCCCAGGCTCCCCAGACCATTTGGCTTGAAATGCATCACGTTGACGAGCCCGATGAAGTGCACACCACTGTGGTCGAAGCTGTAATAGCCCTTGTTGCCTGAGGCCTGGCCGAAGCGGTTGAAGTATTCAGTTCCAGGCCCGTCTGTCACATCATGTTCTCCGGGCACGGTGTGCAACTCGGTGATGTTCAACCCCGCCAGCAATTGGGCTGCAAGGTCGAACTCTGCGGCCCTCGAGAGATGGGTGATATCGCCCGTGTGAATCGTCAGGGCCGGCTTGACCGGCATGGCGTCAACGAAGTCAATCGTCTGCCTCAGCGTTCCCGCGACATCCGGATTGGCTTCCTTGTTGAAGCCGATATGCGTGTCGCTGATCTGCAGGAACAGGGGAACGCCCGAGGCCGCGGACTCGTCCTTCGTACCGGCGGCAAGGGCCAATTGCACTGGCGTGAGGACGCCACCGGCCAGGACAAACAAGGTACCCGCGCCACCGTAGGCCAGGCATTTCAACGCGCTGCGGCGCGACGGATTGGAGGGAAGATCTGACGACATGGTGTCCTCTCGACTGGGGTTCAGGAGGTAGACCGCCGGATCATCCGGTGGACCTCCGTGGCTGGTTTCGAGCGCTAAACTGCCGCGTCGGCCGTTTTATTCCCCGATCGGAAATCTCGCCGCTGGCGCACAACAGGTCACTCACCCTTACCGCGCTGCTGCAACGTGCTTGCGCGTGTCGAGCGCGGGCGCCCTCACATTGTTTTACCCCCCGGGGGTCTCGTCGAATCAGGGAATAACCGTCGCGTGCTCACGGTATTGCAGGCTGGACACACGAACTGGGTGACCACGATGGACATCATCGACATGGCCCGTGCATCGGGATTGACAGTCGTCCTCGACGGCAGAATAGGCAGCGAGGAATACCAGAGCGTATGCGGTTCGGTATCCGCGTTACTGCGATTTGCCGAAACAGTATGTCAGTGCGCAGCAAATCAGAGTGACTTGACCTCGCGCCGTTCAACAGTGGCTAACCCGTCTGGCAGGATGCGCCGGTGTGCTATCGAAGGTGCCGGGACATCCCACGCAACAACTGCATCTGCTCAATGCATGTCGCGCGACACTCAACTGAGTGTGAAATAAGAAACGCCCACGGTGCGCACACCACACAGTGAATCGAGAGTCCAGATGCAATCCGTTCTGCGTGGTTCTCAACTCGGGTCGGGCATGGTGCTGCTGACCTATCTTTTTCTCCACCTGACCAATCACGCGCTCGGCATCTGGTCACTGGACCTTGCCGGACGCGGTCTCGTGGTGGCGCTCCGACTCTGGCGTAGCGCCCCTGGAACGATCGCGCTGTACGGCGCAGCTTTGCTGCATTTTGCGTTGGCGGTGCGCACGATATACGGGCGCCGCCACTGGGCACTGCCGCCCACCGAATGGCTCCGCCTCTGGGCAGGCCTCAGCCTGCCGCTGCTGCTGATCCGCCACGCGGTGACAACCCGACTCGCCTCCTCGCTCTATGGCTTCGAGCCTGATTACGAGCGAGTCGTCACCGTGCTGCTTACCAGCGGCACGCAGGGCCTGCAACTTGCACTGCTCGCGCCCGGCTGGATACACGGATGCCTCGGGCTGTGGTTCCGGTTGCGCCATCATCCGTTGGCGCGCCGCGTGAAGCCCGCGCTGCTGGCACTCGTCGTCCTGTTGCCACTGCTCTCCGCAGGAGGCTTTATCCGGATGATGCGAGCCGTCGAGGCGAAGGGCTCCATGCTTCCGCCCCCCGATCCGAAACTGGTTTCGCACCAACTCGCCCTTGATGCCTGGCGTCACCATCTCGTCACCCTCTACCTGTTCCTGATCATTAGCGCGTTCGTCGCAGGCCAGTTACGTAACGGCCTTGAACGTCGAAGATTGCAGAACAGGTGATGAATGCTGATACGACACGACCACACGCGAGGGGGCCTCCGCCGACGTCCTGCTTGACAAAGATCGGGAATATCCGGCGACGAAGTGGCGTCTACACAATGCTCATCGAGCAACACTCACACATTCGCTAAGGAGTATGAAATGAAAAAATCTATCGTGATCGCCATTTCGCTGTTGACTCTCGCATCGCCGAACGCGTTTTCTCAAGGCAAGGCCCGCGCCGAGATCTATCAGGAGCTGATCGAAGCACAGCAAAACGGTCTGAACTTTGTGACCGATACCTCGTATCCAGATGTCAATCCGATCCACGCGGGGCAAGTCGCACGTATGAAGCGTGAACATCTCGCGCGCCAGAACGCTTCTCTCCCAGACGACAAGGCGCATTGAACGCCAGCCATTCCATTTTGCAAATACCCCCGAGGTAAAAGGAGTACCACATGAGATCGCATCCGATAGCCAGGTGCGTTGTTCTGCCACTACGCAACTTCGTGATCGCAGGCACAATGCTGATGGCCGGTACAGTGAGCGTTGGTGCGCAAACCATGCCGGAGCCTGCCACCCATCAACGCACCCGTGCGGAAGTCATGCATGAGCTCGAAGAACTGGAGGCGGCGGGTTATAACCCGTCGCAGGGCGACGATGGTTCGTACCCCGCCGATATTCAGGCCGCGGAAGAGAAGGTTGCCGCGAAGCATCGAGCGGAAAGAGACGCGGTGACGAGCACGGGTGGAAACCGACAGGCGACGCCCTCGCCTTGAGGTGCAGACGGTGGTCAATACTTCGTGTACAAGGCGCCTGCATGGTATGCATCCGCTGACAGTGAACCAGACGTTCGCGGTCGCGCAGGTCCGAACGACGGCAAAGTAACCTGAAGCTACGTCACGAAAGGCGATGTCTGAACGTCGGTTTAGGCCGACGAGTGACCCGCCTTCCGGTGTCGACGAATGTCGGTTGGGTATTGATGGACGTTACCGGCGCGGATGGCTGCACGCGTCACTCCAGCCGGGCTGCCTGAAAGCAGCCATTCGCAAGGAGCGTTCAGGCATGGCCGACTGCTGGTCGTCAGACGAAGTCCCCAGCCGCGGCCACGCACATGCTGCTGGAACCGATGTAACCACGGCTCGCGCATGACGGGTCGTTCTGTACCGTGCCGGACAATACTCGGTCACGAAGAGGTCAACGTATCGCCCGACACATGAACGCGCTGTCCAATCTGCACGGGCGGCTGCGTCGAATAGCTGAAATTGCGGTAGCTTCCGTCTTCCATGCGGACCTGTACCTGGTAGCTGGTCTGCTTGCGTACCACATGCTCGATGCCGTTGCCCGCGAGACCGCCGCCGACGGCGCCCGCGACCGTGGCGAGAATGCGGCCGCGTCCACCGCCGATCTGATTGCCGATGAGTCCACCCGCAACAGCACCGCCGACTGCGCCGAGGCCGGTCGTCGGCTCGGACGTCTGAATCGGAGTGATCGCGACGACTTCACCAGCGTCCGGATCGGTGGCGATCTGTCGTGTGCCGGAGGGGTGCGAAGGCGCCTGCGAGTAGTCGCTGTTTGCGTACTGCGGGGCGGGCGCGACGTGCGGCTTGTGCGTGTGATGAACGCGCGGGGGAGCCGCGGTTCCCGTCTGTTGCGCATAAGCCTGAGCCGCCGGTTGAACCGCGGGTTGAACCGGATTGGGTTGTTGTACGGCCAGCGGCAAGCTCGCTGGCTGCGCAGTGGCTGCCGCGATCTGCGCGCTGGGCGACGACACTGCATGCGAGACGGGAAGGATACCTGTCATCGCTGCGACGCCTGTCGCACAGGCGAGGATGACGGACACGGCTGCGCCCGCGATCAACGGATGAATGCGGCTGCGTTGCGCGATGCTGTTCGTGACGTTTGTGTTCATTGCGGCCTCCACTGGTGTGTGCCTGCAATAACGTCGCGTCGACGAGGGCGGTGCACGTGCAGAGGTGCTCACTTTGTAAGCATTTGTAGCGCGTCGGCTGCCAGGTTGTTCGACGCGCCTCGCATCGGAAGAGCAAAAAGCGCCAGGGTCCTGTCCGGTCGCCGGTCGATCTCAACGCTACGAGCAACAAAAGAAACTGACCGGCGAAGTCGCGATTGCTGCGGACAGGCGCACGGCCACAATTGGTTACATGGAGCAGTCCACGAGGCCGAGTGGGCATCCGTCATTGTCCCCGGTGGGCGTCGGCTTACAGCGGAATACAGTCGAGGCTGTGGAGACAATAAGGGCGAGCGGTAGTTCTGGAAGCTCGGGTGTCGATCGACAACTGTTTGACGGAGCGCCGGCCACGATTAAGTTGCTCGTTTCCGTGTTACGCCTTTTAGTTGTTCTCCATGACGAATTTGTTCACCGGATCGATGATGAAGAAGTCGAGCTGGCTGTTGACCGAGATGCGGTACTCACGCGGCACAAGACTGTGAAAACCGATGAGACGGATGCGCGGGTGTCCAGTGCGCGAAGAACTCGGCGTTCTGCCCACCATCGACTTTGCACACCCATCACGCGGCCGTCAGAAAGTCCTTGAAAATGGCAGTCTGGATCGTATTCGCTGGAAAAGTACTGAGGTGGCACGGCAGGTTGGGGCCGTTTCCTCAGTCTTCGGATGTGTTATTTCGCCTACTACACTCCGTCATATGCCGGCTCTCCGGCTGCCACAGGATTCCAGTGATTACATAGTGAGTGGGCAGCCCGCTCGGTGGGCAGCACACTACGGTCTGCCCATGTCGCGCACCAAGTAGCGCAATGCCCGCCGGCGACAGGACGGATAGACGCCCTTGCAGGTAGTCGGCCTCGTCCGGATAGACCAGCGTCCAGCGATGCGGGTCAGCGCCATCGACAGCAGTGCATTCAACAGTCGTGTTCATTGTGACCACGTCGGGTGGAATCTCCATTGGATCGACGATCACGGCTATTGATTCCAGTGCTTCCACCAACGCGCGCTGCTGGACTGACACCATGGGCGAAAGCACGCATGCCCTGAGTCGATCCATGTCGTGTTCTGAGAGGATCGGCGGGACCTCGGGGGGTGATTTCATGGTAATCGGCGAAGCAGCTCTGGCCGTTGACATGTGTGCCTCCGACAGGAATAAAGATTACAGATATCCGCGCAGTGGCTGTCGCTCCATACGTCCAGCCACGAATCATCGAAGAAGATGAGACGCTCGATCACTCCGGTCCGGACAGCTTTTCGCACGGCTTTTCGGTTGACGAACGCACCGGGACGCTCATCCGCGAAAACGACCTGCATCAAGGGACCGAAACTCTGGCTGACTTCAACAAAACTCGCATGCCGCGACGGTTCCTGCATTGCCAGCCAGTACAATAGCGCCGCCGTTGGACGGGCCGGATCCCGAATCACGAAGCGCAGTGTCCCGCTACGTTGGCATCTTGATATCGCCTGCATATGAACATTCTCCGTTATCAAGCGCGGCATCAAGACTGTCGCCTGAGGAGGTCCGAACGATTTGCGTTGCTCAAGATCTTATTTGCCTGATGGTCGACCCAGATTCTTCCCCATCTGATCGCGTAACGAAGTGCCTGCCCTGCATCGTAGAAATGATCCAGAGCATGAAAGTGCCGCGATGGATGTCCAAGCCGTTCAATAACCAGATCGGCCGCGTACAGATCGCAATGCGTAGGCTTGGCACGAGCCCTCAGAAGGTAGCCGTTGTGCTCAGTAGAATGGTTTAGCGGGGCAATGCGATCCGTCTGCAACATGCTGGACTGCATCGCAGCAAACCGACCCGTGTCCTCGATGGGCGATTTTCCGGCAGTGTTCAGCGCCGCGAATGAATGTTTTCCTTGCGTTCTCATGGTTTTCCCGCTTGCTCGTATGGAGTTCGTTCGCTGCTTTTTCGGACACGCGGCAAGCGGCCGCGCATCCGCAGCACAACGAGGATCCAGTGGAATGCGATACACGACCATCCGCGCGCGTACAGCACGTGTCGCGACATGCGCTGCCGCGCACGGTGGTGGCGAGTCTCAGTTGCGGTAGGAGCCCGGTCTTCGCGATGCTGTTTTGTGTTATGCGAAGTGCCGGGCAAAAAGAAGTGCTGACTTGTCCGCGGGACCACCGCGGCTCCGCTTGCGTCTTGCAATCCCCGTATTCCAACGAACGTCGCTTCCAGCCGCGCTTTGAAGGCGGAAGGACGTGCGAAGCGGATCGAGGTTCAAAGACATGGCGATAGGTTCGATAGATTCAACAGAGGTTGCGCACGTGACGAGCAACTCGGATCACATGCATCTCATTAAAGCCTGGGTGTCAGCATTTTGCAAGCTTAAGCTGCCCTGACACTCCTCTCGAGAATTCGACGAATCCTCGCATTGCGTGAGCGCGGGGTTTCGTCGCACTGTAGGTAAGTGCCGCTCCAAAAGGGTTGAGTACACCTCGCTGAAAAAGTTCGCATACAGGAACATCGCCCTCATCCGACGGAAGGTTCCGCGGCCCGATATTGAGTGTCTTTGCATTGACGTAAGACGACGGTCGAGCGGGTACAAAAGAAACAGCCGCGACAACAGGGTCGTTAGCGAAAAGATGTTCAGCATTCTCCGCGCTGAAGGGGGCGAGGTTGTGCTGGATGCACAAGCGCTCAGTGTCGAAGGACGTTCCGGAACGCAAGTCCACATTGTTGTGCGCACGCCTTTGGGAGACCAGACTCAATGGCAGCGACATCTTTTTGCTGCTGCCGTACGTTGGGGTAACGCGCGCGCAGCACGTTCTGAACGTTTCCGAACTGAGAACGGAGCTCCTGCGGTCGTTTAGCCGTCGCTGACCGCGACTCCCATGTCAGCCCTGGCTGACATTCCGCACGGGGTGGTAGTGCGTCCGCTGCGCTTCGACGAACGGACGCTCCCGAGTCGTTGACCGCAAGAGTCCTGTTTCAATGTCATCGCGGATTCACTTTCGACACGAAGCGGGCGCTAGAACCTGAAACTGACGTTTGTTGTCACCGACGCGCATCTCTCGCCGCTCACGTTGGAGCTCGTGGACCGGAAAGATCTGATGCTCAGGGCAAGCATGAAGCAATTCGCGGACTGCTCGCGCGCCGGTTGAATGCCGCGCTCATGCCAGGCTTCACGTCTTAAGGAACTCGTTGTTCACGCATCCCGTTTTCCGTCAAAGGGCTCACACCAATCGTAATCTTCGAATTTCTATATATAGCATTGCTAACAGTATCGATGATCGCTCGCCGGTTTGCCGTTGCCCGGACAAAGCCTCTTGATGGGCTACGCACTGTCGCGCGTCTGTCAGCGCGAAAATGGGGTCTTGTGGATTCCCTTGAACGCGTTCAAGATCGAATTGCGTGCGTTTCGCACGCGCAGACGAACCATCCAGCGGCTCGAAAGATTCGACATGACGGTGAGGGAGAACCCTATGACAACACCAAGTCGTATCCCTGCTTTCAGTCGGCGCACCGTACTCAAGGCGACTGCTGCGGCAGCCGCACTGCAGTTGGTGCCGCCCTTCATCATCAAGGCACGCGGCGAGGCTCCGCTGCGAATCGGCATGGTCGATCCGTTGACGGGCGTTTATGCTGCAGTTGCACAGAATGAAGTGACGGGCGCGAGGCTTGCCGTTCAGCAGATCAATGCCAAGGGCGGGATTCTAGGACGGCCCGTGGAACTCATGGTTGAAGACTCGGCAAACGACGTCGGCACCGGCGTGCAGAAGGCGCGCAAGCTGATCGAACGCGATCAGGTCACCTTCCTCATCGGCGACGTGAACTCCGGTATCGCCCAGGCCATTTCCCAGGTCAGCAATGAGAAGAAGGTGCTGCATATCGTTTCAGGCGGGCACACTGATACGATCACGGGCGTCGACTGCAAGTGGAATGTCTATCGCGTCTGCAACACGACCAGCATGGAGGCGAACGCCGTCGCGAACCTGCTTTTCACCAAGTACGGCAAGAAGTGGCATTTCATCACACCGGACTACGCGTTCGGCCACACGCTGCAGAAAGCCGCGGCCGCCGATCTGCAGAAGCTCGGTGGCACGATGACAGGCAACGAACTCACCCCGCTCGGCACGACTGACTTCTCCGCCTATCTGATCAAGGCGCGCGCGGCGAATCCCGACGTCCTGCTTGTGCTGCCGCAAGGCTCCGACATGGTCAACTGCCTGAAGCAGATTGCACAGTTCGGCATCGGCAAGACTATTCACGTCGCCGGGCTACAGCAGGAGCTCGAGTCGCTCGAGGCAATGCCGCCGGAGGCGCGCGTTGGCTTCTGGATGTTCGAGTGGTACTGGAAGCAGCCGGGTGTGCCGGGAGTCGAGAAGTTTGTTGCCGACATCCGTAAGGTGAACGGCGGCAAGGTCCCCACCGCGCGTCACTGGTTCGGCTATACATCCGTGCATACCCTTGCTGCCATCGCCAACAAGGAGAAGACGCTCGACGCCAGAAAGCTCGCCGAGGCGCTAGGCGGCTTCGAATTGGCAGACGACGTCAAGCTGCAGCCGAACAAGTGCTACTACCGCAAGGGGGATCACCAGCTGATGACGTCGTCGTTCGTGGGCGAAGCGTTATCCCAGCCGGCGGGTGACCCGGAAGACCTGTTCCGCGTAGAACGCGTGGTCGCGGGTGACAAGACCGCACCTCCCGAGAGCGAAACCGGCTGCAAACTGCAGTGGCCCTCCTGATAGCGCAAACGCCCGGGCAGGTTCGCCGGGCGCCGTTCTCATCGCGTAAGTCGGACGTATGTGGACCGTATGTGGTCGAACTGCGGCACCAACCGTCGAGCGAAGCACAGGTGCCATAACAAGAATGGTGAGCGATGACTCAACTGCTGCTCTTCAACGTCACCAACGGGCTGATCATCGGCGCGTTTTACGTGCTGATGGCTCTCGGGTTGTCGCTCATTCTCAACCTGAGCAATGTCATCAACTTCGCTCACGGCGGCTTCCTTGTCGCTGGCGGATACTTTGCCTATACGATCACGCCCTACGTAGGGTTCTGGGGCGCGCTGCTGATCGCACCGCCGGGCACGGCGCTGATCGGCTACGTCCTTGAACGGGTGCTCATCCGGCGAGTCTACGGGCGCGACCCGCTCTACAGCCTGCTCCTGACGTTCGGTCTTGCGTTTATCTTCGAGGACGGCACCCGTTTCATCTGGGGCGCGCAAGGCAAACCGGTGACCATTCCGTCTGTGCTAGCCCAGCCTCTGAGCAACACGTTCTTCTTCATCACCGGCTATCGCCTCTTCATGGTCGCCACGGTGGCGGTGACAGTGGCGCTGCTTTTCATCCTGCTGCGCTATAGCCGGCTCGGCATCCGTATCCGCGCCGGCACCCTCGACCTCGAAACAGTGGCGGCACTCGGCATCAACGTGGGCAGGCTGCGTTCGTTCAATTTCGCCCTCGGCGCCTTTCTCGCGGGTCTGAGCGGGGTGCTCGCCGCCGGCCAGCTTGGTCTGGAGCCGACGATGGGAACGGGGCTCCTGATGCCGAGCTTCATAGCGATCATCGTCGGCGGAGTTGGCAGCCTCACGGGCACGCTGCTCGGCGGCTTGCTGATCGGCGTCGCCTCCGGCATCACCGCTGTGTTCCTGCCCGCAGCAAGCGAAGCGATCATCTACGTGCTGATGGCCATCGTGCTGCTGCTGCGCCCACACGGCCTGCTCGGCGAGGAGGGCATGCTGACATGAGCGAAGCGCGACAGCCGAGGCACCGCAGGCTGCTGACGCTCGCGGCGATCTGGGCCGTGTTGCTGCTGGCTCCGTACTGGATGCCGTCGCTCGGCGGCTATACCGCGCTCGGCACACGCGTGCTCGTGCTCGGTCTCGCCGCGATGTCAGTGAATTTTCTGCTCGGCTTCACCGGCGTGTTGTCCTTCGGTCATGCCGCGTATTTCGGGCTGGGTGCGTATGGCGCTGGCCTCGCGCTGAAATTCCTTGCGCCGAGCACGCCGCTCGCTCTTCTGTGCGGAACGCTGCTCGGCGGGATCGCCGGTGCGCTGCTCGGTGCGTTTTGCGTAAGGCGGCGAGGCGTGTACTTCGCGATGGTCACCATCGCCTTCGGACAGGTCTTTTACTACATCGCATTCCAATGGAGCTCGTTGACGGGCGGCGATGACGGCTTGCGCGGGTTCACGCGCATGCCGCTTCACCTCGGCTTCGCAACCATCGACATCCTGTCGAATGCCGATGCGTTCTATTACTTTGTCCTGTTTTGCCTCGCGCTGGCCGTCGGTCTGATGGGTTTCATCCTGCGCTCGCCGTTCGGGCACACGATGATCGCAATCCGCGAAAATGAACGGCGCGCGCGCTATCTGGGCATTCCCGTCGACTTTCATATCTGGATCGCTTTCACGCTCTCCTGCCTTTTCATGGGGTTTGCCGGTGCGCTCTATGCCCTTCTGAACAATTTCGCCGATCCTCGCGGACTGCATTTCAGCCAGTCCGGCGACTTCGTGATGATGGCGGTGATGGGCGGCATGCGCAGCCTGTGGGGACCGCTTCTCGGCGCGGCGGTATTCGTCGTGCTGCAGGACTATCTGTCGAGTATCACAGTCAACTGGATGTCGTTCGTCGGCATGCTGTTCATCGCGATCGTGCTGTTCTTCCCGCGGGGTCTGCTCGGCTTTATCCGGCGCAGGAGCGATTCATGAGCGTTCTCGAAGTGGCGCGCGTGAGCAAGCGCTTCGGCAGCCTCACTGCCGTACGCGATGTCTCGCTCGCCGTCGACGAAGGCGAGTTGCGCGCCATCATCGGACCAAACGGCGCCGGCAAGACCACCTTCTTCAATCTCATCAGCGGCTTTTTCCCGCCGACCACAGGAACAATCGTGTTCGACGGGCAGGACATCACTGCCTTCCCGGCGCATCGGCGCGTCGCGACGGGCATCGCCCGCACGTTCCAGATTACCGAGATCTTTCCGGCACTCACGGTGTTCGAAAACGTTCGCATCAGCGCGGAGGTTACGGCTGGATTCCGCTTGCGGCCGTGGGTCGGACGCACCGAAAAAGCACGGGTGCGCGAGCGTGTCGAAGAAACGCTGGAACTCACCGGGCTAGCCGGGAAACGCGACCGGCTGACCGGCGAGCTTTCGCACGGCGACCAGCGCGTTGCAGAAATCGCCATGGCGCTGGCCTTGCGGCCTCGTCTGCTGCTGCTCGACGAACCCACCGCCGGCATGGGCGACGAAGAGACCAATGAGATTACGCAGCTCATTCGCCGTCTGCGCAGCGGCGGCAAATTCACAATCGTGCTGATCGAGCACGACATGCGCGTGGTGTTCCATCTGGCCGACCGGATCACGGTGCTTGACCGGGGCACGCTCCTCGCCGAGGGCGCGCCAGCGGAGATCGTGGCGAACGAGGCCGTGCAGGCGGCGTACCTGGGTGATGTGACATGAACGCAGCGCTCACCGCCGAGGAACTTCACACCTACTACGGCAAGAGCCACATCCTGCACGGCGTAAGCCTTGCGGTCGAGGAAGGTCGGATCACAGCATTGCTTGGCCGCAACGGCGCGGGCAAGACCACGACGCTGCGCACCCTTATGGGTCTGACACCCGCACGCCAGGGGCGCGTGACGATCTTCGGCGCGGATACGACGCGCTGGCCGACTTTCCGGATCGCCGCGAACGGCGTGGGCTATGTTCCCGAAGGACGAAGAATCTTCGCCAATCTCAGTGTCGAAGAAAATCTGCGCGTGCCGCTTGCGCGCAGCGGGCCTTGGACGATCGCGCGAATTTACGAGCTGTTTCCACGGCTTGCCGAACGCAAGGAAAGCCGCGGACGTCAGCTTTCCGGCGGCGAACAGGAGATGCTGTCAATTGCCCGCGCGCTGCTGCTCAATCCCCAGTTGCTGATTCTCGATGAACCCTCTCAGGGCCTGGCTCCGCTGATCGTGCGCGAGGTGTTTCGCGTCGTGTCGCAGATGCGCGACGAAGGGATTTCGGTTCTGCTTGTCGAGCAGAACGCGCACATGGGGCTTGAGATCGCCGATCATGCTTACGTGCTCGACGATGGCGGCATCGTCTATGCAGGCAGTTCACGCGACCTTGCCGCCGATGAAAGCCGTGTTCGCGCGTTGACCGGTGCGAGTGCGGAGGAGTGAAAAGTGCCCATGTCGCTGGCATGCCGGATACGACAGAAGCGGCATACGTCGCGTCTCAGGGCGTCAATTCCGCATCGACCGAAGGAACACAATGAGCGATCCCGGCACGCGCCGAATCTGCGACGCGACTGGCCTCATGGACCCAACGGTTCCTTGTCCATTGAGCCAATGAAATTGCGCTGATCTGATGGTGCATGGACAAAATGAATCAGAGCGAAACTGGGCGCGAAGAACTGATGTCGATTTGACGCAGCCGGATGATGGCCGAAGATGAGCCGGGCACGGTTGATCCTGCTGTTCATTCAGTCTCTTGGTGTGTTGCATCTACCGGTTGAATCTGCACTGCAGACCGGCAACTCGCGCAAGCAACAACCATTCAGGCACGGCTTCGCCACTAACCGTGACCCGGTACCAGTCCTGTTTAGAACCAGAGATTTCCGGCTGCTTCGCTTGATGTGCCTGTGTGAACTGCATGGGCGTCAGGCGCAACATTCAACGCTAGCGCCGATTCTGACTGTCACATCGCTGGGTCACACGTCGCGCTTATCGTTGTCAAGTCGACTTTCCTCGACATGGCCGACAGTCATTGTCGATTTCGGTTGGCCACCTGGTCTCGATCTGCGAACTGTAAGCGCACGAAACAGATCCGAAATTCTTTCGCGTCAATATTGCACGAGTATCGTCACACGACGATTCATTGCGCGCGCGGCAGTATCGTCACACGACGATTCATTGCGCGCGCGGCAGCATCGTCACCCACCATCAGCGGGAAGTTGTCAGCGCGACCGACGGCAGCGATCGGCGAAGTCGAGCACAGCTCTTCACCGGACGCGCGAATACGCCCGAGAACATGGTGGCACCTGCGCCCAAGGCATCACAGGCGGCATTCGCGTCAAGTGCCTTGCCGGATGTATCCCGGTCGCGCGAGGCGGTCACGTTGCCAGAACGTCCAGCAGCTCCTCGGTGCTCATGATGCGAACACTGTCCTCGAGCAAACCCAAAAAGACCGTGTCGTACAGGATCTCCTGGTTGCGAACCGATAGATCGGTGCGAGCGGTAGTCATCTCTAGCGCGGCACTATGAGCCTGCTGGAGGATCTGGAGGGACGTTCTCTTTTCCATGCCTGTATAACGGCAGGGATGGGAAGAAATGAACCGTGCCCTTCGGTGACTCCGCGGGATGAGCGTTCGCAGCGGTCATCCGTATCAGCAGTGAATCCAGGCACACAGCATGTGAAAATTTTCGACCCAGATTTTCCTTGCGCATATATTTAGCCATCCTATTTGCAAGCCTTGCGCCCTGTACGACGAGACCGATCAGTGACCTATGAGGACTGCTGGCGCGGGCAAAGCCGTGCTATTTCCGAGAGATCATCTCCCCACACTCGACAAGGACTTCGGCGAAATCCTGCTGATCAGTACCTCCAGCCCACTTGCAGTTCGCAAGATCGGAGTCCCTATGCGCGACGATGAGAGCAGCGGGCACGGAATCATGCCTGCCTGTTAGTTCAGCAAATCCCTCAGATCTGTTAGAGCAATTTTCATTATGCGTCGCATTCTCACAGCCCGCGATGTTCTAGAGAACCGATTGTGGTCGCGCCTTGAAGCACGCGCGGTAGATTTCGGATCTGTTGGCACAATATCGGGTCGGGACGAATATGTCATGGCGTGAGCAATTACACCGACTACTTGTATGTCACGAAAGCTTCGCTGACATCTCGGCTCCGAATAAGCTTAAGCAATCCTTAAGGCAAGTAACGGGGCTGAATTAGAGGGAATTTCAGCCTCATTTCCGCAATTTAACGGGTCTGCCTCTCTCCTATGATGACGGTGCGAAGGGTTCTGGAAACTGTTACTGCAAGACCTGCCATGCAAACGTTTGCGACGGGTTCGCAATTTGTACTCGAAATGCTCGCATGACGGACAGCCCAGACATTCGACAACGATGCTGAAGAGCACGGCGTCGCGCGAAGGATGCGACCCCGCTATTTTGGTATCCATATATGTTTTCCCACACGGAGTCCTCCATGCTGCAATTCTTCAAGTCTCTGTCGCGCGACGAACGCGGCGTTAGCGCACTCGAATACTCAGTGCTCGCAGGCATCGTTGTCATCGCGGTCGTGGCGGCCGGCGCCGTCTTCAGCGGCCCCGGCGGTCTGCCAACGCTGTTCTCGAACATGATCACGAAAGTGACGAACGCCCAGAACGGCTAATCGCTGTCTCCAGTCTGTGCCGCAGCAGGGAAAACCCGGCTTCCCGCAAGGGAGCCGGGCGCCTTGCTCGCACAGCAGGACATCACGGAAAAGCACTCGATGCAGTACGCCGCAAAATCCGCAGCCTGTCTCGTGTTGGCATCGCTGGCTCTCAGCGACATGCGCTCCCGCCATTTGCCCACGCGCGCCGTATTGCTGGTCGCCTGTCTCTACGGTGTCGACGCCGAGGGAGTCAGTCTCTTTTCGCTCGCAGCGCACGTCGCTACTGCGATGATCGCCTTCCTGGCCTTTGCACTGTTATTTCGGTTCGGCTGGATGGGCGGCGGCGACGTCAAGCTTGCTGCTGCCGTCTTTCTATGGACGGGGCCAGCTTATGCATGGCCGGTCTTCTTCATCGTGTCCTGCTGCGGACTGTTTTTGGGCATCGCGGCGCTCGCAATTCATTCGTACCGCCATCGTAAAACAGCGGACTCGCCGCAGTCCACGCAGCACGTGGTACAGCACGGCGTGCCCTACGGTGTTGCGCTCGCTGTCGGTGGCATTGCCGCCATCTGGCTGCCGGTACTGAACCGCCTTTAATCATCCGGCCGTCTCACACCATGCCCCGCATCCTGAAGCTCGCCATCCTGATGCTATTCGCGGCAATCGGCGCAGTAGTGTTCCGAGCGCTCTTCGTGGCCGCATCGCAACCGGGCCCCGCGCGCCCGCCCGTCATGGACCACGTGCGGGTGGCTGCGGCTGATCTGCCAGAGGGCATGCTGTTACGCGACAGTGATCTGACGTGGAAAGAAATGCCGCACAAGCAGGTTCCACAAGGGGCGCTCGTCAAAGGTGAAAAGGATGATGCACTCGTACCGGATCTCAAGGGTGACGTGCTGCGTCATGCTGTAAAAGCCGGCGCGCCGCTTGGCAAGGCTGATGTCATTGCCCCCGATGCCCCCGGCTTTCTTGCTGCCGCATTACTGCCGGGCATGCGTGCAATCTCGGTTGCAATCGACGACGTCTCCGGCAATGCAGGATTGATCCAACCCGGCGATTACGTGGACGTGCTGCTCACGCGTCAACTCGACGGGTCCGGCGGCGAGCACCAGAACGACCCGCGCTCTGTGGAAAGCGAGACCGTGGTGAACCGCGTCCGCGTACTCGCGGTCGGCTCGATCTTCCAGCGACCGAAAGCGGATACCACCGACGCAAATACGCGTGCACGAACGGTCACGTTCGAAGTAACGCCGCATACCGCGCAGGTGGTGGCTGTTGCAAGCCACCTCGGTTCGCTCTCGCTCGCGCTCCGTAGCTTCGCAACAAGCGATCGCAATCCGCCCGCTACCGGCGTCGAAACGCTGCCTCAAACGCCGCCAGTGTGGGCCGGCGATGTCTCCCGCGCGCTGTTGCCCGTGCGAGTAGCGGCGCGCGGTAAAGCGGAGCCTGTGCCGACGGTTCCACATCCCGTGATCGTCTACCGCGGATCCAAAGTGTCGGACGCGGCGGGAGACATACGTCCCATCGTCAACACCGGCGTCCCTGGCTTGCCGCCGTTGCCACCGTCCGCGCCCGCGACGGTGGCGGAACAGAGCCCGCTGCGCGAGCAGCGCAACGCACAACCCTGATCCTTCGGCTCGCGAAGCGAGGCGTCGGAGTCTGACTGGAAGAAGTCATGTTGCATCGTGTCTATTCGGCAGTGAGGGCCGGTCTGATCGCGGGATTCGCACTGGCGATGGCAGCGGCCCACAGCGCGCACGCTGAAAGCGCCAACGCGACGCTGGCCGTCGCGGCCGGCGCGGGCGAAATGCTGCGCCTGCCGGAAGCAGCCGTCGCTGTGTTCGTCGCCGACCCTGACGTCGCGGACGTGCACGTGCCTACCCCGCAGACCGTCTTCGTGCTCGGCAAGAAGGCCGGTACCACAACCTTGTTCGCGCTTGGTGCGAACAATCGCACGATCCTGCGCGAGACCGTCGTAGTGAGCGCCGATACGGATTCGATCCAGCGCATGCTCGACGCCCGCTTCCCCCGCTTGCACCTGAGCGTGACGGGAGCGCCGGGTTCGCTGATGGTGGACGGACGCGTGCCGGACGCGGCGTCTGCCGACGCCGTCATGCAGTCCCTCACCCCATATCTGCACGACAAGGAGAGGCTCGTCAACCGGCTCACGCTGTCGCGGCCCATCCAGGTCCACCTGCGCGTGCGCATCACAGAAGTCGACCGCAGCGTGACGCAGCAATTGGGCATCAACTGGAACGCACTCGGCCAGAGCGGGAACTTCGTCGGCGGCCTCATTAACGGCCGGGCCGCAGCGGCCACGACGCTCTTGCCGACCGGCGCTTTCTCCATCCTTGGCGGATACAACGTGGGCAAATGGGCGATCGACGGCGTACTCGATGCGCTCGACCAGGAAGGCCTCATCACGATGCTTGCGGAACCGAATCTCACTGCGATATCGGGTGAAACCGCGAGCTTTCTCGCCGGCGGCGAATTTCCAATTCCGGTTGCGCAAAGCCAGAACAATTCGATTACGGTCGAATTCAAGGCTTACGGCGTTTCTCTCGACTTCACTCCCACGGTGCTGGCCGACAACCGCATCAGCCTGAAGGTGCGCCCCGAAGTGAGCGAAATCGATCCCGCCAACAGCGTGACGATCGACTCCATCAAGGTGCCGGCGCTGACGGTGCGCCGCGTTGAAACGACAGTCGAACTGTCGAGCGGACAAAGCTTCGCTATCGGCGGACTGCTGCAAAGCAAGACAAGCGACGTGCTCGCCGAGTTGCCGGGTCTTGGCAGGCTTCCAATACTCGGCAAGCTCTTCTCGTCGAAGAATTACCTGAACAACAAGTCCGAGGTAGTCGTCATCGTGACGCCGTATGTCGTGCAGCCGGCCGACCCGGGGCGCCTGCGCCAGCCGATCGACTCCCTGGTGCGGCCGAGCAGCGACATCGAGTATGTACTGCAGAGCAAGCTCGGGCTCGACCCGCTGTCGGGCACTGTGCCGCGGCTTGTCGGCGCCGCAGGATTCATCTACTGACGGAACTGCCAGGAGAACATGCGATGCTTTTTCGTCTGACGACCCTCCTCTCCCTTGTCGCGCCGCCGCTTGCATTGAGTGCATGCATGTCGGCCACTCCGCCCATCGGGTTGCCCGATGCCTCGGTGATCGGCTTCGACGGGTACAAAGCGCTCGCACCGGACTGCGCCACGCTCGCCCAGCCGTCGCATCTGATCGATGCGGGCTTCGGGCGCCCAGGGGTGGCGTTCGGTTGTGCAACCTATACCAATCTCGCCGTGATGCTGGCCCGGCCCGCCGACCTCGTCGAACCGTTGCCCTATGCGGGAGCCGACGCGACAACGGCTGCAAGCGCGGTACGCCGCTTCGACGAAGGACGCGTGAAGCCGCCCAACGCCACCTCGACCACGATGCAACTGACACACTGACTGGCTCCCACGTCCATGAGCGCACTCAACCTGTTCCGTCCCACGATCACCGCGTCTGAGCCGGTGGACTTGCTCGCGGTCTTCTCAGACGCAACCAGCATCGATGCCATGAAGAGCCTGATCATCGATCAGGCCATCGCGAACGCCCATGCCCAGACTGGCACGATCGACGACGCGATCCATCTGCTGCGCACTCTCATCCGTCCGCCGCGGCAACTGCTCGTCGATGTGTCCGGCTCGGAGATGCCGCTGTCCGACCTCGCGCGGCTCGCCGACGCGTGCGCTCCGTCAGTTTCGGTCGTGGTGATCGGCGAGCGCAACGATGTCGGCCTTTATCGCAGTCTGCTTGAAGTCGGCGTGCAGGACTATGTCGTCAAGCCGATCACGGTCGAATTCCTGCGGCGCGCCCTCTCCGCCCGCGATCCGTCGGCGCCGGCGCGCACAGGCAAGGTCATCGGCTTTGTCGGTGCTCGAGGCGGCGTGGGCACGACAACTATCGCCGTTTCCCTTGCACGTCATCTCTCTGCAGAAACGCTCAGACAGGTTGTGTATGTCGATCTCGACCTGCACGGCGGTGCCGCCGGTACGATGCTTGGTCTACGCACCGGCACCGGCCTGACCGAACTGTTGCAGGATCCGGGCGCCATCGATTCGCCAGCGCTCGATCGTGCCTTGATCGCGGCCGATGACCGACTTTTTGTGCTCGCCTCCGAGCTCGCGTACGAGGCCGAAATCGCCCTGCGCCCTGGCGCACTCGCCAACCTCGTCAATGTGCTCAAGCGGCGCTTTCACTACGTGCTGCTCGACCTGCCCCGGCGCAACGGGCGCAGCCTCGAGGAAATCCTCGATGTCTCGCAGAATGCCTGTATCGTCGCCGACCGTTCTGTGTACGCAGCCCGCGAGTGCGCCCGGCTTATCCGTTTCGCAGAGGAACACAAGGGCGAACCAGAGATTTCCGTGCTGCTGAACAACCCACTCGAGCCGGTTGCTGATCGCGTCCATCCGCAGGATTTCAAGCGCGCACTTGGGCGCGCCGTGGTGCATGAGCTGCCCCACGAGCCGAAGTCACTTGCCCGCGCGGAAAACCTGGGCGAACCGATCGGCGCTCGCACGGGGCGCGAGGGGTTTGCGGCCGCCATCGAGCGCCTCGCCAACTGCCTGACTGGACGAGAGTCCGCAGCATCGCTTCCATGGCACACGAGGCTTCTTAAGCTGCGGAGGATTGGCTGATGTTCGGCGTAAAGAAACACGTGCCGCAAGCGCTGTCGCACGCCGATGCCGGGGCAGTCGAGCCCGCAGCACCGATGGGCGCGCCGCAACGAACGCCCGCTGAAGGTTACGAGGCGCTCATCCGCTCGGAGAATTTCCGCAAGATCCGCACGGTGGTGTTTGCATCGATGAACATGTCCGCGGCGTTGATGAAGACGCGCGAGCAGGTGAGCGCCGCGATCGAGGAAATAGCCACTGATGTGGTGACGCGCGAGCAGCTGAACGTGACGGTGGCCGAGCAGGCGCTGATCGTGGGAGAAATCGTGAACGACATGTTCGGTGTTGGCCCGATTGAGCCGCTGCTCGCCGACGATGCCGTCACCGACATTCTCGTCAACGGTCCGGATCAGGTCTATGCGGAAAGGCGTGGCCGGCTTGAGCTGACCCCGCTCAAGTTCCGTGACAACGCACATGTGATCAACGTCGCGCAACGGATCGCGGCAGCCGTAGGACGGCGCGTCGATGAAAGCAGCCCGATGGTCGACGCGCGGCTTGCCGACGGCAGTCGCGTCAACGTGGTATTGCCGCCCATCGCGTTGCGGGGTGCGTCAATCTCGATCCGCAAGTTTGCACGGCGCAATATCACGCTCGCGCGCATGGCCCAGCAGGGCAACATCTCGCAGGAGATGGTGCGGATGCTGAAGGTGGCCAGCTCTTGCCGCCTCAACATCATCATCTCGGGCGGAACTGGCTCGGGCAAGACTACGCTGCTCAACGCCCTGTCGCATCACATCGACGAGCACGAACGCGTCGTAACGATAGAGGACGCGGCGGAGTTGCAATTGCAGCAGCCGCACGTGGTGAGTCTCGAGACACGGCCTGAAAACAGCGAGGGACTGGGTGCGGTGACCCAGCGCGATCTCGTGCGCAACGCGCTGCGAATGCGGCCCGATCGCATCATCCTCGGTGAAACCCGCGGCCCGGAAGCGTTCGACGTCCTGCAGGCGATGAACACGGGACACGACGGTTCGATGACCACGATTCACGCCAACACGCCGCGCGATGCAATCACACGGCTCGAAAGCATGGTGATGATGGCCAACGGGAACCTGCCACTCACCGCGATACGGCGTCAGATCGCCAGTGCAGTCCACCTGATCCTGCAAGTCGAGCGCATGCGCGATGGCGTGCGCCGCGTCACGCGCGTAACGGAGGTGGCCGGGATGGAGGGCGACGTGATCATTACGCAAGACCTGTTTGCGTTCCGCTACGATGCCAGCGCCTATCAGGAAGACGTGAAAGGCACGTTCGAGTCGTCGTCGCTGCGGCCCGTGTTCGCGACACGCGCCGCCTACTACGGACTTGAGCAGGCGCTGATGGAGGCGATGCGTCCATGACTCCCGCAGACGTCGTCGCTGTTGGCGCGTTCTTCGCGATCGTGGTCGCGGGACTGATCATGTCGTCGCTGCGCGATCTGCTACGCCGCCAGCCGCGGCGGCGCATTCAGGAACGCATGAGGCAAGTTGACCGCCTGCGCGCTGCACGTCAGGCAACCGTACCCGTAGATGCAGGCGGCGCGCTCTTCGAGCGAACAAAAGACTATAGCGCCGTGCAGCGCTGGTTTCAGCAGCGCGTTCAGCGCATCAGGACCGTGAGCGGCGCGAGCGGCATGCGCATTGTGTGCGCAGGCGGACTCGTGGGCGGCATTGCTGCATTCGTCATCGTATGGTTTGCACCGCTGCCATGGTGGACGCATCCGTTGGTCTATGCCGCACTTCCGCTGGGCATGACAAGGCTCACGTACCGGTTTCTGATTGCGCGCTTTCGTGCAGAGTTTCTGCTGGTGTTTCCGGATACGCTCGACCTTATCATCCGCGCCGTGCGTGCCGGCATCCCGGCCGTACAGGCGATCAGCACGGCCGGGCAGGAAGCCGATGAACCCGTTCGCTCGACTTTCCGTACGATGGGCGACAGCCTGCGACTCGGCGCAGATCTGAACGAGGTACTCGACAAGGCTGTCGCACGCGTGCAGATCGCCGACTTTTCCTTCTTTGCGGTGTGCCTGCTCCTGCAGCGCGAGACAGGAGGCAATCTCGGAGAAACGCTCGAGAACCTCTCGACCATCATCCGCACCCGCCGGGACATTCGCCTGAAGACACGCGCGTTGACCGCCGAGGGGCGCATCGCAAGCAAGATCATCGCCTCGGTGCCTTTCGCGATCACGGGCTTCCTGTATGTGATCAACCGGCCGTACGTGGACCTGCTCTTCCATACTCGCGCGGGCCACAAGATGCTGATGCTCGCCGCCGTGCTGCTCGTCGTCGGTCTTTCGTTGATCCAGAAGATCTCAAAGCTGGATACTTCGCGATGAACCCTATCGATTCGCCTGTCGCCCGCGATCTCGCGCTAGTGCTGCTGCTGTGCGGCGGACTCCTGCTCACGTTGGTGTGGCCGCGCGGCACACGACGACGTATTGCCCATCGCACGCGCCGCACCGTGCTGCGTGCAAAGCCGCAGCAGCTTTCGCGGAAGGAGGAGCAGGTCGCCGACCTGTGGCAACGCCTTCTGAAGAACTTTGCATCGCTTGGCGAACGCGTGCCCGTAGGCGGCCAGGCGCAGCGTAACAAGCTGCGCGAGCAGCTAGTGCGAGCTGGATTTCGCGAGCGGCGTGCCATATCGATGATGATCGGGCTAAAGCTCCTCGCCGGTGCGCTCTTTGCGTTCGCTGCGATCGGCGTCGGGCCCTACGTGCCGCGGATCGGCGAGTACTTCGTGTTCCGCGTGCTGATGATGGGGGCGGCATTTATCGTTGGCATGATCCTGCCGGAGATTGCGCTCGACTCTTTGGGCGGCCGCAGGCAACGGATCATTTCATCGTATCTGCCCGACGCGCTTGATCTGCTTGTGATTTGCACGAACGCGGGCAACAGCCTCACGGTCGGCGTGAAGCGGGTCGCGCGCGAACTGCGCACAATCTGTCCGCCGCTCGCCGACGAGTTCACGGTGACAGGCGATGAGTTGCAGATCGGCAGTGACAGCGCGGTCGCGTTGCGCCATCTCGCCGAGCGCATCGGTCTGCCGTCCGTGCGCGCGCTTGTAGCGACGCTGATCCAGTCACAGCAGTACGGCACACCGATCACGCAGTCGCTGCGCATGCTGTCGCGCGCCGAACGGACCGCGCAGATGATGGCGCTGGAAGAAAAGGCCGCAAAACTCGCGACCAAAATGACGATGCCAATGATGTTCTTCATCCTGCCAACCGTCGGCCTGATCGCTGCCGGTCCTGCTGTAATTCGCCTGATAGCGGTGTTCAAATGAAACCTCTTCCAGCGTTGCTGCGCTCCCTTGCTCTCGCGTTGCCGCTCGCCAGCGCCCTGCTCGCCGGATGCGCGAGCGGCGGCAGCTTCAACCCGCGTCCCATCTCGTCGTCGGCAACCACGAACGGGACAACCGATCTGCATGTGGCCGAGAGCGCACTCCGGGCAGGCGATATCGAGCTCGCAGGTACACTGTTCGAGAAAGCGCTCGCGGCCAATCCGAACTCGGCGGAAGCTCAATTGGGCCTTGGCGACGCAATGTATCTGAGCGGCGACCTCGAACGCGCCCGGACCCTCTATCAGCGCGCCGCACAGCAAATGCCCGGCCAGGCGGCGACGCAACTCGGCCTTGCGCGCGTCGCCTTGAAGCAGCGCCGTCTCGACGATGCAGCGGCGCTATACCGGGGGCTCGTCGCAGCCCAGCCTGACGATCCCTTGGTGTGCGAGGGCCTGGGGACCGTGCTCGACCTCGAAGGACATCACGCGGAAGCGCAGGCTATCTACCGCAGGTCGCTCGCGACCCATCCGGATGTACAGGGATTGCGAATCAACCTCGGGTTGTCCCTGATCCTCGAGAACAAGCCGCGAGAGGCCGCGAACACGCTGCTCGATGTCGCGGGCTTGCCGAATGCACCGCTGCAGGCGCGACAGAACCTCGCGCTCGCGTACGGCTTGCTTGGCAATGCGGAAGCGGCGAAACAGATCCTGCTGGTCGACCTGCCGCCGTCTTCGGCGGACGACAATCTCCGCTTCTATCAGTCGCTGCGCGACAGATTTGCCGGAAGCGCTTCTCACGCGAGCGACGCGAACGCCAAGGCGGTAGCGGCAGGCGGGCCGGCCTCCATTCATGACGTACCCCGATGAGCCGCACCACGTCCTGCCCCTATCCGCCGCGCGGCACACCGGGTGCCCGTCGCGCATCGAGCGGCGGCGAACGCGGTTCGATCGCGCTCGAGTTTGTGCTGGTGTTTCCGTTCCTGATGCTTGTGTTGTTCGGCATCGTCGACGTGAGCCTGCTGCTGTGTGACAAGGCGGTTATTACCAACGCGAGCCGGGAAGCCGCGCGCGCCGGCGTGGTCGTGCGGATTCCCCAGTTCACGGTCAGTCAGATCAGCAATGTCGCGTTGAACTATGCACAGCGTAATCTCGTTACGGGCGGTACAGCCACGGCGCCGACCGTCACCGTGGATCAGTCGAATGGCACATCTCCCGGGAGCCCGTTGCAAGTCACCGTGACCTATCAGTATCGGGGGCTCGTGCTCGGTTCAGCTTTTGCTTCGCTGACTGGCCCGGTCACGCTGTCAGCCACCACCGTAATGAACTACGAGTGAGACTGGCCCATGTACCATCCCGCACACCTCCGACGAACCACGACAACCCGTGAGATGAAACGGCAGCGCGGATCGATCGCCATGTTCTTTCTGCTGTTCCTTGTCGTGTTGCTGAGTTTCGGCGCATTCGCAGTCGACCTCGCACGCGTTAGCGTCGCGCGCAACGAACTCCAGAACGCGGCAGACGCCGCCGCGCTTTCTGGCGCATCGGCGCTGATGTCAGGGGGCAACGGCGGTCCTGCCTGGCAGCAGGCACAAACCGCAGCAGGCAGTGGAGTGGCGCTGAATCGCTCTGACGGACATACGCTCACGACGGCCACAGTCCTGTCCGGCTACTGGAACCTGTCCGGCAGTCCCGCTGGCCTGCAGCCGACGACGATCACGCCCGGCACTGACGATGTACCCGCTGTGCAGGTGATGGTGACGCGCGCCGCAAACGTGAATGGCGGCGCGATCGACCTGTTGCTCGGATGGGTACTCAAGCTCCTTAGCACACCGGGCAGTGCGACGGCAGTCGCGGTCGCGTCGGCGCCTGGCACGGTCGGCGCGGGCGGCCTGTTTCCCGTGGTGTTGAACCGGTGTCTGTTTGATCAGTACTGGAACGCACAGACGAATCAACCTTTGATTGACCCGAATTCGGGCCAGCCCTATGAACTGAACATCCTGAATGGTCAAATGGATGGGGGTTCATGCTACGCAGGGCAATGGACGTCGTTTCTCACCAACGCGAACAACGTGCCGACCATCCGCGCGCTCATGGCAAATGGCAACCCATCCCCGCTAAGCATCGGCGATAGCATCTGGATCGAGCCCGGCGCGAAAACCACCCTGTACGACTCAGTGCCATCGAACGTGACAGTAGTCATGCCTGTCGCAACGCAGATCGACATCAAATCGTACGTGCCGATCGTGGCGTTCGCGGCGTTCCATATAGATCAGGCAGTTGGCGGCAACCAGAAGTATATTCAAGGGCATTTCGTTGGCGGCTACCGAATTCCTGCATCGGCTACCGGTGTCGGACCTGACTACGGCGCTTATATTGCCCCGCGACTCGCCGGGTAAGGCGTCGAAGCGTTCGGCAGCTTTGGCTGTACAGCGAGGCCGATCGTCAGTTCATGACGGATTCGGGACCCTTTCAGGCACCTGAAGACGATTGAGGACCGCATTTCATCTGATCGAGGTTTCGATCCAGGCGTTCACTAAGCATTCGGCGCTCTGCAAGCGAATCGCCGGGGTACAGGGTATCGGTCCGATCAACGGCCACCGCTATGGTCGCCTCCGCGGGTGATGCCCGGCAGTTCCGCAACGGCCGGGATCTTGCTGCCCGGCTGGGGCTCACGACCACGCTTCGCAGTGCCAGGTGTCGGCCCGTAAGAGACGGAGGCATCTTCCGGTCATGACGGGCGAACAGCGCTTGCGACGGCACCTGATCCCGTCGTATATCATGAAATTTCCGGCAGACGGGAAGATCCGATCCGTCACAGACGTGCGAATCCGTTGACCTCGCCCGCACCGGCGCTTACGACCGTCCGCATGGAGTTCCCATGACCATGAACCTGACGTCCCCAGCCTTTCAACACGGCGATGAAATCCCCAGGCGTCATACGTGCCAGGGCGGAGATTTTTCGCCCCCACTTGTATGGTCCGATGTGCCCGCGAACGCGAAGAGCCTCGTCCTGATCGTCGACGATCCCGATGCCCCCGATCCGGCCGCGCCGAAAACAGTCTGGGTGCACTGGGTTCTCTACAATATTCCGCCGCCGACCGGCGGTCTTGCAGAAAGCGCGGCCGGAGTCCAGGTACCGCCTGGCACGCTCGCGGGCGCCAACGACTGGAAGCGAGCGACGTACGGAGGCCCCTGCCCGCCCATCGGTCGTCATCGTTACTTCTTCAAGCTGTATGCGCTCGATGCCACGCTGCCAGATCTCGGCACGCCCCGCAAGTCCGCATTGGAAAAAGCAATGAAAGGGCACGTGATTGCAGAGGCGCACCTTCTCGGGACATACCAGAAGCATTGAGCGGAGGCGTGCTGCGTCCGTATGAAGTAATCGTTGGCATCCCGAAGGACGCCGATATGGTCCTGAACCGGGCGTAACTGCGGCGGCAAGAACGGCATGTCGAAGGCGATCTGTTTCAACCGGAAGGCGTCAGGCGGGGGACGGTCGCAGACGCCCACCCTTGCTAGCTACCTGCCCCTTGGTCCCATTGCAAGGCACCTGCCTCCTCCGCCATTTCACCGAGCAACACCCTCGCTTGCCGCAAGTCGGCGGTGTCGGCACCTTCAGTGAAGACGTCGCACACCCGGTTCAGCATCCGCCCCGCTGCGGCTGTCCTGCCCTGCTTTCGCCACAGGCGAGCCAGGCTCACAGTTGCGCGCAGCTGCAGCGACGTCGCGCTTTGGTCGGCCGCGATCGCGATTGCCTTCTGAAAGCATGCTTCCGCTTGTTGCTGGTCCGTGGATTCGCGCGTTCGATCGGTCGGATGCGCAAGGAGCAATTCCCCCTTGAGCCGATGCAGTTCCGCTTCGTGAAAATGCTCCCCTGTCTTGTCGACTATGGTCAGCGCGTCGGACAGCGCGCCAAGTCCCTCGGAAACTCGCCCGATGCGCCCGCAGGCTGCGGCACGCAGAGCCAGAAAATAAGAGTGCGAGAGCTCAGCGCCCGTAGCCAGGTACGCCGCGAGTCCTTGAGTCATCTGTCCGATGCCTTCATCCGCGTCATCCTGCTCGATCAGCGACGAGCCGCGGAGGATCGTTCCCCAAGCCAGGTAGTACGGAAAACCCTGTTCGGTCGAGAGCGTGATAGTAGCCTCGGCGCATTCCTGCGCCAGTTGTGGTTCCTGCCGGATCAGCCGCAGCATGGCCGCGGCCATAAGCGCGAACGCCAGGCTGAACGGGTGAGAGCTCTTGTGGGCAAGGGAAAGGGCCTCCCGGCTTCGCTCAATGGCCTGATCGGGATAGCCCAGATACCACTGGGTCCAGGCAGCGATGCTCAACGTGCGCACCCCCGGATCCATGCCGTAGACAAAGGCATGAGCATGATGCTGTTCGGGGACGTAGCGCGCGCGCAGTTGCTCCTGGTGCTCACGCGCAGCGACGAAGTCGCCCTGAAAGAACGAACTCGATCCAAGTGCACTATGCGCCTCGACCAACAAATCCGGATCGTGCGCATTGCACGCGACCCGCAGTAGCCGCTCGCCTAGCTCCCGCGCAGTCGCGTAATCCGCGCGCAATGAATAGTACGTCCGCAGGCCGAACTGCACGGGAAAGAGCTGCGAGCTATCACCAATCTGTTCGCACAGCGCCAGCGCACGCGTATACGTTGCTTCCACTTCCGGCGAAGCATAACCGCGCGCCGCCATCAACGCGGGACCGAGCGACAGCCGTAGTGTCAGTTCCTGACGGGCGCGTTCGGGCGTGTCGGGCAAGCGTTCAAGCAACGCCAGGGCCGTGCGGAGGTGCCGCATCGCTTCGAGACTGGCCGAACGCTCCAAGGCCTGCTGCCCCGCGCGGTGCAGGTACTCGACGGCTTTTTGCGAATTGCTGCTGAGGCTGTAGTGGTGTGCCAGCTCGCTGCAATACTCGTTGAGCCGGCCGGCATAGAGTGCCTCGATGGCCTGCGCAGTGCGCTCGTGCAACAGACTGCGTTGCTCAGAGAGCAGCGAGCTGGCGGCGACCTCCTGCGTCAGCGCATGCTTGAACGTGTATTCGATTTCCGGGAAGGCCGGTCGCTCGTAGATGAACTCCGCCGCCTCCAGACGAGATAGCAGGCGGCGCAACTCGTCTTCCGTTTGCTCGACGATCTGCCGGATCAAACTCCAGGCAAACTCCTTGCCGACGATCGCCAGGTGTTGCAGCAACGTCTTCTCCGCGATGGGCAGCCGATCCATCCGTGCGGCCAGCACACCATGCACGGTAGTCGGGATGTGCAGCGCAGCCGGCGTCTTCGCTATGCGGTAATGGCCGGACTCGCCGAGCAGCGCGCCTTCCTCGACCAGGGTCTGGACCACCTCTTCCATGAAGAATGGGTTGCCTTCAGTCTTTTCGAGGATGCGTTGCTTCAGCGGCATGAGGCCGGGTTCATCGCCCAGAAGTACGCTGAGCAGATCTTGCGCTTCGGCCGGCCCGAGTGAGTCGAGCCTCACCTGGCAATAGTTGTCGCTGCTACTCCAGCCAGGGCGATAATCGGGCCGAAAGTTCACGAGCAGGATGATCTGGGCACTCGCCACGCGGTCGATCAGGAACGCAAGGAAAGCTTCCGTCTCGCTGTCCAGCCATTGCAAATCCTCGAATAGCAGTTGAACCGGCTGGTTCAGGCTCTCCCGCTCCAGCAACCGCCTGATCGCTTCGAACGTTCGGTCTCGCCTGATTTGGGCGTCCATGGTCGCGACCGCCGAATCCGGCTCACCGATGCCCAGCAGATAAAGCACGTACGGCACAAGGTCTTCGAGGCCGCGTTCGAGCGTCAATACGCGTCCAGTGACTTTCTCACGGCACCGTCGCTCGTCGTCCTGCGCGGTGATCTGGAAGTAGTTCCTCAAGAGCTCGATCAGGGGCAAATAGGGAAAGGCCTTGCCATGCGACACGGAGAACGTTTCCAGTACCAGGCAGCCGCGCCGCGAGCGCACCTTGAACTCATGGAACAGACGCGACTTCCCGACGCCGGCCTCGCCCACCACACCGACGATTTGCCCGTGCCCCGCCGTCGCCTGTCCGAGAGCGCCGTGCAGCCGCTCCAGTTCCGTCTCTCGGCCCACGAACCGGGCCAGGCCACGATGTGCCGCCACCTGCAGGCGGGTTCGCAACGCGCCAAGACCGAGCAGTTCGTATACCTCCAGCGGCTCCTGAATGCCTTTGATCTGGGTGGCGCCCAGTGCCTTGAACTCGAAATACCCCACGGTCAGCTTGTGCGTCGATTCGCTGACAAGTATGGAAGAGAGCGCGGCGATCGTCTGCATTCGCGAGGCGATGTGGATTGTGTGTCCGACGGGATCATAATCCGTACGCAGGTCGTCCTTGCGGATCGAGCGGACCACGACCTCGCCCGTGTGGATGCCCACGCGAATTTGCAGCGGAATACCTTCCTGCAGACGGACCCGGTCAGCATGATGGCGCATCGCGTCCTGCATGCGCAGCGCCGCGTAAAGCGCCCGCTGAGGATGATCCTCGTGCGCGATAGGGGCACCGAAGAGTGCGAGGATGCCGTCGCCCAGTGACTTCGCCACGAAACCCTCGTAATAATGGACGGCCTCCATCATCAGTGCGATGACGGGAGCGATCAGACGATGGGCATCTTCCGGGTCCCGTTTATGGATCAACGCAGTCGATCCGGCCATGTCGGCAAAAAGGGCTGTGATTGTCTTGCGTTCGACCGCCGTTCCTTGCTGGGCTTCGATTGCGGCCTGCTCGGCGCGAATGCGCTCGGCCAAATGGGGCGGCGTGTAATGAATGGGGGCTTTGGACGATGCCTGAAGCCCGTCGCCAACGGCCGCGCCGCATGCGCTGCAAAAGCGCGCGGTCGCGCTCAGCTCATGGCCGCACCGCGAGCAGATTCGTGCCAGCCTGGTTCCGCACTGTTCACAGAAATTGGCCCCAGCGGTATTTTCGAAACCGCAATCCGCGCAGCGCATATCGCCTCTCGACTTCACCGGGCCTCCGGTCGATTAGACGCCGAATCTACTGACACTTCAAGGCAGATTCGACGCCCGATTGGCAACCGATGATCGCGGGACTACGGCTGCCGCTTTCCAGCGCCGACGCTCACAGAGACGGCAGGCCGCAGATGACCGCGACCGATGCCGCTCGCTCGTCGTCGCGTGGAAGCGCCCGGCGGGATCGCCCCAAGTTCATTGGAACCGGTCTTCAGGGATACTGCGCGCACTGCCCGCCTGTTCAACTACGCCGCGCCCACATGCTTGCCGCAACCACGCATCTGTATCAGGATCGAGTCGCGTCCTCGAAAAAGCGCGAACGTCCATGACAAACGATCCTGATCTCGATCCTGCTGCGGACTCCGACCAACCGAAACGCCCAGACGGCATGACGTTGCGGCAGATTCACGAACAGGTGCGGAAGGCGAGCGTCGTATGCTCGCACGACACTATCAATCGGTTTCAGACAGAACTGATTTCTGAACATATGACAGCGAAGGCGCAAGGAGCCGCTGCCACTACGGCGACCTCCACGTCCGGAACGTGGCTACTGGCGCCAGAAAAACTGCCGCAGCGGCCAAGGGCAGGTAATCAGGAGATTGTTCGACGCGTCGATCGTCTCCGGCGTGACCCAAGTCCGCGCCTGCCTCATGCCGCCCCGCCCACGTGTGAACTGGTGACGGAACTGTCGCATAATCGACAGTAGCTGCGGATGACGGCCCTGTCCTCACTCATAAAGACACGCAGCTCGTGCTGCCCAAAGGAAGTACGGCGAGACAAACGGCAGGACGTATGGCAGAATCCCCCGGCAAACGGCTGCGGCGCCCGACGCGGGAAAAGTAGCAGCGCCGCGGAAGTGACTCTGGCAGCGGCAAAAAGGGGCTCTGTTTCGAGATGCCATCCGTGCCAGGATGATTTTGCTCACCGCGCCGAGGAGACCGCATGGCAGTCCGTAACCTCACCGAATTTTCGTGGGACGAACAGGAAGACGTCAAAGCCGTGCTTGCGAGCCGGGGACTCGATCTGCGGGAATTCGAGATCACGGACAATGATGACGATCCGGCGGACGGCAGGAAAGGCGCGATCCGGAAGATCTCGGTAACGCGGCTCACCAACGGCAAGACGGCGATCTACGACACCGATCACTTCGCCACCTGGCTCACGGATTTCGCCGACGCTCTGGAAGCGGGCGAGTTCGAAGACTGAGGTCGCAGCGTTTGCGCGTTACGTCAACCGTAGACGTTCCTTCGACCCGCATCACGTTGGCGGCATCAGCCTCAACCAAGGGAAATGACTGTTTGTCTTAAGGACTGTTGGACGCCCGCCCTCGCCCACACCTGTTAGCGTGTGTTGGAGCGAGCGGGCAGGTGCGTACAGCAATCCTTACCAAGAGCGGCGGACTGACGTTCGCTAGGACTAGAGGATAAGACGACTTGGCTCAGGAAGGTTCGCGGCGCAGTGTGTATCGTTGCTAGTTGATAGCATCGGGCTGCACCGGGGTGAAGCCCGGCGGCTTCACGGTCCGGTCTTGCCGGAATCAACGTTCGAGTGCTCGACGAGCGCCTTCGCTCCGGTGCTGCTCGAATCGATTGACAGCGCATTACTGGCGTTTTGCCAAACGCACTGCCGCCGTTCCTCTCCGGCGCAACTGCGTGCCGCCTTCAATGCCGCATCACGAGCCCTTTCCCGCGAGACCAGCTCCATTTTCATCAGGAGTGCATCGCGATTGTCCGGCTGCAGAGAAAGCGCCCAATAGACCCCTGATCGGGCCGTACGCAAGTCGTTTTTCTCGAGACCGTCGTGCGCTCGCGCAAGCGCAAGCGAGATCAGCCTGTGATGTCTGCCTCCATATCCCCGGTCATTTGACCTCGCGTACTGTGATGATGTTTCTTCGTTTTGCGAAGCAGAGAATGATGCCTGAGACGGTCGCGACGCCGCGGTAGAAGCAGTCATAGCAGGCGTCACCGACGAAGCGCCAGTCGTGGGCGGCACAGCGGTCGTTATTGTCGGCCTTTCCTCCGTTGCAGGATTTTGCGGAGTGATCGAGCCTCCCGTCGCCTCCGAGCCTTGGGCGGTGGTCGGACCCTGTGCGATGGTCGAGGCCGGGTTATGACGATCCATGTCATCCGACGTCACGGTGCCTTGCACGATACTCGATCTCGCCCGCTGATCGCGCGTGTCGGAATCGACAGACCGGTGCAAAAGTACCGCTCCGCCGAAAAGCACGACGACTGCCGGCAACATCAGCACCGCGCCCGTTTTTAGGCCCCGACGACCGGCACCGCTGCGCATTGGCGGACGAGCGCCGCCATAGCTATGATCGGTATCTGCCAACTGGAAAAAAGGTGTCGACCGCCACGGCCACAGCCGCCGGTCACGCAAAATGTTGGCACGCACGGACGCTGCGCGCGTCGCTGCGACACGAGGTTTCTTCTTCGGCGCACGATCGCCGAACGCAAGCCGAGCAGGTACGCCGCAGTGGGGACAGAAAGAAACCGTCCCCGATACCCTGCCGCCGCATCGCGCGCAGGTTGCCGGAAAAATCGGGCCATGTGCGGTTTGATCACCCACGTCAAAATCTCCTGAAAAAGTGGCCGATGCGACGGGCACAGATAGCGCTCGATTCGATATGCAACATAGCGTTCATTGCGACGACGGGACCAAATCGAACCGCGAGTCCAATATCAGGCAGCGGGGGAGCAGCGTCAACCCCGACATGGCGAGTTCATGTCAGACAATACCCGCGCACGGACGAGAGCGAACCAGGACGAGAGCCGCCGAATGCGAACATGTCAATACGTCAATGGCGCGTGCAACGCGCCTTCGACGATGTACTCGCGCCGTCCGTGCCGTCTTCCTGCACGGTAGCGAATCCCAATTCGTCGGACGACACTGACGCCTTCGCAGAGCGAGGATCCGGCATTAGCCAGTCCGATCGGTGTGCACGCGTGCGGCCGTACGACTTCACGTGAGTCCTTCCCGATACAAAATTGCGGGCATCGGTCAGCGGCCTGTGGTCGGCAATCCGGGCGGGAGCGCGCGCTGTCAATACGTCGCGACATTGGTTGTCATGTGACAACCTTATCGTCGCAGGAAATATCTGCTTGCTCGACACCAAAGCCGCTCTACCAGCAAGAACAGTTTGACGCGAGCGACAGCCCTTATATGCATAGATTCGCCGCGAAAACAGAGCCCGCATGCGAAGCCGCGCGGCGTGCGTTGCTCAGTCAGAGGTACATCGCCAGTTCGACGAAGCCCGATTCGGTGGATGGCTCGAAAAATTTTCAGCCTGACAACGATTCGCACGCGGTGATCGAAATCCACGTGGTATGCATGACCGACGGCCTCAAAAGCAACAGCAGTACCGCGTACGTGAACGCGGCGCAGGATCGCTATGCGCTGAAGAAGAGCAACACTTCGGCCAGCGTTGGGCTGAGCGTGTTCGGATCCCTGTCGCTGCCGATTGGCTCAAGCGATGATTCGATGGTAAAGGTCGCGAGTGAGACGATTCCCGCCGGCGTGTTCTATCAGCGTTTCTTTGCGCTGGTGGACAATTACCTGAAGGCCGACGCCGCGCAACCGGCCGACGTTGCTGCCGCTGCAACTCCCAAGGAGCCGCTGCCGTCAATGAACGATGCTGTACCTCCGATTGGTGCAGCACAGACAGGTGATGATTCGCAGAAGGCGACGACCACCAAGTAGCGTTGACGTAGCGTGCACTCGAACTTGCCCGATCCGCATTCTGTCCGCTGACCATTCGATGCGGTCAGAAGATGGCCAGTCGCTCGCCACGTGGCGCTGCGCTTTCCCCACCTAACCGACGGCCCATTTCTCGAGTTCTGCGCGCTCCTGCACCTCCTCCGACTTTCCTGTTGTGTCAGTAACTGCACTTGAGCGTGCGCAGGAGCGAGTCGCTGTTATCGACTCCACAAATTATTTCGCGCTCAAGCGGTGTTGCAGGCCAACGATGGGTGCTGCCGACCACATGCGACGGGCCTCTTCTCCAATACCGGAGACAGGAACCAGCTTGCGTAAGCAATCGCATCACTGCACCTCACTCCTGCAGGTCGGCCTTCATCTTCCACTCCGCGGGCCTGTTTCGTTCGTGAAGCGGCGGTGTCGCTTCCCGCGCCGGGCTCTTTTTGCGTATGTTTCGGCGATTTGTGGGGAAACGTACCGATAAGATGAAAAGGATCGCTCGTACACGCAGGTCGCTTACGAAAGTTAAGCGTTCTTGTGCGATGCGAACGTGCTGACGCCTTGGCTCCGAAGACACAGTGCAGCGCACGCGAGCGACCCATGGTGACCTGAAAACCGTGCACGCTGCCTGGTACAATCATCGCAAAGGCCGAAGCCCAGGCGGCGGGTTGCCAGGACATCGTACCGAGACCTGATGCTCCCGGAAGTCATCGTTCGTTCGCCTCGTTTGACGTCACCTTCAGTCGTGAAGTGCTCTGCTGTCATGTTGAGGAAGAGCCATTTCTTCTCTCCGGCGGCACCGCGCGTTGTGTATCCGTCCGCAAGACGCTCCGGAAGGGACAATGCGGCGCCACGCCGCTCCCGCCGAACAGCCTTCCCTCTTCTAAGCGCCGCGACGTGTCCGCGCGCATCACGCGCCCGACGACGGAAAAATTCTTCAGCGTCAACCCATGTCGTCGATGTCGCGTTATATGACCAGCGCCGAACTTTTTCAGGCGCAAAAAAATGGAGAATCACATGAAGACGATGTTCGCTGCTCTGGCTTCCGCCCTGCTCGTTTCGACGGCTTTCGCACAAACTGCAGCACCCGCACCGTCGACCCCTGTGACGACGGCGACTCAGGCAGGCAAGGCTGACCTGAAGGCAGGCACCGAAGCACAAGCCGGCGCGACGAAGACGACGGCCGGCAAGGCATCTGGTGAAGCCAGCGTCAAGAAGATTCCCGTCGCGCATGCGAAGACCAAGGCACACAAGGTGAGCAAGAAGACGCACGCTGTCAAGGCGGGGCCCTCGAAGGTCAAGGCCGATGCAGGCAACGAGGCAAATGGCGCTGCCGCGAAGACCGATGCACCTGTGAAGACGCAATAAAGGACGATCGGGCACACACCGGCCCGTTGCTATTGGAATGCCGCACGGGGGGCCGAGTCCAGCGCTCGCCCCGTTTCGTTGGCGCTTCAGTCAACGGCTCCCTCGGCAGCCCTCCGGTTTTGCCATTGCAAGGATTGTTGCCATAGGTTGCGGCGTGCGTGCTTTTTGCTATTCAAGCACATTCGTTAGCATCACTAATGACGATTAAATGCAATGCCTCGCTCTTCAAACGGGTGTCGCCTTTAGCCGCTCGGGCAGCCGTCGCGCCACTCATAGATGTTCCTTTTACAGTTCTCGATAACGGTGTATTGGCCGCGCGTAATGAACTGATTCGCCGTCGATTACGGCATTCCCCAAGATAGACACTTGCCCCATTTCGAGCCAGCATCAGTCGCGCAGCGTAGCCGAAACCAATCCGCTCAAGCGCTAGATGTCCAATTTGTAATCTTGGGGAAACGCCGCCGTTATCCGATGAGCAATGCGTGATAAGAAAGCGTCGTCTTATCGTCGCATTATTGCGGACTCAGGCGGGTTCGCGTGCCATCGACGTGGCCGCGCGCACCCGGTTCGATGAGCGGGTGATACACGAATCCTTCAAGCAATACCGCGAGTTGCACGGGGTAGGACGCTACATTGCATGTGCTCGACGGCGATCGGATGCCCTCTCCCGCGAAGGGGCTTTGCGATCGTTCCCATTCACTCGCCATGCACCGGTGCAACGCAACTGCCTGAACAACGGCAAGCAGGCCGATCACCGTGGTCGTGGCGAGAACGGAACGCGTGGTGATGATAGCGCTGTAACGCAACATGCTCGATCTCCATTCGGAAGTGGTTAGCGAAAGCTCTGCGCGCGCACTCGAAGAATAGAGCTTCAAACCTTATCGTCGGCTTAATTGGGCAGCTGCGAAAAGGATCGTCGCATCTCTGCGGAGCGAATGCGGTGGCAGGCCACGCCAATGAGACGTGCCCGAATCAATGCGACCGGCAACATAATTGTGGCCGCCCACCGAACTCTCAGATGCGGAACCGGCTCGAGTCATGGAGCTTTGAAAGGTTAGAGCGGAATGCTGGGAAACTCGCATGATCCGTTCTTAGGGGGCCGCGCCGCAGCAGTGCGGCGCGGCTACCCGACCGGCCCACGTCGGTGGATCGGCCGCGACACGCCCATCGAGTACAACATGGTCGTCAAGAGCCACATCGATCCATGCCATCATCGGCAGGCAACGCGGCCGCTCTCTACTCTGCTGCCTGGGCCGGTTCGGGCAAAAGCTTCGATGGGCCTCAGATCTCGACGCGCACATTGGACATGCACCGGCGCGATTCAAGCTCCAACGCAGCCAACTCGCCGACTTCCGTTGCCGCGCCCAGTCCGCGAGGCTTTGCCACTCGATCGTGGCACGCACCTGCGGCGATCCCAACAGGTTGCGGTTCGCACGAATCTCGACGATGCCCGGTGCGCGCAACAAGGCTGCGACCACCTGCCTGGTCAATTCCGCATAGGCCTCGAAGTCCGTGGCCGGGAGCAGGTCGCAGGTCTGGACCACTTCGATCGCATGATTGCACCCATCACATAAAAGGTTACTGATACCGTTGCCGATGGCCGCCGCCGGCAGGGAATCCATTGCGTGCGTTTCCGCGACTACTGCTTTGGCGCGCTTTGGAAGACCTCGCTCAGATGCTGATCCTCAAGGACAGGCGTGATCTGCAGCGCCATCAGGTCGCTCCACATGTAGGCGAACTGGGTGAGCTTCTTTGGGTCGTTTGTCTCGAGCAAATCGAAGCCACCGCTCAGATCGACTCTCGTCCATCTGCCGAGCAACGTGACGCCTTCGGGCGGCAGTCCCCCGGTCTTCTGGAATCGTTCGATGGCTTCGGCCCGGACGCGCGCGTCCGGGGCCCATGTGAATGTCAGCATGAATTTCATTGCGTGCCTCCTTGATGGTTGCCCATTGGCACCCAATATACGTGCCGTCGAATCCGGCGGATGCAGTGTCGCGAACGGAACTGCCTGCAATGCGCGGCTCGCTGATACACTGCCAGCCGAGAGCAGTTTTCGTGCAGCGTTCAATCGGTTGCAGGCATGATGGACACGTCACGCAATACTGGGGGCGACGACCTTGGTCCGCTGGGCCAATCGGACACCAGCGGTCGGGATCGCTTGAACCGGATTCTGCTGTGTGTGGGTCAAGGTGACCAGGCGGCCTTTGCCGAGCTCTATCGCCTCACGTCATCCAAGCTGTTTGGTGTCTGCGTGCGGATGTTGCGCGATCGCGGCGAGGCCGAAGACATGCTGCAGGAGGTCTACACCACCGTGTGGCGGCGCGCGGACACGTTCGATCCGTCACGCGCCAGCGCGATCACCTGGCTGGTGACCCTGGCGCGCAACCGCACGATCGACCGGCTGCGCCAGCACCGCGAAGCGCAGTTGGACGATATGGCGGATCCGGATATCGTCGACGACCATCCGTCGCCGGCGGCGATCGCCGAGCAGAGTCAGGAGCGGCAGCGTCTCGAGCGCTGCCTGGAAGCGCTCGGCGAGCAACAGCGCAAGGCGGTGCGTGAGGCCTTTTTCTCCGGCGTCACGTATAGTGAACTGGCGGGACGTGCGAGCGTGCCGCTGGGCACCATGAAAAGCTGGATTCGGCGCAGCCTGATGCAGCTCAAAGCCTGTCTCGAACGATGAGCACGTCCTTTGACCACGATGACGACGAGCTGCGTTGCGCCGAGTACGCGCTGGGCCTGCTCGACGTGGCTGAACGCGGCGAGGTTGAAGCTGCGATGCGGCGCGATCCGCGTCTTGCCGCGCGAGTGGCGCGCTGGCAGCAGCACTTGGCGCCGCTGGCCGAGGACATCGGTGAAATTGCGCCGCCAGCACGCGTATGGAACCGCGTGCGGTCCGACCTGGGTTTCGTCACGCCGGTGCACGCCGAGCCACGCGCGCGATGGTGGGACAGCCTGCCATTCTGGCGCTGGATTGGGATCGGCGCGAGCCTCGCGGCGGCATCGCTGTTGACGGTCACCGTCGTGTCGATTCGTCAGTCGTCTGTAACGACGGTTGCGGGCGAGTACCTCGTTGCCAATATCGCGCCAAGCGGTGGCATCGCGCGCTGGACCGCGACGGTCGACCTCAGGAGCGCCCGCGTCGTGGTCGTCCCGGCAAGCGTTACGGCCGTCGCGGCGGGCCGTTCGACCGAACTCTGGCTGATTCCGCCTGGTGCCAAGGCCATCTCGCTCGGCGTCATCGCCTCCGATCAACCCACCACAGTCGCATTGCCCCGCGACGTACTGGCGCGCATGACGACCCAGGCGGTGCTGGCGGTCTCGCTGGAACCGCGCGGCGGCTCGCCTACCGGGCAGCCCACCGGCCCGATCCTGGCCACTGGAGCGGTGCGCGGGACCTGAACGCATCCGCACGATCACTCCGCTCGTATCTGCTGCCGCTTCCGATCCCGGAGGCTGCCACATTCGACGGAGATGACAAAATGCGAGTTCACGACAGCAGGAAATTCATCGGCGCGGCGCTCACGCTCGCGCTGGCGCTCGGCCTCAGCGCGCCCGTAGTCGCGGCGGATTCGACGACCACGAACGAAACGGTGATGGTCGGCGGCGCTGCGATGTATCCGAGCAGGAACATCGTGCAGAACGCGGTCAACTCGAGCGACCACACCACGCTGGTCAGCGCGATCAAGGCGGCGGGTCTGGTGGACACGCTTTCGGGCGACGGGCCGTTCACGGTGTTCGCGCCGACCAATAAGGCGTTTGCGGCACTGCCGTCCGGCACGGTGGACATGTTGCTCAAGCCGGAACACAAGAACAGCCTGATCAAGTTGCTCACTTACCACGTGGTGCCGGGCCGGCTCACCGTGCGCGATCTCGATCGGGCGATCAAACAAGGCGGCGGCAAGGCAACGCTGACGACGGTCGAAGGCGACACCCTCACGCTCGGCCGCGATGGCAAGTGGCTCACGGTCAGCGACGACAAGGGCGACGTCGCGCATGTCACGATCAGCAATGTGATCCAGTCCAACGGCGTGATTCACGTGGTCGACGCCGTATTGATGCCATGAGGGCTCACCTCGTCTTGTGAGGCGCGTGCCGTCCGGCACCACCGGTCCGTAGGCCGGGCGGCACGCAGCGCCGATGCGTGGCACTCAAAGAACTCGCTGGCGCGATAAGGAAAAATAGAGAAGCGCCACTCCCGCAGCACATCGTTCTCGTGGCGAGCCTCACCGACATCCGGACGACGCTATACACGGATCTTCTGCGTATATCGCCTCGACGGCAAAAAGCAACTTGCACACGGCCTCGGCCTACGCACGGTCATACTGGACTGCGAGCAAGTGCACCTGGTTGCCTGCGAGTCGGGTACAAGGGGGGACCGCGTGAAATTGGGCTTCAAATGCGCACCCCGCTCTTCGTCCTATCGAAAGGAATTCCGCGTCGCGATCGCACAGCCGTACGCAAGGCGTGGAGTAAAGTTTTCGGCGATGCGTCTGCAGGCAATGCACCCGAATGGGAGACGAGCCGTGAGAGTCATTCTTTACGTCCGTGCCATCGCGTTGTCGATGCTGTCAGCACATACTTACGGCAGTCCAGCCACCTATCCGCCATTGCCGGCGCTTAACGTTGACATTTCGGAAACGTCCGTCTCCGGACTCTCCTCAGGCGGATTCATGGCTGTGCAACTGGCAGTTGCCTATTCGTCGATCATCAAGGGCGTGGGGGTTGTCGCGGCCGGTCCATACTACTGTTCCCAAAATGACCTTCTGATTGCCACGTCCCGATGCTCGTGCACCATCCAGCCGTCCAGCGCCTGCGAGGTCTCGCAAACCAGCACCGATGTGCCGAAGCTCGTCTCGTTGACGAGGGCTTCTTCGGCAAGTCACAGCATTGACGACATCGCGAACATCACGCGGCAACGCATCATCACAATCTCGGGCGCGAGTGACGCGACCGTACCGCCGCCGGTCGTTACGCAATTACAGCAGTTCTATGCCGCACTGGGTGTGCCGGCGCAAAGCATCTCGACGGTCGAACTCGCCGACGCCGGCCATACGATGCCCACCGCGAACTATGGAGTCGCGTGCGACAGGAGTGAATCACCCTTTATCGGCAAGTGCCATGTTGATGGCGCGAAGGACATACTTGGGTGGATCTACGGTCCCGACCCGCTCGTGCCACCTGGTACGACGACGCGACAGGGTCGCTTCATCCGTTTTGACCAGACCCGCTATCTGCCCACGAACCGCCCTTCGAGTTTCACCTGGACGACGGGCATGGATACTACCGGCTGGCTCTATGTACCGAACGCATGTGATGCCGGTGCATCTTGCCGGTTGCACGTCGCGCTGCATGGCTGCGAGCAGGGTCAGGACTATCTGCCGCTCAGCTCGCGGTCTGCGGGCCTGTTCTATGGCACGACGTTCGTCCGGCACGCAGGCTACACGCAGTGGGCGGACAACAACAGGATCGTCGTGCTGTTTCCGCAGGCTGTTTCCATTCCCGGACTCAACCCGAACGGCTGCTGGGACTGGTGGGGCTACACGGACAGTCACTTCGCCGACCAGCAAGGCGTTCAGATGCGCTCGATCCGTAACATGATCGGACAGCTGACCTCTGGCGTCAGGCGTTGACCGATCGACATTGCGGGAGTACGGCGATCCGAGGACATGACGCGATGAGACTCGTAACCATGCGTCGGGCAGCGACTGCGGCCGCAACCGCGTTGCTGGTCAGCCTCGCTCACGCGACGGCTGCGGGAGAAGCGTTCGGCAGTCCGGGCGTGGCGGCGATACACGGACCAGCACAGAAGTCCTTTCTCGGCACTGCACTCAGTCCCTCCTCGCAGATCTATTTCACCGGGTGTCGTGGAATCGTGTCGGAGGTGTATTACCCGGTGCTGGATACGACGGAGACGGTCGACCTTCAGTTTCTCATCGGCGATGCCGCCGGCACCTTCGTCGACGAAGAGAAGCTCGCGTCGTACAGCGCGGCACAAACCGATCCGCGCACGATGAGCTGGCAGGTCACAACGGGCAATGCTGCCCACGACTGGCAGGTCCGCAAAACAATCTACACGGATCTCACACGCAATTCGCTGATCGAACGTGTCACCTTAGAAGTACTGAACGGAAAAACACTGGGGGACTTCCGGTTGTATCTGCTCTTCAAGCCGCGCTACAGCAACTGCGCGGTCGAACCGGCACCCGGCCTCGCTTCGATTGCGATCAGGGTCAATGCGAAAACGCAACCTGGACAGTACCTGTACGTCACCGGAAACGCTGATGCACCAGGCAACTGGAACACCGATCCCGGCTTGCCCGTGGACCCTGAGGCATACCCGATATGGAGCAATACCGTTAATCTGCCGGCGGCCAGCACCATCCAATACAAGTGCTACCGCAAGAACGCCGACGGCAGCGTGGCATGGGAGAACCTGCCGGGCGGAGGCAATCGCACGCTGAATACGCCATCGTCCGGCAGCGCCGCATTGAGCGACGCGGTGAACTGGTAGGCGCGCAGCGCTGGAGAAATAGCGACTGTCTGCTTGCTACCGCAGTCGCATTGAACTGCATCGCCCGCCGCCTTTCGACGCGTGACGATGCGGAAATACCGGGCGGAAATCCGCCCGACATGGCTGTTCGCTTCATCCGTCCGGATGTACAGGAGGCAATTATGTTGGCAACGAAAGTTGGGCTTGTCGACACGACGGGCACGGTCGATACGCAAATGATGGCCGCGGTTGCCGCGGCGCTGAATGTTCAGGTGACGCGGGACCTGCCAAAATATTGGCCAGTGAGCGCCTCGGTCTCATACCTCACCGACCATAAAACAATCCCGCAGGGCGTGTGGCCCGTGCAGCTCGTCAAAACCCTGCCCCCCGACGAAGGCGGCTTCCATATGACGCGTCATAACCAGCCGTACGCGAAGGTGATCGTTACGCCCGGCAGTGACGAGTGGGCAGTCGATGCGAGTCACGAAACCATTGAAATGCTCATCGACCCGAATGGCAACCGGCTACAGACCTCGAATGCGATAGAGATCGTCGACGGCAAAATCCAGGATGGGACGGGCCGCTTCGAATATCTGGTCGAAGCCTGCGACCCATGTGAAGCTGATCCGTACACTTACACGATCGATGGTATAGCCGTGTCTGATTTCATTACGCCGCACTTTTACGACCCCGATGTCACGCCCGATGCGCGCTACAGTTTCACGGGAGCGGTGAAGAAACCCCGGCAGCTCCTGCCCGGCGGATACATCAGCTGGGTGGACCCGACCACCAACGAGCTGCAGCAGATCCTCTGGGTCGATCCGAATCAACCTCCCGTCCTCCGTAACCTGGGATCCGTCACGGGCGGGAGCCTGCGTCTTTTCATCGAATCGAAGACATATCACAAGAGCCGCGAGAACCGCGAGCAAATGAAGCCGGAGGCCAGAGCCAAAAGAGCTGCTTATCGGCAAGCACTGGTTGCAGCCGCTGAAGTGCGCGCCCGACACTATAGCTAGTCCCGTACGAGATTTTTTTAGTGCCGCGTGTATGTATGAGGCAGAGAAGCAAAATTGCAACACAGGTCCCGGTTGTTCTCTGCCCTCCTTCGGACACGAGTGCGTACTTCGATGCATTGTCGAGCGACCTGTCGGTCAGGGAAGCGTTGCGCAAAAGCCGTTGCCGCTATCGCGACGACTCCATCCGCGCGTGTGGCGTACATCTACGATGGCCACCCGGGTTTGCGAATGAAGCGGCACGTGAATTGAGGAGGCGAACATGGCAACACAGCGCACGTTAAGCGGAGGGGCCGCCTCGATCGAAATTGGGCGAGGCGGCTACGCGCTTCAGGCACCTTTGGTGCACGGGACTATCACTGAGATGACAGCAGAAGAGAACGCTACGCGATCGGGCAGCGGCGTACTTGAGCCTGCGCTGCTGAACGCCTTGACTGGCGCGGAGATACACGTAACCAAGACTTTCGAAATGGAGGTGACGCAAATCGACAGATTCCCACAACCCGGAGTGACTCGCGCGGGCGGCGGCTTCGTGACTGAGCAAGGCGAGCCAGCGATACTGCTTCGTATGCCGTCGCTTGGGGATGACGTCGCGCATGCAGTGCTATTTACCGACGAAGCCGGGGTATCGCGGTGGATCTTCCCTCGCCCGACAGTCTCCGATCTCACCGCAAAGCGCCGCGGCGCCGACCTCGAATTCCTGCTGCCGCGCGACTGTGCCATGCTGCCTTCAACTGTGCGAGACGCGCCTGGAACACGGGGGCCGCTGACCAAATTTGGCCGGCGCCTCGTGCGGGTGCTTGCATGGGCGACGGAGGATATCGTCGGGCATGGTGCGCTAGCCTTTGCATCGGACTGGGAACGCAAGCGGCGGCCTTACGCGCTGCGTCGGTTCCCATTCGACGACCCAACCCCAGTCTCGTTCGATGCGTTGCTGCGGGGAAGAACATTGCTTTTGCTACATGGTACGTTTAGTACGTCACGGGCAGGATTTGAACTACTGCCACGTGAAACATGCGACAGACTGAGCACCTTTTACGGCGGCCGCATGTTTGCGTTTGATCATCCGACGTTGCACGAGTCGCCCGATCAAAACGTTGAACGACTTCTGGAAATGCTGCCGCCGGGTACTGACCTTGAGATCGATATCCTGACTCACAGCCGTGGCGGACTCTTGGGGCGCGAACTCACCGAGCGGCAAAGCGATTTCCCGAACAGTGGAAGAAAGCTACGGGTGCGGCGGGCAGTATTCGTCGCAGCACCACACAGGGGGACGATAATCACAGATAGCCAGCACGGTATCGAGATGCTCGACCATTACACAAACCTGTTTACCGACTTGCCAGATGATGCATTCACAATTGGAACGGAAGCGCTTTTCATGATCGCGAAGCTCGCGTATCACGGCGCCGCGGTAGCACTGCCCGGCCTAAAAAGTATGTATCCCTCTGGAGACTACTTAAAACGCTTGAACGCTGAGGCAAATCATTCGACCGAGTATTACGCGATCGCTTCGGATTTTAAGCCGACTAGCTCAAGTTTTCTTTTGCAATTGGGGTGGAAGGCGGCGAGTGCAGCCGTCAACGGCGTATTCGGGGAGGCGAACGACGGTGTTGTGCCGACTGCCGGGTGTTATGAGACGGGTATGGTTTCGAGTGGTTTTCCGATCGCAGCAGCGAATCGAATCGTCTTTGATCAAAGCGAAGCCGTTCATCATTGCAACTACTTCGGCCATCCTGGAACAAGTCAGCAAGTTGTTGAATGGCTCACCGGCTAGAAGGCGATGTGTCACTTCACCCATCCACTCTGGGCGCACCCCTTCTGGCACTCCTGCGCGAGAAACGGCCGCAAAGGAGCGTCATCAAGAACGGTAACAGTCGCGCGAGAAAGTATCGGATGGACACCACATCGAAATGCCGCACACCAAGTGAAACTCACAGCATCGAACCAGATTGGAAACGTGGGGGCCGTTTTCAATGGTTCTTTCGTCTGAGGTTTATTTCGGTGCCGCAAATTGCTCTCGTTGACGCAGACATCGATATCTTTTGCTGAACCCTCCACTTTCTGCTTCATCAATGCACAATCGACCGACATCTGTCGGCGACTTCAGTCTCTTCGTTTTTCAAATCACCGCCCCGCTCTTCGTTCTATCGATAAGCCATTTACACTAAACGCGGGGAAGCCGCTTCAAGTGTCGGCGCTCGAGTTGGGAAGTGATGACGTTCTGGAATTGCATGGACATGGGCCGAGTAATGACAACACGTCGGTTCGGATAACGAAGTGGCGAAAGAATACTTCTAATTGACGCTTAACCTCAGCATTCCCGCCTAGGCTATATTTCGTTGCCGCTCGCAGTATCCATGCCGGTTCTCCTCGCCGCTTCAGGCTCGCGCGGAGGCGATGCGCTCAATAGGAGAAGCGGGTATTTCCGGGCGCTACACACAGAGTGCTGATCACTGGCTAGGGGCGAAGCGAAGGACGCGCGATCGCGGCCGACGACATCCTTAGGACGTTGGGGCGAGGTTCGACATGGCAGATGTATATCTGGACTTCGATCTTCATATCTGGACCGAGGGCGACGTGTATCGCGCAAGGGTTAGAGACTCTCCCGCCGGCACGACGCCGAGCGTGCCATTGCGCTTGCCTTTTCTCTCCGAGGAAACTGCGGAGGATCTGATTCAGCGCCTGGAAGACGCGATCATCGATGGCAGAGGCAATCGCGCCGGGCCGCTGTCGAGTCAGGAAAAGATTCTTCGCGACTTTGGCAGCCGGGTATTTTGCGCCGTCTTCCGCGACAACGAGCAGATCGCCAGTCGCTTTCGATCGAGCATGGACATCGCGCGCTCGAAGGAGCGGGTCGCTGGCCTGCGGCTCAAGCTCGGCGTCGAGCCGCCCGAACTCGCGCTCCTGCCGTGGGAGTACCTCTTCGACGAGTCGGTCTTCGATCCCGGCACACCACAAAGCTATCTGTGCCTGCGTGATTTGTCGCCGCTCGTACGTTTCCTCGAAGTCAACGGCCCAGTGAAGAGCTCGCGTATCGTTGGTCCATTGCGCATTCTTGGGATGATCTCTAATCCGAACATTCCCGGGCGCAAGCACCTGGACATCGGCGCGGAGAGGCTTGAACTCGAAGAAGCTGTCAGGAAGTTGGAGCCCAAGGTTCATTTCGAGTGGCTCACCAGCGGCACGCGCGAACACCTGTGCAACGCGATGCAGGACGGCCGCTGGCATGTGTTCCATTTCATCGGACATGGTGGCACCGATACAGAAATGGAAGACGGCAATGTGCGCAGTCGCGGCTACATCTTCATGGAAGACCGCCACTGCAATCCGGAAAAAGTCGACGCGGAAGACCTTGCTTATGCACTCGAAGGCAACGGCGACTTGCGCCTCGCCGTGCTGAACTGCTGCGACAGCGGACGCGGTTCCTCGTTCGCGAGCCCTGGGGCGCATCTGGTCCGTTGGGGCGTGCCACTCGTGGTGGCAATGCAGTTCGCCATCTCCAATGGGTCTGCATCCGTGTTCGCGAAACGCTTCTACCGGGCGCTCATCAGCGGCCACTCCGTGGAACGGGCGATCACCAGCGCGCGGCGCGATGTGCGGTTCGAATCGCGCGTGGAATGGGGCATTCCGGTGCTGTTGACACGCACGGAAACGAGCACCAGTTTCGAAATCGATTCGACCGGTGAAGATTCCTCGGCACCCCTCGTGAAGAAAACCGCGCGCAACGCGCAGGCGCGCGCCGAACTACGGCAGCTCCTGGGGGTGGACGATCCGGCATAGCGAATGCTTGGCCGCGAAGTATTCGGACGGAGAAATCGTAATGGACCTGCAATGGGAACTCAAGATCACGCTAGCCGCGGTGCCTGTTTTGCTGATCGCGTCACGCGTGTTCGGCGAACCGAGTTGGTCGCGCTCGTACACGACGGCCGCGCGCTACCGCGGCGCATGGCTGGCGTACATCGTATTGCATGTCATCATGCTCGTTGCGGTATGCGCCGCGCTGCGGCGCGGTTGGGGCGAGCAGGGTACGGTGTGGATCGGGCTCGGAATCATCATGCCGCTGAGCGCGTGCTCTGGGATTATGCGGCATCCGCGCGCGTGGCTGCACCGGCAGGCGGACATCCCATCGAAAGCCCACGACCTGGCCAAGGAGTTGGCGGAAGGCCGTTTCACCATCGACATGGCCACACGTGAGAACGCGAAGCGGCTCCTTGTCAAGCGCGGTGTGGATGTCGACGACGAGTGGGCCGGACTCGACGTTCCCGCGCAACGGCTTCTGGACGCCACCGCGCTGTTCCTTGCGCTGTGCCGATGGCAAAGCGACCGCCATTACAGGTTCTTTATGCGCGAGGCGGACAACGAGTTCTATGCGTTGCGATGCCATTTCGATCAGTTGTCCTTGCGCATCCCCCGCACATTTGATTCGATCCGGTGCATCGGCGAGATGTTGCACCTGTTCCGTGGTGATCGTGACGCCGATGCAAACGCTCCCATCGTCGAATTCCAAGGCATTTCCCGTCGCGTGGTGAACGACCTGATCATGGACGCGTGCAAGGACATTACCGCCTTCTATGACGAAGCGTGCCTGTTTGCCGCTCGCGGTGCGCTAGTGCGCCACGTGAGCGGGCGGAGGCGTGCGGCGCTTCTGCACGCCATGGGCTTCGAATATGAAGATGACTTGCGGCCCACGCCACTCGGCGTGCTAGCCAAGGCCGGGCTGTTGCTATACGCGGGCATCTGGTCGGTCACGCTGATCCTGCCGAATCAGATCCCGCAGCATGATCACCACATCCAGGACATAAGCAACGCGGCGCGCGTAGCCATGATCACCATCATCGTGCTGACGGCACTCGGCATCACTATCTTCACCAAACAGCGCTGGGGCTTTGCCAACGCGGGTCTCGACGGGCGCACACCTCTGCGCTTTCTCATTGGCGCAGGCGTGTGTGCGTCGCTGTTTGCCACCGTGGTCAATCTGGCGACCGGCGCGCTACTTCTGGGCGGTTGGCACGGCGCACTCGTGCGGCTTTCGTTCGGGTGGCCTTTCCTGCATTTTTCGGGCGTCACGGCCATCGCCGTCGGCTGGTTGGTGCAAGACCATCGCTGGCGACGCACACCGCGCGCCGGCATGCGGCGGCTCTTTGACGCCTTACTGCTGTCGTTGGTGTGGATCGTCGCGAGCAGCCTGAGCGTGCTGATGATGAACGTGGCGGCGTTCGATCACGGCTCGGTCGCCGACCGCCTCCTCATGGCGCTGAACAATGCGCCGCCGATATTGGGTCCTGGTGTGCGTTACGGCATGCCGTTCGTCAGTCTTGTGTTTGGCGCCGTGATCGGCGCGACGGTTGCGGAGTCCGTACGACGCGTCTATCCACGCGAGCGCGCGCCCCACGTGCGCACCGGTTTCGGCACAGCCAGCAGCGGTGTCGGCGCCTAGGCACACTGCGCACGCCCGCCTTCGTTCGGTAAGGAGCACCACCATGCCCTTCTATCTGCATCAATGGCGCTACAAGGACGCGCAAATCCGTTCGATGCTGCTTGAACCCGAGGATCGCGCCGAAGTAATTCGCGCCGCCACCGAGGCGTTCGGCGGCACGCTGCACCACTTCTTCTATAGCTTCGGCGAATATGACGGCGTGGCGATCTCCGAGTATCCCGACAATGAGACCGCGCTCGCGAGCCTGATGTCCATCTTCGCGCAAGGCCGCATCAGCGAAGTGCATACGACACTGCTCTTCCATGCCGATGAAGGCTTGAGATCGCTGCAATTGGCGCGCGAAGTCATCGGCCCGACGGATTCCCGGGCACGAACGGGCAGGCGCAGCGCGTCCAAGGCAAAAATTTAGTGATTCGGAGCCACGCTCATGCTTAAGCCAGCCTTGACGCTCGATGCCAGCATGTCTCCAGCGGCCGTGCTCGAGCGGCTAGCGATGAACGGCTTCTGGAAACATCCCGGTGATAACGGCGCGGCACAATACCTCAAGCGCGCCAGCAAGCGTACGGGCAAGCCGGTCGAGGAAATCGCCAAGTTCCGGGGGAGGCCGCTCGATGCAATGCTCGCAGCAATTCGCGCGCAACACGGCTCACATGTATGCTGGTACGTGAAGCCTTTGGACGAAGTCATCAATATCTGTCTGGCTCATCCGCACAGCGTGAACCTGTGGCGTTTGTTAGCACGGTCGAGAACACCCGCAGCGGATGTCGTCACGTTCAGAGCCGGAACCCTTGGGCCATATTCGGTCGTGCTCGACGGTCATGAAGCCATTGCGGCAGAAATCAACATCCCAAGAGTCGACATGTCCCTGCCGGTGGAATCCCCACGCAGCGAAGCAGATCGGCAACTGCGAGACGCCGCGGTACTCTCCGGCGCTGCCATGGCCGATCCGCCGCGCCCGCGCACGCCGGCCAACGTCAAGGCGTGGCCGCGCATCGACGCGCCGGACATAGTGCACGCTGGCACACCTTTCACGGTGACAGTGGGATTTTCCGACCGTAATCAGTCTGGCGTGGCGGGCGCGCAAGTCGTCATCCCGTCGCCCGAGGATGGCGCGCCGATCGACATGACTGTGCAACTCTCAGCGGCAATGGGCGTGCGCGCGTGCGCCGGATGGACACGTCCATTGCGGTTCCGCCCGGACAAGATCGCGAACGCTCAAGTCACTTTCGAACTCGTGGGGGACGTTGCGCCTACGGCCGAACCGCTGCTCACCATGCTCGAAGTCCGCTACGTCGTCGGGGGCACCGTGACCGGCATCGCATCCCGGGCGCTCACGATCGTCGATGGGCACGGGTCGCGCATTGTGAAGCCGTCCACCAATGCTGGCATGCAAAACGAAGCGCCGCCTGTCTCGTTCACGAGCGATGCCGACGCCCCCGATCTAACCATCGAGATCGCCAAGCCCGACCGCAACGCGGCAAACGGACAATACGTGTGCACGCTCGTTTCACCGCACCGGCTTCGCACGGAGCGCGGGCCGTTCCATATCGATCTCGGTCAGGACGCCAAGACGCTTGCGAAGGAACTCGTCGAGGAAGTGCGCATGACAAGCGGCGATGCGCTCCTCGACCTGACGCTCGAATCGCATGGGCGTCTCATTGCCGAACGCCTGCCTGCACAGGTGTTCCAGGCAATCGCGGAAGTCGCGCAGCACTGCGCGCCAAAAACGCCCGCGGTGTTGATCGTCAGCGCCGAACCTTACGTGCCGTGGGAACTGGCGTGGATGGACTCGCCCATCGATGCGTCACAACCCGGCTGGCTCGGCTGCCAGACATTGCTCGGGCGCTGGCTGCGCATCGGCGACAGCTACGTAACGCCCACGGGCATACTCAGACCGTCGGCTCAGCCGGTGGCCAGCATTGGCGTGCGCAATCTGGCGGTAATGGCCGCGTGGTACAAGCTTGAGAGCGGCCTGCGTCGCCTGAAGAAAGCCGAGGACGAGGCGCGCGCGCTCGCGAAGAGCCATGCCGCATGCGAAATGGAAGCGACCTCGGAGGCCGTGCGGGACCTTTTGCAGCGAACGCTCGGCCGACTGTTTCCTTCCGTCGACGGGGTGGAAGCCGTGCATTTCGCCGGCCACGGCGACTTCGACCCCGCGCGGCCAGATGCATCGGCATTGTTCCTGTCGAACGGCACGCCATTGCGCTCAACGGTGTTTCGCGCGGCCAGGTACGGCGGCGTGCTGCAACCGCTGATGTTCCTGAACGCCTGCATGCTCGGCATCGGCGGCGAACTGCTCGGTGACATGGGGGGCTTTCCGGGCAACGCTTTGCGTGGCGGCTTCGGCGGTGTCCTGAGCGCCCTCTGGGAAGTGGATGATCAGGTGGCGCACGACATCGCCCTAGAGTTCTGGAAGCGGGCGTTGCCGCCGCCACCGGCACGCGGCGAGCCAGTTGGCGCCATCCTGCGGTCGCTACGCGGGAAATATCGGAACGAGGCAAAAGCGTCGCCGGAATCGACTTACCTCGCCTACGTATACTATGGACATCCGCGTCTGACGCTGACGCGCGTCGCCTAGTTCCGATGACCTTGTCCGTGTGAACGTCTTGTTCAACAAGGATCAGCCATTTAGCCCACCACCACTATCGGAGCTGGTACAGCGCGAGTGGATCAACGTCGTCGCCTCCGAAGCATATGTTGGAACAATGCCGAATAGCTGATTCGGAGCCCGGAAATTCGACTGATGAACGACCGCTTTACAGATAACCATCGGGCAGCTTTGGGGCTTGGGTCGGGAGTGTGAGTTCGCTGATGCAGGAAACTGCCTCCGGCTGCTCGATGCAGGCACCGTCAGCAATCCGACACATTGCTGAAGTAGAGCACGGCCCGCTCCAATGTCGGGTAGGGCCGAAATGCGCTCATAGGCTTCCCGGAGGCAACCAGCGCCAACTGCTGTCGCAAGGTCCCGCCAGATTTAACTACCACCATCATCGATCGTCTCACACCCATACCTCGCCCGAAATCAACTGCCACGAACTCTGTTCGCGTTCATGGCGCAAGAATCGTTGGCAAACCCGCATTCAAATCGAATGTCAATCGGGCGCTGAGACCCGTCGAGGCGTGAGAGCGACCTACCGCACGAGAAAGCGCCCTTCAGTCGATCGGCCGCCCTGCCGTCTCGCGAATAAACGGCAGCGCCAGCAGCGACACCAGCCCGCAACCGATCAGGTACCACGCGGGCGCGAGGGTATTGCCCGACAGTTGAATCAGCCATGTCGCAAAGAACTGCGCGAAGCCGCCGAAGATCGACACGCCGAGGCAATAAACAATCGACATCCCGGTCGCGCGAATCTCACGCGGAAACATCTCGGGCAGCATGACGATATTGGGCACAGCCGTGAATGCGACCAGGACGCCCAGCGCAGCAACCACAGCCAGCAACACAGGCACAGTCGGCGCGGCATTGATGACCATGAACGCGGGATACACCGCCGCAATCAGCAACGCGCGCGAGATCCACAGCACGCGCTTGCGTCCATAGCGATCCGACAGCGAGCCAGCGAACGGCGAGCAGATCACCGTGACAAACGCCGCCGTCCACGACGCCCACAACGCAAGCGACATCGGCAGATGCAGGATCTTGATCGCGTACGTCGACAGATAGAACAGCACGATGTAATTCGCCGCCGTGCCGCCGATCGTTGTCACGACGCCCGTCGTGATCACGCCCAAGTGCGTGCCGAAGATCTCGCGCACAGGCCGCGCGACCGTCGATGCCTCGATGGCTGGCGTCTCTTCCGACGATGCAGGCACCGGCAGCGTTTCGTCGAGATGTCGCCGGATGTACACGCCGATCGGCCCCATCGCCATGCCGATCACGAACGGCACGCGCCAGCCCCAGCTTTCTAGCGCATGCGTCGACAGCATCGCCGCGAGCGCGACGCCCAGCAGCGAGCCGACCACCGTGTTCAAGCCCTGGCTCACGAACTGCCAGCTGCCGTAGAAACCGCGCGTGCGGTCGCTGCCATATTCCATCAACAGCGACGTCGATGCGCCGATCTCGCCGCCCAACGCGAAGCCCTGGATCAGCCGTGCGAGGATCACGAGCGCAGGCGCTGCGAGTCCGATCGATGCATACGTCGGCGCGAAGGCGATGATCGCGGAGCCGAGCGTCATCAGCCAGAGCGTGAGACTCATCGCCGCCTTGCGCCCTGCCCGGTCAGCATACGCGCCGAGCACCACGCCGCCCACGGGCCGCATGATGAAGCCGACGCCGAACGTGCCGACCGCGAGCATCAGTTGTGCAAGCTGCCCTTCGACCGGGAAATACAGTTTGCCGATAATCGTCGCGAAGAAGCTATAAATCGTGAAGTCGAAAAATTCGAGGCCGTTGCCGAGCGTGATTGCGGCAATCGCTTTCGCGTGGCTCACGTGCCGCGGTTGAGCGTCGCTCGTCGACGCGTTGTTGTTTGGCGTGGAAGCCGATGCGGCTGTGTACGTCATGTCTGCCTCCCGAACGCGTCAGGCCAGAAACGCCTGCACAAGACGCACCCAGTAGGCGGCGCCCGTCGCGAGGCAATCGTCGTTGAAGTCGTAGCCGGGATTGTGGACCATGCAGCCGCCCTCCCCGTCCCCATTGCCGATGATCAGATACGCACCCGCGCATTTTTCGAGCATGAACGCGAAGTCTTCGCTGCCCGTCAATGGCTGCATGTTGTCGATCAGGCCATCGTCGCCGACCCACTCGCGCGCGACTTGCGTTGCGAAGGCCGTCATCTGCGCATCGTTGACGAGCACCGGGTAACGGCGCTGATAGTCGATCTCGGCGCGCGCGTTATACACGGACGCCTGTCCGTGAACCACTTCCTGAATGCGCGTCTCCAGATATCCGCGCACGTCAGGCTTAAGAGCGCGCACAGAGAGACGCATTTCCGCCGTTTCGGGAATCACGTTCGGCGCTTCGCCTGCGTGAATCGCGCCGACGGTGATGATCGCCACGTCGAGCGGCGCGACGTTGCGCGACACGATGGTTTGCAGGGTCAGCACGATCTGCGAACACACGACGACGGGATCGACGGCCTTGTGCGGCACCGCTCCGTGACCGCCGCGCCCCGTCACCTTGACGATGACGGTATCCGACGACGCCATGAACGGCCCCGGCAAAAAGCCGAACTTGCCCGTCGGATGACCGGGCATGTTGTGCATCGCGAACACGGCGTCGCACGGGAACTTGTCGAAGAGGCCGTCCTCGATCATTTTCTTCGCACCCGCGAGGCCTTCTTCGGCGGGCTGGAAAATCACGTTCAGCGTGCCGTCGAACGAGCGTTCCTGCGCGAGGTGCTTCGCCGCGGCGAGCAGCATCGCGGTGTGGCCGTCGTGGCCGCATGCGTGCATCTTGCCGGGCAGCTTGCTCGCGTATGACAGGCCCGTCTGTTCGTGAATGGGGAGCGCGTCCATGTCGGCGCGCAGGCCCAGCTTGCGCTCACCGTTGCCAACTTTCAGTTGCCCGACGACGCCCGTCTTGCCCAACCCGCGCGTCACGGTGTAGCCCCATTGGTTGAGCTTCGCAGCGACCAGATCGCCCGTGACGTGCTCTTCGTAAGCAAGCTCGGGATGGGCGTGAATCTGGCGGCGCAAGGCAATCATTTCTTCTTCGAGACCGGCGATGCCGGCGGGGATGACCATCGTGTTCACGCTGCTGTCTCCATAGATTGTCTGTGCGCCCAGCATAGCCAACCGTTTTTTTGACGGGCAGACGGGAAACGGTTACGGTGGCAACCAACAGTTGCCACTCGCGATGCCACCCTGCATACGTCCGACAGATGAAACTGCATCAACTGACCACGCTCGCCGCAATCGCCGAAACGGGGAGCATCCGTGCCGCCGCGCGTCAGCTGGGCCTCTCGCCCGCTGCCGTGACCAAGTCGATGCGCGAACTCGAAGCCGATTTACGGACGCCGCTCGTGATTCGCGGCACATCGGGCGTCGCGTTCACCGAGTATGGGCGTGCGCTCGTCGTGCACGCGCGGCTCGTGCTCGGGCAACTGGCGCGCGCGGAAGCGGAACTGGAAGCGATGCGCGGCGCGGCCGCGGGCAAGCTGTCGGTCGGCGTGACGCCGTGGCTTGCACTGACGTTTCTGCCGGAGACGGTCAACCGCTTCAAGCAGAAGATGCCCGACGTGCAACTGGAATTCTTCGAAGGGTTATTGGCTGTCGTGCAACCGCGTCTGCGCGACGGCAGCCTCGACTTTTCGATCGGCCGCCCGCCGCCTGCGTCGCCGCAATCGGAGTTTCATAATGTGCCGCTTTTTTCGACGCATTCAGCTGTCGTCGCGCGGCGCGGGCATCCGCTTGCCGAGTGCCGTACGCTGCATGAACTGCAGGATGCTGAGTGGGTGTTGAACTGGGACCCGGCGAGCCGGGAGTCGATGGCCGACAATCTGTTCCGCAAGCGTGGGATGAAAGTGCCCCATACGATTCATCTCGCGCATTCGTTCGCGATCGTGTTGGGTCTGCTTCAGCAGACCGATTTCCTCAGCATCTTTCCGTGGCCGCTCGTTGAAGTGAACATCGCGAAAGAAAATCTGCGCGCGTTGCCGTTGCGCGAGATCGTAGATGAGACGACCGTGAGCATCACGTCGCGGCGCGGCGTGCCCGTCAGTCCCGCAGGCGCCTGTTTTATCGAATGCCTGCGGGAAGTGATCGATGCGGGCGCGCGGTCGCAGGATGCCGACCGCCGCCGCCTGTTTCACTCGATTGAACTGCTGTTTTAGTTTTAGATACGGCACTTGGTCAGCGACCGTCGTCAGACATCAGCCTCAGTCAGGGCGATATACGTCAGCCCGACCTTGTCGCGAAGCAGTTACGCATGTGGTGCTCGGGGTCTGTGGCGACATTATGCATGCGAGAACGAGATCGCAGTAGCGGCGCCTTCGTGCTGCGCATCGGTCGTGATCCTAACGTTTTCGATATCCCGCGCGACTGGCATGAGTACCTGCCAAAGGGCGGCGACCCTCATGCCGTGAAGATCCGCGCGCGAACGTTCAGACGTTGACGCACGTTCATACGCGTAGCGACAGGCTTCGACGATCTGGCGGTCATCCTCCCGCCAGATCAGCGCCATCCGATTCGGCGAGCAGCGCAACGCGTCCTACACTTAAGTTGAACCGCGCAGGCTTGCACGTGGCTGCGCCACAAACAGGGTCAAACGCACATTGCGCTGATGGCCATCGATAGCGAGCATGGCACGGTCGCGTTCGGCGGCGACCGAGGAATTCGCATCGCCTCTGGATATGTCTAAAAGGCTAACCACCAAGGAGGCGGTTTATGAACAGTAAGTTAGCCAACCCGGCGCCGCTCGGGCTAGCTGGGTTCGCATTCACCACATGGATGCTCAGCATGGTGAACGCCGGCTGGTTCGACAAGGATGCCTTGGGGCTCGTGCTGGCGCTAGCGTTCGCTTTCGGCGGCACGGCGCAGATGATCGCGGGCGTGCTCGAATTTCCGCGCGGCAATACGCTAGGCACGGTGGCGTTCCTCAGTTACGGCGCCTTCTGGTGGTCCTTTGCGCTGTTTGCCGGGTTCCTGGGCGCCAAGGTGCCTGAGTCTTTCATCGGATGGTATCTGTTTGTGTGGGGCGTCTTCACGTTCTACATGTGGATCGGCTCACTGCACACGAGTACGTCTGTGCAACTGGTGTTTCTCTCGCTGTGGATCACTTTTCTGCTGTTGGCGGTCGGCGCATGGACAGGCATGAGCCTTGCCACGCAGGTCGGTGGCTATGCAGGCCTGGTTACCGCCCTACTGGCGTTCTATGCGTCCGCGGCGATGGTGATCAACGAAAGCTTCGGACACACCGTACTTCCGACACACGACTGGGCACAAGCCCATCCGCAAGCGGCCTAGCCAATCGGTGAGGGTCGGCCGGCGTGGGTTAGGCGCGCCGGCCAGTGAGCGCTGCGGAACTTCATGGAGAAGTGGACCCTATCCGGGTATTGAGCCTTTCCGGTGCCTGCTAACCGCGGGCCGAGAAACGGACCGACTGCATCCGTTACGAGTCGACGTATCGTGATCGAATTGCAGGAGCACCTCGAACAGACTTCTGCCAGTCGATGTTTTGCGTTGCGGTCCTGTCGCGCCCTGCTCCGCGTCGATTCGCGGTTTGAATCGGCCTCCCGCCTGGAAATAGTCCCCAGCGGCGCAGCGAAGGGCTTCACTCACGGCGCCGAGGGTGGCTGCATCTGCCCGCGGGCTCTGGGTGCAACGACTGCGCGCGTCGCGCCGGAGCAGACCTATACTGAATCAGACGATCCTTTGACTGTCGCCTTCGCTGCTCCGCAACCGGCTCGATGCTCGACCGGTACAAAATTCGAATACGGCGCAGGGATGGTACCGAGGGACGTAGCGCGAAATCTTGGGCATCGGCTTCGCGCTGAGAGAGAAATAGAATGTTCAAGCATCTGCTGGTGCCTACCGATGGATCAGCACTCTCCGATGAGGCTGTTCGCATGGCGGTTGACGTGGCGAAAGCCTTCGACGCGAAGATCACAGGCATTCACGTCATTCCGAAATTCCATCTGCTGACGTCCGACTCCGAAATGCTGGCCGACACGTCGACTGACCACGCCCGGCACGCGAGGAATCACGCTCAACAATATCTGGCTTTCGTCGAACAGGTCGCGACAGACGCCGCCGTCCTATGCGCAACGACCTGGGTCATGAACGACCACCCGTATCAGGCAATCATCAACGCCGCGCAGGAGCGGCATTGCGATCTGATTGTGATGGCGTCACACGGCCGGCGCGGCATGCAAGGACTCCTCATTGGCAGCGAAACGCAGAAGGTACTAACCCACAGCAAGATACCGGTGCTGGTATATCGGGGCCAGTGAGCAAGTTCTGCCCCGCGGGGGCGTGTCGCCTTCATTTTGTCCGAGCAATGCGACCGCATCTGGGCACACCGTCGCCGTCCCGGCGGCGGCATAACGTCCCTATGCCTGCTGCAAAATCCCGATTGCGCGAACCGTATCGTCCAGCGTGTCCAGTGCCATGTAGGCGACGAACTGCGTGCCCATGGTGGCAGCCGAAACGCCGCGGAGGTTGATTCCCCCTGCAGCCAGCTTCTGAGTCAGTTCTGCAATGATGCCCGGCCGGTCGGTGCCCATCACACGCACCGAGTGAAGACTCGGAGTGACGTTAAATCCCACTTGCGAGGCGGCACGGATTTCGCGGTCGTTCTGAAGCGGCGCGAGGAACACGACTCCCTTCCCGGGCGTTTCCGGAGTTCGACGGGAGATGATGAATTGCAGGTCCGCTCCGGCATCTCGCAGCACACCGAGCACTTCGGCAAGACCGCCGGGTCTATCCTCGATGGTGGCCGCCCACACATCGACACGTTCAACGAGCAGGTCCATGGTGCCTCTCCCGTTTGATGAACCCCAATGAAAATCTAGTTCAGGGCTGACCGCCCGGCAAGCCAAACAGCGTCGTCGCGCTAACGCAATTGGCCGTCGGAAAGCAACTCTTTGGCGGGGAATACGTTGATTGGCATTACATCCGCCCTGGCCTTAAATTCGTTATGCAGCGCACGGACTGTCGCGCCTGGTGCCCAGACTCAAAAGACGCGCTGCCGCGAGTAGCGTGGGACACCTCGTGCCCCGGGCACCTGGGAGCAAGGAGGAATTGTCATGCCACGAGACAAGTCATCGCGCCGCACTTCCGCAGAGCAACAAACAGCCGAGATTTCCGAGGCGCAAATCGCCGTGCACTGGCCTGAAGAGGATTATTTCCTGCCGCCCGCCTCGTTCATCGCCCGAGCCAATCTGACAGACGCGGAAGTGTTCGCACGCTTCTCTCTCGACAAATTCCCCGAGTGCTTCAAGGAGTTCGCGGACCTTCTCGACTGGTACAAGTACTGGGAGACGATGTTCGATGCAAGCAATCCTCCGTTCTGGCGCTGGTTCGTCGGTGGCCGGCTCAATGCCTGCTACAACTGCGTGGATCGCCACCTTGCCGCCTACCGTAACAAGACCGCGATCCATTTCGTGCCCGAGCCCGAGGACGAGACGGTCCAGCATGTCACCTACCAGGAGCTTTTTGTCCGTGTAAGCGAGTTCGCGGCGATGCTACGCGACTCATTCGGCCTGAAAGCCGGTGACCGGGTCACTCTCCACATGCCTATGGTGGCGGAATTGCCCATCACGATGCTCGCTTGCGCCCGACTCGGGGTGATTCACTCGCAGGTATTTAGCGGCTTCAGCGGCGCGGCCTGCGCCGACCGCATCCTGGATTCCGAAAGCCGTCTGCTGATTACGATGGACGCTTACTGGCGCGGCGGCAAGCTGATCGATCACAAGGAAAAAGCCGACATCGCGTTCGCCGAAGCTGCCGGGAAGGGTCACAAGGCCGAGAAGGTTCTGATCTGGCAGCGGTATCCGGGCAAGTATTCGAGTCCGACAAAGCTCGTGGATGAACGCGACGTCATCGTCAATGACGCCCTCAAGGCGTTCCGCGGCAAACGTGTCGAGCCCGTGCAGATGCTGGCCGAGGCACCGCTATTCCTCATGTATTCGAGCGGCACCACCGGGCGCCCCAAGGGATGCCAACACTCCATTGGAGGCTATCTCGCCTACGTCGCCTGGACATCGAAATACATCCAGGACATTCACCCCGAAGACGTCTACTGGTGCATGGCCGACATCGGCTGGATCACCGGCCATTCGTACATCGTCTACGGCCCGCTCGCGCTCGGGGCCTCGTCGGTCGTCTACGAAGGCGTGCCGGTGTACCCCGACGCCGGGCGCCCTTGGAGAATTGCCGAAAACCTCGGCGTCAACATCTTCCACACGTCGCCGACGGCAATCCGGGCGCTGCGGCGCAGCGGACCGGACGAACCGGCGAAGTACAGCTATCACTTCAAGCACATGACGACTGTGGGCGAACCCATCGAGCCTGAAGTCTGGAAGTGGTATCACCAGTCTGTCGGCAAGGGTGAGGCCGTGATTGTCGACACGTGGTGGCAAACGGAAACGGGCGGGTTCCTTTGCAGCACCGTGCCGGCGTTGCACAAGATGAAGCCCGGCAGTACCGGCCCGGGGATACCCGGCATTCATCCGGTGATTTACGACGACGACGGTAACGAGCTTGCGCGCGGTTGCGGCAAGGCCGGCAATATCTGCATCCTCAATCCGTGGCCCGGCGCATTTCAGACCATCTGGAAGGCCCCGGAGCGCTACGTGAAAACGTACTATGCCCGCTACTGCCGGAATCCCAAGAGTAAGGACTGGCGCGACTGGCCCTACATGGCGGGAGACGGTGCCGTCGACGCTGCGGACGGCTACTTCCGGATTCTCGGGCGCATCGACGACGTGATCAACGTCGCCGGCCATCGCCTCGGTACCAAGGAAATCGAGTCAGCCGCCCTGCTTGTCCCCGATGTCGTCGAAGCGGCTGTCGTGCCCGTCGCCGACGAGATCAAGGGCAAAGTGCCCGAACTGTATGTTTCGTTAAGGCCGGGGGTGGAAGCTTCGGAGGATCTTGCAAAGCAGGTCACAAACTCGGTGGTCGGCCAGATCGGTGCCATCGCGAAGCCGCACCGGGTGCTGATCGTTCCAGACATGCCCAAGACCCGGTCAGGCAAGATCATGCGGCGCGTGCTCGCGGCACTTTCGAACCATCAGGACCCAGGAGACGTATCCACGCTGGCCAACCCCGAGGTCGTTGACAGTCTGCGGGCGCTCGTGAAGTAACCCGGGGCTACGTCCAAAATCCTGCAACTGAAAATCTCTGTGAAGCCCGCGCAAGCTGGGCTTCACAGGGGGTATGAGGGTGATCAAGATAGAATCTTTGATGATCACGCAGCGCCAAGAATGTGCCTTGCGAGCCGTCGACTTGGTGTCGCATACGCAGTTGAAGTTGCTTCGCAGTCTCGGCGGATCAATAGACCCTCGCGTCCCACAGTTGTAGAGCGACACAATCAGGAAACGGTAAAGCCCGTCATCGCGCGGCGGCTCCGCCATCAGGGCCAAGCCAACCACGAACGAATCCCAGTCGGAACACGGCGACACGACCACCTTGGCGATTCGGCCGCCGCAGCATCGGCCTGCGCGCCTTTCTTCGCGCAACCAGAAAAATCAACGGCTAAAGCGATGCTTACCCACCGGCTCTGCAATCTGCCGCACGTGCTTATCGAGGCCGGCGCCGGCGTCGAGCAGCATCGTCGTGCCGTCGATCCCGCAGAAGAGCCGCGTCCTCGGCAGCGGTGAGCGTTCGTGCTCGCGACGTGCGATTGCGTTGAAGTGGGGTCGGGAAGCGCCTGTCACGGTGCTTGAAAACAGTCATCCGCAGGCGCGTGCGTACTGCCAACAGACTTTCACATCGGGCAAGCATCGCATCGTTCGCACCCGACGCCGCGGGATACGGTTCTCGACAGATTCTCCGCCTCGGCGGTCATCAGCCGTCCGTCGAAACGGTGATAGCCTCCCACGCACCGATTTCCACGTTCAATGCCGACAACTTGTCTCGAACGAGCCCGAGTGCGTCGCTACCGAGCAAAAGATGCGTGGGCGGATGATCCGCTGCAATGGCGGCCAGCATTGCGCGCGCCGCTTTCCGGGGATCTCCCGTTTGCTTGCCGCTTTTTTCCTCGCGGGCCTGGCGAATGGGATTGAAAATATCGTCGTAATCCGAAATCGAGCGGGGGGTCCGCGTCATCGAACGACCGGCCCAGTCAGTGCGAAATGAGCCCGGCGCCACGGCCGTCACGGCAATACCGAAGGGCTTGACCTCTTTGCCTAGCGCCTCGGAGATGCCCTCCAACGCAAACTTGCTCCCGCAGTAATAAGCGATTCCCGGCATCGTAATGTAGCCGCCCATCGATGTGATATTCAGAATGTGGCCGCGGCGGCGCTCACGCATGAACGGCAGGACGGCCTTCATCATGGCGACCGCACCAAATACATTCACATCGAACTGTCGGCGCATTTCCGGGAGCGGCGATTCCTCCATGATGCCCTCGTGGCCGTAGCCGGCATTGTTGACCAGCACATCGATTGGTCCGACGCCAGCCTCGATTTCCGCCACGACGCTGTCGATCGCGTCGAAGTCGGTCACGTCGAGCACACGTCCCCAAGCGGCATTCGCGGATAAGGACTCGAATTCATCCTTTGCCTGGGCACTTCTCACCGTACCGACGACCTTGTGACCCACCGCCAGCGCTTCCTGTGCGAGCGCGCGGCCAAAGCCGCTGCTAACGCCGGTGATGAGCAGAGTTTTGCTGGATGCCATTAAAGCTTCTCCCGAATGTCGATTGGAGAGTGCATGCTAATCTGACGAACAAGGTAACTTAAGCCGAATTCCGCTAATTTTCTTGCATAAAACTATGAACACGATACGTGCTTCGACCCAGCATCCAGCTCTATCCTCTCGAAGCCAGAAACGCATGGTCGCCCTGCTACGCGCGTTGGCGCCCGACGAGGGCTACAACCTGACGGCACTACCGAGCGTCCGTATCTTGCGGTCGAACCGGGCGCTATCGCGCACGCCCGTTCTGTACGACCCCGGTATCGTGATCGTCTGCCAGGGCCGCAAACGAGGTTATTTCGGCGACCAGCTCTACCTGTACGACGAGCGTCACTACCTGGCCGTGTCCGTGCCTGTGCCGTTCAGCATGGAGACCGACGCAACCGAGGAGCGCCCGCTGCTCGCGCTGTATCTGCACCTCGATTTCGCGTTGGCCGCCGAACTTGCGGAGCGGATCGACCGCGAAGGCGTGGCGGAGCGCGCACCAGCACCTCAGAGCATGATGTCGACGCCGATGGATGACGCGATGCAAGCGTCCGTGCTGCGCTTCCTCGAGGCAATGCATCGGCCACTCGAAGCTGCTGTGTTGGGCGCCGGACTGCTGCGTGAACTGTATTTCCGGGTAGTCACGGGAGCCCAGGGAAGCTCGTTGCGCGAGGCTTTGGCGATGCGAGGACAGTTCGGCCAGATAGGCCGCTCACTTCGTCTGATTCATGCAAGCTATGCGCAGCCCCTCGACGTAAGGCAACTGGCCGACGAAGCGGGCATGAGCATTCCGAGTTTCCATAGCCACTTCAAGGCAATTACGCAGGTGTCGCCGATGCAATACGTGAAGTCGACGCGACTTCATCAGGCTCGCCTGTTAATGGTGCGCAAGGCGCTGACTGCGGAGGCGGCGGGACACGCTGTGGGTTACGCGAGCCCGTCCCAGTTCAGCAGGGAATTCAGGCGTTTGTTTGGCTTGACGCCGGCCGCGGAGGCTAAGCGTATGCGCGAGAGCTTCGCGATCCCGGCCGTATTCGCTGATGCGGCTTATGTCTCGTCGCACTGAATTGTGCGCGGTTCGGCGTGGATCGCGCCCGTTTCCCACGCCGACATAGGCTTCCGGATGAACCTCGGCAGCCCACCCAGTTCTGACTAACGCTGCGGAGGCCGTGGGTCGACGGGAATCGTGCCGTCGGCACGGCCGAGAAAGTACCGGTAAATATCGTCAATGTGCTCAGCGATCAAGGGATTGCCGCGATATGCGGGCATTCCGCGCGACGGCTCACCGTCAAGCACCATCCGGCCAAACATCTCGCGGCTCTGCGTGCGCGCGTACTCGACAATCGACGGTGCCGCTAGCCCCTCATAGTCCTTGCCATGACAGCGGGCGCAATCGACGGCGCGCAGAGTACGCCAGGCGCTGACGATGGCGTCATCGGTCAATCGGGAAGCTGTACGCCCGGTGTCCGCATCGCCCCGGGCCGGTATTGCAAACGCAATCACGACTACGACTGCAAGCGCGCAGCACCTTGGCGCGATCGCCGACATCGCCGACATTTTTCGACTGTGCTGCGCGGCGAGCCGGTGCATGTCATCGCTGGCGAGCGTATGTTCGGGGTGCGCGCGCATTCAATGGTAAGTCGTCGTAGACGACTGCAGCTTTGTCAACACGCCGTTTTTGAACCGGAACCAGCCCTGCGAGCTTTGCATCACCACTTCATCGCCTTGCCAGAACACGCGCTTGACCGTCATGCGCTTGCCCGAGCGCTGCACAAGCGGCGGATGGTGGCGAAAGTCGTACAGCACGGGGCCGGAATCGGTTTGTACAAGCGTGCGCGTGACGGCGTGATCTACGTTGCCGACGTCATCGAAATGCGTGAGCGTGTTCGCGTCGAAGCGATCGAAAACTTCCTTGTCGAGCATCCCGACGAAATCGCGGTCGACGCGCGCGAATTGCAGTTCGCCCGAAGGCGTGGCGAGCGGGCCGGGCGCGTTGCTTTGCGCACGAGCGCAAGTCACGAAACACGTGGCTGCGAGCGCAGCGAAGAACAGTCGTCTCATGTTTTCCTTTAGATCTAGCCGGAAAGTGGGCGATGGAAACAGCCAGAACCCCGGGGTACTTCTGCCCAATTGCACATTGCAGTCCAACTTATCCCGCAGGTTCTGCGGGATACTTTACGTCAGGCCTCGCGCAGGCCCATACACTTCAGGGGAACTCATGTTTGATCACGTCAAATTCGGAGTCAGCGACTATGCAGCGAGCAAGGCGTTCTTCCTCAAGGCACTCGAACCGCTCGGCGTAGCTGTTGTCTCGGAGGGGCCGCCGACGTACGGTGTCGAGCTTAGCCCAAAAGGTAAGGCTTCATTGTGCCTGTACCAGACCGACGAGAAGCCGGCGCATCTTCACCTGGCGTTCACAGCCGGGAATCGCCAGCAGGTCGAGGCTTTCTATCGCGCGGCGCTGGAGGCGGGCGGCAAAGACAATGGTGCGCCTGGTCTGCGCCCGCACTACCACGCGAACTACTACGCAGCTTTCGTCACTGGTCCGGACGGGCACAACATCGAAGTGGTTTGCCACGAGCCCGAGGCCTAACCCTTCCATCGAGGGCACGTCCACGAGCGGGCTTCGCCCACTTGCGGCCGCCCCTCATGTCGAACGGTGTTGCGCTGCCAGCGAACGCGCCGCGCCAGATGTGGATGCAGTAGCGCCACCGTCCTCAACGCTACCGCGCATCGAACTGCAGATACTTGTGCGCGAAGGCGATTGCCATGCTCCCCTCGCCGACTGCCGAAGCCACGCGTTTGACGGGGCTCAACCTCACATCCCCGCAGGCGAACACGCCGGGCACGCTCGATTCGAGCAGGTACGGGTCCCGCCCATGGGACCAGCGGCCCGCCTTGACGACATCGTCACCCGTCAGAACATAGCCGCGTGCATCGCGCGCGATTTCCGCCGGCAGCCAATCCGTTTCCGCATCGGCGCCGATGAAAACGAACAGGCCGCCACAGTCGTAGCGGCGCACCTCCGCGCTCGTTCCATCGCGAACGTCGATCGCGCTCAGACACGTATCGCCGTGTGCCCCGACGACTTCCGATCGCAACTGCACCGCGACATTGTCCTTGCCGGCAATCTGCTCGATCAGATAGCGCGACATGCCTTTCTCGAGCGAATCGCCTCGCACGACGAGCGTCACCCTGCGCGCGTGATTGGCAAAATAGAGTGCGGCCTGTCCAGCGGAATTGCCACCGCCGATCAGATGAACATCCAGTCCATGCGTCGCGCCCGCTTCGCTGCGCGACGCGCCGTAGTAGATTCCTTTGCCAATGAACCGGTCGAAGCCATCGATGGTGAGGCGCCGCCACGTCACCCCGGTCGCGAGAATCATCGTCTGCGCGCGGACGACATCGCCGCCGTCGAGGTGAATCTCGCGTCGTTCGACATCGATTCGCGCCACCGATCGTGTGACCAGAATCTCGGCGCCGAGCCGCCTCGCCTGCTGTAGCGCGCGGCTTGCGAGTTCGTCGCCGGAAACGCCGTTCGGGAAGCCAAGATAGTTCTCGATGCGAGACGACGTGCCGGCCTGCCCGCCCGGCGCCTCGCGCTCCAGCACCAGCGTGCGCAGGCCTTCCGATGCGCCGTACACGGCCGCGGCCAGGCCGGCCGGCCCGCCGCCGATGATCGCCGTGTCGTATTCGGCGAAGCGAGGGTGGGTCTGCAAACCCAGCAAGCGTGCAAGCTCGCGCGTCGCGGGCCGGCTCAGCACCGTTCCGTCGACGAGCCGCAGCGCGGGGCACTCCGCGTCGGACGGAACGGTGCCGGGCCAGCGCGCCGGCAGTTCGGGCGCGTCGGGGGTCATCCAGTCATGGCTGATCTGATTGCGCGCGAGGAACTGGCGCAGCGCGGTACAAGCGTCGTCCCAGCGACGGCCGACGATGGTCACGCGCGCCTTCGGCGGTTCGGCGGAGAGGCTCTGAAGACCGCCGATGCGCTCGCGCGCGAGGGCCCCCATCTTGAACGCAACCTCCGGCGACGCGGCAGCGAGCGCGTAATAGCGCTGCGCGTCCACGCGCATGACGCGCGAAGGTTCCGCAGCACGATACGCGCCCGGAAACGGCGAACTCAGCGCAAGCGGCACTTCGCCGAAGATGGTGCCCGGCAGACGCCAGCCCAGAGTGCGCTCGATGCCGTCGAACGTCTTGATGACTTCCATCTTGCCTGACAGCACCGCATAGAGCGCGCGTTCGCCGCCTTCATGGACGGCGAATTCGCCCGCGCACAGATGCAGGTCGGCGGACGTGTGCGCGAGACTCTCCAGTTCGTTGTCGGGAAGTGTCGAGAAGAGCGGAACTGCCCGGATGTCATCGATGGTCAGCATGGCTTCGTCCTGTCTGGCAGGTGCCGTAAAGCCCGGACCACCGGGCCTCGTGGTCGTCACGTCCGACGAAAGGACATTCGCGGGCAAACGGCGCAGCGATATGGTTACGGTGTCGTTTGTTTTTTTCGTCGCAGGGCTCGTCGAACGCGCCCGGACGCTTATGCCGACGCATGCCCCAAATGCACTGAGGCAGTATATGACTTCCTGACACGAATGCTCACTCGTTGGTGCGCTGTCGAACATTCATAAAAAATGCCGTTCAGTCGCTTGCACCGGCGATGCCGGTAGACGAACTCGGGCTTCGTCATGTGCGCGAGCAGCCTGGCGATCAATTCATCGGATTCGTTCGCATCATCGTGCGGCACTTCGAGCGCGTAGAGCAACGAACAGCGCGGCGGATTCGTCACATAGCACATGTCGCTGTGCCACGCGCGTCCCGCGTCGGCCATGCCGATCGGCTTGCCGTCTTCGATGAAGTTATGCGATCGAGGGCGGCGGCCAAGCGATCTTCAACCCAATCCCGATTGACACTGTCTTTCGGCATGCGACGAGTTTGCGATCAGCCTAGTAGCCTGGGTATTGCATCTGCAACGCAACCCACGCGGCGGTGCGATCGCCGAAACCATTGGCGACAGCCTTTAGCGACTCATCCAGCGCTCGCAACGGCTGTACCGAATCAGGCGCGGGCAACATGCGGCCGGGTGCATCGATGCGGGCCACGCGGTCGGGCACAATGACGATTCCACGTCGGGTCCGTACGGCATCCCGGCTCTGTGCAACCGTATAAGCAGTAGAGCGAAATGTGGTTGAATAAACGTCCGCCTGCAGTGCAAGCGAGATTTCATCCACTCCAGACGCGATAGGAATGCCGACATCCTCATACGACCAGAACGAAACATAGTTGCGGGCGATCGTCAGTAAAGACGGCAAGTCGAGACGAAAGGCCGAGCTTTGAATCTCCGACGACCACGATCGTCGACCCAGAGATTCGGCCAACTGGTTGGCGCGATCACTCCCGGCGATCGCTTCCACGATGGCGAACGATGCTGGAATTGTCGCCGTCACGCCCGTCGTGGTGACGACTTTCCCGTCGGCGATGTAGCGCTTGCCCTCGATCCAACGGGTCTTGGGGAACTGCTTGCGCAGATCATCCATCGAGTACCAGTGCCCTGTCGCCCGACGGCCATCGAGTAGTCCCGCCCTCGCGACGACCCACACACCGTCGCATACGCCAACGATCGTTGCACCCTTCTTCGCCTGATCCGCCACCCACGACACCAACGTCAGATCGCTATCCCGATGCACCGCCGGCACAATCACGTAGTCGGCGCCCTCCGGAACCCGCTGATCGAATTGAGCCGTCGTTTCCTGCGGTTCGATCTCCATCGGCGCGGGGAACATGCGGATTGGACCGGGTTTCGTCGCCAGCGCGATAACGTCGGCCGCCCCGGAGGCAGAGATGATGCCGTAGGGGACCATGTAGTCGGTAAGCTCCGTGTAGTAGTTCTCTGCGAGCACCACTACAACCGGCCGGGCGCGACCAAATCGTGGCTGATAGGGCGGCAGACGATCGTGGGTGACGTTCGCCGTCGTGACCAAAGCCGCATGGGCAAAATCGAAAACGCGAAGCGACGCAACGCCGAACAACAGCGCAAGCCACAATATGACGGCTCTTTGCATACTGCCCCCTTGGAAGCAAGCCGTGCCGAATAAGTCGTTCTGGCGAGATCGTCGCTTCATTCGATGACACCGTGGTTGCAGACTTTTAGAACCATGCAGATCACATAGCATCATCCTCCGTGCCAAGGGCAGTTTTGCGGTGCTGTTTGCACCCAGACGATTTTCCAGCATAGTGAAAGCCATATCTTCATCACCAGAGCAGGACAGATATGGCGAGCACTCCCAGACTGGCATTCGTCACCGTCGTTTCGACCCTCGCTTACCTCGGCCTTGCCATTCTGGGCTGGGGCGGTTTTTCCGCCTTTTTCTCGCACGCTGCTCTCACGGTCGTCGCCATCGCGACGATTGCGATGGCCGGCGTTGGACTTCTCAGCGCCGGCAATCTCAGCACCGGCGAACGCGAAGATCGCGGCAATCGCTGGGTGCTGGCCGCCTTCGGCGTAATCGGATTACTGAGCGCCTGGCTACCCGCCTACACGGACCGCAAAGCGTTCTGGATACTCGACGGCGACACGGTACGATGGATCGGCGTCGTCCTGTACATCGCGGGCGGCGTGCTGCGTCTATGGCCCGTCTTCGTGCTTGGCCGGCGCTTCAGCGGACTGGTCGCCATCCAGCCGGGACATACGCTCGTCACAAGCGGACCGTACAGCGTAGTCCGCCATCCGAGCTATCTCGGGTTGCTTATCCTCTCGCTGGGTTGGGCACTCGCGTTTCGATCGAGTGTCGGCGTGATACTTGCGGTGCTCACCGTTCCCCCGCTTATCGCGCGCATCAATGCGGAAGAGGCGCTGTTGCGTTCGCAGTTCGACAACGAATACGACGCGTATTGCGCCCGCACCTCGCGACTGATTCCAGGTCTCTACTGAAGCTCCCGGTCATTCATGCCTTCGGCAGGCCATCGACGCGCAGGCCGTCCGGAACCGTCGATCCAGCCGGGATTCCGACCACCGCGCTGTAAAGCCGCCAACGCGAATGTACGCGCATGCTGAATGCGCGTCCCTCTGCCCGTAATCCGACCGATATTCACGGAGACGAGTACGGGTGTCCCGGACCTGTGCGCAATGTGAGAGCAATTCGCAGAACATATCCATACTGAACTACAAATGGACAACCGCCACTTCGCGCGCCGCAACTGATACAGACTGCATCGCGACTCAGGGTTCGAAGCTGAACGCGTAGATCCTGTCGTCGCCTGCGATGTAGAGCCGTCTGTCTGCCGCCAGAATGGTCGCAAAGTGCCGCAGGCCTTGAATACGGTCTTCGTCCCGACCGCCGGCAAACACAGGCTGGCCGTTGTCTCCCCGGAAGCCGTGCAGCTTGTTGTCACCCTCCGCGCCCGCGATCCACACGATGCGATCCGCGGCGCCGTCGCTGGTCGTGGTGACCGGGCTCCCCGCACCGTCCACCCGCGCACACCAGGCGGTGCCGATGCCGCCGCGTGACGCAGCGACGATCCGCAAGACGACCAGGCCCGCTCCGCCCTGCCCGGCGGGGCAAGCGACGCCGTTGCCATGGAATGCGATGTACACGCCGTTCTGCGCCGGGTATGACGCCGGTCCCGTTCGAATCGACGCGCTCGATACCTGCTGCACGACAAGCGCGCCACCAATGCCGCCCAGATTGTCCCGATCGAGCATATAAGCCTTGCCATCCTTTCCTAGCCCGACGATCAGCCGACGCCCGTCAAGATCGATCGGCATCGGATTGGTGCCGCCCACGTCGAGGTCGCTCTCATCCAGTTCACGCCAGTCCGTAGGCGCAAACGTGTCGCGTCCGCTCGCAGGACGCTTCAGGTCGGTTGCAAGCCGGACGATAGCTTCGCCGTCGGCCCAGGTCTCAACGCCCCCGGTATTGCCTGTCGCGACGAACAGCGCCCTGTCGGCCACGGCGACGCCTCCTGGCGCCCAGATTCCACCCTTGAGGCCGCGAGTCATCCAGCCGCCGGACACGCCGGGACTGTCGAGGCGCAAGCCGACCACCCAGCCGTGATAGCCGCCGCAGTCACCGAAATTGCCGCCGTACGGTACGAAGAGCCGGCCATCCAGAATAACCAGCGCACCTCGTTCGCTCTGCACGCGCGAATCAAACGACATTCCTCGTGCGCGCAGGCCGGCCGCGATGTCCACGGGCCATCCGTGCAGCACGGCGCCATCGCGCAACGACAGGCCAAACACGAGATGTGCCGGCTCACCCTGACGGTTCACCAGCGCGTCGAGGTAGAGCGTACCCGCGGCGGGATCGATCACCGGCGTGCCCGTAATGCCGACGGGATCGACGTTGCCGCACGGCAATGCCGAACGCGGCACGGGAGGCCCGAGCACAGTACGCCAGACGACATGGCCCGTTGCCGCATCGAGTGCGTAGACGGTGTTCGCCTGCGTTGCGGCGATCAGGAGCCCGACCGCCGAACCGGGTGGGCGCCAGTAGAGAGGCTGGGCGTAGATATGGCCGTCGACCCTGCCGTCGAAGCGGGAGTCGCGATGGAGGTGCGACGCGCTTTGCCACGTCAGGCCGGGCACGACATATTGTCCGCTTCTGTCACCGGTGCGGTGGTAGCCGGGAACGGCGTCGACGCCCTGTGCCCGAACCGCGCTCAGACAAGCGCACGCAATGCAGAGGACGAGAATCCTCAAGGCTGGATTAGCGACAGACACATGCGTCTCCTTGCCCATCCCTTCGGAAAAGCTGCTGATCTGCGGCCACCCGGCTCGACCGGGTTCGCCCGACAAATGGAAAACACCGTCTTGCACGACGGCGCTGCGGCTGGCGTGAACGCAAGCGGCTCCACAGGGCGACACGACCGCGAGCAAGACGGACCGTGCGCCTCCGGCGACCTCGAGCGATCCACCCGTATCGTCCGCCGATAGCAAGAGCATCGCTGCAGCCACACCGCGCTTTTTGTGCGCAGTTCCTATACTTTTGAAACCATAGCGCGTAAAGGCACCACGGAACAGCAAGCCCTGGCGAATTTCGAATTGTCCCACGATCATGAAACGTACGACCGTGCCTGGCGGCATCGCGCCCCTGTGCAGGCCGTATCACCGCCACGCGACAGAATCAGGAGGAAGACATGGGACACACCGCCCCCACGACGCCCGAAGCCCACCAGGTCGGCGCGCACGGTGAGAATCGTAAAGCCCTCCCGGCGCTCGCGCTTTCCGCGCTCGGCGTCGTCTATGGCGACATCGGCACGAGTCCGCTATACACACTATCGACGGTCTTTGACTCGAGCAACGGGCTGCCGCTTAACGCATTCAACATCGTCGGCATCGTCTCGCTGATCTTCTGGTCGTTGATGGTGGTCGTGTCGCTAAAGTACGTTGTGCTCGTCCTGCGCGCAGACAACCACAGTGAAGGCGGCATCATGGCGCTCCTCGCACTGGCGGCTTCCTCGGTTTCGACGCGGCCACGGCTTCGCCGCGCGCTAATCATCGTAGGCGTCATGGGGGCCGCGCTCTTCTTCGGCGACAGCGTGATTACGCCGGCAATCTCCGTACTGAGCGCCGTCGAAGGCCTCGAGGTTGCGGCACCGACGTTGAAGACGTTCGTGATTCCCGTGACGCTGGCGGCGCTCATTGCACTCTTCATCATGCAAAAGCATGGCACGAGCGGCATAGGCGCCGTGTTCGGTCCGGTGATGGTGTTGTGGTTTGTCGTGATCGGCATCGCGGGGCTCGTCAATATATTCGCGGCGCCCGTCATTCTGGTTGCGCTCAATCCGCTGCAAGGCCTCGGCTTTTGTCTGCATCATCGCTGGCTTGCGTTCGTCGCGCTCGGCGCCGTCGTGCTGTCCCTGACAGGCGCCGAAGCGCTTTACGCGGACATGGGCCATTTCGGCAAGCGCCCGATTCGCGTCACATGGTTCGGCATCGTGTTTCCCGCCCTCGCGCTCAACTATTTTGGCCAGGGAGCACTTTTGCTCGCCCATGCCGGCGCGCTGGATAACCCTTTCTATCACCTCTTTCCGCAGTGGGCGATTTTCCCGATGATCGTCCTCGCAACGGTCGCAACAGTCATCGCTTCGCAGGCAGTGATATCCGGCACCTACTCGATGACGAAGCAGGCGATGCAGTTGTCCCTTCTGCCTCGCATGAGCGTGGTCCACACATCCGAGCAGGAAATCGGCCAGATTTACGTGCCCGGCATCAACTGGGCACTGCTCGGCGCGGTGGTAGCGGCCGTGATCGGCTTCGGCTCGTCGACGGCTCTCGGCGCCGCATACGGCATCGCAGTCACGGGCACCATGCTGATCACGACCTTGCTGACGTTCTTTGTCGTCCGGTACGCGTGGCATTACAACTGGCTGCTGTGCATCTTCGCGACCGTGTTCTTCATCGCGATCGATGCGATGTTCTTCTCCGCAAACCTGTTGAAGATCGTCGCGGGCGGCTGGTTTCCGCTCGTGATCGGCGCGGTGGCGTTCACGACCATGGCGACCTGGGGCCGCGGCTGGGAAATGATGCTGGCTGAAGCGCGCGTGCGCGCCGGCGCGACTCCACTCAAACCGTATCTGACATCGCTGCTTGCGCGGGCCCCGTTGCGTGTCGGTGGTACGGCGATTTTCCTGACGCCCAACGCGGATGCCGTGCCGCATGCGCTCGTCAATAACCTGAAGCACAATCAGGTGCTGCATGAATGCGTGGTATTCCTGACGGTGATAACGAAAGAGATACCATGGGTGCCCGACAGCGAACGGGTGAAATTGCAGCCGCTAGGCCCAGGCTTTTATCAGGCGACGGTCACTTATGGATTCAAGGACGAAGTCGATCTGCCGAAGGCGCTCGAAGAGTGTACGAAGGAGGGGCCTGCGTTCGAGCCGTCTGCAACGACGTGGTTCCTGAGTCGTGCGACGGTCGTGCCGACACCGGGCAGTGGAATGGCGCTATGGCGCGAACGCCTTTTTGCAGTGATGTTGCATAACGTCGGCAATGTTGCCGCGTTCTTCAGGCTGCCTGCCAACCGTGTATTCGAAGTTGGTGCACGGGTAGAGATCTAGCTGACTGGCATCCTGAGGTTCCGTTTCCAGCATGGCCCGCGTCGCCGTGTAAGCGCGCTCTATTCGCTTCAAATTGCGCTGGAATCGACGGCGTGATGACGCCACCGACTTGCCGGCACCTGACGCTCGCGGAATGGGTCATGAAAACGCGGCCTGATAGACGTTCGGCGCCACACTGGTTTATTGCTTGATCACGCGCCTAAAGCGCGATCGATCGGAAAAGCCGGTTCGCGCGCCGACTTCTGCAATCGGCCTGGGTTGCGCTCGTATATGCATCTGCTCGATTCAAGACCCTTGGAAGCATGTCGACGACGACCCCACTCTTGCTGTTTTGACTCGTAGTAACGCCGCGTTTCGCACCTAACATCATTTCCGTACGTATCGAGACGACCATGAACCTCGCGGGCAAGACACTATTCATATCAGGCGGCAGTCGCGGTATCGGACTTGCCATTGCGCTCCGGGCGGCACGTGACGGCGCCAACGTTGTGATTGCAGCGAAGACAGCCAACCCGGACCCTCGGCTCGAGGGCACGGTACATACGGCGGCGGCGGCCGTGCAAGCGGCTGGCGGAAAGGCGCTTGCGCTGGTCGTCGACATTCGCGATGAGGAACGCGTGAAGGGCGCGGTTGCGCGGGCGGTTGAGGTGTTCGGCGGCATCGACATACTTGTGAACAATGCGAGCGCCATCCGTCTGACGGGAACGCTGGATACGCCCGTCAAACGGTACGACCTCATGCATGGCGTGAACGGCAGAGGTACGTTTGTCTGTGCCCAGGCCTGCCTGCCTCACCTCATCAATTCGCCGAATCCACACATCCTTACACTGTCGCCCCCGCTGGTCACAGACCCGAAGTGGTTCAAGGATTTCCCGGCCTACACCATCGCCAAGTACACGATGAGCCTGTTCACACTCGCGCTAGCTGGCGAGTTCAAGGACCGTGGCGTCGCTGTAAACTCGCTGTGGCCGAGAACCGCGATTGCGACAGCCGCCGTGCGAAACGAGATTGGTGGCGCGGAGATGATTGCTGCGTGTCGAAAGCCGGAGATTGTCGCCGACGCCGCCCATTACATACTGACTCGCCCATCCAGCGAGTGCTCGGGAAACTTCTTTCTCGATGACGAAGTGCTATTGGCGGCTGGTGTCCGGGACTTTTCGCAATACGACGTCCAGGCTGGCGCGGCATTGCAGGCGGATTTCTTCGTCGAGGCCTTGCCCGGCATGCTGAGGGCGGACAACATGACGAAGGCAAAGCCGAGGCCGTGACGTGCCTGGTATCTGACGAAGATTCCGGCACCACAGTTGATCGGACTCGAGGCTAGGTTCGCGGTATTGCCGCGATGGTCAAGCGGCGCGGGCGCAATAGCAGGCGAAGCGAGGGCTGTGCAGGGAACGCGACACTCGTGTCTCAGAACGCGTCATCCGTTAGCGGTGCGACCTGGCTACCTGACTTCCTGCTGCCGTGGTTCAAAGGTTCGCCAGTTGCCCATCAACGCATTGCAGCCATGCCGCGCGCTGGTCGACGCGCATCGTCAGTCGTTGAGACTCGGGGGGGAATACACGCCACATGCCGTCCCTGTGCTGAAAGAAGAAGATGTCCGCGGAACCCTGTCGCCTTACCGCTTCGACACGAAGACAACGTCGTCCGTTCAGGCGGGCCCGAGCGAACCGGATAATCCGAACCTGCGCCGCTGGATCTGGCGCAAACCATTTTTCGACCAGCTGGCGCAGGCTGTTCTCTCCGGGCTTCATAGGATTCCCTTCTCTCACCGATCTCGTCGGTTCAGTGCTTACAAAAGCCGCGTCCGTGTCAATCTGCATTCGGTCAATGCGGACAGTCCGCGCCTGGCATCGAGCGAGCCGGCGTTGATCGGCGTTCCGGATGAGTATCGAAACGTCGCCGTGCCGTTCGGTGTGAACCACGCGTTGGGGAGTTGACATCATGGTCGCCTCTCGACTTAAAGGGCGGAGCTCGATGCCGTTCAATCGCGCATCAGCGCGCGGCCAATGATGATCTGCTGTATCTGCGTGGTGCCTTCGTACAGGCGCAGCAACCGGACATCGCGGTAGAAGCGCTCAACCCCGGTTTCATTCATATAGCCCGCGCCACCATGCACCTGCACGCCGCGATCCGCGACGCGACCCGCCATCTCCGTGCAGAACATCTTCGCGCACGACGCGCGCATGCTGACATCCGGATCGCTCTGACCGGCGGGTTTCGCGTCGTAGCGCCGTGCGCAGTCCTGCACCATCGACCAGCCCGCATACAACTCGGCCTGGCTGTCGGCGAGCATTGCCTGCACCAGTTGGAAATCGCCGATGCGCTGTCCGAACTGCTTGCGCTCACGCGCATAAGCCACCGATTCGTTCAGCACCCGCTGCGCGACACCGCACGAGAGCGCCGAAACGTGAAGGCGGCCCCGGTCGAGCACTTTCATTGCCGTTTTGAATCCCTTGCCCGGTTCGCCGCCGATGATGTTGGCGGCCGGAACGCGCACGTTATCGAGCACGACATCACATGTCTTCGTGCCGCGCTGGCCCATTTTCATGTCCGGCTTGCCGAGCGTGATCCCCGGCAGCGTCGCAGGCACGATGAAGGCCGAGATGCCATTGGCACCCGGGCCGTCAGTACGGGCCATCAACGTGAAAGCCCCCGCGCGTGGCGCGTTGGTGATGAAGCGCTTGGTGCCGTTGAGCACGTAATGATCGCCATCGCCGTCCTTCACCCGTTCCGCGCGTGTGCGGAGCGCTGCGGCGTCCGAGCCGGCGTCAGGCTCAGTCAGTGCAAACGACATGATCAGATCGCCGCTCGCCACGCGCGGCAGAAACGTCTCCTTCTGCTTTCCCGTCCCGTCCATCAGGATGCCCTGTGACCCGATGCCGACGTTGGTGCCGAATACCGAGCGGAACGCGAGCGAGGTCTGCCCCAGTTCGTAGGCCACCGCGCATTCCTGCGCCATCGACAGGCCGATGCCGCCATATTCTTCGGGGATCGACAGACCAAACAGGCCCATCGCCTTCATGTCGTCGACGATGTCGCCAGGCACGTCGTCGAATTCTTCCACCGAGTCCTCGGCAGGAACCAGCCGGTCCTTGATGAAGCGCTGCACCGATGCCAGCAGAAGCTCAAACGATTCGTTATCGAGCGCCATGTATGTCCTCCAGTCTTTTCCTGTGTGCTGCGCGCATCAGCGGTGTTCGAACACCGGCTTGCGCTTTTCAAGGAAGGCGCGCATACCCTCCCGCGCGTCATCGCTCGCAAAGCGCGCGTGAAGTTGACGTCGCTCGAACGCGATACCCTCGGTCAGCGAGGTCTCCCAGGCGCGGTTGACCGACTCCTTGATCGCCATCAGCGCGGGTAACGAGTAACCGGCGATGCTGTTCGCGAGGGTCATGCTCTCGTCTCGCAGCGATTGCGCCGGCACCACGCGCGAAACGAGTCCGTACCGATCCGCCTCGGCGGCGTCCATCACGCGCGCGCTCAGGCACATGTCCATCGCCTTCGCCTTGCCGATCGCGCGCGGCAGTCGTTGCGTCCCGCCGGCGCCCGGCAGCATCGCGAGCGTGATCTCCGGTAGTGCGAACCGTGCACTGTCCGCGGCAATGACGATGTCGCAGGCGAGCGCGAGCTCGCACCCGCCGCCCATTGCAAAGCCAGCCACCGCGGCGATCACAGGCTTGCGCACACGGCGGATGGTTTCCCAGTTGCGGGTAATGAAATCGCTTTTGTAGACGTCCATGAACGACCAGTTCGCCATCGCGGCGATATCCGCGCCCGCCGCAAACGCCTTGTCGTTTCCGGTGATGACGATGGCGCCGATGCCATCGTCCGCATCGAGGCGAAGCAAGGACTCGCCCAGCGCATCCATCACCGCGTCATTGAGCGCATTCATCTGCTTCGGGCGGTTGAGCGTGATCGTGCCGACGCGCCCGGCTACTTCGACGAGGATCGGTTGGTCTTGCATGACTTTTCCCTTTGCTTTACATTCAATTCGGAATCCGAATTACTATTTCCAGAATCCGGCATTCACTCTTGGCACCTCGCCCACAATCTTCTTTATCAGGCGTCCCGCTCGCGCAGCATTTCTCGCAGCCTGAATTTCTGTATCTTTCCAGACGGCGTGGTCGGCATCGCGTCGAGCACCACCAACCGTTCCGGCATGTATTGCGGCGCGACCTTTCTGGACTTCAGGAATTCGACTAACGCCATCAGATCGATCTGCTCGCCGGGCTTCGGGACGACGACGGCACAAGCCCGCTCCCCAAGCCGCTCGTCGGGATAGGCGACGACAGCCACTTGCGAAACGGCGGGATGTCGATAAAGCAGCGCTTCAATCTCGACCACCGGGATGTTCTCGCCGCCGCGAATGATCACGTCCTTGCTGCGGCCGCTGATGCGGATATAGCCGCGCTCGTCGATGTACGCCAGATCGCCGGTGTCGAACCAGCCGTCGGCGTCGATCCCGTTCAGATGCGCGCGCTTCAGATAGCCTGCGAAGCCGGAGCACGAGCGCACGAGTAACCGGCCCGTGACGTTGGACGGCAACATTTCTCCGCCATCGTCGACGACCTTCACTTCGACACCCGGCAACGGCAGGCCGTCGGTCGAAAACGAGCGTTCGTCGTCGTCATCGAGTCGTGTCAACGTGACCGCGCCCATTTCCGTCATCCCCCACGCCGACACGATCTTCGCGCCGATCGCGTTGCGGGCCCGCTCGACGAGTGCGCCAGGAATCGGCGCGCCCGCGCACAGGAACGTGCGCAGCGAAGAAACAGCGGCACCTGTGTCAGCCACCGCGTTGGCGAGATCCGTCAGGAACGCCGTCGACGCCATCGTGAATGTCGCGCCCTCCCCGACGATCAACCCGATCGCGGCTTTCGGCTGCCAGACGTCCTGCACCACGGCGCTCGCGCGCAGTGCGATGGGCATCAACAGTCCGTACATGAAGCCGGTCTGGTGCGCCATCGGCGATGCCATCAGCACGACGTCGTCCGGGCCGAGCCGCATTGCCTCGGCGTAGGGCAGAATGTTCGACATCAGCGTGTTGGCCGTGTGCATCACACCCTTCGGTTCGCCCGTCGTGCCCGAGGTGTAAAGCAGTTGCGTGATGTCGTCGGGGCCGGGACGGCTGCGCGTCAGGATCTCGCGCGCGTCTGGCTCCGCTTCCCAGCAAGGGCCCGACAGCAGCGCCTCGAAGCTGTTCGCGCTGGGGCTTCCGTCGACCAGGCCGCCCACCGCGATGATATGTTCCAGCTCCGGCAGGCTGGGTTTCAGGCCGTTCATCATCTGTTCAAAGTCGAAGCCGCGAAACCGCTTCGGCACGATCATGACCTTGCTGCCGCTGTGCCCGAGCATGAACGACAGTTCCCGCTCGCGGAAGATGTGCATGATGGGGTTGAGCACCGCACCGATCCGCGAGCACGCCAGATACGTCAAGACGAACTGCCACGAATTGGGTAACTGCATCGACACCACGTCATTGCGCCCGACACCAAGACGCGCCAGCCCGACGGCAATCCGGTCGGCCGTCGATGCCATTTCCCGGTAAGTGAAGCGCGTGGTGACGCCGTCCTCGATCTGCACGGCCGTGAGCGCAACCTTGTCCGGACACTCGGCTACGCATGCGTCGAGACAATCGTTGATGGTGCGGCCAGGCCACCACCCATTCGCCGCGCTCGACGCGCGCCGCGGCTCGATCAGTACGGCGTCGAACTCCATATCCTGTCTCCCCTTTTTGTTGGCGTGTCCGGGAATGTCGGTGCCACGTTCAGGCTGGCACCGCATCGCGGCCCGCGTTCGTTCTGGCAATGATTGTCTTCATGATCTGAGCCGTGCCGTCACCGATCTGGAATCCGAGCACATCGCGCAAGCGCTGCTCCATCGGTCCGCGATCGTAGCCGCCGTGTCCGAACGACAGCAGGCACTGATGCACCACGTCGTACGCGAGCTTCGGCCCCCACCACTTGCACATCGCCGCCTGTGCCGTGTGCGGCAATCCACGATCCTTGAGCCACAGCGTTTGCAAACACAGCAGGCGCGCCGCCTCGACCTGGGTTTCGTACTCGGCTAGCGGATGCGACACGCCCTGGAACGCCGAAAGCGGCTTGCCGAACGCCTCGCGCTGCGCGACGTATTCCCACGTTTCTTCCATGCTGACCTTCGCGACGGCGAGCACCTGAAGACCAATCAACGCGCGCGAAAAGTCGAAGCCCTGCATCACCTGTACGAAGCCCTTGCCTTCGTCGCCGAGCCGATGATCGACGGGCACGCGCACGTTCTCGAAGAAGATCGAGCCGCGTCCGATTGCGCGCTGCCCGTGGCAATCGAAGCGGTTGCGCGTGATGCCCGGCAGATCCATCGGCACCAGCACGGCAGACACGCCGCGCGCGCCATCTTCGACGCTGCCGGTGCGCGCAAAGACGACGGCGGCATCCGCCTGATCGGCGGCGGAGATCGACGTCTTCTCGCCATTCAGCACGTAGTGGTCGCCGACGCGCTCCATTTTCAGCCGCAGGTTCGCCGCGTCCGAGCCGCCGCGCGGCTCGGTCAGTGCAATCGCGAGCAGTGCGCGGCCCTGCGTCAGGCGTTCGAGCCACGGCTTCGCGATCTCGGGCTTCGCATGATGAGCAAGGATCTGCCCGTTCAGCGACGCGAGCAGATTGATATACGAGAGGCTCAAATCGGCGCGCGCGATTTCTTCGTGGATGACGCCGGCAGCAAGGCTACCCATGCCCTGTCCGCCATACTGCTCGGGCAACTCGGGCGCGATCAAACCCATTTCTCCCATCTCGCGCATCAGTTCGCGTTCGAGCACGCGCGTCCGGTCGCGCTCCTGGAAACCGGGTGCGACGCGTCCCTGTGCGAAGCGCCGGACGTGTTCGCCCAATGCGGCAAGGTCTTCGTCAATGTAGGGATTCATCATGTCTCCTGGATCTGGCAGGCTCGCATGCAACACGAGCCCTCTGCCCGTGCGCTATGGCGTTACTTTGCGTACTTGCGGAATTCAGGCTTGCGCTTTTCCTGGAAGGCCTTGACGCCCTCGCGCGACTCTTCCGTGTCGTAGTACAGCTTCAGCGCATACAGGCCCATGCCCGCGATGCCCGCCTGATGCGCGGTATCCATGTTGAACGAGCGCTTGGCGATCGCAATCGCGGTCGGGCTCTTCTCCATGATCTCGTCGCACCATTTCTGCACTTCGGCATCGAGTTGCTCGTGCGGCACCACGGCGTTGACGAGGCCCATTGCGAGCGCTTCGCTTGCCGGATAGCGACGGCACAGATACCAGATCTCGCGCGCCTTCTTTTCGCCGACGACACGCGCAAGAAACGCGGTCCCGTACCCCGGATCGACCGAGCCGACCTTGGGGCCCGCCTGAGCGAACACGGCTTTCTCGGAAGCGATCGTGAAGTCGCAGATCGTGCACAGCACGTTGCCGCCACCGACCGCGTAGCCTTGCACGCGGGCAATCACGGGTTTGGGCACGTCGCGGATCGCGTTGTGCAGTTCTTCCATCGGCAAACCGATCGTGCCGCGGCCGTCGTACTGGCCTTCATGCGCCGACTGGTCGCCGCCCGTGCAGAATGCCTTGTCGCCTGCGCCCGCCAGCACGATCACACCGATTTCGCGCGAATAACCTGCCTTGTTGATCGCGTGAATCAGTTCGTCACAGGTGCGTCCGCGAAACGCATTCATCTTGTCCGGCCGGTTGATCGTGATCCACGCTGCGCCGTTGCGTACTTCGTAAAGGATGTCTTCGTAGTTCATGATGTGTATTCCCTGGTCGTTCGGATTAGCCGGCCATCGTCAGGCCGCCGGACACGCTCAGCACCTGACCCGTGATGTACGCGGCATCGTCGCTGGCGAAGAAGACAACCGCGCCAGGCAGATCGTCGGGACGTCCGATGCGGCCAAGCGGAATCGAGCGCTGAAACGCCTCCATCAGTTTTTCGGGGTTGCCCGCCCCTTCCTTGTACTCGGCGAACAGCGCGGTGTCGGTCGGCCCCGGACACACGACGTTGACCGTGATCCCATGGCGCGCGTGTTCGCGCGCGATGGTCTTCGAGAACGACACCAGCCCGCCCTTGCAGGCCGCATACACGGCTTCGCCCGACGAACCGACGCGCGCCGCATCCGACGCGATGTTGACGATCCGCCCCGACTTGCGCGCGACCATCCCGGGCAGCACCGCATGATGCAGATGCAGCGCGCCCGTCAGGTTGATCGCGATGAGCCGCTCCCACTGCGACGGCTCCGTCTTCGTGAATGGCTTGAACACATCCCAGCCCGCGTTGTTGACCAGCACGTCGATAGGCCCGAGCTTTGCTTCCGTCGCGGCCACCGCTGCGTCGACGTCGGTGCGCTGCGTGATATCGCAGCGGATGGCCTCCGCCTTGCTGCCCGTCTCGCGAATGTCGCGCGCCACCTTGTCAGCGGCCTCCAGCGAAAGGTCCAGCACGGCAACCCGCGCGCCTTCAGCCGCAAAGCGCCGGCAGGTCGCTCCGCCAATGCCGCCACCACCACCGGTCACGATGACCGTCTTTCCTTCGAATCGTTGCACAGTCGTCTCCGTCAGTTGCGAGGGGTACTATTGGCACGTCGCGAGCGCTTTACGCCGCATCGCAATACGTCAACATATTGACGTATACTAGTTACACGCAACATTGAAAACAAGAACTGCCATACCAGGAGAATCCCTTGGCTAATTCCCAGAAAAACCGACTATCTGTCAAGATCGAACTGGCCAACAGACTATTTTTTCGCCTCTATCAATGCGCAAATATGTTGCATAAAACAGGGACGAGAGCCGTCGCGGCCGAAGGGTTGACGACACAACAGTGGGCGGTGCTCGGCGCGCTGTCGCGCGAAGAGGCGGAAGGGGGAATGAGCGTGGGCGATCTCGCCCGTTACCTGATGGTGAGCCGTCAGAACCTGTCCGGACTGATCAGCCGGATGGAGCGCGATGGGCACGTGTCAGGTGCCGCGGACGGGCGCGATCGCCGTTCACGGCTGATCACGATGACGGAGTCAGGCCGCAGGCTGTGGGTCCAGCAGGCGACGCCGAAGATCCACGAATACTATGAGCAGGTGCTGGAAGATTTTTCCGTCGATGACGTCACGCATACGCTGCACTATCTTCTGAAGCTGCTCGACAACATGAAACGGCTGGACGACGTGGCCGAACCCGCAGATGAATGACAGGCCACGCATGGATGATGACGATGACAGATGAGCGCGCCCTGGAACCCGCCACCCGACAGGGATTCGAATCGCCGAAGCGATATGGGCCGAGGACACCCACGACGATCAACGGTTTGCTGGAATTCGATCACGCAGCCCGGGCGCGTGGCTACGCGACTATCGACGAGGACTTTGCAAGTCTCGCTTCATCGCTTTTCGGCAGAACGCGATAGATCGCAGCGACACTGAGTTGCCCGCGAAAGTCGCCATGTTCATGGCCATGGGCTCCGTCGTTCCAATGCCGTGCGCCGCGAGCTTGCCTCGACGGTCTTGCTGCCAGCAGTCTGACGCCAGCAAGTGTTTCCCGGTCACACGCTCCCTGGCGACGCTTGACCAGTCGGCAGTGAGTTGGCGCTCGCCGGAGTGTTCCACGGCTTCGCCTGCTCAAGAACCATTTTCCGGCGGTTTTCTCTCGCGGCAATGAGCTCGTCAAGCTCCCGTTCGAGATCAGCGTCCGCGGCGCCTGGGTTCCACCGTGCCGCGCCATGCTTCTTTCGTGTCAGGCTCGCCAGCACGAGTGCCCGTTTCGCCAGTTTCGCGCACTCGAATTCCACATGGTCACAGACATCAGAGGCGAGCGCGTATTCCCACGTCGAGCCGACATACTCACGCGCGTAGTGGACCGTCGCCGGGAAGTCGCGCAGAAGTGACGTGTTTCTGTGATCCAGCCACTTCCATTCGATCGTGGGATACGTGAAATCGGGCACGTGAACGCCATTCACTGGCTGGCTGTTATTCGTGCGGATTGCTTCATCCGATGCCCAATCCGCCTTGTGCATCATGGCGCGACAGGTGCGCGCGTATTTCTCCAGCGAGAGCGCCACCTCCAGTGAAGCATCCCGCCGTTCGCGACGATGGACGCGCCTGTCTCTGTACGAGTTCCATCCGATCGCCACGATCGAGCCGATGACACTCGACGGGACGACGATCCTGAGCGTGCTCTGCCAGTCGAACTGCTGTACTACCTGAAACCATGCCGGTGTCATGTCCTAACTCTCCGACGCGTGCGCCGTCTGCCTGTTTGTAGTCCGCCCGTACCGCAGCGAGAAGATCCAGCGCGCTTTGCCTATACGGGGGCATATCGCGGAGCCGCCATCTTCTTCTCGTTTTGTCGCAGGATTGTAAAGGCAGCGCGCGCGGGAAAGGTTGTGAAAAAGCCGCACCGACGCGTGTCGAGCCGTGCCGCGCTTTTGACCCGCTTCTGGCCCGCTTCTGGCCCGCTTCTCCTGCCCGCATTCCGGCCCGCATTCCGGCCTTCTGGCCGTTCAACAGCCCGCAGAGGAGCCAGCGCATCGATTCGCGCGCCGGGCTTCCCCCCAAAAAAAAGTCACCGTGCTCTGCCTGCACCCGATGCTTGCCTCATCGGCTGATGCCTCCATTCGATTCTTCTGACAAATCGGCAAAATTCGGCACGTCGATTGCTTCCTTCGTGCAGCGGGCATCCGTTGGCGGCGTGTAAAGCCGACGCACACGGCTCGTCTCTTCTCGCTGAGTATTGCAGGGAGGAAATCCATGTCCACCCGTTCTTATACGTCGTATCGCGGTTGCAATATCGAAGTCCAAGTCACGCCAGCGAAGTCGCGTGCGCTCGGCGGCGTATATCGGCGCTTCCGTGTTTCGTGGACGGTCTCTTTACCTGATGATCCGAATCAGAAAGTTGCCAGCTTTCCAGAGCAGTTCGATTTCCTCACTGACCAGGAGGCATTCAGGTATGGGGAGAAACGAGCGCACACATTTATTGATTGCATGCTTTCGACTCCCTCGATGAAGGGAATGGCCAGCGACGATTCCCAGCAGGGAGACCAGGCATCCAGCGTCTAGTTGCTTTCACGACCACCTTGCGCGGACCGAATGGCAACGGACGAATTTCGGCGAGCGGCACGCGCAACTCCTCCGCGTAGCTCGCTCAAGGACGTCCGAACAATTGTGGAAACCGGTTCAAAGCGGATTGCCGCCATCGAGTGAGCCATCGGCAAGAAAGCCGCGAACCAGGGCAATCGTCGCTCGTGGGTTTTCTTCCATCACCCAATGGCCTGAGTCCGGTATAACGCTCTCTCGCACGTCGTCGGCAGCTGACCGCATCACCACGGCCATCGTTGTACCGAAGGACTTCTCGCCCCCGACCGCCAGCACCGGCATCCGCAGCCGCGCGCCGGTGGCGAGCCATGCGCGGTTGTCCGCCGCATCCTGATCGAAGGCCGCGAATTGTGCGAAGCCCGCACGCATGGCGCCGGGCAACGCGTAAAGTTCGGCGTAGTGGACCCTTGCCTCCTCATCGAACCTGGCGGGATCGGCCGAGAACTCGTTCCAGAAGCGGTCGAGATAGATGCGCTCGCGACCCGCGACAAGTCGCTCCATGTCAGCTCCGCCGAAACGGAAATGCCAAAGCATTGGGCTCTTTAGTATGTCGTCCCACGGGCCAATTCCCGGAATGGGTGCATCGATCAGCACCAGCCGCCTGATCCGCTCCGGATGCTGCACGGCGAACTGAAAAGCGACCATGTTGCCGATGTCATGTGCAACGAGGTCGATCTGATCCACGCCAAGGTCAGCGAGCACGCCCGCGATATCGGCCGCCGGAGTCTTCTTGTCGTAGCCGTGAGCAGGTTTCGAGGACAGGCCCAGACCGCGCAAGTCGGGAACGATCACCTGATGGTCCCGCGCGAGATCGACCGCCATTGGTGCCCACATATCACCCGTCTCCGCATAGCCATGCAACAGCACGACAGCGGGACCGTTACCGCCAACGCGGACAGACAAGGTCGTCCCGTTAGTCTGAATATCCTGCGTCCGAAAATCGGTCGGGAACGACCGCGTACCTGTCAGAGGGGGCATCGGTTATCTCCTTTGAAATTGCGGGGCGCTACGAACGCCAGGGCGCACATTCACCGTCGATGGTCGGGCACGCACCGGCTTGCTAAATCGCATTTTTCCGGTAGATCAGAAGCGGCTTGGGTCCATATGAATTCCGTCGTCGACAAGCATATCCGCAGTTCGAATTGAGCGTTCGTTCGAACGCTCATCGCATACCGCCTTCATGCGCGCGATCTGCCCCAAACGCTGCTGCGCCGTCGCTCGCGCAACGGCATTTGTTAATTGAAGCGACGCGAGCGGGACTTTTGTACCGCAATGTATCTACCACCGTTCAAGAAATAGTGACGTACATTTCCGCACGTTCTGGAAACAAGCCAGATACATGCGCGGGTTCAAATAACGTCACGCAAGGTTGATTCATGACAGTGCGACTCGCCGGGAGAGACGGAATCGCGAATGCAACGTGCAACGCGCGACGGCCACCCGGAAGCATCACCGCAAGCCATTCAACTTCTGGAGAATACTCATGAAACTCGTGCAATCCCTCTTCGTCGCAGCATTGATCGCCGCTCCTGCTATTTCGTTCGCGCAGTCGAACCAGCCGCTGACCCGTGCGCAAGTGCGCGCTGAACTTGTCCAGTTGCAGCAGGCCGGCTACGACCCCGCTAGCGACAACGCACAATACCCGAAGAACATCGAAGCAGCGCTGTCCCGCGTTCAGGCGCAAAAGGATGCATCCTATGGCGGCGTCGCAGCGGGTCAGGCGAACTCGGGCTCGCGTCATGACACGGCGCAAGCGCCCGCCGCGCAACAAAACATCATCGGCCTCGAACCGATCTACGCGCACTCGTGATCGTAGCTGCTCCGAAGCGAATACGTGAGAGCGCCTTCGCTTCGGAGCACACGGCCAGTCGCACATACATCCATCGATAACGAATCATTCAAAGGCACCACAATGACAAGAACGTTCAGAACCTGCCTCGCATTCGCCATGATGCTGTGCGGACTATTCGCGCTGCAAACCGCGCGCGCCGCATCGCAAGCCGATCTCAAAGGCACCAGCGTCGTCCTCGTGCATGGCGCGTTCGCCGACGGATCGAGTTGGAACCGTGTCATCCCTATTCTCGAAGCGCACGGCTTGCACGTCGTCGCCGTGCAGAATCCGTTGAGTTCGCTCGCCGACGACGTCGCTGCCACGAAGCGCGTCATCGATCAGCAGAGTGGCCACGTCGTGCTCGTCGGTCATTCGTGGGGCGGCGTCGTCATCAGCCAGGCAGGCAACGACGACAAGGTCAAATCCCTCGTGTACGTCGCGGCATTCGCGCCGGATGGCGGACAATCGATTGCCGACATGACGCAAGGCATGAAGCCGCCAGCATGGGCGAACGAATTGCAGAAGGATGCAGCCGGCTTTCTGACGCTGTCGGACAAAGCGGTAAAGGAAGACTTCGCGTTGGATCTGCCCACCGCGCAGCAGCGCATCGTCGCCGCGACGCAAGGACCGTGGTTTTCCGGCTGCATCGACGACAAGGTGACACAGGCCGCGTGGCATCGGAAGCCTTCGTACTTCGTCGTCGCCGGTCGCGACAGGATGATCGATCCGCATCTGCAAGACCAGATGGCCAAGAACATCAATGCACAGGTGACGCACGTCGACGCGAGCCACGTCGCGATGCTGAGCCAGCCCGAAGCCGTCGCCAACGCGATTCTCGCCGCTGCCCGCCGGGCGCGGTAAGCGACGAAACACACGACGAAAACGACCATGATGACGGAAGCCGGAGGACCTGAAACCCTCCGGCTCGATCGCGCTCGCGCTTGACATCGACATCGACATCGACATCGACATCGACATCGCATGAAGCAAATGCAAGCGCATAAGCCGCTCGCCGTCATTCGATCGAGTGCTTCCTGTAGCACGCCGCGCGCCCTATCCTCGATCAGAACCTACGCCGGCTCGCACGACATGTCCGAAGGGAAATTGATCAGAAATACGAGTCACGCGTCCATCACGACATCGCGCGAGATTCGCGCCGTGACTGGTCGCTCGTCACGCGACCCTGATGTTGCAGACGTCGTTGGCTTACGTTGGCGGCCCTTTCGAGACTCGGATCGTCAAACCCGCGTTGCGGAATCCGCACGAGCGGATTCTTGAGTGATTCAACCGCTTTCCTTCGAAGAAATGGTGCCGGCAACAAGCGTATGTGCAATCACGATGAACAGCGACGCTGAGCGGTATTTCGTCAGCGCGATACCGCTCGTTTCAGCGGTGCAGTCGTATCGTTCCGTCCGCGTGCCCGGCGATGCGTGCTTCGCGATGAGCGACGCGCATCGCCGGTAGACCCATTCACCCACCCGGCTCGGGCGCGATGTTCTGATTCAGGCGGAACAGGTTCGTCGGGTCGTACTTTGCCTTGATCGACGCGAGCCGACCGAGCTTGGTTCCATACGCTGCCTGCAATCCGTCAACGCCCTCGTCGCCGCCCAGGTAGTTGACGTACGCACCGGGCGCTGTGTACGGACGCAGCGCGTCGAGCAGCTCGCGCGTCCATGCAATGTTCCGCTCACTATCCTTCGCATCGGACCATGCAGACGTGACCACGATATTCCACGGCCAGTTGCGATGGCCGAAGGCGGTCGCGGATTCGGGAACACGGCTCCATGCGCTATTGCCATAATTCTCCAGCACGATCACGGTCTGCCGTGACGGGACACGCGCAAAACGATCGACCACGATATCGACGGCCGCGTCGTCGAGTGCCTTGAGATAGCTCGATTTCCAATAGCCGTGCAGGCCCGGCGGCCACAGGAAATCCGCCATGCGCTGAGCTTCGTTGTATGGCGTCGGTGCGAACTTGTCGACAAGGGGCGGCCCGTATTCGCGCAAACGCTGCAAGACTTTCTCTCCTTCTTCGACGGGACCGGCGTAGACGCCACCGAGACCTGCGACCGGGGCGCCGCGCATCGGTGGAGGCAGCGAAGGATCGTCCGGCATGTGAAACAGAAGCGCGCCTAGCGTCGATTCGTCCGGGGCTTCCGCTTCGAGATCTCGCCAGCTGCGAATCGCACTCGCAGCTGCGCTGGCGGGATGGAGCACAATGCCGGCAAGCACGGTTCCGGCTGGATGCGCCTGGAATTCGAACGACGTCACCACGCCGAAGTTGCCTCCGCCGCCGCGTATCGCCCAGAAGAGATCCTCATTCTCGCGGCTGTTGGCCTTCACTTTGCGACCGTCGGCGAGCACTATCTCGGCGCCCAGGAGATTATCGAGCGCGAGTCCATGCTTGCGGACGAGCCAGCCGAGGCCGCCACCCAACGTGAGTCCGCTTACCCCAGTGATCGACACGAAGCCGCCCGTGGCGGCAAGGCCGTGCAACTGAAGCGCGTCATTGACGTCACCCCAATTGCAACCGCTTTCCACACGCACGGTGCGCGCCGACGGATCGACCGTGATCGCTTTCATGAGCGACAGATCGATCACGACGCCGTCGTCGCATACCGCGTAACCAGCGACGTTGTGACCGGTGCTGCGTATGGCAAGCGGCAGGTTGTGCCTGCGTGCGAGCGTCACGATCCTTGCCACGTCGTCGGCGTCGACGCAGCGCGCGATCAGAACAGGACGCCGGTCGATCGAGGCATTGAACACGGCACGCGCCTTGTCGTATTCCTGATCCCCCGATTGAATGATTTCGCCCTGGAAGCCCGATTGGCGAATTTCAGAAGAATTGATCATCGTTTTCTCCTTCGGTGATTCGCCCGTCACTTAGTAAAACCATGTTGACGTAAAACGCTACGCAGACACGTCGGTATCCCGGCGCCGATGAAGCGTCGGCTTCTTTTCGAAAAGCGAATGGCGATCGCAGATCAGCCGACGCACTTCTCCAGCACTTCGGCGCAGGTGATCACTGACGATCGGTAAATCGGGTGGTTCAGAACGGGCGTCACTTGCGCCCGGTACGGCCCAGGTTCACTTTAGGAAAATGTAAGCCGTATATCAAGATTCTCGACAGGATTGGTTCGATTTGCGTTGCGAACGCCGTGTAAGTCAATTCAGCGTCTGCGCTTGCGGTGGTGTGAGCTCACGCAACTGGAATTTACGGTTGTCGTTGAACAACCAGTCCTCGAAGAGTTCTAGCTGCCCGCGTCCATTGAGCAGTTGCGCCGGCGGCTGCGGCAACGGAGAAGAGCGGCGAAGAGATGCGAGCGCAATGCTCTCAGCGTCGCCGTCGCCATTCGTCCGATACACCGAGGATTCGATCACGTGTCCATCGCGGTCCACGACGAACGAAACCACCACAACTGAGCGCAGCATTGCCTGGGGATTGCCGTGCAGCACGTCCGACGGATTGCTCTTCTCAATGCGCTGCGCGACGGCGACCTGGTATTGGTCGAGCTGGGCGGAGGGCGCTTGCACCTCGTTCGCCATCAGATCCGGATGCGCGTCGCGCGCGGGCTTTTCGGTCCTGTTTTTCTCAGCCCTGTCGACTGGATGTGTCACCTGCCCCAAACGATCGCCGCCGCCAACTGTATCTGCGTGCCGGCTTCCGACACTCCTCGCGTCGAGGATGGTAACGGCGACGCTCATCGGTTGCCGGGCACGCACCAGTTGCACTGCGGTAGTCCCTCCGGGGCGCAGTTTTGCCACATTCTCGAGGAACGCGGTCGCGTTGCCGATCGCGCCGTCGCCGATCTGAACGATCACGTCCCCCGGCACGATGCCAGCCACTGCGGCTGGCGATTCCGGCTTGACCGCGTTGACCAGCACCCCTGACGGCTGAGGCAAGCCAAGTGCAGCGGCAACGCCCGTACTGACATCCTGCACGTCCAGACCCAGGCTATCGGGCACCCGTCCCACCGGACGTTCCTGCCGGCTTTGCAAAGTCTTCAACAGGACATTGGCAGCGTCGACGGGAATGGCAAACGTTATTCCCGTATGTCCATCGACATCCGGGTGCATCTGCACGCCGATGCCGATCACCTGGCCGGCCCGGTTGAACAGCGGACCGCCGGAATTGTCGGGATTCGTCGCTACCTCGGTCTGGAAAAACGTAAGCCGCTGGCCATTGACAAGCGTGGTTGGCACAGCGCTCACGATGCCCACTGCCACCACGTTGTCCCCTGCAGACGTCGTTCCGATCGCAAGTACCGGTTCGCCGACGAGTACGTGTGAAGCGTCGCCTAGCCTGACGACGGGCAGATTCGTTGCGTCGATCTTGAGAATCGCCACGTCGCTTGCGGTATCGACCGACAGCACCTTCGCCTTGTACGCACGATGGTCGGTCATGGTAACCGTCACATCGCGCGCATGATCGATGACATGCGCTGTCGTCAGGATGAGGCCATCGGCACTGGCGATGAAACCCGAACCAGCGCCCGTCATCACACCTGGAAAATGGCCCGTCATTGGCCGCATCGTTGGCGGCGAAGTATTGAAAAACGCAACAAGCGGATCGGCGGGATCGACGACTTCTACTGCCGGTGGCTTCTGCCTGGACTGCGCGATAACGCTGACCACGGCGGGACCATATCGGTCGACGATAGCCGGAAAACCGCCAGGCTCGCTTTCCCCTGACCCGACTGACACAGCGTCGGCTTTTCCCGGCGGAGGTTGAATGACATCGGCAGCCATCGCTGCAGGCAGTGAACCGGAAATGCCGACGACGACGGCAAGCGCGATAGTCCGCAAAGCCCTGCGAACGCGCTTCTGGAGTAACACGAACTACTCCTGATTCTGCTCGTCGGTTCGACCGAACGCCTTCTGGCGGCAATGCAACTGCTGCTAAGGATGGCGAGAAGAACCGGCACGCCTCTCGCGCGTTCGATTTACCGAAGCATACGGAGTGCCCGGTGCCGCGCTGCTGCCAGGCGCGCACTCTCGCCAGCGACCTCCAGCATCGGAGCACATCTCATCGCCCCTTGAGCCGATATAGAACTCCCCACATCAATCGCTCGAGTACATCCTCGACGCGTTAATGTTTCAATGACTGTTGCGATTTTTTTCTTCGCTCGCTCTATGGTTTGGCGCCAATTGTCAGACGAGCGTCTGCGGCGCTGAGTCGAGCCGACCTCGAACTCGAAGGATCGATGACCGCAACCGCAAAACGGTTCAAACAAGAGCCGCGCGCAACGGGTTTTCGACGAGCCGCCGCGCCGGCGCGGATTGCAGCCCTCGTTCCGCGCTGATTCATTGAAGGGAGACGTGGCATGAAGAACTCGCCGACGATCTGGCCAGTGCTTCTCGCATTGGCATTCTCGCTCGCTGGCTGCGTCACAGGCGTCGTGCCGGAAGGCGCGACGCATCTGAGCGCAACGCAATGCCGCGACCTCACCGCTCTCAGAAACAACGCACCCATCACGCAAGCGCGCAACAGGAGTGAACTCGCCGCGCTAGAGGCAGCGGGGTATGACCCGTCGCGGTGGTTCGATCCGTACTATCCGGATGATCTGCAGGCGGCGCAACGTCAGGTGGATCATTGGTATCAGCAGGATTGCCAGCAGACGCGGCCTGATTGAGGCACGCGCGGCACCAGGTGCAGGCCGCCGGGCTGGTTGTCGATTCACATGCGGATCGTTCGTCGTATATCCAAGGACCGGCGGTCGGGTCCGAAGACCTGGAGAACAACATGCGCAAGCTCATCGTTTCCGTTTTCATCAGTCTGGATGGCGTAATTCAAGCTCCTGGCGGGCCTCAAGAAGATACCAGCGACGAATTCCGCTTTGGTGGCTGGATCGTTCCCTATGCCGACGAAGCCATCAGCCAAAACCTGCAGGACCTGCGCTCGCAGCCGTTCGACTTGCTGCTCGGGCGCAGCACCTACGACATATTCGCGGCGTATTGGCCGCACGTACCGGCCGATTCAGGCAGCCGCGCCATCGCTGACCTGTTCAACAGCGTACCCAAGTACGTGGCCACGCATCGATCCGCTACCCTCGACTGGCAGAAAAGTCATGCGCTGGAGGGCGACCTCGCGGACGCGATCCGCGCGCTTCAACGTCAGGACGGCGCCAATCTGTTGACGTTTGGCAGCGGCGACATGGTGCGCCAATTGCTCACAGCGGGCCTGGTGGACGAGCTTCGGCTGCTGATTTACCCCGTCATGCTTGGGCGCGGCAAGCGCTTGTTCGGCGACAACGCACTGGCGTCTGCCTTCACTCTGGCGCACTCGACCAGCACGCCCGGCGGTGTGCTGATTACGCGCTACATGCGCGACGGCGAGGTGCGCACAGGCGCGTTCGATTAAATCGATTAACAATTCCTGTAGCAAAGTAGCTTGACATTCTATCTAGCAGTAGATAAAGTGCGACCCATGGAACCGACAACCACAGTTCGCGATCAGATTCTCGACCACGCCATCACGTTGATGATGCTCCGCGGTTACAACGGGTTTAGCTACCGTGACCTGTCGGGGCTGGTTGGCGTGAAGACATCGAGCATCCACTATTACTTCCCGTCGAAAGACGACCTGGTGCTCGAAGCCGTCAACCAATACAGCGGCGGCATTCTCTCCGCGCTTGGTTCTATCGACGCTTCTCTTCGGGCAGATCAGAAGCTCAGTAAGTACACAAAGCTGTTTGGCAGAACCCTCGGCGAAGGCGATCAGATCTGTCTGTGCGGCATGCTCGCCGCCGATATCGAGGCATTGCCCGATAACGTGCGCGCGGCGGTGCAGGCCTTTTTCAAGGCCAACGAAAGCTGGCTCGCAAAGGTACTTGCGCAAGGTGCGAAGGAAGGCACGTTGAACGTCAACGGCAAGCCCGAGCATGTCGCACGAACGCTGTACGCCGCCTATCAGGGCAGCGTACTTGCAAGCCGGCTGTTCAGGACGAAGGCGCGGCTTGAAGAAATCGAGACTTCGTGGAAGGTTTCGAAGTAGAGGTATTGTAGGCGGTCGAGCACCGCCTTTTGTTCGGCTATGGCATCTATCTTCTAGTAGATTCATAATTGGCGATACGCATCGAAGAAGGGGTCGAGGTTCGCACGGTTGTCTATCTATTAGTAGATACAAACAAATCGCACCGCATTTCAACCACTGTTTGTCAGGAGTTACATCATGTCGATCGAAAAAGTTCTGTACCGCGCCCACGCTCATGCCACGGGAGGCCGCGACGGCCGCGCCGTCGTCCCCGAAGGCAAGCTCGACTTCAAGCTGGTCACGCCGCGCGAACTGGGCGGTGCGGGTGGTGAAGGCGCCAATCCGGAGCAGTTGTTCGCCGCCGGCTACAGCGCATGTTTTCTTGGCGCGATGAAGTTCGTTGCGGCGCGCGACAAGACGCCGATTCCCACGGACGTCTCCATCGACGGCAGCGTCGGCATTGGCGCGATCCCGAACGGCTTCGGCATCGAGGTCGAACTGAAGATCGCGCTGCCCGGCATGCCCCGCGACGCCGCTCAGTCGCTGATCGACAAGGCCCACATCGTGTGCCCGTACTCGAATGCAACGCGCGGCAACATCGACGTCACGTTGACGCTGGTTTGATCGACTTCGCCGCAATGACACAATACTGGAGCACAAAATGAAAACCCTGAAGCCCCTCATTCTCGCCGTCGTTCTCGCCGCGAACACCATGATTGCTTCGGCAGCAACGCCCGCCGCGCAGGCAACGCCGGACCGCGTCACGACGGCATTCCTGACGCAGCTCAACAGCGGCACGGGTCCCGCCATCAATACTTTGCCTCCCGCCAAGGCACGTCAGGTGCTGATCGATGCGCAGAACAGCGTGAAGGTCGACCTGTCGGGCATCGAAGTGTCGAACCGTACGATCGAACAGGACGGCATCAGCGTGCCGCTGACCATCGTGCGTCCGCAAGGTGCGACGGGCACGCTGCCCGTGTTCATGTTCTTCCACGGCGGCGGCTGGATACTCGGCGACTTCCAGACCCACGAACGGCTCGTGCGCGACCTCGTCGTTCAATCCGGCGCGGTTGCCGTGTTCGTGAATTACACGCCTTCGCCCGAGGCTCGTTATCCTGTCGCGATCAATCAGGCGTATGCCGCAACCGAATGGGTCGCGGAACACGGCAACGAGATTGGCGTGGACGGCAGCCGTCTCGCCGTGGTCGGCAACAGCGTGGGCGGCAATATGGCGGCCGTCGTGAGCCTGATGGCGAAGGACAAGCACGGTCCGCAAATCCGCTTCCAGGGTCTGATGTGGCCCGTTACGGATGCAAACTTCAACGATGGCTCGTACCTCGCCTACCAGAAGAACCATTTCCTGACGCGAGCCATGATGCAGTGGTTCTGGGACGCCTATACGAAGGACCCGGCGCAGAGGGCGCAGGTTTACGCTTCGCCGCTGCGTGCCTCCGAGGACGAACTGCAGGGACTGCCGCCCGCATTGATTCAGGTTGCGCAATTCGACGTGCTGCGTGACGAAGGCGAAGCATACGGACGCAAGCTCGGCGCAGCGGGCAACGAAGTCACGACGACGCGCTACAACGGCACGATCCACGATTTCGGTCTGCTCAATCCGCTCGCCTCCGATGCGCCGACGCACGCTGCGACGAAGCAACTCGCGAACGAAATCAGGACGCGGCTGCAATAGTCGTTTGATTCCCGTCGCGGTGGAGTGTCGGACAAGCCATCGTGCCGGGCTCCGGATTTCGGCGAGAGCGTCAACCTTGAGCGCTCTCGCCTCTCCAACGACATTGCCCCTGCTCGACAGTTGTCTACGTCAGGGATCACATCGCGTACATCCGCGATGTGTTTGCGAAGGCATCACTCTGCCTTTAGCTTCATGGCGCTACTTGCGCACTGAGGCGCTCGGACACGAGACTCACTTCAGGGCAGCCTGCTCACGGACGATGAACTCGGCATACCAGTCCGGCCAGTTTTCGTCGTGCTTGCCGGTTAGTTTCTCGTGCTCGCCGTGCGCGGCCGCAGCGCGGCGAAGCGCACCCGCAGGGTCCATCGACGAAGCGAATGTCGTTTCGAACATCTCCACCCTTCCGGGAAGCCGTGTCGTTACTTCCTGGAAAACCCAGCCATTTCCATCGGGATCGCTGAACGAAGCGAAAGAACTCGCGATCAAATCCCGTCTGCGAAAGATCAATGCCAGGCTCGGTGCGCACAACCGAACCCAGGCCGTCGCGTCAGGAAGAGAGAAAAGCTTGATTCCCCGTCGCCGACTTCGCGTTCGACGTCATCTTGTCGAAGTCGCATCGTCGACTTGCATGTCGACAAACGGTGTCGCGGTCATCGCCACTGCGACGTGATCCGATGCCGGTAAAAGACCAGCAAACGCTGCGATACCTGTCGCGCACATCACCGCAACAGAGATCGCGGCGACGATGACGAGCGAACGACGGGTCGCGACGGATGCGACAAGGTTCCGCAGGATGAGCATGGCCATCTCCTGTATTGACGCGTCGATGGTTTGCAACAACCACGCCAATGGAGATGGCATCCGCGCCACTCTCTTCGACATCGTGGCGTTTGGCCGTGTTATCGACGTTTGCACGCGGCGAGCGATTGGCAAACGAATGCCTCGATGTTGGGTTCGACCCAACACAGCACCGCGCCCGCTAGCTTCAAAGCCGACACCGACACCGCCAGAGGCGTCTTATCGCCCGTTGCCTGCACGATGCAGGCGCTCGAACAGGCGCAATCCACTGGCAACGGTAATCGCGCCCGCGCATATCGCGCAGCCTGCGAGCGCAAGTTTCGCTTTCAAGTACTTTGCCGATTCCATATAAACGTTTTCGGCTACTGAAAGAACCATTTCACGACACGTCAACGGCGGACCTGTCACCCTTCTAGCTAACGGGCGACAGGACAATCACATCCACCTTGGGTCTGACAGGGTTTTGGCACGTCAGCGATCTCTGCCAACGAGCGCTGTGTAGCATTTGATTAACGCGGTGGGTACTACCACAATCATGACTTCAGGTGCCGAGCGACTTAGTGACGGGCGACTCCCCAACTTCAATTCCCGCAAGCCGCAAAACATCGATGACGAGAAAGACGTTGCACTCGTTGCCAATGACGAACACGCGCGAAAGTACGAACGGCACATGTCTCAAACATCAGTCGAAAGGCACATTTTTTCCGTTGTTGCGGCGTAGTATTGCGTTCGGTCGGCGTAGCCTTGATTGTCGTGACACACAGGGTATCGGGAACTACCCACCGTCCCGCAAGTGTCGTCACATCGGTGCGTATTTGGCACTTCGAGCACTTCGAGCACTTCGAGCACTTCGAGCACTTCGAGCACTTCGGCTTCAGGATGAAGCGAACAATGGGAACCATCCGGGGCAATTCCAGGTTCAGCCTTTTCCTGTACACGGGGATCGTTGCATTGGCCTATTACGCAGGTGCAAAGATAGGTCTCGCCTACGCCGTCGTGGGCGGCGCGATCTCCCTGGTGTGGCCTTCCAGCGGTATCGCTCTTGTTGCGCTGCTCGCTCTGGGCTTCAGAGTTGCGCCGGGGATTGCCATTGGCTCATTCCTCGCCAACGTGTCGGGGGGCGTGCCTGTTGAGGTGGCTGCCGTGATTGGCACCGGCTCAATGGTCGGCGCCTTGACGGCAGCAATCGTATTGAGCCGCGCGACCCGATTCCAGATCACGCTCGATCGCATCAACGATGTGTTGGCCTTCATTGCCGTCGCCGCCGTGATGAGCACGGCGGTCAGTGCGCTGGTCGGCACGACTGCCCTGCTAGGAGGGGGCCTCGTGCCCGTCACCCAGTACGTCGCTGCCTTTCTGAAATGGTGGCTCGGCGACATGATGGGGGTCCTGGTCGTGGCACCGCCGCTGTTCAGCTTCATCACGTACTCTAACCCTGTCCGCTCCGCGGAGCACGCCATCGAGGCATGCGGACTGACCATTGCGACCTTCTGGGTCAGCTACCTCGTCTTCGGCGCCCCTCAACTTGCCGGGCACGGCTACTATCCTGCAGCCCTGGCGATTTTCCCGTTCATCATCTGGGCGGCTCTGCGCTTCGAGCACCTCGGCACCAGCATCGCAACGCTGATGGTCTCAGTCGTGGCCATCCTGGGCACCAAGCACGGCACGGGCCCCTTCGCCGCCGAATCTCCAGTGGACAGCCTCGTACGGTGGTGCACCTTCGCGAACGTCGTGGCGGCAACGGGACTGCTGCTGGTGGCGGCACGTGCTCAGGAGCAGCGCGTCTATCGCCTGCTGCAGGCAGCGCAAATCGAACTGGAACGACGCGTCCAGGAGCGAACGGAGGATCTGGAGAAGGCGAACAATGAACTCAAGGAGGAGATGGCGCGACGCCGTCTGCTCGAAGGAGAACTGATCCAGATCGCCGATCAGCAGCAGAGGTTGATCGGCCGTGAGCTGCATGACGGACTCGGGCAACAGCTGACCAGCCTGGGACTGTACTGCACCGCCCTGAATCAGAAACTGCAGACGCAAGCCCACCCAGCCGCCGCAGATGCCGCTACCGTCGTCGGATTGGTGAAGCAGGCGTCCTTGATGACCCGCAGGATTGCCCATGGCCTGGACCCGGTCGCGATGGAATATGGTGGCCTTGCGGCCGCACTGCACGGGCTGGCGGACACGACTCGCACGCTCAACGGTGTGGATTGCACGCTGCGGATCGCACCGGACGTGGACTTCCTCGATCCGCTCATGCAGATCAACCTATACCGTGCAGCGCAGGAAGCAGTCAGCAACGCGCTGAAATATTGCCACGGACACCGCATCTGGATCGACCTGGAGCGCGCGGGCGGTCTGCAGACGCTTTCGATCAGCGACGACGGCGTCGGCATCGGCCAGGAAGAAATGGAGCGTGCCTCAGGACTTGGGCTGCACAACCTGCGTCACCGGGCAAGCCTTCTGGGCGGCTCTTGCACCGTGACTCGCAATGGTCTGGGTGGCACCACGGTCGCCATCAGCTATCCGCTACCGGAGGGTCCTGGCCATGCACGAGAAATCCGCTAGAACCCAGATCCTGATCGTGGATGACCACCCGATCATCCGCGAGGGGATGACACATCTGCTGAATCTGCAAGAGGATCTGCACGTCTGCTGCGCAGCCGGAAGCGCCGAACAGGCTCTCGCGGCGATGGACTGCCGGCCCGACATGGCCATTGTGGACATCAGCCTGCAATCGGACTCTGGCCTGGAGCTTGTCAAAACTCTCCGTCATCGCTATCCGGATCTGGTCATTCTCGTCCTCAGCATGCATGACGAGAGCCTCTTTGCCGAACGCGCACTGCGGTCCGGGGCAAACGGGTATCTGATGAAACTCGAGGCCACAGAGCACGTGATGAGTGCGATCCGCGAAGTGCTGGCAGGCAATGTTTACTTGAGCGCCGCCATGCACGAGAAGCTGGCGAGAGCCCTTACGGTTCCGCATAAAAAGCCGGAGGGCCGAATTGCGAGCCTGTCGGAACGGGAATTCGAGGTCTTGCACCTGATCGGCCTCGGCTTCAGCACCCGCGAAATTGCAGGGAAGCTGAACCGGAGCGTGAAGACCATCGAGGCGCACCAGGCCAATATCAAGGAAAAGCTGAATATCCGCAGTGGCAAGGAACTCATGCGGTTTGCCATTCAGTGGATCGAGAGCCAATAGGGCGGAGCCAGCCCGACCAGGTACTGAATAGGGCAATCCCCGAGTCTCTTTTAGGACGAGGGCCTTATTCATTCGCATGTGGCCAGCGAATACAGTCGACACTGCCGGCGTGCTGCGTCGGCAATGTCAATGCAACATGCTGGAGAATGCGATGAAAGCCATGTTTTTGATTCCCGTCGCAGCATTGTCACTGTATGCGATGCAGGTCCATGCCGAAGACGCCAGTACGTCGAGCATGAGTTCCGACAGCAATGCCGCAATGACGACCGACTCCGTCGGCGGAACGACGGCAGGCGCGACCACCAGCGGAGCGAGTGCCGGCAAGACGCGCGCCCAGGTCTACCAGGAACTGATTCGGGCCGAAAAGGATGGGTCGCTGAATCGGATAAACGGGTACTACGGTGGAAACTGACGCCTGATCCGAAACTCATCCCGTCAATCTGTGCCACAAGTGCCCGCGCCCTCGTATGGATCAACCCGATGTCCACATTGGCGTCGATACAGACATGAGTCGTTTCGATGTTCTCACGCCTGGTCAGAGGACAAGAAGTCTGATATCGACGCCTGATTGCAAGAACTGCGCGGCGCGCGTTTTTGAGCCGGCGATTTCCGGGCGCGGCTCGATATGTTCGGTGAACCACATACAGCCAGACTGAAATTGATATCCGTGTTAATCGTCCTTCAATGGCGCGATGACGCTCGATGTTTCGCGATCCCGTCGGAGTAACGGTACGAAGATTTCCGTTCACAACAGGCCTTTCACGAAAGGTCGCCCCCAACCGGAATATCGAATCAGCTTATTGAACCAAGACGCCTCAGCACCGAGCGATCCGCTGCCGGTGCGTCCGCCGAAACCGTGCGACGGGTGCAACAGATGGGGACCCGACGCGACACGCTGAAGGAACGATCATGCGCGCACTCGACATCATGACTACATCCGTCGTTACCGCCACGCCAGACATGACGATCCACGACGCCGCGAGACTGTTCGTCGACAACGGTATCAGCGCGATGCCCGTCGTCGACGCGGACGGAAAGGTCATCGGCATCGTCAGCCAGAGGGACCTGCTGCATCGCGTGGAGAACGGCACCGGTCACGGGAGGCGTCAGTGGTGGCTCGAATTCCTGTTGTCATCGCCGCGCGAGCAGGCCGCGAGGTACGTGAAGGAGCACGGTCATGTCATCGCCGACGTGATGTGCCACCAGGTGACTTCGATTTCGGAAGACATGCCGCTCGCCCAGATTGCAGACCTCATGGAGCGGCGACACCTCAAACGCGTGCCGGTTCTCAAAGACGGCAAGCTGGTCGGAATCGTGAGCCGTTCTAACCTGATCCGCGCACTGGCGAGCGCCGCACCAGCCGCAGACCCAATTTCGCACGACGACGCGAGCCTGCGCGACGCGATCGTTCGGGCAATGCACGGGCAGCGCTGGAGGCTGCCGAAACAAGGTGTGCTCGTCAAGGACGGTGTCGCGCACCTGTGGGGCGTCATTGAATCCGAAGAGGAAAAGCGCGCGATCCACATTGCGGCCGAGTGCGTCCCCGGCGTCAAGCGCGTGGAATATCACCTGGAGTTTCCGAGCGTGATTCCGACGCTTTAGCTGTTGTCCGCGCGCGCCAGAAAAAATCGGGCTATGGCAAGTCCCGCGACAAGATCCAACCGGAGACCCTTCATGAGAACGTTGCGCACCTTGATGACCAGTCTGCTTGGCTGCCTCTTTGCAGCCGCAGCCTATTCCGCCGACATCACGGGAGCCGGCAGTACGTTCGCCGCGCCTCTCTACACCAAATGGGCCACCGACTATCAAAAGTCAGGCGGAGGCAAGGTGATCTATCGCGGCACGGGCTCGTCCAACGGACTCAAGCAGGTGGTCGCTCACGAAGTCGACTTTGCCGGATCGGACGCACCGCTCACCGACGATCAACTGGCCAAAACCGGCTTGCGGCAATTCCCAACGGCGATCGGCGGCGTGGTGCCCGTCGTGAACCTGCCCGGCCTCAAAGCGGGCGAGGTCATCCTGACGGGGCAGGTACTTGCCGATATCTTTCTCGGCAAGATCCTGTATTGGGATGACCCCGCGATCGTGCGGCTGAACCCGAAGATCAAGATGCCCAACTACCCGATTGCCGTCGTGCGTCGCCAGGACGGCTCGGGCACGACGCTCATCTGGACGCACTACCTCGCTCAAGTCAGCCCGGAATGGAAGCGCAGGGTCGGCGAAGGCACTAGCGTGCGCTGGCCGCTCGGCATCGGCGGCAATGGAAACGAAGGCGTTGCCACGTACGTCGGGTATCTGCCTGGCGCCATAGGCTATGTCGCATGGGACTTCACGAAACAGAATCACCTGACGTACACGGCCATGACCAACGCGGCGGGCAACGTCGTTCAGCCCGGCGTCGCGACTTTCAAGGCAGCGGTGGCTAGCGCCGACTGGTCCGGTTCGCTCTATCAGTTGCTGACGAACCAGCCGGGCAAGGACGCATGGCCGGTGATGGGGGCCACCTACGTGTTGCTTCGTGAAGCGCCGGACCAGTTGGGCCACGACGGCGCAACGTTGAAGTTCTTCGATTGGGCATTCAACCATGGGGGAGAGACAGTCAATGTCCTCGACTACATACCGCTTCCAGAGTTGGTCCTGACGAAAATCCGCGCGCAATGGCCCGCAACTGCGGGCGACAACGTGGCGGGCAAACGGCTCGCGGGTCAATGATTCGAAATTGCCGAAATTAACTCGCCACGCAGCGTGCGTCCATTAGATGAGGTTATGAAGCGATATCGGGCATTGCTTGCATCATACGAATCCGTAACATGCGCAATGTCCGATTGCATGGACGGTTCGGGGCAATGTCCGTTCAGATCGACGACACTCAGCGTCCCATACGTCTGTCATAGCTGCGCGAGATGCGATCGAGCAATGAAGGATCGCGGGCGTCCCTGGAATTGAACTGCACGACGACACTTCCATCGGCTTGCTGTCGTACGCTCGCAGTCACAGTAGCACCGTCAAGTCCGCCGGCGATCGTGCCGCTCGCGGGGTCCTGCACGGTAATCGACAGACCCTCGTCTCGCATTGCGCCCGACGCGGCAGCGAAAGAGCGGTCAAAGCTGGCCGGCGTCGTGATGACGGTGCCGGGAGGCACGGCATAGTAGGGACATCCCGCCAGGGGCAGCAGCAAGCCGAAAGCGCCCATTAGCAAGAAGCCCCTGAAGATGACGCCGACTGGTCCTCGCTTGCCGCGCATAGCCTTCTCCGTGCCTGCGCGAAACGGGATTGTTCCGCGAAGAATCATCGCTGTTCACCTGGATCGAACGCGACATCCGTGCGCCGTTGGCCGCCAGCGTTCACGCCTTTATACGTGATGTTCCGGCCTTCTTTACTGTGTGGCACCAGGCGTGACCGTGATCGCGACGGCCTCCGTGTAGACAATCTCAACCTGATCACCCTTGTGGACGTTCTTCATCTGATCCGGGTCCTCCACGTGCACGTCGACCAGATTGCCTTGCGGACCCTTCAACGTGACCGTCTTCGCCTTCGGATCGACCGCGACGACATCTGCCATCACGGTGATCTCCCGGCCGATCGTGCCACCTGGCTTGGCTCCAGGCGCCGCGCGCTCTTCAATCAAACGTTGCGTCGCTGAACGCGGACCGTTGGTTTTCGACAGGCTCAGCGACATCGCTTCCCTGTATTCGGTCGTGACGATATCGCCAACCTTCAGTTGATCGAAGTTGCGCGCCTCTTCTCCCACCTCCAGCTGGATCACCTTGCCTTTCCTGTCTTTGAGCGTAACCGTCCGGGTCGCCTGCTCGATTGCCACGACCGTGGCTGTCACCTTCGACGTTCCGACAACCGTGGCGCTTCCCGCCCCTTTCGTGACATCCACTGTGGTTTGCGGTTGGGCAAGTGCCGGGCACGCCGCCATCGCGACAGCCATCGCAAGTAAAACGTGACTCGCTTTCATTTCTGCGCTCCCGGCGATCAGCCAGTAGTCCGCTGTCCGGAACAAGTTTGGCCGGAGAAGGACTGCGGACCACGGTCAATGGCGATTGAATTGAAGAATCCAGCATGGCTCAGGTGTGCACACACGCTCGACGCTTCATGTCCGGTGTGCGCGCATTCAGTCTAGGCGCTGCCTCCGATGGGCGGTATTGGACTTTGGTCTTATGCATTGCGGACCTCCGGAATGCTTCCCGGATATGTCGCCCGATTCCTCTATTGCCGTTGGCGTGACTGAACTATTCTTCTTCTGAAACGGCATTGCGTCCGCTATCCGGTTAGTGGCTCTTTCGACCACGAGCATCAAGCAAATGCAATCCAATCATCCAGTTCATGAGGGCGAGCAAGCTGCGGCCAGAGCGCAAGGATGGTCACGCTGGCTGCCGGGCCTGACGACGCTGAAGGAGTATCAGGTGCGCTGGCTGCCTAGCGACCTGACAGCAGGGCTCGTATTGACCACCATGCTGGTGCCCGTCGGCATTGCTTATGCCGAGGCGTCTGGCGTTCCGGGCGTCTACGGCCTCTACGCGACGATTGTTCCGTTGCTTGCCTACGCCATTTGGGGGCCCAGCAGAATCCTCGTCCTGGGTCCGGACTCCGCACTTGCTGCACCGATACTTGCCGTCGTCATATCTGTCGCGGGCGGCGATCCGTCACGCGCCATCGCGGTGGCCAGCATGATGGCGATCGTCTCCGGCCTGTTCTGTATCGTGATGGGGCTTTTGCGGCTCGGATTCATCACGGAACTGTTGTCCAAGCCAATTCGATACGGCTATATGAACGGCATTGCGTTGACCGTCCTGATCAGCCAGTTGCCGAAACTCTTTGCCATTTCCTTCGACGATCAAGGCCCGCTGCGGGACCTCCTGACGCTCGGCAACGCCATTGCCGCGGGCAAAGCCAACTGGTACAGCTTCGCCGTGGGTGCGGGAAGTCTTGTGCTGATCCTCGCACTCAAGCGCTTCGAGAAGGTTCCGGGCATTCTGATCGCGGTTGTCCTGGCGACGCTGTGCGTCACCGTGTTCGACCTGGACAGCGTCGGTGTCAAAGTGCTAGGCAAGATTCCGCAAGGCTTGCCGTCATTCGCGCTGCCATGGGCGGGCGATGCCGATCTCGTCAGGATATTGCTTGGCGGCTGTGCGGTCGCGCTGATCTCGTTCGCGGATACGAGCGTGCTGTCGCGCACCTTCGCGGCGCGGTTTCACACTCGCGTTGATCCGAACCAGGAAATGGTGGGGCTGGGGGCAGCCAATCTGGCGGCCGGCTTCTTTCAGGGTTTCCCGATCAGCAGCAGTTCGTCGCGAACGCCTGTGGCGGAAGCGGCGGGAGCCAGAACGCAGTTGACGGGCGTTGTCGGCGCAGTGGCGGTAGCGTTCCTTCTGATGGTCGCGCCGAATCTGATGCGCTATCTGCCCAATAGCGCGCTCGCTGCCGTCGTCATTGCCGCGGCCCTTGGACTCTTCGAATTTGCGGACCTCAAGCGCATCTATCGCATTCAGCAATGGGAGTTCTGGCTCTCCGTCGTCTGCTTTGCCGGGGTCGCGGTTTTCGGCGCGATTCCCGGAATTTGCATCGCGGTGGTGATCGCGGTCATCGAATTTCTATGGGACGGATGGCGGCCTCATTTCGCCGTTCTCGGCCGCGTGGAGCATTTGCGCGGCTACCATGACATCGAGCGCTATCCGCAGGCCACGCAGATTCCGGGACTGCTGCTGTTCCGCTGGGATGCACCGTTGTTCTTCGCGAACGCAGAGCTCTTTCAGGAACGCCTGCTCGAAGCAGTGGATAAATCACCGACGCCGGTGCGCCGGGTCGTGGTGGCCGCCGAACCCGTGACCAGTGTCGACGTGACCTCTGCCGACATGTTGCGGGCGCTGACGCGAATTCTGGCCGAGCGCGAAATTGCACTGCACTTCGCCGAAATGAAAGACCCCGTGCGCGATAAGCTCAGGCGTTTCGAACTGCTCGACATTCTCGGCGATGACCGCTTCCATCCTACCGTGGGCAGCGCAGTGGACGACTACGTTGAACGGGCGGACAGCGGCCATGATCGATGATCGCCTGCTTCCGCGTAACAAAGGGCCGACATTCTGGGCAGTCAGAAGCTCACCGCCAGCCCAAACGACACGCCGTGCACATTGTGTCCGAACACATATCTCACGAGCGCGCGCGTGCGAGTGATGACGATCGGATATTTGCTGCTGTCGAGTTCCAGTCCGACGCCCAGCGACGTCAGATCGTTGAAGCCCAGCACGCCGGCGCTGTCGCCGAAGTAATGCGAGTAGGCAAGCTCCAGCACGTAGCGCACTGGCCGGTCCAGCGCATGCCAGCCGGTCGGTGCGCGCCAGCGCGTCCACAAGCTCAGTTGCTGCGCCATCGCTGAACCCTGAACGGCGTCTGACCCACCGAAGCTGCGCAGATAGATATCGGTCGCTCGCAGTTCCGCATCGATTTCGTAGTTCTCGCGGTAGTGCTCGTAATCGAGCATCAGCGAGCCGCCATAGCCGTATGCGTCCAGCGATCCATTCTCGAGAAACTGGAGGTTGCTGTCCGTGACGTGGTTGAAGACGGACTGCCCTACCTTCAGGTCGCTCGACACGCGTCCAATCGTGCCGTTCAGGATGGGACGGAACACGAGCTCGTCGGTGATCCGGAAATCCCAACCGAGGCCCACCGTGCCGCTGAAGGTGTTCCATCGGGTCCGCACCTCGCGCTGCATGGCGCCATCCGTGGCGATGAACGTCGGGTCGTAGCGGCTATAGGCGAGTGTGCCCTCCATGTACAACGGAAACGACTTGCTGATCGTGAACCCGCCTCCTAACTGCGTCTGGCCAAAACCCGGGTTGCCCGTGGCACCGCTATTGATCGACAGCGAACTGGTCGTGACATCGGGAACTGTCGAGTACGTCATGATGGCAAGTACGGCGTCCGCATGCTGCTTCACGTTACCGCCTATCACAGTGCGGCTCGACAGTTGATCCGGTGTCCCCTGGGCATGTGACTGCAACGGCAACAGCGCCATGAGCAGATACGCGCCGATCATCCATGGTGCATAACGCGACCGTCGCCACCCGATAGCGCCCGTTTTCATGCGAACTCGCGGACCGTCAAGTTGACCGCACGCCGATCTGATGGTGTGCGCCTGCATAATGTGCTCCGTCGATTTGCTGCGTCTGATTGCTTCCCCGCAACTTCCCGTCGACCATCTCGCATTCTATCCGGCTAATCCTCCGCGCCCGCCTGGCGCGCGGCTTCCTGCACCCCTCGGACGGCCGCCGCAACGATCAGTCCCGTGAACACCAGGCCGATCAGCCCGAGCAATATCGCATCGATCCGGCCAAACGTCGAGGTGGGCACCACATCGCCATACCCGATCGTCAGCGCCGTAATCGCGCAGAAGTACACGGTTTCATCCATCGGCGAAGGTGTGCGGTTCGCCGTCTCAACAGGACCGCCCCAGTGGTACATGCCGAGCGTCAGCAGGACGAACAGGACGAGAAGCCCAGCCAGTATCGCGCGGAGATACCAGAGGGTCCTGCCCATTTCTCGCAGAATCTCACGAGCCCGCAGGCGGACGACGGCATCGCTTGTCGCATTTTCCATTGCAGGCTCCTCTCAGGATACGATGGACCGCTATCGGCCGGTTATCTTGGGGAACGGCGCCCGACCGGGGGTTCGATGACTGGCAAACGACTGGACTGAACACAGCGTCATCCCGCCCGGTAGCGTTGCTCGAAAAGCAGAAGCATGAAACACGCATAGACCGTTACCGCCAGAAAGAGCCCCATGCGCACCGCAAATGCGGTGTAGACATCCTTGCCCACGACGCTGTCCTGCACCGACTGCCCCAGCAGAATGATCATCGTGACAAGGCTGTTCAGCCAGAAACCCGGCGAGTAACGCGTCTTGCTAAGGCCGTGGAGCTTGCGCCCCACCAGCAGGCCGATGAGCAGCATCCACAGGAAGAACATCCACAGATGTACAAACATCCTGAGTGAAAACCAGAACGCGATGGCGAGCAGGCCGCCGAGCAGCGTGGAGCCGATCAGATCGCGTGCCGCACTGCGGGCCGTCGTCGTGCAGCTTTGTCTTCCGAGACTGACGGACTTCATGATGATCGGCATGTAGCCCGCTGGATCGGTCATGGCGAGCAGATACGCCGGCATCACCACGAGAGCGGCGCGAAGCGCGATGTATACGGCCTGATCGTCGGGCATGGCCTGCGCGGCAGGCTGCGGCCGCGCGCTCACGGGCTCGGGAAGCAGCCCGTGAGTCAGGGCGGACACGAGCACGGCAAGCAGGAGCCCCTTCACCAATGCGCCGACGACCGTCATGGCCAGTTCGAAGTCAGCCGTGCCTGCTGCGGAGATCATCGTCAGTCCGGCCACCAGAAAGGTCGCGACGAGATTGTTCCCGCCGCGCAGTCCGTAGCGAAAGGCGAGGAAGAGCATGAGGCCAATGAGCGCCACGCCAGCGAACGCGTAGTGACGAAGCAACGGAACGAGGAGAAGGCCGCTGCCCGTGGTCAATGCCACGACAAGCGCGAGAACCACGCCTGCCTTCAACGACAGTGGCCGGTTTCGGGTGGCGAGCAGATAGACGGCAAACACGGGCGCGACGACGGGAATCGACAGGTCCAGCGCGAAGCTGACCGCGAGACATAGCGCCGTGCCGATAGCCAGGCGGAGCGCGCGTCGACCGGGAAGCAGGAGCCTGTTTTCCATCGCCGTCATCAGTAGAGGTAGGAGATCCAGCTCATCACACGCAGAAACACGCGGCCCAGCGGATTGAGCGGATTGCCCTGACCCGGGAACGCCATGACCTCGGCCTGCCCGCCCACGCGAATATTGTGGAGACGCGCGCGCTCGTCGCGGTCGAATTCGACGATCACCGGAAAACGTTGAGCGGGACGCAACCAGTCACGGCTGTTCTGCACGGTGGGCAGGCTGCCGGGCGGCGTATCCTGACCCACGCTCACGCCATAGCCGATACTGCGGACCCGGCCTTCGAAGACCTCGCCCGGCAGTGCGTCTAGCGCTATCGCGACGGGTGTGCCCGGCTTCAGATGACCGAGGTTGTTCTCGGTCATATCCGCGCTGACCCACACATCGCGAATCGCGATCAGCGTCATCACCGGCTTGCCTGCCGACGCGAACTGGCCGACCTCGGTGCTGAGATCGGTAATGACGCCACCCGTGCGCGCCTTGATGCGCGTATTGGCCAGATCGAGTTCGCTTTTCTCGAGCGCGGCGGCCGCGCTGCGCAACTGCGCGTTTCCGGCGTCCTCGCCACCTTGTTGCTCGCGTGCGCGCTCGACTTCGGCGCGCGCCGCGGCAACCTGGCTCTGTGCCTGCTCATGCGTCGCTCGCGCCACTTCCAGGCGCCGTAGCGAGACCGTACCCTCGTCCTCGCGATACAGCCTTTCGAGCCGCTCGCTGTCCTGCCGCGCCTTGACCTCGTTCGCGATCGCCGCACGAAGCGACGCGAGCGCCGAATCGATACCGGCCGTGCTCGCCCCGACCTGGCGGCGGGTGGTTTCGAGATCGGCACGCGCGCGATCGGCTGCAATGCGGTACTGCTCGCCATCGATTTCGAAGAGCACGTCGCCCGCGTTGACCTCCTGGTTGTCGTGCACGAACACGCGCGTCACCCGTCCCGAAACTTCCGCGGCAACAGGGACGACGAAGGCCTGCACGCGCGCCTGCTGCGTGTAGGGCGTAAAGCGGTCGGCAAGCAGATACCAGATCAGGCTCACCACGATCAGCGCGACGATCCACTTCACCGCCCTGCGCGACGGATCGGCGGGAGGCGCTGGCGGCGGGCCCGGCGACGGCGCCGTCGTCGATCGGGAGGTCTCGGTCGTTTCGCTCATTGCGACGTACCTTCGGATGGCGCGGTGGCCGATGGCGCGCTCGTTTCGTTCAGCATGTCGCCCCAGTCGGTGCGTTGCTGCATCTGCTGGCGCGTCGCGGCATCGACGAGCGGCTGCTGGGTGGCCCAGCCGCCGCCGAGTGCCTTGTATAGCGCGACCAGACTGCCCACCGCGTTGCTGCGGTTGACGATGTAGGCGTCCTGCTGTGCAAAGAGCGCGCGCTGCGCATCGAGCACGCGCTGGAAGTCCGAATACCCTTCGCGGTAGACCGTGTTGGCGAGCGTGAGCGAGCGCCGCGCGGCCCCTTGTGCGTCGTTCAGGATCGAGTCCCGCTGCAACGCGGCCGTCAGCGCGGTGGCGGCATCGTCGGCCTCGCGCGCCGCCTCGCGCACGGTGTTCTGGTAGGCGACGGTCAACTGTTGCAGCCGGGCATCCTGCACGCGCACGTTGTTCGTGATCCTTCCATGATCGAACACGTTCCATGTCACGCTCGGGCCGGCGGCAAAGGCCAGCGTGTTCGGCGAGCCGGTCAGCGAACTCGCGCTCCAGACGAGCGAGCCCAGCAACGAAACGGACGGATAGAGATCGGCCTTGGCGACGCCGATGAGTGCCGACTGCGCGGCCATCTGATACTCGGCGGCGCGCACGTCCGGGCGGCGCAATAGCAGATCGGCGGGAACGCCTTGCAGAACGGCGCGATCCACGAGCGGAACCACGCCTGCTTTTCCGGATTGCACATCCAGCTCGGGGAGCGGGCCCGGTGGCCGCCCCATCAGCGCGGACAGCGCGTGACGCGCGAGCACGATCTGGCTTTCGAGATCGGGGATGCTGCTCAGCGTGCCCAGATACTGCGTCCTCGCCTGCTGGAGATCCAGTTCATCCGTCTCGCCGGCCTTGAAGAGCTTCTGTGCGATGTCGTAGCTGCGCTTTTGCAACTGGGCGTTTTCGCGCGCAATACGCAGACGCGCCTCGGCCGTGCGCAGCATGAAATACGTATCGGCGACCTGCGCGTGCAACAGGACCAGCGCCGCATCGCGGTTGGCCTGCGCTGCGAAGAACGCGGCGTCGGCCGATTCGATCGCGCGCGCGAAACGCCCCCAGAAATCGAGCTCCCATCCGATGGTAAAGCCCGCACCGTACTGCAAATAGACGCCCGAGCGGGTATTGAATCCATCCGAGCGCTTGCGCGCCGAGGCGAGGACATCGGCACTCGCCTGTTGCACCTGGGGGTAGCGCCCCGCGAGCGCGATGCCGAGCTGGGCGCGTGCTTCCAGTACGCGCAGCCCGGCGATCTTCAGATCGCCATTGCCGGCATCGGCTTCGGCAATCAGTCGCTCGAGGTTCGCGTCGCCGAACACCTGCCACCACTGCCGCACGTCGGGCTGCGCCGCCTGCTGCGTGACCTGTTCTATCGACGCGCTGCTCCAGTGTTCGCTCCATGCCTCATGTTGCGGTTGAAAGTCGGGGCCCACGTGCATGCAGCCCGACAGAAAACCTGCGAGGCACACGATGAAGCAGTCTCGCCGGAGCAACAGCACCGTCCCGTATCGGCGAATCGAAGGCCACATGGCGCCGTCTCCGCAGCGTCCTTCACGGCTGCTTCGGCTTTTGCCACGGCTCGCGTTCCGGCTGCTCTTTCACCCAACGCCAGAACAGCTGGTAAGCCACTGCGAGCATCACGGGACCGATGAACAGCCCGATCACCCCGCCCGTCACCATGCCGCCGAGCGCGCCGATCAGCACAACGGGCATCGGCACCGCGACGCCACGCCCCAGCAGCAATGGTTTGAGCACGTTGTCGGCGAGACCCGCGACGAAAACATAGACGGAGAAGATGATCGTCGCCGTGCTCACACCTTCCGTAACGATCACGAAGACGATGACGGGAATCGTGATCAATGTCGCGGGTAGCTGCATGATGCCGATCAGCAGCACGGCGAGCGCGAGCAGACCCGCGCCTGGGATGCCCATGACGATGAACGCGATGCCGATCAGCAGCATCTGGATAAACGCGATCCCGACCACGCCCTGGGCCACGGCCCGGATGGTGGCCGTGCACAGATCGGCGATCTGCCGGCCGTTCTCGGGTCCCGAGATGCGCGAGGCGATCTGCACTGCGCTGTCATAGCCCTTCTCGCCGTGAGCCATGAAAATGCCCGCGACGATCAGCGCGAAGAAGAAGACGAGCAGCCCTGCGCCAAGACCCGTGACCGTGCCCAATAGCGCGAGGCCTGCTTCCTTGAGTTGCGGCGCAAACTTTTGTGCAAGACCGGTGATGTCGGTCGAGGCCTGCGCCCAGAAGTCGTACACTCGCTGGCCCACTATCGGCCACGCTGCGACGGATTCGGCAGGCGGCGGAATCTGGAGATTGCCGCTCCTGAAAATGGCCATCGAGCGCTCGATCGAATTGGCCACCGCGACGCCCAGCAGATAGGTCGGCACCAGAATGACCGCAAACGCGACGAGAATGATCAGCGTGGCAATCAGGCCGTCCTTGCCGGCGAGCGGACCGCGCAGTCTTACCTGAAGCGGATACAGCGTGATCGCGAGGATCAGGGCCCAAACCATCAGGTTGAGGAACGGGACGAAGATCCGGAAACAGAAGACGGCCAGAACAGCGATCAGTCCGGCGCGAATCAGGACATCGAGCAAATCTCTCGATAACGTCCGTTGGGTAATCGGCGTGAGCATCATCAGGTGTCTCCTCACAGGCTGCCGCAAACAGTTGTCGCTGCCCTGGCGACCCAAGGCCTGCCCTCGACAGGACGCTATCGTGTGCGCGCCCCGCTGGCAGAAGTTCGTCAAAACGGACAAAGCCGTCCCGACGTGCCGTCTACAGGCATGCGCTCAAAGGCGTTACAAACACGAATGCAAACATCGCGAAGCTGGCAATGACATCGATCCCGCCCGGAGCAGACAAGGCAATCGACTCAATAGCGTGCGGGATCACGTATTCATTCATCACATTTCTTGCGGCGCATGCGCGTTGAATCTTTGCCGCACTGCCGCCTTCTTCTCGCGACGTCAAGCGACCGTCGCGACACTGATCGAACTCAAGCGCGGAAATTTGCTCACGCTTACTTATGTTATTTAACGGCCCCGAAAATTCAACGCTGTTGCAATGTCCAGTCCGTTCGGCCCGTACCGCAAAACTTAGGGTGGAGATTCATCGACTGCCCTTTCGCAGACAGGACGACGGAAACAAGACGGCACGTTTTCTCGCCTTCGTGGTTCGTGCTCTCCGGTGTCATCGCCGCATCAATCTTTACGCTATTTCCCGTGCCCTCGTTTATCCATCGAGTGGTCTCGCCGTCATTCTTTGTGTTGAGCACCTCGACCAGCGCACTTTTGATCGAGTCCATGTCGCGCTTCTTAATGTATGACATCGGCGTGTCATTGAGGAAATTGAGGTTGCTCGCTTCCGCAGCCGTCATGCTAGCCAATAGCAGCGCCGGTAACATCACGCGCACGCAATGCGTCAACAGCAGGAACTCGAGTTTCCGTAACGACATAAAAATCTCCTCCTTCTGCTGCCGCTTTGCATTGCAAGGAAGCGCCGCGACGCGTGAAGCGCATATAGCAGAGATTAGTGCACGGCTCACCAACAAAACTATTTCATCGAGAAAAACACGTTGCCTGTATTCACCGTACGGAGCGAGCGAATCGAACTTTGCCTGACTTCGTCTGAAGACATATCGCGTCCTCGTTTCGATGGAAACGATTGATCCCTATGTCATTTGAGACGCACCCACAGTGGTACGGATTCGAGCAGGTCATCAATGCCCAGCCACAAGATCTGAATTCCGATGCAAAAGAGTACGAACGCGAAGAGCCGCTCGGCGACCTGGGTGCCCACTGGCCCCAGCAGCTTTTCGATGTTCGCTGTGAACCGAATGCACAAGTAGATGCTGCACCACAGAAAGGCCAGGGCCACAAGCACGCCGGCGAGGTGAATCAACGAGACGCCTCCGCGTGGCCTGCCTGTGCCCAGTGCAATCGCGACAGCGATCGATCCTGGGCCAACGGTGATGGGAAGCGTTAGCGGATAAAAGGCCCTCGCGCGCAGCGAGGCCTCGCGAGTCGCGTCGGAGGCCGTCTTCTGTTCCGGCTCGCGATCCACGTCTGAAGGCGCGTGCAACAGATTCCATCCGGCAAATGCAATCACCATTCCGCCGGCCACCCGCAACGCCGGCAGCGATATGCCGAAGAAGGACAGCACGTACGCGCCAATCGAGAGCGACAGAAACAGGATGACCAGACTGTTGATCGAGATGCTTTTGGCAAGAAAGGCTCGCTCAGCCGGCGTCGCTTCCGGGACCAGGCTAAGGACGATGAATCCCGCCGCCGGCGGATTGATGACGGGAAAGAGACCCGCGACGACGAGAAGAAAGGTCTCGGCAAACTGATTCAGCATTCTGCCTCCACGCTTGCGCGAAAGTCGGATCAGCGGAAGGCGTATGCGATCCCGACACCGTACGTGACCTGGTTGCGTGTTCCCCGCTGGGTGACGATGGGGCTGTTGGCAGCGTCGTCCATCAGGCGCTGGTAGTACACCATCGCTCCCGCATACCAGCTCGGGCTGATCTGATAGATCGCGGCGATCCAGCTGGTGATCTGGTTCAGACCACCGCCCGGGGTATAGGCGGAAAGTCCGCACTGCAACGATATGCCTCAACGGCTTTGCCATTGGACGCTTCTCCTCGATGGCAACAGCAATTCGCGGTCGCGTCGAACGTCACGGCGACTCATCGCCATGCGCTGCCGACCTGAATGTAGAACGCGTTCTGGTCCTTGCTATGGGCGACATCTATCCCGATGGCTACGCCCAGCTTGCGCGCGATCAGGTAACGGAATCCTGCTCCGACGCTCTGCACGTTTTGTGCTTCGGAAAAGCTATGCCAACGTCCATATGCCTTGCCTATCCCTGTGAAGCCCAGCAGCGACCATCTCGGCGTCAGGTCCCAGCGTAGTTCCACTTCCGCCGCCATTGCATCGCGGTCCTGGTATCGTCCCTTCTGCACGCCGCGAAGATCGACATACGGCTGTGCGTAAAACGGAAAGTCGCCGCTCGAAAACTTGCCGTCCACACGCAATCCGAGTATCAGCGTCCGCGTCAGTGGCAACCATGTGTAGCTACGGGCGGCATAGACGTCGTAATCCTGCGTGCCGCCGAAAGCCGTCCTCGCCAACTGCGCCACGAATTCGGCGAAGGTCCCTTTGCCGGGATAAAAAATGTTGTCACGCGAATCGTCGAGCGACACGGTCGCAATGATGGTCAGGGTGGCGATCGTCACGCTCGAAAGCAGGGCGTACGGAGAGAGCATCGGCAGACTTCCATGGCAATTTGCCCGCTGTGGCGAACTGACCGCGCGTGACCGATGCTCCGGCAACTTCACTGCCGTCCTTTCACGCACAGCAAGCGAATGCGACCATCCCGCCGTTTTACTTGACTCGTGGTCTGTCGGAGCCATACTCCAGCCGTACTCTTCTATCGATCGACGCTTCATCTTCAGGTCAGGTCTGGTTGAAAAACCAATGTTCTTCAGAGGCGACTCGTGAATGCAGGCCACTACCACGCCTTCAAATCGAGTGGAACGGGTCCAGCAACGATGCTGCAAATATTTGCGGGAAATAGAAGCACCTGGTTGCAATTCATCGGGATATTGGAGGGCACATCATGTTCACCTGGAATCGTGGGTTCACCGTTGCGATCGCTGCGATAGTCCTGGCAATGTCTTCTGGTCATTCCTCTGCTACAGAGCAGGCGCAACAACGTCGTGCCGGCCGGGACGTTCGGCAGGAAACCCGTCAGGGGGCCCGCCATACGAAGCAGGAATGCCGCGCCGCCGATCAGAAGAACAATACGCAATGTCGGCAGGACAAGCGGCAGACCAAGCAGCATGGCCGTCAGGCTGCCCGCGATATCAAGTACTGAGGCCTGGACAGCGAGCCGCGACAACACGGGCAAATCGCGCGCGAGCCCTCCTAGACGTGCCCAAGCAGCTTCCACCAAAGCGGCCCGACGACCAGCCAGACGACCATGTAGATGATGCTCATCAGAAAGCCGGCCTTCCACCACTGGCCCTGTGGCACATAGCCAGCCCCGAACATGACCGGGCCGGAGCCGATGCCGTACTGGGTCAGGCAACCGTTGATATTGCTCAGGATACCGAGCGCGACGGCCGCCGTGAAAGGCGGAATACCGGCGGCGACCATCAGCGCCATGGACAGAGGGAAAAGCGCGCTGATATGCGCCGTTGCACTGGCGAAGAAATAGTGGATATAGCAGTAGATCGCCGCCACCATCATGTACACGGCGAGCCTCGGGAAGCCCTGCAGGTGCGCGCCGAATTCCTTGCCGAACCACGAAACCATGCCGTATTCGTTGAGCTTGGATGCCAGCATGATCAAGAGGCCAATCCAGATCATCGTGTCCCAGGCGGATTTCTCGTTCAAGGCGTCCTGCCATGTCAGCACGCCGGTTATGAACAGCAACGAAACACCGAGTGCCGCTGCCAGCGTCGCTCCAATGGACAGATCCTCACCGAAAATCCAGAGCACCAGCAATCCGACGAAGATAGCCGCCATGATGATTTCCCGCGACGAAATCGGGCCCATCGCCAATAGCTCTTTCTGGGCCAGCGCTATCGCATCGGGCGTGTTGCGAACCTGCGGCGGAGCAATCCACAACATGGCGATCGGAATGATGGCAAGACACAGCAGCCCTGGAACGGACGCGGCCACCGCCCAGTCGAGCCAGCTGATCGATACGCCCTGGTCCGCCGCCAGCTTGACGGCGAGAGGATTACCCGCCATCGCCGTGATGAACATGCCCGCGGCGACAATGTTCGCGTGAAAAGCGCAGAGGATCAGGTAGCTCCCCACTTTGCCGCGGGATTCCGGATCGTCGGCACGACTGCCGAGCACTTCCGCGATCGCTCGCGTAATCGGCAGCATCACGCCGCCGGCGCGGGCGGTGATGCTCGGCATCGCAGGCGAAATGATGAGTTCCGTCAACACGAGCCCGTAGCCCAGTCCCACGGTCCGCTTGCCCAACAGCCGCATGAACAGAAGCGCGATGCGGCGTCCGAGGCCTGTTTTGATCACGCCACGGGAAATGAAAAAGGCGAGCATCACCAGCCAGACCAGGTCCGTGCCCGTCGATCTGGTGATGTCGGCGAACGAGACGACGCCAACGAGCACGCCCACCGTGGCGCCGATAATGGCGACGGCGGCCATCGGCAGCGGCGCCGTCATGATGCCCGCGATGGTGGCGACGAACACGGCGAACATGTGCCACGCCTTCACCGAGAGACCGGCCGGCGCCGGCAAGAACCACAGGACGATGCCGATGCCCACGGGCACTGCAAACTTCCAGAGAGAACCGAGATGCCCCATGGGTGGCGTCGGGTTTGTCGTCTGCGGCGTTGCGGGCGGTGAGACCTTGGCGGGGGATGGCGCCATGATGGACCTCCTCGTGCCGGCGTTGTCCGGCTTGTTCCAGTTGCGCGCAAGCTCGCTAGCCGCGAGGGAGCACGCTGTCGGTTGCATCCTTGACGATGCGCGCGCTGCGCTGCAGGGCTTCGCGCTCCGCGGGATCGAGTTCCGGATAAGCCATCAACTGAGCCCCGCCGCCATTGATCACCATCGGCAGCGACAAGCACACCTCGGGCACGCCCTCGACTTCGGCATGCACGATGCCGACTGTGAGAATGAGGTCGGTGTTATGCACAATGGCCTCGCAGATTCGCCCGATCGCACTGGCGATTCCGTAGTGCGTAGCGCCCTTTCCTTCCTTGATGAGCTTCGCCGCTTCGTGCACCGAGCGCAGGATCAGGTCGCGGCTGGCAGGTCCGAGTTCCTTGCCGCTTCTGGCCAGGAATGTTTCGAGAGGCATGCCGGAGACGGTCGCGGCGGACCATGCGATCAGCGCGGATTCGCCGTGTTCACCCAGGACATAGGCGTGAATCGCGGATGCCACGACGCCCAGCCGCTCGGAGAGAAGTGAGCGCAGCCGTCCGGTGTCGAGCGAAGTGCCCGTGCTAATGACGCGCTCCCGCGCACAGCGCAGGTGGTCAAAGACCACACCGGCCAGCACATCGCACGGATTGGCCGCAATGACGTAGATCGCGTCGGGCGCAAGAGGCGCAACGCGATCCACGATTTCCATCGCGATGTCCGCATTGGTTCTGGCAAGGTCGAGACGAGTCTGCCCTGGCTTCACACCGGCACCGGCGGTGATCACGACGATGTCGGCATCACGCGCGTGGTCGTAGTCGCCTGCATAAAAGCGGTTGTGCCCCCAGAATGCCGCGGCGTGCGCGAGATCGAGCACTTGCCCCTCGGCGCGCACTCGCGCGACATCGATGATGACGATCTCCGCGCTCGGGATGGCCACGGCCGCAAACAGCGCAGCCGACCCGCCAACGAGTCCTGCGCCGACGATGACGATCTTGGGTTGACGCATGGCGTGCCCCCGTCGTTTCCGGATGATCACATAACTGAACCCAGGCGCGAGCCAGCGCATCAGCGGCATGGACAGGTGGAGCGAAGCCTGGTTTGGGCAGTCGGATTGCCCGGTCCGCAGAGCAATCCTGGTCGAGGCGCCGCCCTCGCCTTTTGGTCGCTTCTTTCTCTGGTCCCTCGTTTAGCAGGCGACAGGAAGCATCGTCACCTATGGCGCGCAATAGCATCGATGGCTGTCGTCACCACCGGGTCCGCCTGCGGCCATGGCGCGTACAACCCGCGCTCATCATGTTTTTTCCTCGCGGTCGTACCGGCGCACGCAAACACGCGTGCCCCCCGGCCGCGATGATTCGCGAAAACGTGGCGCGTTACCTGCAGCGCCCCATCGGCCAACATCGCGCGCACGGCGACGAGCACCTCGTTGCGACTCGTGCCCAGTTGCTGCGCAATCTGCATGGCGGTGCGCTCGCTGCCATCGGCCAGCAGCGCCTTGATTTGCCCAGCCAGCCGTCCCGTCCTTTGGGGCTGACGATCCACAGCCCGGGGAATCAATGTCCCGTTCTTTTCACACATGTCTCGCCTGATCACAGGCAAACGGGCTGTTGGCTCGCTGTCGTGCTTCCCGGGATTGCGCGCCCAATAGCAACGCCGGTCGACATCGAGTCGGCAAAGAGGGTTCTCGAAGATCGTCGTCAGTTGGTCGACGGTGAAGCGCGCGCGGAGCGCTCGCCATACGTCCTGCCATCCGTCGCAAACTCCGCTGCGAGCGAGATCATAGGCAGCCTGCCTGATCGTTTCGCGAGTCTGGAGGATGTCCCAGTCGGGCACCCGTTTCATGGCCGACTTCGCCGTGCGCGGCCCGTGTTTCGCCTACCCGGCATTCGGACTGTGTGGCGTGGGTCCTGAACTGAACATTCTGCCGGCAACATCGCCCGAAATCGGGTCATAGCCGAAACGTACGGCCAACCGACTGCCGCACGGACCATGGCTATCAGCAGATTCTTTGACGTCGTCATGCGAATCTCCGAACAAACATGCGCGAAGTCAAGAATAGGCCGGACGTGCGCCAGCGGATATTGGACCTTGGTCCAATACCAATACCATTTGAACCGGCAACCGATTAGCGAGAACCTTGCCCGCACCATGCATCGCGCGAAGTAGTCGAGCGATGCGTTCGCGAGGAGTCGGAACGCTCGATAACGGCCTCGAACGGCTTTACGACGATACGGTTGCGTTGTCCTGGTTCGAAAACGTCACGCCGAAACAACCCACCGCGCACAGCAAGATACGAGCGCGCATTTTTATCTGCCTCCGCCCATTGCGTTCACCGTATCCGGTCACGATTACCCGCTAGATATGTTCCAACAAATTTCCCACCGGCCTTCCTATTTCGATTCCCCTATAACGCTTCTTTTATTCCGTCATATTCTTGCCGAAAAAATGACCGACAGATGCCGCAATGGTACTAACTACTGGTAAATGCGACGTGCCGGCAAGGGCGGCTCGTGTCGTTGCTCTCTAGCACCTCCACGACTTGTTTCCAGTACTCCGGCAGCGGAAAACTTACATGCTCAAAAGACGCCAGATTCTCGGCTGCCTGACGGCGCTCGGCGGCAGCTATGTTCTTAGCGGATGCGGGGGCGGCGGTTCCGGCTCAGGCGCTGTCGCCAATGATCCACGTGTCGTCAATGCCGCGACTGCGGGCACGTTTTACGGTATCAACGGACACTACGACTATCGTTACACGCCTGCCCAGATCGTATCGATCATGAAGAGCATGGGCTGCTCGACCTATCGGCTCGGCTGCACAGACGACCCGACGCAACTGAACGCTGTGACGAAACTCGCTCAGGCATTCCAGTCGGCGGGACTGACCTTGTTCGTGCTCATCGATCTCAGCATTTACGATAGCAGCCGCAGAATGTTCGCGAGCGAATCGATCGCATACGACCGTGGGCAGTCCTGTGCCGCAACGGTCGCCACCGCGCTTGCCCCGTATGGTGTGACGATGTACGAGTGCGGCAATGAGCTGACACGGGCGGGCGACATCATTCTCGATGCCACCAATGCCGGCACGAAGGCCGTGGATTTCAACAACACCAACTGGCCGATCATGCGCGGTGTCATGCGGGGAATGATCCAGGGCGTGAAGTCAGTGCAACCGGGCGCGAGTTGCGGCATCAATTTCTGCGTGGCCGACATCGGCGCATCGGACGCTTTGTGGGACGGCATGCAGCCGGATGGAACAGGCGGCCATCCGACGGTGCGATGGGACATGACCACATGGCACAACTTCGAGGTCAACGGCAACATCTTCAATATCGGTTCCGATGGATCAGGTCCTGGCTTCAATCTGCCGGCGTACTGCAAGTCGCGCTACGGTGTGCCGTTCCTGCTCACCGAGTGGAACACGGGGCCCGAAAAGACAGAGGCATATCGGGCGAGCTATATCAGCACTCAGTTTGCCAACTACTTCATGGCCAGAAAGACGGAAAACATCCAGTCGGTGATGTACTACGAACTCGATAGCGGAGACGCGACCTTCGGCCTGATGATCGACGGCGCCATATTGAATCAGCCGTATGACGCATTCACCGGCTTCATCGCGGGGCACCCTGACACCTGACGGCGCTGCCCCATAAGCCTATGTGCGCGCGCTGATCCCACAGCGCGCAGTCAGTCCGGCATCCCCACGCCACGCGTCTCGGGCAGGAACCACGGCAGCACGATACCGAGCACGTACACGGAACCGAGCGCGAGCGCGGCATGCGACACGCCGCCGAACGACTTGATCATGCTGCCCGCGATGATCGGGAACACCCACGCGATCAACCGCGCCGCGTTGAACACGAAGCTGATCGCCGTCGAACGGACGGAACTCGTGAAGAGCTCGCAAGGATAGATGGCCATCCACACATACGCGCAGCCCAGCGTGAAGAAGCCGTTGATGGGCGCGATCACCATCATCGCTTCGACGCTCGACGTCAGCTTGTACGTGATGAACGTGGTCACGAGCGAGCCGACGAAGGTCAGCGACAGGAACGTGCGCCGCCCGATCGCATCGACGATGAAGCCCGCGAGCATATACGCGACGATCGCGCCGACGGTATAGACGATCGACACCTTCGAGCCCCACGACACGGCGTCCTGGATGCCCTGGGCCTTGGCGACGGCCACCGTATAGGTCGGAAGCCAACTGGAGATCGCCCACCAGCCGACCGTCGTGATGATCGACAGTGCGAGCAGGATCAGCGTGCGGCGCAGCGCGGCGCGCTCGGCGAACAGTTGCGCGAGCGTGAACGGGCGCTTGCCGGTCTGCGGCGCATCGCTGGCCGCGTCGCTGGCGGTGGATGTAGCCGTGCCAGCCGTGCTCGTGGCCGCCCATCGCTTTTCGCGCACGGCGCGCTGCCACTTCTCCGATTCGTTCACGCCACGCCGGACATACAGCACGAAGAACGCGGGCACTGCGCCGAGCACGAACATGAGCCGCCACGATTCGGCGCCGAGCGGATGCGTCGACGCAAGCGCGTACCAGATCACGGCTGCCGCCAGCGTGCCCCAGCCGAAGCCCGATTGCAGGAAGCCCGCACCTTTCGCGCGTGCCTGCTCAGGCCACGTCTCCGACAACAGCGCGATGCCCGTGCTCCATTCGCTGCCCATCGCGAGGCCCGTCAGGAAGCGCAGCGCGCACAACGTACAGAACGTCTGCGAAAACGCGGTGATGCCCGAGAAGAGCGCATAGAGAAACACGGACCACAGCATCATCCGCTTGCGGCCTACATAGTCGGCAAGAATGCCGCCGACCAGTCCGCCGATGCCCCAGCCGAGCAGCGTGATGCCGATCACGAGGCCCGCATACACCGTCTGCGATGCGGCCTGCTCCGCCGTGAGCACCGAATGCAGCATCGGCCCGAGCACGACGACGAGGGCAAGCGCCTCGTAGCCGTCGAAGATCCAGCCGAGAAAGCTCGCCTTGAGCACCTTCCAGTGCATCGACGTCAGTCCGTCATACCAGCGGGTACGCACGCCGACGGCAAGTTGTCCGTGTTCCATCTGTGTCTCCTTCATGCATTCGTTCTGGAATGTCCGATGCCGGTCGTGCGCCGGCTCATGAATCAACCCGATTCAACGCCGGGCGACGGCTAGCGCTGGCCGAACGACGCGCCCTCGAACACGCGTCCCGCGCCGCGCGGCTCGCATCGCCAGTATTGCGGCGGCGCCTTGATCGTCGAACCGAGTTGCGCAGCGGCGTGCCACGGCCAGCGCGGGTCCCACAGCACTGCGCGAGCGAGCGCGATCAGATCGGCCTCGCCTTCGCGGATCACGCGATCGGCTTCGGCGGCATCCGTGATGAGGCCGACGCCGATGGTCGGCATGCCCGTCGCTTCGCGCACCGCGCGCGCAAACGGAACCTGGTAATGCGGCCCGAGCGGGATCTTCTGCAACGGCGAGAGGCCGCCCGTCGACACGTCGATCCAGTCGCAGCCCCGCTCGCGCAGACGCTTCGCAAGCTCGATGGTCTGCTCGAGATCCCAGCCGCCTTCTACCCAATCCGTCGCCGATACACGCACGCCGAGCGGCTTGCCTTCGGGCCAAACGGCGCGCACCGCTTCGTAGACTTCGAGCGGAAAGCGCATGCGGTTTTCGAGCGAGCCGCCGTACTCGTCGCCGCGCTGATTCGCGAGCGGCGACAGGAACTGATGCAACAGATAGCCATGCGCGAAGTGCAGTTCGATGGCGGCAAGGCCGAGCCGCGCCGCGCGCTTCGCGCTGTCCGCGAACGCATCGCGAATGCGCGCGAGCCCCGCGTGATCGAGCGCGACGGGCGCGATCTCGCTGTCGCCCTGTGCGATCGCTGAAGGACCGAGCGCCTGCCAGCCGCCGTCCTGCGGCGCGATCTGCACGCCGCCGCGCCACGGCGGTTCGCTCGACGCCTTGCGTCCCGCGTGGGACAACTGGATGCCGATCGGCATGTCGCTGAACTGCCGCACTTCGTCGAGCGCGCGGCCGAGCGCTTCCTCGTTCGCATCGGAATAGAGGCCGAGGCAATACGGCGTGATGCGGCCCGCAGCTTCGACCGCCGTCGCTTCCAGCAGCATCAGGCTCGCGCCCGACAACGACAGGTTGCCGATATGCGTGCGATGCCATGCACTGGCCGATCCGTCGATGGCGCTGTACTGGCACATCGGGCTGATGACGATGCGGTTTTGCAGCTTGAGCGAGCCGAGTTCGAGAGGAGAAAAGAGTGAAGCTGAAGCGCTCATTGATCCGGTTCCTGAACGAGTGATTCGAATGATCTGCACGAACACGCGGACGCGTCGCGGACAAGTCTCGCGGTCGGCATCGGCGGAGCGTCCTAGAATGACGAATCGCGATGCTTGCGTATGCCGATCGAGACGCGGCGGGCGGCGTGACGTGCCTTGTATCGCCGATAGAATGGGCGTTTGCTGCCTGTTTGAAAACTTCTCAATCTTCAACGGAGCCATCGCGAAACGCGATGCCCGCCGCGTCGCGGATCAGGGAAAACCCGGGAAAGGAGTACCAATGCGTGCTGTACCGGACCGGCCAATGCGCTTCGACATGGAGTCGCTGCGCATCTTCGTGGCCGTCGTGGAGGAAGGCAGCATTGCGGCTGCATCGGGACGCACGCACCTCGTCGCATCGGCTGTCAGCAAGCGCGTGTCCGATCTGGAGACCGACGCGGGCACGCCGCTGCTCTATCGCCATAGCCGGGGCGTGCAGGCGACGCCTGCGGGCGAAGCGCTCTATCACCACGCGAAGCGGCTGATCGAGCACGTGCAGCAGATATCGGATGAATTGTCGGAGTATTCACAAGGTCTGCGCGGACATGCGCGCATCTACGTGAACTTCACGGCGATGGTCCAGTATCTGCCGGGCGCGCTGCATACGTTTCTGCGCGCGAACCCCGAGGTGCGCGTCGACATGGTCGAGAAGAGTAGCGACGAAGTGGTGCAGGGCATCGCGAGCGGCATGGCGGATCTCGGCATCTGCTCCGCGCCGCGCGACTCGCTGCAAGACCTGCAATGGCGCACTTATAGCGTCGACAAGCTGGTGCTGATCGTGCCGGACGGTCATCGGCTGTCGCGGCGCGCGGCGGTCAAGTTCGCCGATGCGCTCGATGAAGACTTCATCATCATGCCCTACGCCACGTCGATTTCGAAGCTGTGCCGCGCGGCGGCCGAGCGCGAGGGCCGCCGCTTGCGCGTGCGCATCGAAGTGACGAGCTTCGAGGGCGTGCGAAATATGGTTGGCGCGGGACTCGGCATCGGCGTGCTGCCCGAGGGCAGCGTGAGGCCCTACGCGCAGACGGCGAGCTATCGGGTGATCGAACTCGACGAGCCCTGGTCGCTGCGCCCGATGCTGATCGTCGCGCGCAACTTCGATACGCTGCCGCTGCCCGCGCGCATGCTGGTCGATCATCTGGCCAAGCACGGTGCAGCGTCTGCCGGAGCAATGGGCGTCAGCTCTCCGCCTTCGACATGACGGCCGTGGCCGGGTCGTATCGATAGCCCTTCTGGGCCAGCTGCTGCGCCATCGTCGAGCCGATCAGCTTCTTTTGCGCTTCGCGGAAGACCAGTTCGTGATCGGGCTTGAGCCGCTCCAGCTCGACCGACAGTCGTCGCAGCAGCGCCACTTCGCCCGTGCTGCGCGCGTCGATGAACAGGATCTTCTCATTCGCCTGGTCGAGCCGCTGTTTGATTTCCTTCGCGTACGTGACCCACTGCTCGGCATTGGCGCGCAACTCGTTATAGGCCTTTGTGTGGGCTTTCGACTGAGCCTCGATCTCGCGTTGCAACGCGGCGATTTCGTCCGCGGTCGTGGCGGCTCCGGCCTCGATGCCGGCCTGGTGCTCGCGTTGGGCGTCCCTTGCCGCTGTCGCTTCGCGCTCTTGCTCGGCAAGGCGCTGCTCCAGTTGCGCGGCATGCTGTTCGGCTGCGTCTGCGCGTTCCTTCGCTGCGGATGCTTCGTGCGAGAGGCGCTCGCGCTCCGCGTCTGCGGCCGTCCTGGCCTCGGTCATCGCGGCGATCTGCGCTTTGGCCTCTTCTTCGAGTTTCCGCGTGACGCGCTGAAGTTCTTCGAGCCGCGCCGCCGCTTCTTCTGCCTTCGCAGCGCTTGCCTGCTGCTCTGCTGTGAGGTTTTGCTCTAGCTGCGCGGCGCGCTGTCCGGCTGCGTCGGCGCGTTCCTTCGCTGCGGATGCTTCGTGCGAGAGGCGCTCGCGCTCGGCGTCTGCGGCCGTCCTGGCCTCGGTCATTGCGGCGCTCTGCGCTTTGGCCTCTTCTTCGAGTTTCCGCGTGACGCGCTGAAGTTCTTCGAGCCGCGCGGCCGCTTCTTCCGCCTTCGCAGCGCTTGCCTGCTGTTCCGCTGCAAGGGTTTGCTGCAACTGCGCGGCGCGCTGTTCGGCTGCACCGGCGCGTTCCTTCGCTGCGGATGCTTCGTGCGAGAGGCGCTCGCGCTCGGCGTCTGCGGCCGTCCTGGCCTCGGTCATTGCGGCGATCTGCGCTTTGGCCTCTTCGAGTTCGCGTGTGATGCGCTGAAGTTCCTTACCCGCTTCTTCCGTTTTCGCAGCGCTTGCCTGCTGTTCTGCTGCGAGGGTTTGCTGCAACTGCGCGGCGCGCTGTTCGGCTGCACCGGCGCGTTCCTTCGCCGCGGATGCTTCCTGCGAGATGCGGTGCAGTTCGGCGTCAGCGGCAGTCCTGGCCTCGCCCATCGCGACGATCTGCGCCTTGGCTTCGTCGAGTTCCAGCGTGACGCGCTGAAGTTCTTCGAGCCGCGCCGCCGCTTCATCCGCCCTTGCAGCGCTCGTCTGCCGCTCGGCTGCGAGTGCGCCGCGGGTTTCGTCGAGTTCGGCCTCGAGCGCCGCGAGCCGCGCCTGTCGCTCGCTCGCCTGCGCTTCGGCGGCTTCGGCACGCGATGTCGCCGCGCCCGCCTCCTGTGACCAGCGCGCCACTTCTTCCGTCTTTGCCTGGCACGTGTCGTTCAACGTGGACACTTCGCGCCGCGCCTCGTCGCGCTCCTGTGTGAGCCGCGCGATCTCGTCGTGCTGGCTCGACACGGTTGCGGCCAGGCCTTCATTCGCGTTGCGCTGCTCGTCGAGCGAAGCCTGCGTCGCTTCGAGCTTCGTTTCCGCCGTCGACGCCCGTTGCGCGAGTTCTTCGACCTTCGCCTCCGCCGTTTCGGCGCGGGCGGTCGCGGAGGCCAGTTCGGCCTGAACGCGCGTCGCGGTCTCCTCCGAGGCCTGCAACCGGCCGCGGTGCGCCTCCAGTTCAGCCTCCAGCGCGGCGACCCGCGCGAGGCTCTCGCTCGCCTGCGCGGTGGCGGCATCGGCGCGCGACACGGCGGCGCCCGCCTCCTGCGTCCATCGCTCCACTTCGGAGGCCTTCGCCTGACATGCGTCGTTCAACGTCGCGATTTCGCGCCGGGCGTCGTCACGCTCCTGCGTGAGGCGCGCTATTTCGTTGTTCTTGCCCGAAACCGTCGCTGCGAGCCACTCATTCGCCTTGTGCTGCTCCACCAGCGACGTCTCGGCGGCCTCCCGCCTGGTCTGCTCCGCCGATGCATGCTGCGCCGACTCCTCCGCCTTCGCCTCGGCCGTCCCGGCGCGAGCGGTCGCAGCGGCAAGCTCCGTGCGGGCGCGCGTCGCCGCATCGTCCAGCGCCTGTAGTTCGCTGGTCAGTCCGTCGAGCCGGTCGCGGCCCGTTTCGACTTCCTTTTCCGTCTTTTGATATTCGGCCAGCGCCTCGTCGCGCTCCTTCAACGCGACGACGAGCTGATGGTCCACCGCGCCCAGACGGTCGCCGAACACCTTCGACGTGGCGTCGTGAGAGGCCGTCCAGAGCCGGTGTGCGATGTTCATCAGGGCCTCGGCGAGGTCGTCCGGCACTTCGGCCTGGACCTGGGCCGGCGGCGTCTGGGGCTGTCGCGCGTCGCGCCAGCGTTGCAAGGCGACCGCGACGGCAACGATCGATCCGCTGCGAACCTCCGACCAGATCGTCACTGGGGAAACTTCACGGCCTTCCTGGGTCATGCGGTCTGCGATTGCAGCAACCTGTTCGTCGATAGTGGTGTCTGCGTCTAGGGACATAAGCGCCTCGAGAATCAAAGGGGCCGGGCGAAAACTGGCTCCCGCGATACATTACTACGTTCTGCGCGATACGCTATGAAAGAACCGCGCCCATAGGTATTCGGAGGGCATTTCCTGGAGGGGATCGGCCGGCGCACGGCATGAGAAGTTATGCCGTGCAGGCATCGAAGAACCGGCCAATTGACGACGCCGGCGACGCCGTCACCGCGCGTTGCGCAGAGAAAACTGCCACGCGAACAGGCCGGGGATGAAGATCAACAAATCTCGAATGCGCCGCGCGCCGGCCAACGCAAGACTGGTCGCCGGCTCGATGCCGAGCCATCCGCCGATCAGCACGAAAGCGCCTTCCTGAATTCCCAGCGCGCCCGGCACGACGAAGGCCGCGCTGCTCACCGCCTGGATCAGCACTTCGATGACCAGCGCCGCGAGAAAGCTCACATTTGCGCCGAGAAAATGCAACGCGAGCCAGATTTCGAGCGCCGTCGCGAGACATTGCAGAGGTTGCCAGAAGAACAGATAGCGAAGCACGACGGCGCGCCTGCGCCAGATCACCTTGATCGACTGATCGGTTTTCACCGAGTGGCCGACCAGCGCGGTGAGCTTGCCGCTCGCCAGCCGGTCGAGTCCTCGCGACACCAGCGCGAACGGATTCGTATGCTGCACGAGCGCGAACAGGATCGGAACGGGCACGAGCAGTGCCGTGCTCCATGCAAGGCCGCCGACCACGTGTCCCGTTGCCGAATCGCCGCGAGCCGCGAGAAATCCGATCCCTGCCATCGTGAAGACGAACTGGCTGATGATCGTCAATTGCATGTCGACGACGAGACTCGCCGCCGCAGTCGACGCGCGCACGCCCCAGCGCCGCAACAGCTGGAACGAGACCAGTTCGCCGCCGACGCGGGCAACGGGCAACATGCAATTCACCGACTCGCGGATCCACACGAGCTTCAGCATCGAAAGCAGACTGGGCCGATTGGCGCCGCGTATCAGCGTTTGCCAGTCGCGAGCGTTCGCCAGCATCGGCAGGACGTGCGCAAGCCCGGCGACGAGCAGCCCTGCGCCCGCATCGCGCAAGAGACCCAGGACCTCCGTGGGATGACTGCGCCATACGACGAAAAGCGCAATCACGAGACCTGCCAAAGCCGCGAACCTGCTGACGTGCCTGATCATCGAATTGGATTTGGGTGCGAAGCTACCGTTGCTCAGTCGGTGGAAGAACTGGCGGGCGCGGCTTTGAGCAGGCCATCGTCGTCTACGTCGAAACTCACGCCTCTCCAGACAACGCGCGAAGAAAGCAGACTCGCGAAAAGAATGGCAAAAGCCACCACGTCCCACAACGGCAAAAGCCACGGTTCACGAACGGAGCGCTTCAGCGCAAGATCCATGCGGCACTGAAGCACGAGCCTCGCGCACAAGGCGGCTGCGAGCAGATACATCGTCCACAACGGCGCACTTGCGAACACCAGCGCGAGTAGCGCCAATGGTAACGGGTAACTCACGGCCGAGCCAAGATGGCCATACGGATCGATTCGCCGGATGGTTCTGCTCCACCGCAGCTCATGCTCGACAAGCCGTGCGGGCGTGGACTCGGGGCATGCGTGGCCGATCACGAAACCGGGGACCACCACGCGCTGCCCTGCCGCTCTCACTGCCATACCGATTGCGTGGTCTTCCGCGAGCAGATCCGCAAACTGGCGCAGCCCGCCGATTCTATCGAGCGTTTCGCGGCGCATCGCAATGGTCTGACCAAAGCACGGTTGCGCAAGGCCCAATGCAAGCGCGATCAGCACGCCGGGAAGAAACTGGTAATCGACGGCTCTCGCCGAGAGCTTCGGCCAGAAACCGGGGTCGGGCGCCCCCACGTACGCGCATGTGACGAGGCCGACGCCTTCTGTCTGAAGTTCGCCCATCACTCTGCTGAGGTAATCGCCGCCGACCGCGACGTCGCTATCCGCAAACACGTAATGCTCGTGGACGGCCGAAGGAAGCATGTTGAGAAGATTGCTGACCTTCCGGTTGCAGCCGTGCAATTCGCTATTCGCGACCACGGTGATATGCGCGTCGGGGTAGAGGCGTTGAAGCTCTTTCACGACGTCGAGCGCGGGATCGTTCGGATCGTGAACACCGAACAGGTACTGTACGTCCCCCTCGTAATCCTGTTCGCAGAAGGTTCGCAGATTCGACAGAAGCGCGGTTTCCATTCCGCGCAGCGGCTTGATTACCGTGACGGGCGGAAAGCTTTTGGGCTGAGGCGAGCTTCGCGCGAAGAACCAGCCGACCAGCGCGGCGGCCGCGACGGTGTACAGAATGCCAAATGCCGCACATGCGCCACACAGGCAAGCCAGAAATTCGCGTACGTGTCCGACATTCGAAACCAGCGTACTAATCGCCATTGGAAGTGCCCGATGTGAAGGTTCTATGAATCAGGCGTTCTGCCGACGCCGTAATCGATGAGTCGCAGCCGCACGTGAAGAACCGCAGAAGCGCGGAGTGACACGAAGCGGAAACACCGGGGACGACCGCCGTTCCAATGAACGCTTCGCGAGGTTGGAAGAGGCTGATCAACGAACAACGATCGCGATTGAGCAGGCAAAGGCGATCGTAGTGGTACAACCTGAAGAAAACATTAAAACTGTACGGCCTTTATATTTCGGTTGATTACAGCGGGATTTATTCAATTTAATGCCTCGCATTTATCGACATTGAAATATTTCCGCAATACAAATCGCGCTAATTTGAAAGGTTAGAAGCGCCCGCAATCGACGCAACCGCCTGTGCCCAAACCCACACACGATGGCGGAAAAGAGAGCGACCTCGGCGGTTCCATGCGGTCTCGCCCATGCACAATCAGAGCCATATCCGGCCGGTCCCGCGCGCGCATCGACGCGACGCGCACGCAGCCAGCCGCACACGCGCACTGACAATGCGCACCGACGGCGACAACCACGCGCCAGCATGGAGAAGCGATGGGTTGGAAAAGTCTGCTGATCGAAACGCCGGTCTGGCTGACCGGCCGGTTCTGCCCGCCACGTTTTGACCCGCGGCGCGATACGCCGCGTGAAATTCTCGTGCTGCGCCCGAACGATTTCGGCGAACTGCTCACCACGACGCCGCTCTTCGAAGCGCTGCGCGAGCGCTTCCCGACGACGCGCCTGATCGCCGGCATCGGCAGTTGGGGGCGGCCGATACTCGAGAACAATCCGTTCATCGACGAGATCGTCGAACTCGACGCGCCCTGGAACAACAAGCTGATCGATGACCGCTCGCATCGCAACGTGTTGCGCTTTTTGTGGAAGTCTCCGCAGGTCGCCGCGCTGCGCGCGCGAGGCGGCTTCGACGTGGCGATCGACGTGCTGGGCAGCTATATGGGTGCGTTGCTCATGATGCGCGTGGGCGCGCGGTATCGCATCGGCGTGCGCGGCTATCGCGGCGGATGGAGCGCGTGCCAGGCCTACGTCGAATATGCGAGACGCCAGTGCGGACGCGCGGCGCTCGCGCAAGGCGAGTTGCTCGGCGCAACAGTGCTGCCCGAAGTGCGCCCGCAACTCTTCCTGACGGGCGACGAGCGCACACAGGCCGCACACATCTGGAGCGCCGGCGACGTGCCCGGCCGCAGAACCGTGCGCATGATCGTCGGCGTCGGAGCCGGCGTGCCGACCAAGGCATGGCCCGCGCAACAGGTCGGCGTCGCGCTCGCGCACATCGCCCACGCACTCGAACAGGGCGGCTGCGCTTGCGACATCGTAATCGTCGGAAGCGAAGCGGATCGGGCGCGCGCCGCCGAGGCAATCGCCGCGGCGGGGCCGGGCGTGCCCGTTCGCTCGCGGGCCGGCGAAGCGTCCATGCGCATCGTGTTCGCGCTGACCGAAAACGCGGACGTCATACTGACGAATTCTTCGATGTTGATGCATGTCGCGGCCGCGTTCCGCCGTCCGACCGTTGCGGTGATCGGCGGAAGCGTGACAAGACCGGAAGTTCACGACGCGATATGGGGTTATCCGCCGCCTTATGTGAGCGTGTCTCCGCAGCAGTATGTGCCCGGAGAACACGCGAAGAACTGGCCGGGCGTGGAGCGCGTCGTGCAAGCCGTGCTGCTGTCCGTACCGACAGACGACGAGGCACGCGCGCGCGTCGGGGCGGCGGCCTGACGGCGCCGCCCATTCTTCCCGCTACTTATTGCGGCTCGTCCGTCCACGTGTAGGTCGGCAGCGTGCTGATGGGCTGTCCGATCTGCAACGTGATGTCGCGGTGCGAGAGCAGCTCGATATTGCGCGGATCGCCCTGATAGCGCCGAACGTCGCCGTTGTCGTTGATGTACACGATCACGTTGCCCATCACACCCGCCACGTTGGTGGTCGTCAGCGGTTCGCCCCAGATGTCGAAGAACTGGCCGAGCGTAAAGGCCTTCACACTGGGCGTCTCGATGTGGATGATCCCCGTCGAATCGTGCGTATGCATCTCGTAGTTGCACGCTGACGGAATGCCGATTTGCGCAGGCAGCGCAAGCCCTTGACCATCTCTGACGATCGCCACGTGCGCGTGCACGTGATAGGCCTCGCTCATGCCCACGCCGCAGACGATGCCGTCGACAGGCCCACCCGTGCCGCCCGTCGGCGTGCTGCCACTCGCCCAGTTAGGGGCGCCGATCGTGCCGCCAAAGGTAAGGGCGATCGGCTGCTGCTGATTGAACGGCGGAGGATCGTTCCATGTGTAAGTGGGAATCTGCGCGAGAGGCGTGCCGACCATGATCGTCACTTCACCATGCACGGGCAACGGGAGGCTCGCGAGATCGCCGGTGTATTTCGTGAGCGTGCCGCCATCGTTCACATAGACCGTGACAGGCCCCGTCAATCCCGCGACATTCGACGTCGACAGCGGCTGCCCCCAGATCGCGAAGAACTGGCCGAGCGTAAAGGACGCGCCGGAACTCGAGTCCATGCGGATCTTGCCCGTCTGATCGTCGGTGTGCAGCGGATACGCGCAACCCGTCTGCACGGCCATCGTAGGCTCGACGGTCCCGATGTTTTCAGGCAATGCCAGCAGCCTGCCGTTCATATAGATCGACAGATGCGAGTAGGTGTACGCATTGCCGCGTGGGCCGCAGTTCAGGCCGCTCACCGGTTGTCCCGTTCCACCCGTTGCTGTCGAGCCCGCAGGCCAATTCGTATCACCGAGCGTTGTGCCGTCGTCGACCTTCGTCGCGGCAGCGAGTTGCGGCGAACTCGTGCTGCCGGAAGACGAGGAATTCGATCCGCCTCCGCCACCTCCGCCGCAACCCGCTAGCGCAAGAAAAGCGCTAACGACCATCACCCTTGCACCGATGCTATTCCACATGTCGGACTCCGCTTTAGTCAATGAACAATCTTGTCGGCTCGTACGCTGAGTCATGCAAGCTCAGCGGAAGAAACCGTATTCGTGCGTCATCGTGTCTCCACGTGTCCGCATGCCTTTTTGCTTCACGCTCCGCGCACGAACGCCTTGAGCCGCCGCCATATCGAAGGCAGCGGCCCCTCATCGGAGCTGTCGGCGTCCGCGAGCCTGTGCGGCATGTGCTGCAAATCGTCCCAGTCGACTTCAAGCGACCGTGCATGGCCGGCCGCGGTAAAAGGCCATTCGATCGCAATGGCTCTCACGATCGACGCGGGCGCCTTGCGCCCGCGTGCCCGATATATGCGTTGATCGCCGATGCCTCCCGTTCGGCTGCCTCACGCGACATGGCCGCAACGTAATCGTTGATCCCTTCGATGTGCACACACCAAAGCTGTTCGCTCAAGTCGCGCTCCATCTCAAGGCCGACTCGCCGCCCGCTTTTCTGCTCGCTTGATTGCTCGCTTATTTGCTCGCCGTATTGCGCGCCGAGCGCGGATTTCTCCACTCTGATTGCTTGAGGCATCGCCGCACCTACGCGAGCGAAGCCTTGAGGCGTTCCCATTTCAGATCCGAAAAACACGGACCCTGGGTAGCCTCGCTGAACTTGACGTCGTTATGCTCGGCGTTCCATTCCATCACCTTGACGTTTTCATCGACGTCGACGGTCAGGTCCCAGCCGACGCATCGAGCGAAAGGAATCTTTCCGTGCAGCTCGAGCACGGTCGCGACGCATTTCCAGAAGGCCGGAATCTTGACGCCCTCGAAAGAGCACCCGGAATCGGGATGCGCGTCGACGGGCAGCCAGTTGTCGAGATAGCCTTCGCGACGCAATTCGCCCTTGAGCAGATCGACGGGAACACACACCTCGTCTTCCGCCGTGACGTGCGTATGCTCCGCTCTTCCGAGGCGCAGGAAACACGAACGAACGGAAATGTCGCCCGCGTCGTCGACCACTGTCGTAAAGCGCAATGTCGCAACCGAATTCAATGTGAATTCGCTGAACACGCGATGCTGCTCGATGTACGTCTGAATTACGCCATTGCCATACGACCTGATCACTTCGGGATCGAATGACTTCCGGTCGAAGATGTAGATGCCCGAGCCGCGCGCGGACCCGTCCAGCTTGTAGACGACCCGATCCGCGTTCTGAAATACGAGCCCTTCGACATGCGCCTGCGGAATCGCCACCTTCTGAGCCGAAAAGAACAGGCCATTAGCAAAGTACGCGACGTCGGGAAAGCTCTCGCTCCCGAAGATCAGCCGTGAGACCGTCTTCAGGTTTGAGATCTTCCCGTGCCACCCTTTCATGCTCGGGACGACGACGGTTCCGTAGAAGTTGTCGGGAATCCAGCCTTCCTTGAACTTGCGGTTGAATGCCGTATAGGCGCGAAGCCACGGCGCGTAGACGGCATCGCCGAACACGTCGCGTGCATACGTGTCGGCGAGCCTGAGGTTCATCGGGTCCGCCTTGCCATACGTCTTTTCGAGCACCCGCAGAATTCTCTTCGCCTGCAGCGCGTGCTCCCAGTGGAACTTGCGGCGCCCAACGGTCTTCAGCGACTTTCTCACGGCGCTCTCGAGATCGCTCGCGATGGTACTGGTTTCGCGCTTCAGCCAGCCAAGTCCGCTATCCGCTCCCTGTCGAACGTTCATTATTTTTGGCCTTATGCTCAGTACGCGTTGGGATGAACAATGCCTTTGAAAATCGTCGCGCCGATGATGCGCAGGTCGAGTCTGAAAGACCAGTTGCGCAGATAGTAGAGATCGTGTTCGACACGTCCTTCCATCTTCTCGATGCGATCCGTTTCGCCGCGATATCCATTCACCTGTGCCCAGCCCGTGATGCCGGGTTTGATCCGGTAGCGATGGATATAGCCCGACACGACGTTCTGATACAGGTCGTCATGTTCGATTGCGTGCGGACGGGGGCCGACCACCGACATCTCGCCGCGCAGCACATTGAAGAATTGCGGCAATTCATCGAGGCTCGTGCGACGCAGGAAGCCGCCGACAGCCGTGATGCGCGGGTCGCCGCGTTTGGCCTGTTCGAGCACGCCCGCCTTCTGCTTGTGCAGACGCATCGTGCGGAACTTGTAGATCGTAAAAACCCGGCCATCCGCGCCCTTGCGACGCTGCTTGAAGAACACGGGCCCCGGCGAACTCAGCTTCACCGCAATCGAACAGCCAAGCAGAATGGGGGAGATCGCCAAGATTGCGCAGAACGCGAACAGCCGATCGAATATGTCCTTCTTCACCATTGCGTTCGGCGGCAACGGCGACGCTGCGAGATTGATCGTCGGCAGACCGAGCAGGCTCGTCACGCCGCCTTCGAACAATGCGAGCGTGCGCACGTCCGGCATGAAACGGATGTTGATCAGATCATTGCGAAACTCGTTCACGAGCTTCAGAATCGTGCGCTCTTCGGCGAGCGGCAACGCGAGCCACACTTCGCTGATCTGCTGCTCGCGAACGTAGCTGGCAAATGCCTTGTGATCGTCGAATGCGGGCACGTGCGGCGACGTCTCCGCCTCGGGTCGCAGATTGTAGATCGCCCGCGGCCGGAAGCCCGATGCAGTCTCGCTCTCCATCCGGTGAATGATCTCGTTGCAGTGCTCTCCGCAAGCGGCGACCGCAACCGGCTGCAAATCCAGACCGGCATTGCGGGCGCGGCCGAGCAGCCTGTGCATCACGAGACGGCTGAGGATCAACGAGCCGCCGGAAATACCCGTCCAGTACGCAAACCACAGACGCGACACGAAGTCGATGCGATGGAGCGAGAACATCAGCGCCAACGCGCACGCCTGCACGATCAGCCAGCCCAACGCCACCTGACCCGTCAGCACGCGCTTCGAGCGTCCGCGCCACGACTCGTAGACACCGAGTGCCGGAAAAATGGCGAGCGAAAACGCCGCGGCAAACGCGACAAACGCAAGATAGAACCCTTGCTGCGAGGCATCGTCGAACCGTATTCGCGATGCCACGAGCGCACCCGTCACGATCAAGGCGACGTCGAACACCCTGGCCAGTAGACCTGTCATTGCACGCATCACTACCCCCCTTCTATCCATCACCCATGTGCAACACCCGTCAGTCAGTTGCAACGGCCGTACTGGTCGTCGTACCTGACGATGTCGTCTTCGCCGAGATATGCGCCCGACTGGACCTCGATGATCTGAAGAGGTACATGCCCGGGATTCTCGAGACGGTGCCGCACGCCAAGGGGAATGAAGGTTGACTGATTTTCAGTGAGCAAGAACTGTTCTTCGCCGCGCGTAACCAGTGCGGTTCCACTTACGACGATCCAGTGTTCTGCCCGGTGATGATGCATTTGCAGCGACAGACGTGCGCCGGGGCTCACGACGATCCGCTTGACCTGAAAGCGATCCCCGTGATCGATCGAATCGTAAAAGCCCCAAGGGCGGCGTACTTTTCTATGGTTTTCCGCTTCCGGCGATTTCGTCTGCCGAATACGCGATACAAGTCCTTTGATGTTCTGCACATGGGAGCGATCCGCCACGAGGACGGCATCGTCCGTTTCGACGACGACGAGCCCGTTGGTGCCGACGCACGCTACCAGCCGGCCGCCTTCGGAACGCGCATACGTAGCCGTCGCGCCTTCCATCATGACGCGGCCGTTCGCGACGTTGCCGAACTCGTCCTTGTCCATGGCTTCCCACACGGCGTCCCACGAACCGAGATCGGACCAGCCTGCTTCGAGCGGCACCACGACACCCGTGAATGGCGAGCCCTCTTTGCCGAGCTGCTCCATCACTGCATAGTCGATCGAATCAGACGGGCAACGCTCGAACTCTTCCGCGCCCGGCGTGATGTACACGTCGTCGCGTTTCGCGTTCGTATGGGCCTCGACACACGCTGCGTGCATCTCGGGCTGAAAGCGCTTGAGCGCGTCGAGCCACACGGAAGCGCGCACCACGAACATGCCGCTGTTCCACCAGTAGCTGCCCGATGCAACGTATTCAGCGGCCAGCTCGGCCGCGGGCTTTTCGACAAAGCGGTCGATCCGATGCGCGCCGTCCTTGAGCGGCGCACCGAGGCGGATATAGCCGAAGCCGGTATCGGCGCGTGTCGGCGGCACACCGAGCGTCGCGATCACGCCCTCGGCCTGCGCGAGCTGCGCGGCCTGTTCGATGGCGGCCTGCAAAGCCGCGATGTCGGCGATCGCATGGTCTGCGGGCATCGCCACGAGGATGGGATCGTCGCCATCGGCGCTTGCTGCCAACGCAGCGAGCGTCAACGCAGGCGCCGTGTCGCGACGCGCAGGCTCGACGACGATGCGCGGCTTGACTTCGCATTGCTGAGCCTGCTCGCGAGTCGCGAACGAATGCTCTGCGCCGCATACGATGACGGGCTCGGCCGCCACATCCCATGATTTCGCGAAGCCATCCATTCGCTTCATCGTCGCTTGCAGCAGTGACTGATCGCCGACAACGCCGATCAACTGCTTCGGATACTGCTCGCGGGACACGGGCCACAAACGTGTACCCGACCCGCCCGCGAGAATGACCTGCACCAGCCGCCGGCAATCCGCAGCGGGTTCGGCGACAACTGTTGCAACGGCGTGTTGTTCTACATTCATCAATTGTTTGTTCACTTCAATCTCCCTGGCATTGAAGTTCGTTCTCATCGTTCGCACGAAAGAACGTCGCAGGACCAGACAAGCGTCGCTTTAACTACACATCGTGGGCGTGTGCCTGATTCAGGCACCGACGCCACAGCTTGATGGGCGAAGATCGCATCAAGCAGAGTTGTGCGAACGATCGACAGACGATCGTTCGTCACCGCGCCCTGCTCTCACGATCCTGCATAGTGAATGGAAGATGTTCTCGACCGATAACGAAAACACCATCCCGCGGACGTTTTGATAGCGACCCAAGGCCACGACATTCAATTCGACCTGTATCGATGATAGACAGGTTGCGCTGCGCATCAGCACCTCTGGCGCGAACGGTTGAAGTTATGGCCCCGCCCGCTGAAGCTTTCGAATATCGGCCATCCGCTCGCCAAGTTATCTTTTACTGATTGTGTCCGGCGTGGAAATCCATCTCCATTCGTGGTACTTTGCAACGAGCGCGGCGCTATTGTCTTCTCCGTGAAGCGAGCATGACAGCCTGTGCCGTCTCACATATCTGCGCAAATCCTGCCACAGCAGACGTGCTCTCAACGCTGGCATCAATACTGCACGTCAAGACTGTACGCAATTCTTCTGCTGCAAGCCGATCGTCACGCGATCGCTCGCTGCATCGCAGTTTCATCCTCTTACAAGTTCATTGATGACAGCCGAGTAGTCGTCAATGACAGAGCATTTTTAATCGCGAGAGTCGACATGGCTTACATATCGTTACTTGCGCTATTCCTGACGGTGACTAACCTCGTACCGATTAGCGCAGTGGGCTTTGTCCCGATTATTCTTTGCGCGTGGCGCTTCTTCGGACGCAGTTATCCTTCGTTCTTCGCACCGCTGACGGCACTTACGCTGTTCGCGTTGATCTCGACGCTGTTCTACGATCCGCACTCGCTGACCGAATTCGAGTTCTATCGACGCGACGGTAACTTTTTCATCTCCTATGCGCCATTTTTTGCCGGTTGCGTGTACGCGCACCGCTTCGATCTGAACAAGATCCTCCGTTCGTTCTTCATCTGCGCGGTGGTCGCCAATATTCCGCCGTACCTGGTTTACCTCGCGCAAAACGGACTGTTGAGCATCTTCAAGCATCCCGACGACAGCTTCGGCAGTTTCTTCATCGCGCGTAATGCGGCGGGCGGCTTTCTCGCGATGCTGTTCTGCCTCGGCATCGCCTGCTACCTTCAGGAACGCAGCAAGCTGCTCCTCTCGATGCTTTTCCTCAACTTCCTGATGCTGTTCTCGACTTACAGCCGGGGGTCGCTGCTCGGCGCGATGGCGGTCTTGCCGTACCTGTATTTCGGGCGGAAGCGCTGGATGCTCGCGACGTTGATGTGCGGCCTCGTCATCGCGTCGATCAGCGTCGCGATGTATCACGTGAGACCGAACGTCGATTACATGGGCTACACATTCACCATTCACAATTCGGATGCGAAGGTCGCGAATCTCGACATCCGCTATGAATGGCTGTGGCCGCGCGCGCTGACGTACTTCAGTAAGAGCCCGATCGTGGGCATGGGATTCGGTTCATTCGACGACCAGATCCGCAGTGTCGTGTCGTACTTCGGCCTGCTCGGTGTGCCTTCGGATATCGTCGTCGAACACAGCGACTCGCACGCGCACAACTCGTATCTGAACTTCCTCGCGGAGCTTGGCGTGGTCGGACTGTTCCTCCTGCTGTCCTTCTACTGGAAGCTCATCAAGTGGAGTCAGGATGGCGCCGCCTATAGCGCATTGAGGGATGCGGGACGGAACTTCGCGGGATTCCGGTTCGTCGAACTTTCTTCGATATGCCTGCTCGTGATGGCGGCCACCGAACACCGGCTAGTCACGCCGTCGAATGTTCTGATCCTCTCCCTTGTCGTGTCACTTCTGCTTGCCTCGCGCTCCGAGCGCGCCCCGGTTCAGCAAAATCGCCCGGTGCTGAACCCGCGGCCCGTCGTGCCGACTCCACCCTCCCGGGCTATTCCAGGACATGTTGCTAGAACACGGAATTAACCTCAGCCAATTTGATCGCACCAGTATGTGGATGATTTTCACCAACATCGGCGATGCGGCGCTGACCGTACCCGTAGCCATTCTGTGCGCTGCATGGCTTGCGCGGGTGGATGTGGTCCTCGCGTGCCGATGGATTCTCGCGCTGACCTGCGGAATGGCGCTGGTCGGCGCGACCAAAGTTCTCTATTCGACGTGGGGCATATCGCTGCCGCTTGGCGACTTCCGCGTGATCAGCGGGCACACGATGCTCTCCACTGCCGTGTGGATCGTGACCATCGCCTTGCTGTTGAAATGGTGGCGCCGGCCGCCTCTGGCGGGCATCGTGGTGGGTCTGCTGATCGGGGCCCTGACGGGCTACTCGCGCGTATTCGATCACTCGCATTCGGTGATGGAAGTGATCGTCGGCTGGGTGGTCGGTGTGATCGCTGCTGCGTGGTTCCTGCGAACCGCGTTGCACGTGGAGTTCAGGAAGTTTCGGCCGATCTGGGCGACGGTGAGTCTGCTCGCCATATCGACTGTGGCCTACGGACACAAGGCGCCGCTTCAGGACATCATTGATGCGAAGTCGGAGGTCCTTCGCGGACATGCGCCCACGGTCAAATGCGCGCTGTCCAATATGCGTTCTCTGTCCGCACTGGGAGGACGCTTCTCCTCCCGCCAAAGTCCCGATTAAGGCCGGAAGCCAGCTTTCGAATCAAGCCAGCTGGTGATGATGTTCGTCGTCGCGCGCGCGTTCCTTCATCGCATACGGCGCTGTGCGATCGACGAATTCATTTGGCAGGCGCGCGTCGACGAACGACATCAGCGCTCTCTTGAACTTCTCTGACGAAAAGCGTTCCGCGTTTTTCCGGCACACACGCGCGTCGAAGAGGCTCGTGTTCTCTTCGAAGCGGGTCACGGCCTCGAGCAGCGATTCCTCTGTCTGCTCGCCGAAGAAGACACCCGTGGGCCGCTCAAGCGGCAGACCCATCACCGATTCGAGCGCGCCCCCTCTGCCATACGCAATGACGGGCGTGCCGCAAGCCTGTGCCTCTACGACGGAAATGCCGAAATCCTCTTCCGCCGCAAACACGAACGCACGTGCGCGCTGTAGATGGTCGACCAGCACATCGAAGGGCTGATGACCCATGATCGTCACGTTGTCGCCCGCAACCGCCTTGATCTTCTTCATCTCCGGTCCGTCGCCGATGACAACCAGGCGGCGTTCCGGCGTCTGCGAAAACGCCTTGACGATCAGATCGATACGCTTGTACGGCACCATCCGGGACGCGGTCACGTAGAAATCATCCTTGCGCTCGCGCAGCCGCATGTTGCTCAGATCGACGGGAGGATAGATCACCGTCGCATCGCGTTGATAGGCCTTTCTGATTCGCCGCGCAATGAACTGCGAATTCGCGAGCAGATAGTCGACGCCATTCGCCGAACGCGAATCCCAGCCGCGTATGTAGTGCAACAGCACGCGCGCCAGAACCGACTTCAAGCCCGCCGTCAGATGCGACTCCCGCAAGTACTGATGCTGGAGATCCCACGCATAGCGTATCGGCGAATGGACGTAGCTGACGTGCAGCTGGTTCGGGCCCGTCAACACTCCTTTTGCAACGGCATGCGAGCTGGAGATGACGAGATCGTAGCCCGAGAGATCGAGCTGTTCGATCGCAATCGGCATCAACGGCAAATACGCGCGATAGCGCTTCCGTGCAAACGGCATTCGCTGAATGAACGACGTCGAGACGGATTTTCCCTTGATGCACTTGCGGTCTTCCAGAAAATCGACGATCGAGAACAGGTCCGCGTTGGGAAAGCACTCGATGATGTTCTCCAATACTTTTTCGGCACCGCCCGATACCACCAACCAATCGTGAACAATCGCAACTTTCACTTCCACCTCCTGTGCTCTTCCGGTCCGTCTGTTATTGCGCTCTTCATAAGTACCGACGCACGTTGCAACATCATTGATAATCCACCTCCGACGCAGTCAAACATCTGACGCGTCAATATCATTCGTCTTTACCTGTTCCAGCATGTGGCTTGGCCCACGCCATCCGTGCCATTAGTTCCATCGCGCGGCCCGCTCCCGGCAGCAGCGTGACGAGTTGCAGACGCACCATGATCGTCAGCAGCATCACCGAAAGTGATAGTTCACCAATAACACGGGCAAACGCCATGCCTTCTGCCCCAAATCGCGGCGCGAGCCACAGCGCCGAGCCAAGATTCGCGATGCCCGCCGCTGCTCCCGCAATTGCAAGCACGCGATCTTTCCTTCGCGGAACGAATACATAGAAGGCCGCGAATTCGTTGAACGCGGCAAACGGGAACATCCATGCAAAGCACTGCAACACCCGCGCGCTAGGCGTGAACGCGTGTCCGAGAATCAGTGGCAGCACGAACGGCGACAGCGCCAGTGCACCGCAAAAAACGAGCAGTCCGTAACCAAGCAGCAACATTGCGCCGCGTCGTGTGGTGGCATGCGCACCCGCCTTGTCGCCCTGCGCGAGTTGGCGGGAGATCGTGGGGATAAACACCTGTCCCGCAGGCCCCATCAGGGCCAGTGCGATCGTCGCGAAACGTTCGGCGGCACCGAAATAGCCGACCTGTTCCGGAGTCGACAACAGTGTCAGCAGATAAGTCGATGACGCCGTCAGCACGACGGAACCCGACGAATAGCAAAAGAGCATCGTCGAGTTCTTTATCAGCGGAACGATGCCCGACAACGAAAGGCGCGGCCGGCCCAGTTGAAACGTCGCGAGCCCATAAGAGATCGCGGCCGATGCAATGCCGGCAATGAACAGGCTCGCGACAACCCATATCGAGTCCGCAGGCCCTTTGACCAGGCTCAGCACGAGCGCGAGACTCAGCGCGAAGCCGAACACCTCGATCATGATCGGTGTTCTGAAGTGCTGACGGCCCTGGTAGAGCCAGCCGAGATTCAACGCGGACACGATGCCGAGCAGCGTCGCCAGAACGCCGATCAAAGGCCGCTCGGACAATGCCGGCGAGCACATCGTCGCGATGAGTCCCACAGCGCCGCCCAACACAGCCAACACAAGGCGCGCACTGGTATGCAGCGAATAGATGGCGTTGCATTCGTTCGTGTCTTGCGCCTTGGAAACTTCGCGCATGCCGACGAACGTGAATCCGTAGCTGACGAGCATCCAGATCACGTTCATCAGCGACATGGCAGCGAGCACGCGGCCATATTCCGCGACGCCCAGCACGCGCCCATAGAACGGCACGACGATGATGAGATACACGTATCTCATCAAATACCCGCCGTAGACAAAGGCTATGACGTTAGCGCTCTTCTTACCGTCCATACCGACCTCTTTGATATCGTCGATGCCGCATGGCGGTCTCCTAACGCTCGACCGCGGCGCTTCGACGCGCAAGCGGATTGGTGATGTACCGGACCACGAAGTTGGAGAGCGGCGAATACGGCAACAGGCAGAGGCTCGACAGAAGAAGCGTTCCGGCCTTCTTTTTCAGGCTCCAGAAAGGATTGGCGAGGATCGAGTACCGATAGTCGTAAGAGTCTTTGATCGCCCAGCGCCAGCGTGTCGTCAATGGCGCCTGATAGAGGTTCGAGCAGAAATAGGCCTTTTCATGCGCGAAGTCGTGAAATGACATCGGCAGCTCCCGATTGAGCCGCGTACGCGCGAGCTCGCGCAATGTCGCCCACCGCGCCTTGAATGCCTTCGGCGCCTTCGTCAATTGCTCCGAGTTAGCGAACGACACGCTCGATTCATTTGCACGTTGATGAACGCGATATGCTCCGAGTGAACGGGGCACCATCGTGACCGGCCCGACCAGAGCGACGCCATAGATCGCATAGAAGTCGGCGCCGTAGCGGTTGATCGCCGTTTCCGGAACCGGGAACAGCTTCTTCAGCGCGCGCACGCAATAGGCATTGCCCGACGCGGGCGGCGACGGATAAAGCCAGCCGCCCATCAGCAAGGTGCCGCAATCGGTCGGCGGCGCGGAGTGCGGAACGTGGGCGCCTGTCTGGTTGCCCTCCACGTCGATGACATCGAGGCGAAATTGCACCTTCGCCACGTCGCCGCTCTCGAACGTGCGCATCACTTCCGACACGGCGTCCGGATAGAGCACATCGTCCGAGTCGAGGAAGAGTACATACTCCGTGTCGGCGAGTTCGAGTCCGAGGTTATAGGCGGATACCTGGCCGCCGTTCTCCTTGAAGACAGCGGATATGCGCGAGCCGTAACTCTCGATGATCGCGCGCGAACCATCCGTCGAGCCATCGTCGATGACGATCACTCGCGTGCCCGGATAGTCCTGGTTCAGCGATGAGTCGATCGCCTCGGCAATAAAGCGCTCGTAGTTATAGTTGCAAATAACGATGGCCATCTGTTTCATGGGATCTCGCGGCGATAGGTTGAATCCGTCAATGCTCAAATCTTCTCTCTCGGTAATCGGCACTACTGCCTCGCCAATAAAAAGCTGCGTGTCTCATGTCGTCTTCTGTCGCCGGACGACGAGATAAGCAAGATGCGCGCGCGACTTCTTATCGGCGCCGTTGACTTCGGCGGGCACGCGAAAACGGATGCTCAGCGTCCCGCTGTTCGATGTCAGCGTGGCGTCTTCACGAGGTGCAACGGCGCCCGTCACGGCGTCGATGTAAAGCACCTCTGCGCCGTCCAACGACGGCTGCTCGACGCCTGCCGCCTCGACCGTACGCCAGCCTGGCGCGGCGCTCACCTGAATGACGATGTCACTGTCCGAAAGCAGCGCAGAACCTTTGGCTTCCGGCCCGAACCGAAGCGGCTTCGAAAACGGCGCAAGCAAGCCGGGAACCGTCTTGTTCAGAACGACCAGGCTGCGCCCCGAAGGGTTGTACGTGCGGGGCGGCCCGCGATGCGTCAGCCGGTACGGCTCGAAGCCGTCCCAGTGGTACACCATCGTCACGTACTTGTCAGGGTCGTCCCAGTTGCGATCCAGCGCCCACACCGCAAACTCGAAGAAATAACGCGGCAGGTAATGTGGGTCTTCCATGTACCTGTCGCCGATTTCGGTTTGCCACAGCCCGCGAGCAGGACCCTGCTTCACATAGCGCTGATACAGACCGTCGAGATCGCCGACGGACAAATAATGGGTATCGAGGTAGTCGACCCAATCGATCATCCGCTCATTCGAGCGTGCGCTCCTGTATTCGAGCCATTTGCCGAACGTGTCGAGCCCACCCTGATCAGGCCATCCGCCGTAGACGATATACGCGCCGTACTTGCGGACAATGCGGGCCGCCGGCAAGTGGATCTTGTCGACGTAGTCCTGCATCGCGCGCTCGTATGGCCCCGAGCGCTTTTCGTCGCGATCGAATTTGGGTCCATGCCAGAACGTGGCCTGCGGCAGCCCACCCGACAGGCGGCCGGCCGCCTCGTTCCAGATCTGGAAATGGCGCACGTTATATGGCGGCTTCGAGTACTTGCTGACGGCAGCTTCCACATACCGTTGCCACGCCTCGACATCGACGGGCGCCGACTTCGAATCGCCAGGCACGCTTGCATTCCACTTGGGCGTATAGCCGAGGAACAGCAGCGACCTGATTCCATTCGCGTTGTTGCGCAAGATGGCCGACGGTAAATCGCTGTCGTACGCATTGCCCGTTCCGTTGACCCGCATCGCCTGCTTCGCGGAATCGGGCTGTCCGGGGCCAACGGAACCGCGGCCCCAGCTGATGCCCATCGTGCGCCACATGCTGATGTCGGCGTCCGATCCTGGCCAACCGTTCGTTCCGATCATGTCGGTCATCTTGCGAGCCTCACGTTGCTTGCCCGCTGCGTCGGCCGCGAATGCAACCGGCGTCGTGCGCATGCCCGGCAGGCCCACACACGCGAGTGCAGCAAGCGTCTTGAGCGCGTGTCGTCTACTTTGTCGGCTTCTGTTCCGATACATTGGTCCGTCCCGGCGAGTACCGCTGATCAACCCACCGTCGCCCGCGGAAACAGCTCCGACATAGGCTCGCTTTCTTTCCCATACAAAAGCTCCAGCAGCCTTTTCGCCGACCGGTCCCAACGGTACTCGCGCGCATGCGCCATGCCTTTGCTCCGATAGCGTTGGCGCAACTCGCCGTGACTCATCATCAGCGAGATCTTTTCAGCAATGTCTTCCGCGGACATGGCGTCGCAATACATGGCAGCGTCTCCGCATGCTTCCGGTATCGACGTGCGCGACGAAGCGATCACCGGGCATCCGCAGTACATTGCTTCGAGAGGCGGCAGTCCGAATCCCTCATATAGCGACGGAAAGACGAGACAGCCCGCGTGCTCGTAAAGCGCCTTGAGTTCGCCGTCCGTCACGAAGCCGGCCCAGATCACCTGCTTCGACTCGGGCCTGTCGCTCAAGCCTTCGCCGCTGAATACACGTTGATTTCTGCCCCCGACGATGACGAATTTCACGTCACGCAAATGCTCGAGTTTCGCAATTGCATCGAGAGCGCGTTGAAGGTTCTTGCGCGGATCGAGACTGCCGACGATCACGCAATAAGCGTCCTTCTCGAGTTGCAGACGCCCGACGATGTCCGGCTCCGACACGACGCGGTCGAGATGGTCCGCGCCGGGTGGAATCACGGCAATGCGCGACTCGTCGATATTCAGATGGTGGCTAATCCGGCGCTTCGAAAAAGACGACACCGTCAGCACGAACGGGTCCAGCTTCGGCAGCATCGAAAAACAGAACTGGTACCAAAGCCGGAACTTCTTCGAAAAGCCGTCCGGTACGTCATAGACGGCCATGTCGTGGACCATCACCACCTGACGGCGCTTGAGAATCGGACTGGTGTTGCACAGATTGACGAGCGTCATGCGACGCGCGGCAATCGGCAACGTAATCTGTTCCCACAGCGTGCCCCGCAACCACGAAAACCGGCGCTGCCGCTTAAGGGACGCACCCGGCTCCATCGCGTTTTGCGGCACGAAGACCTCGAGTTCACTACCCGGGTTTTCGCGCATCTGCATCGCCCTGGTGAGTTCATAAGCGACCCTTTGCACGCCCGTAATGGGTTGCGAGGTGAATTTTCCGTTGATCGCGAATGCCATAGGGTTTCTCCGCCTCACGAAGTTGTACCGTTTCCTGTTGTCGCGTAAGCGTCGGATAGCCCGACATCAACTGGCCGTCTCGACGTCCCCGAAATCGCTCGCGTAATTCGTCGCGTAGCCATAGCTGCGCGTGCTGCGGCGCACGGGTATGCCATTGAAGACGCATCCGGCGATACGGCCGCCCGCGCGCTCGATCTTCTTGACCGTGTCGGAGATCTCTTCTTCCGTCTGCATTTCCGAGCGCAGCACGAGCAACGAGGCGCCCGCTTCGTTCGCGATGATCGATGCGTCGGTGACCGCGAGGAACGGCGGCGTATCGATGACCACCAGGTCAAAGTGATTGCCGAGACGTTCGAGCAATTGCCTGAAGCGCGGGCGCGTCAGCAGTGCGGCCGGATTCTCCGGACGCGCGCCGCACGACATGAACGTGACGCCGTCGATGCCGACTTCGCGCAGCGCGTCACGCAGCGGAACACGGTCCGACAGGACTTCCGACAAGCCGCCGCGATTGCTCTGGCCAAAGAACGCAGCGAGGTGGCCGCGGCGCATGTCGCCGTCGATCAGCACGACACGCGAGCCCGCTTCGGCGTGCAGCGCCGCGAGGTTTGCGGCCACGAAGCTCTTGCCCGCCGACGTGGTCGGACCCGTCACCATCACGATGTTGTTGCGGGCGTTCGCGAGATCGCGGGACATCGCCGTACGAACCGCGCGCAGCGCCTCGACAGACGGGTCATGCGGGAAACGCGCCGCGAGTACCTTGGTGCCCGAATCGCTAAACGAAGGATCGATCTTCTCGTTCGCGCCGGCTCCCGATTCGCCTCCATTGCGTTGCGGCGATCCATTCTTCCCGCTCACACCAGGCAGCGGTTTTCGCGCAGCGGCGGGCAGGCTCCGGTCAAGCATCGTTTGCTGATGGCTGAACAGCACTTCGCCGACAACAGGCACGCTCAGGCGGCGCTCGACGTATCGCGGGTCCGTCACGCCCACGAGAACGTGACGACGCATGAAGACGAGAAAGATGCCCGCGACGAAGCCAAGCACGGCACCGCCCGGCAGCACGATCAGCGGATTCGGCTTCACAGGGCGATGCGGCCGGATCGCCGAATCGACGATGTGCGCGCCGCCCGTCGTGCTCGCGCGACGAACCGTCAATTGCTCCGCTTTCTGCACCATGCCCATGTAAATCGTCTCGGCGACCTTCTGCGCGCGAATCAGATCGACGCTCTCACGCTCGGACGCAGGCATGCCCTGGAAGCGGTTGTCGAACTCGGACTTCGTCTTGTTCAACTGGGCCAGCTGTGAGTCGATGCTCTGAATCCAGCGGCTTCCCGGTTGGTACTTGTCCAGCAACTGGGTACGCTGCAATTGCAGGCTCGCAATCTGACGATCCAGGTCCAGACCGCCCTGCAGGTACGTCTGCGATTCGGTCGTCGGCTGCATCGAATTGGATTTCGCCCTGAAGTCCTTGAGCGCTTGCTCGGTCTTGCGCAAATCCGCAAGCAGGCGCGGCAGTTCGCCCTTGATGAAATTGAGCGTCTGCGTGTCGTTCATTTGACGGCTCGCGGCAGCGGTAGTCAGATACTGCTGCCCAAGCGCATTGGCGACATCGGCAGCCATCGACGCGCTCTTGTTTGCGTACTCGATCTGGATGAGACCGGAGTCCTTCACCTTGTCGGTGATCTTCACGACATCCATGAAGCGCTTGACGGCGTCGACGCCATTCCACCGGATCACTTCGAAGTGCGTTCCGGGCCGCGCGGCCAGCTTGCTGATCAGTACCGAGACCCCGTTGACCGTCGCGGGCTTGCCGACTTCGCCCTTGAGCAGAAACTCGCCCGACGGACCCAGTAGCTCATATGTACCGCCATCGAGCGCGACGAGCCTGAGCTTCTCTTCCTCGAGATTCTGTGGGACGTTCAGATAGCCGACATTCACGACCTCTCCGCCCCACGCAAACGACTTCAAGCCGAGCCATGCGCTGTTAGGCTCGCCAGGCGTTGCGAACTTGTCGGCGATGTCGCCTAGAACCGGGATCGTGCGCGGCTTGACCGTCACGTCGAAACGATATCGTTCGATCACAGGATCGAGCACCGAACGGCTTTGCATCACACCCATTTCGGTGCTGGGCGCCGGTGCGGGCGGCGGAAGCATCGAATCCTGATTCTGCAGCGCGATACCGAGTGCGTTTGCCTCTGGTGGATCGACACGCACGAGCACATCCGCCGAATAGACGGGACTCGCGACCAATTGATAGGTGAGCGCGAGCAGGAACACGGCCGCCGTGGTTGCCAGAATCTCCCAGATATGATCGCGCATGAGGTTGAGCATCTCGCGCCCACTGAGCTGCGTGCGCTCGTTGTTGACGGGAGCGGGAGGAGCAGGAAGCGAGTTGTAGGGGTAGTAATCCACCTGAATCATCCTTTCATGTACGTTTCCCTGGAGCACCCTGCGATACGCAGAAGTGCAGCACCGGATCGCGAACTGAAGCTGCTGTTGCCGCTAAAGTTGACGCGGATTCGGCGCGTCGGAATGTCACTCAGCCTAGCCGGAGCCGGCAGGACATGCGAACGCCATTTCGGCGTCGGCACTCAGACTCTCTGACTAGCTAGTGCCGTGCCGGAATCTCCGGACGAGAAGATCAACATGCGTGCGCATTCCATTCATGCGTTTCCCTCCTCTGGAGTAAAGCGGTTGCCAAATATCTAGACGCACCTCTGTGACTTCAATGAGCCAACAGAGATGTACTGTCCAATACGGTGATTGCGTACTTTAATCCCACGACCGAAGAAAACTGATCAGCGCGCGAGGTCACAACATTTGCGCGCTTTCGGCGTAGGCGATTTCCTGGTGAAGACCTGCAAACAACATTCCAACGAATTTCGGAATTGGCGATGGCCTCTCCAGGCTGTTGCAGCGAAGCATAGACGGGCAGAATTCGGAATTGAACGACTTCGGCCCAAATTCGGGTACAAATGGCCGATAACGTGGAGCGTGTAACGGGGTTTACCAGGGAAAGAAAGAGTTGTGCCGTTCTGAAATTGGTGTAACAGATTGATACGATCAGGCCGAAATCACGTAACAGAAGTTTAGTGACAGTACTGCAAGTCGAGATTTGGGGAATGAAACGAGATATGCCTTTCAGACGCTTGTCCAGCAAGGCTCGGAGGGGATTTAACCCGCTTTTCTTTCATAAATGTCAGATAATTTTTACGCGAAATAATTTCCTCAGCCGGAAAAATGGACGACAAACATAACGCCCATAAACGGTAATAATTGCCATTTTCGAACAATTACGCCACATCGTTCGCACAAATCCGACAGCTATTCAATCGATCTATTCACTACGGTATTCTGGGCCGCATCGAAGTATTTCGCATTAATTTGGAGAGCTAAACGTGAATGGGTTTGCTCGATCGCATCCGTGGCACACTGACGAACGACAGGTTGATTCAAGGCTTGAGAGGCACATTGGCGTGCTCATCTCGCATCACTGCTCGATGGCAGCCGTAGGCGCCATTGGAGACGCTTTTCGCCTCGCTAACGAGTTCGACCACGGTAACGGCGAACATCTTCCTTATCGGTTCACCGTGCTATCGGAGACCGGCGGCTTTGTTACGGGCGGATCGTGCTTCTCGATCTGGACGCAGAAGCTCGATCAATACCGGCTTGCCGACTTTCACGCACTCTTTGTCGCTCGCGGTTCCGATGTCGCGGCGCAGAATAACGAGGCACTCGTTTCCTGGCTGTCGCTTCAAGGCTCAAATGTGCCGACCGGCATGCAGCCGAAGCTTGAAGCATTTACGCCCCCGGCTCAGTCGTCCGTGCCCGTATTCGTCCTCGACGATGGCATGTCGGAAACGCGTCCCGCCGGCCCGACGCCGTCGGAGATGGCGCTCTTGCAGATCGAACGCGATTTGAACGCGGAGATCGCGCGCAGGGTCGCTCGCGCGTTGCAGACGAACGTCCCTGAGCGTGTGCGGCCTGACGCGGAAGATTTGAACATTGCGACGACAACGGAAAAGATCCGGGAGTCGGCACGCTGGATTCGCGAGAACTACAGCAAGCCTATTTCCGTGGGTCTTGCGGCCGAGTCGGCTGCGATGAGCAAGCGGAACTATCAGCGCCGGTTCAAGAGCGAGTTCGGTATGACTCCGCTCGAGTATCTGCTGCGCACGCGCTTTGAAGTTGTTTGTTCGATGCTGATCGAAACTGACCTTCCTATTGACAAGATTGCCCGGCGTTGTGGAATGGGCGACGGCAATCGGCTCGGAAGAATATTCAAGCTACGGTACGGTGTATCGCCGACCCATTTCCGGGCGCTGCGCCATCTTCCGACGGAGGAACGTGCGCAACCGCCAGCAGCAGCATCCACGGCCGGCGTGGCCGTGCATGCCGCAGCCGTTGCGCCATCGGCAAAGCTGATCTACTGACCTGACGCACGGGGAGCGATAAAAATGCCAACAATTGAAGGTGTGCGGTCGAGCGACGCAGCGAGTGCGTCGCAAGGCGCGAAGCAGGACGGTGCTCACGGTGGATCGAATGAGCTTCCCTCCACGTTCAGGAGAATGAAAGAAGCCGCCAAACAAGTATTGCCTGACGCGCTCTTTTTGAGTCTGCTACACAAGAAGTGTATTGGCCGCTATCCGAAGCTCATTCACCCTACCACGTTCAATGAGCAGATCCTGCAGCGCAATCTTCGGCCAGACCCGCGCTATGTGCCTCTGACCGACAAGATTGCGGTTCGGGAGTACGTCGAGAAGAAACTCGGACGGGAACATCTGGTTCCGCTGATCGCGGCACCCGAGATATTCACGCGCGAGGTTTTTGACAGACTGCCGTCTTCTTTCGTCATGAAAGCGAATCACGGCAGTACTTTTGTTGAAATAGTCAGAGACAAATCGACGACATCGTTCGAGAAGCTAAAAGAATTGGCCGATCGCTGGCTGTCGACCTCGTTCTACCGCGTTGCCCGCGAGCGACACTATCTGAGCATCGAACCGCGCATCTTCTTTGAAAAGCTGCTGCTCGACAAACAAGGGGAGATTCCAGCCGATTTCAAGCTGCATTGCTTCGGTGGGCGAACGGGTCATCCGACCATGTACACCTTGCTGATCTCCGACCGCTTCGGGAACAACACGCATGGCGACGTGTTCGACGAAGACTGGAACGTAATGGATGTGATGATCGGACCGTACACTCGCAGCCCTGTGCCTCCTCCGCGACCGAAAAACCTGGACGCGGTATTGCAAGCGGCGACGCGACTGTGCGAAGACTTCGACTATGTTCGAGTCGATCTCTATGCACCGGACGACGAAATCTATTTCGGCGAATTGACGTTCACGCCCGGCGCAGGCGTATTGCCTTTCACGCCGGACCACATCGACTATGAATGGGGAAAGCTTTTGAATAGCCGGCACGGCGTCTGAAATCACCTCTCCTCCGCTCAAGGACCGAGCGAAGGAGGGATGACGAACAACAAGCGGTCCGCGCGGAAGTCAGTTTGCGGGATTGCTTGTCATGAAGCTGGTGAGCGCGCTGTACGGCGGATTGAGCGTCGTTCCGTTGGTCATAACGCCGTAGGTGTTGTTTCCGCTATCGAGCACGTAATACATCACAGCCTGAATGTTGTGAGAGTTCCGTGCCTGATAGTACTTGCTCAACGTGTTCGTGATGTAACTCGCTCGATAATCCTGCGCCTTCTCAGGACCCGTGTTCCATTCCGTAATGATGAACGGCACACCGTATCGGGCCTTGCAGTACGTGGGCAGGTCGAATCCCGGACCGGAACCGTCAATGCCGATATTGAAGATGTCGCCATACACTTCGTAGTTGTGCCACGTCGTGATGTCCCAGCGCACCTTCGGGTAGCCACCCGTGCCATCCGGTTGCATGCCGTCCCACAAGGCATCGGCAGCACCAATGTCCGCGACACAGAAGTTGATGCCGCATTTTGCATTGGATTGAACCGACTTCACGCCATCGATCATCCCGCGCATCGCACCACGCATGGCCGGCCAATTGTCGTTGTTGAAGTCGACGGCCTTCGTACCAGCGTTGGTGAAGTCCAGAATCGTCGCGTTCTGACGCGTCAACTCGTTTCCGCATTCGTAGATCGTCACGCCATACTGCTTGAGTGTATTGGTGACGGTCATTGCAACCTGCTGGCCACGCGAATACGCCGCCGACTCGCTGCTGAACACATTGCCATTGGAATCGTAGACGCCCTGATTGATCAGCACGAGCAGTTGGAGTCCGGCCGCCTGGAAGGCCGCCGCCAGTTTGCTAACGGCATTCAGCTGATTCGGATCGTCGGTACAGCCCACACGATAGCTCGTGCAGCCCATGTTCCGCAGAATCGATACGAGCTGAGACGGCGTGTATGTGTAGTCAAAGTGCCCATTGACACCGTAGAACATGCCCGTCGAGGCTGCGACCGCGGCAGCGTTGCGAGGGTCGTTACACGGCAACCAGCGATCGAGGTCCGTGAGCACATAGAACTGTCCGCCCGTACCGATGTGCCAGATCTTCCCGCCGTACCACAACAGCAGCGACACGTTATACGTGTTGCCAACGGTCCCGCCGTTCCGATAGATAACACCGTTGACGACGGTCCACATCGCGCCCGCCTTGTCGATGATGTACGAAGCGGACGGAATAGTCGTACCGTCAGGCGACGTTCCGCCGAGGCGCGGATCGTTACACGCCGTCCAGGTGGACCCGTTCCACGCATAGAACTGCCCACCCGTGCCCTGATGGTAAATCACGGCGCCATAGATCATCAGCAGCGTCACGTTATACGTGTTGCCGGCTTTAACTCCGTTCCGGTAGACCGATCCTTGCGACAACGTCCACACGGCACCAGAGGTGTCTGTGATCGAGCTTGCCGATGGAATGGTTGTGCCGTTTGCCGATGCCGTGCTTGCGCGAGCCGCAACGTTCGCGACGGCCGCTCCGGAAGCGCCGCCCGCGCCATCGCCTGAACCGCCGCCACAAGCGGCGAGAAGATAGCTGCCACCGATAGCCGTCAGCTGACCAAGAAATTGACGTCGTTTATTCATGACAAATACTTCCCCTGTCGAGAAATTTCTCGAATAAAAAGTCCCAAGTGGGTGAATGCTCGAACTGCGATGTCCAGCGTCGGCCAAGCGCTACTTAATCAGTAATCCTTATGTACAGGGACAACTACTTGCGCTTTTAGTGAGTGACATGAGAAATGATTGAACTGCCCGCTCCGAATGCGTATCGAGCGGTGACGCCAGAACTCAAAATCCACGACTGCAGGCAGATCCGTCCAGCCTTGGAAAACTTTGCTAGCGAGCTACGACGATTCCCAAATGCGTTGCCACTGACTGCCGCCCATCTTTGTGCAACGTGCAAACGTTTGCCGCGAAGATACGGAAAAATCGCCCGGCAATTTATTCGCGCGCCCCTTTTGAATCGGTGGAAATAATACCCGGATGCGCTTCGGATTTACATACGAATCGGAAATGAACAGATAAATAGCACGATTCTTCTGATTGTTTGCGGTCGAAAAGAAATTCCGCCTTTTTTGATCACTCGTGAGATAGTCTTGCGCATATGTGCAAGATGAATTGTTCGCTGAGTGTGTTCGATCTGTCTGGCGCAATACAGCTACTGACTGCGTTGGCTTTGCGCAAGCCAATGTGCGCTTGTTTCTTTGGCTAATGAAGAGCGGGAGAACTCACCCAGCAACGCTTAAGCAGTGACGCAATTTTCATCGCGTCGAGAATATTTTTTCGGTATCGACCCTGGAAGCTGCGCGATTAATATCGGCAATCTCTACCATTGAGTGCCATTATACATTTCTTTTTTACCGAATTAGGGAATACGGCACTGCAATAGCGCAGCAATTCATGCTTTCGGAGATGAGTAAAAGGTACTGCGGAATTGACAACGATGGGCCATATAGCGTGGCAATAGTACTGCCTACTGTCGTGCAACTGCATCTCTTACTGCTTGCACAACCTCAGCAGAATCTGCCGATCGCGGGAACCAACGATCCCACCCGGCCCGATCGAGGCGCGCATCATCCATCGAGAAGGCGATCATGACGGGACGACGCAAACAGTCCGGCACTCGCGATAGATCTCCGAGCAAATCATTGGCGTTGGCGGCACCAATCGGGCTTGATGCGACGATGACACGCGGATTGAGCCGACGAACCTCGACCCTCGCTTCTTCTGTCGTGCTGGCCGGCATGACCTGCATGCCTTGCGATGTTAGTCTGGATGCGAGTCCAGCGCGCCGCTCCGCATCCGGATCTAACACGAGAACATCGACTGTGGCAGTCGATCTGATCGCATCACGCTGCGGGCGTCCCGTCGTGACGCGACCGTGCACGCGAGCGGACCCACTGCCTGAGTGGCCAGACGGTTCGATTGAGCTCGTGCCGCAGCACCAGGTTTCGCCACACTCGCTCCGCACTGAAGGCGTGCCGGTGCGCCTCGCGCTCGAGCATGCGCTTGCACCCGGGCAGATGGAGCAGCGAACATCCTTTGAACCAGCGAAGATCCCGGTGAGTATTGCCGGACCAGTGGCGTCCAACAAGCCGATGTGCGCCAAGATCGATGATCTGATGACCCTCGTCTGCCAACAGATTGAGTGCTGCGGAAATGAATGCCTCATCTCCGTTGTGGTTCAACTCATCGATGGCAAGTCGGTAACGCTCGAAGCACGCGTGAGCATAGGGCACCAGTTCATTGATGAAAGCGGTCGATGCAAGCAGTACTTCGCCGCCAAACCATCGCGGGTTTCGAAGCGCCTTTCCCGCCACGGTCTCGAGATCGCCAATGACGCGTGCGTCACCGTAAGCCGAAAACTCCTGATCAGAGATGTCAAATGCGCCTACGCCTAACATTTGACAACGCCGTAGAAGTTCTTCGTCGAGCGCCCGTAGCGCGAGCATGTCGGTGTCGAGCAGCATCAGCAGCTCGCCTTCGCGCAGTGTCGCGGCGACCTGCTCCATCATGTCCAGCTTGAAGTGCGCGCTATAGAAGCGCGTCATTTTCTGCAGCGTCAATCTGGACGGACTCAACTGCAGCACACGCGGACGTGAATCGGAATCGATCTTCGTCAAGTACTGCTCGATCTGCCCGGCGACGTTTGTCGCGACCGTCAGTCTCGGCAGCCCAACTGCCATCAGACTGCGGTTGAGCGTAATGGCCTGTTCGAGGTAGCAAAAGGGGTCAGCGCGCGTGCAATTCGGGCTGCCCGTACCGTCCGTTTCGATGAACACGAGCGCGCATGGGACGATCCCGACGCGGTGCCGCGCCGAGCCAGAAGAAGGAACTGCCTGCCTGCAAGATGGTTCGTCTAAATCACGGCGCAAGAACGCTGACATACATCGTTGCCTCCGGCTGACATTGATAGCGGACACCGCGTCCTCCCCGATTGCAGTTCGTATCGCGTGCGCCGACGGGCAGGCGATGCACGATGCGACGGAATGCAGCATCCGTGCCATCCGAACTCGGATCAGCCGTCGCGGCTTGAATCAGTCATTACACGGCAATTTGAAAAATTACCCTGTACAGCGTGCAAATTCTTTCTTTATCTTGCACGACGACTGCAATACGCCCGCTATCAGTGGGATTCGTTTGCGCGCGGCGTTGGCCGCACTCAAAGCGCCTTCGAAGCCGCACTCGCAATTCTGCGGAGTTCATCGAACTGCGTGACGAGTTCGAAGCACAGGATGAACGCCAGCATCGAAGAAGGCCCAGGGTAGCGCTCGATCCATTGCAACGTTGGCGCGGCATAGCGCGTCCGGACGGGGGTCCACGTCATTAGATAAGTAATGGCAATTCCAATTGCCGCACCTGCGAGCAGGTCAGTCGGATAGTGAAAGCCGAAGTACGCACGCGGAAAGCAGATGAAAATGGCCGTGTACAGAAATACGAGTACTCCCGCGAGGCGCGAAACGATAAATACGCCCGTAGCAACCGACATCCATAGCATCGCGTGGTCGCTCGGGAACGAGCTCCAGTTGGACAACATGGCGTCATGTAGAGAACCGGTCGCGAAATGCAAATGCAATTCAGTGTTGTAGACGGGACGTACCCGAAACGGCAGAAAATCGGCAAGCACTCGTCCAACGGCAAGCGCCAGTAAGCCACTCACAACGGTTGCGATGACCACTTCGCGATGCCATTCCCGCCGCTCACCGGGTTTGAACCAGATCCACCACAACATGGGGATCAGCACGAGCCCTCTGAACGTGTACATATCGGTGAGGGCTCTCATCGCAAGGCTCGGCAGCGGACCGAGATTCAAGTGCGCGAGATATGTCTCGATGGTTGTATCGAAGTTAAGCATTCTTGTAGTACCACCGGATTCGTAGCAATAGCAAGAAGACAGGCAGAAAGTGGAGATCCCGGTGCTCATGCGCGTCGCCGACGCGCACTGCGACTGGACCTCGACCTTAGCCTGCTATGCGCAAACCCGCCCGCTGCCGTACTTTCTCGCGGTAGCCATTTTTGTTCCTGAACGGCCGGTCGGGCGAGCATCCTTTGTGTACCACTCCTCCTTTTCATCGACGATGTCTGTTCGGTATCGCGCGCAACGTGAAAGCCCGCGTCCCGGCTCACGCGGTGGTGAGCGCCGCCCATCGTAATGGCAATTGCCTCATGCAATGAAGAGCAAAGCGGACGCAATCATTCAACACATAGCGCCAAAGTGTAAGCCCATATTTCTGTTATTCGCTGTCCGTCGGCGAATTGAAAGCCCATCGCTTCTATGCGATGCATGCGTATGATGGGACAAAATTTCGTCGAACCGACTTTTACGCAAACTTTATATCGAGCGTTATATGATTCGCGTCGTCCCGCTGTGCCGCGTCGGCCATGCATGCTCACTTCCAAACGCAATCAGTACGCGGATATACGACACGCAATAATCGTGAAGCAATCTTCCGCATATCCGCGATAGAACGGATTCAAAGCCGCATGGCTAGAACATGTACCGCATGCGCGCGCAACAGTACGACACTGAACCAATCGATTCATCTGATCGCCGGCCCATCAAGAAGCCCACACACATGAAAAAATCCTCACTCGCCCTCGCACTGCTCGGAGCTATATCCGTCTCGGCACACGCGCAAAGCAGCGTCACGCTTTACGGTCTGCTCGATACGGGCCTCGTCTACACGAACAACCAGCTGGGCCATAGCAACTGGCAACTCAATAGCAGTTCGACGCAGAACACCGTATTTGGCCTCAAGGGCTCGGAAGATCTCGGCGGTGGCTTGCACGCACTCTTCAAGCTCGAACAAGGCTTCATTCTCAACAATGGTGCACAAGCTTTCTCCGGCGATGGCTTCGGCTCGCAGGCATGGGTTGGCTTGCAAAGCGATCCATACGGCACGCTGACATTCGGCCGCCAGTTTGACGTGATGAACGACCTCGTCGGCCCTCTCACGGCGGAGTTCAACACCTGGGGCGGCAACATGGCGGCGCATCCGTTCGAGAACGACAATCTCGCGGCTAATTCCGTCGTGGTCAACAACTCGGTCAAGTACACGAGCCCGGCCTATCGCGGCATCACATTTGAAACGATGTACTCATTCAGCAACAAGGCCGGTGACTTTTCGAACAACCGCTCATACGGTTTCGGCCTGTCCTATTCGCAAGGGCCCGTCAATCTCGCGGCAGGCTATCTGCAACTGAACGATGCCGGCAACGGAAGCGGCGCTGTCACGTCAGGCGACACCAGTGCCAACTTCATCGCGCAACGCCAGCGCATCTGGTCGCTCGGCGGCAACTACACGTACGGGCCGGCTGTCGTCGGGCTGGTCTGGAGCCATACGCAGATCGACAACGTGTCCGGCGTGTACTCGTTCGGAACGGGTTCTTACCTTGGCGCGAACGATACGAGCGTCGGCTCTCTTGCCGGCTCGCTGCGCCTCGACAACTACGAGGTGAATGCCAAATATGCGCTCACGCCTGCATTGAGCGTATCCGGCGCTTACACGTATACGCATGGCGCGTACAACGGCTCGGCGCCCGGATGGAACACGGCGATGCTCCAAACCGACTATGCGGTGAGCAAGCGTACCGACTTCTATCTCGAAGGCGTCTACCAGAACGTACACGGCGCGCCCGCAGATTCGGTGCTCTCGCATGCGATGATCAACACGTTGTCGCCATCGGCGACCAACACGCAAGTCGCCGTCACGGTGGGCATGCGTCACACGTTCTGATCGTATCGACATTTCCTCACGAGCAAGGACGTATGTACGCCCAACGGCATCGTATAACAGACGCCTTGCTCAACCAGGTGGATCGCGCGCCGCTTCATACAAGCGGCATCCTGAACGCCTACCACCGCTAAAGCCACGGATCAGCGCGCAACAAAGGGCAGCGATGCTGCCCTCCCGGCACGAATGGCCTCTACCGCCCCAGCCACGGATACCGCTCCGTGTCCGCACCCTCATAGTCCGGATCGAGGTAAATAAAGCACCGCTGGATCTTGAAGTCGCGGATCTCGAACACATCGCACCAACGCCCCGCATGCGACACGCCCGCGCGCCAGTCGACGCCGCCCTTGCTCGTCCCGTAGCTCGTGCCCTCGACGACCACCATATCGCCCTGCTGAATCACGTTCAAGTAAGCAAGATCGTGCTTGAACTTCGACACGATCGAACCGAGGTCCGTGAAAAGCTTCTCGAACGACGCGCGGCCCGACGCAATGCCCCATTTCGGAAAATGCACTTCCGCGTGGTCGTCGAAGAGATCGAATACGGACACGCCGCGGTCCAGCCTGCGCAAATATTCGATTGCGATGGTCTTGCGTTGTTCATCCGTCATCGTGGTGGTTTCCATGTTTCAATCTCCTGTCGGCCGGAGTTGCCGCTTCAGCGCCTTACTCCGGTCCTATGCGAATAGTTGCGATAGGGGTTTCAGTGAAGCGTGCTCAGATACGCGATGATCTTCCGGCGACGCGCCTCGTCGCCTTCGAAGTACGTCATTGCATTACCCGGCGCGACGGTCTGCGTATCGGAGAGCCACGCGTCGAGCAGTTTTTCGTCCCACACCTTGCCCGACGAGGCCGCGTGCATGCCCGCCGAGTACTTGAAGCCGGGCTGCGCGCCCATCGGCCTGCCGACGATGCCAAAGAGGTTCGGCCCCTGTCCGTTCGGCTCGCCTTTGCCAAACGTGTGACATACCGCGCAGTTGTTGGTCGCGAGCTTCTTGCCCAACGCCGCAAGATCGGCCGAGTCCTGCGCATGACCCGCTGCGCTCACGAGCGCGAACGAGATGCCGATCGCAATCGATAGTGTGCTGATGCGTTTCATCATGCCTCCCGTCATGCGCGTGAAGTGTTCTCGGCATGCGCCGCATTCGCCGCGCGATACGCAAATGCGATGATGGGTCCGAGCGTGCCGCCGCCCGCCCAATACGCGCGCGCGGACGCCGACGCGACGCAATTTCCGACGCCATACAGGCCTTTGATGGGCACCTCGCGCACGTCGAGCACCTGGCCGTGCGAATTCGTCTTCGGACCGCCCTTCGTATCGAGATTGCCAGCAACGATCAGCGCCGCGTAGTACGGCCCTTTCGCGCTGAGCGGGTACATCGTTTCGTTTTTCTGATCAGCCTTTTTCTGGATGGGCCCATTAAAGAGCTTTTCGACGATGCGTTCGCCACGATGAAAATCCGCATCCTTGCCCGCCTTCGCAAAGCCGTTGAACCGCTTGATGGTCGCATCGAGGTTCGGCACGAAGCCGTCGCTCAACTGCATGCCGCCTAGCGCGTTCGCGTGCTTCGAAAGCCGCTCGCGAATGGCGCTCGCCAGCTCCTGCAATGTATTGCCGCACAGCACGTGCCGGTCATTCGAGCCGGGCGGCACGATCAGGCTGCCGTAGTCATCACTTGCGCAATGTTCCTGCGCCTGTTGATCCCAGATCGAAATGAGCGCGAGATTCGGGTACTCGCCTTTCGAACCGTCCCACTGCGAGAACGTCGCGCACACCTCGTTATAGGCGAGCTTTTCGTTCACGACGCGCTTGCCATACCGGTTCACGTACAGCATCGAATCGCCTGTCGGCGTGAAGATGCCCGAGAGCGAGCCGTCCTTTGCGATCGCCTTGTCGAGCGAGATCGGCGCCATCCACGAATAGTTCATGTTGCGCAACTGCACGTCGAATGCGCTTGAGATGCGAACGAAGTCGCCTTCGTTGCTGACGGCTGCGCATCCGCCATACACGGCGCCGTGCAAGAAATTCCTGCGCAGTTCCGGGTCGTGCGTAAAGCCGCCCGTTGCGAACACGACGGCTTTCTTCGCACGCGCGCGAAAGATCGTGCCTTCTTCGGTCAGCGCCTCGACGCCTGTCACTGCGCCATTCGCATCGACCAGTACCTTTTGCACACGATAACCCGTGCGGATATCGACACCGTCGCGCCGTGCGGCGGCGCTCATCGTGCGGATCGCGACGCGGCCGCCATCGGACATGCTCGGCAAGCCGTCCTTCGGAAACAGTACGCGGCCACGCGGCGCCTTGTTTTCGGGCAGCTCGGCCCAGTAGTCGGGCACAGCGGCTTCATGCCGGTACGGCAGTGCGCCTTTCGACGCGAGCAATTCAGCCGCCGGCGATGCGCTGTCATAGATCGCTTCGCACATCTCGTACTCCCACTCCGAGAGGCCGAACTTCGGTAGCGCAGGATCATATTGCTCGGGCCGCGAAAGACGCGCGACGTAGCGCAGATAATCGTCCTTCGGATCGGCGATTCCTGCGCGACGCATCGGCTCGTTGTTGGGCACCCAGTACCAGAACGCCGCTTTCGCCGCCGTACCGCCGACGCTGCCCGCCTTCTCGAGAATCGCGACGCGGTTGCCGAGCCAGCGCGAAAAGAGCGCACAGGGCAAGCCGCCGCCTCCGCCGCCGCACACGACGATGTCGTATTCCGCGTCGAATTTCAGTTGATCGGCGGCTTTGGCGGAAAGCGACACCGCGCCGAATGCGGCGGCCGCCGTGCCCGCCCCTGCCGCCTTGATGAAATTGCGCCGCGACGTAGCGGGCGTCTGAATCTCGTCACTCATGGTTGTCTCCTGGGTTATTGCTTTCGATCGGTGAATGCGGGGCATCGCTTACCAGTAGTGCCACGCCTGCACGAGGACGGCATTGGTCAGCGTCGTGTTGCGCCCCGACACCGAGTGCTGGTACTGGATGGAAAGCTGGTCGTACATCTTCTGGTGCACGAAGGGCAGGCTGTTTGGCTTGAACTGGAACAGCACGCCCGCGCCGACCGTCGTTTCGCGGCTCGCGCTGTTCCCCACGGGGATACCCGCTGTCTGGTTGAAGGTGCCGCCGCTCGTCTGGTGATCGAGCGCGAAGAAGGGAATGGCGAACGGATTGTCGGGTGGCGAAATGCTGTAGCCGATGCGCAGATTCAGATGAAACGTGTCGCCGGGACTGAGATCGTCATGACCCGATCGCAGCGTCCGTCCGCGCAGAATGCCGCCGACCAGAAGGTCCACGTTCACATGGCCATACCAGTCGTCGTAAAAGACGGAAGGCCAGAACGACCAGGTGTTGGTCGATACGCTGTTCTGTCCGATGGGCACCTGCACGTAGGCCTGAAATCCGAGCGTCGTCGCGGGTGCCGGGTTGTACCAGACGAGTCCGCCGATCAGCGGATCGCCGATCCCGCTTGCGGCGAATTGCGAGCCCTGCGTGCGGATCGCGGGCACCGTGATGCTCGCATTGAAGCCGACGTGCGGCAGCGACGACAGCTTCCAGTAGTGGATGAACGTCGACAGTCCGACGAAGGTATTCGTGTCGGGGCCATTTATCTGATTGCCGTGCGAGTCGAACGCGCGGCTGTCGTGGTTCCACCAGATGTTTTCACCGAACGAATCGTAAGTGCCCTCGAAGTCCGAGCTGAACTGCCACGTTTGCGGCCGGTCGGTTGCGAACGGTATGCCTGAAGCGAAGGCGGCATCGGCGAGCGGCAGCGTGCCCGTCATGCCGAGCAGCGCGACCAGCGTCCTGCCGCGCCGCCGCGCGTTATGCCGCCAATGCTGAATGCGCTTGCGCGCCAATGGTGCTCTCATCGTCGTCTCCGTTTTGGTGTCGTGTGCCGCGAGGCATGGAGTGCACCGTACGTCGACGTAATCAGCGGGTCTTTCAGGTTTCGCGCTTTATAGATTCCGGTTTAACGCGCTATCAGGGTCGCTACCAGGATGAAAATCGCGGACGCGGCGTTCGCGAATGGCGAACCATCGGAACACGTTCGCGCCGATGCGTTCTTCTATACTCGGTTGAATGCAGAAATACGAACGTCGAGGCGCAGGCGCGCGCCAGTGCGTCATCGACGGAATGGAGACGACCATGACCGCATTGACCCAGCGACCGGCTGGCCGATCTATCGATGCATTCGCCGCCGTGCCCGGCGCGCGTGGGCTCGAGTACTGCATTTCAGGTGCGCAGCCTTACACATTCGACGTGCACAACACGTCGGATACGGTCTGTCTGCTGCTCGGCACTATCGTTTCGAATACGCGTTACGACGACGGGCCCGCCCTTCCGCTCACGTTTCGCGCGGAGACAGCGGCATTTCATCCACGCGGCGGAAAGATGCATATCGACGCGCAACAGGTCCGCCTCGGCTTCGTTGCGTTTCGCTATTCGGATGAATTCAAGCGCGGGATGAACGATGCACATGCGGATACATCGAGAAGCACCGTCAATCGCGACAATCTCGGCGCTGACGCGATCCGTCATCTGGTGCGCTATGCACGGCTCAAGACGACATCGAATGCCGCGTTGCCCGTCGATCCGTGGGAAATCCAGTGTCTCGCGACGCTCGCATGGATCGAAACGACGCGGCAACTGCAAACGGCTAAAGACATTCATCGGCCGACACTGTCGAGCGTTGAATTCCAACGACTCGAACAGTATGTCGAAGAGAACCTCGACGACGCATTGAGCTGTACGCAAATCGCGGCGACGCTCGATCTTCCCGTGCGGGTCGTCTCCGATGGCGTGAAAGCGCGAACGGGCCATTCGCTGTATCGCTTCGTGGTCGAAAAGCGCCTGAATGCGGCTGCCCGCATGCTGCGCGCGACGGACACGCCGCTTTGCGATGTGGCCGCAGCCTGTGGATTTTCTTCGCAACAGCACATGACGGCGCTTTTCTCCGAGCGGCTGGGCACGACGCCGTCGCGCTACAGAAAGCACGCAGCATGAGGCCACCACGCTACGGCTTTTGCTGCTGGTTTCCCAGTGCTCAACGATGCGCGCAATCATGTCCTGCCAGGCGCGTTCATCATTGCGTGAATGTGCTAGCCTGAGCTTCCATCATCCGACGTGATCCGGCGAGGCGCAAAATGGAACTGCGACATCTGAGAATATTTTGTGCGGTCGCGGAGCACGGCAGTTTCACGGCAGCGGCTGAAAAGATCCACAACGTGCAGTCGAACGTGACGATGCGTATCAAGGAGCTGGAAGCGGAATTGAACCAGCAGCTATTCATTCGGCAGAAGAATGGCGTCGTGCTCACGTCGGCAGGGCAAATCTTCCTGGGCTACGCACAGCGTATTCTTCAATTGACGGATGAGAGCCGCAACGCGTTGCTCGACAACGCATCGCCACGAGGGCTGTTGCGGCTCGGGTCGATGGAAACGACAGCCGCGATCCGGTTGCCGAAAATCCTCGCCAGGTATCACGAGCAGTACCCGCAAGTTCAGCTGTCGCTGATGACGGGCACGACGACCGAGTTGATCAAGGCCGTCGAATCGCATCGGCTGGATGGCGCTTTTGTCGGCGGTTTTCATCAAACTTCGTCGCTGTATCAGGAAGAAGTCTTTCACGAAGAACTGGTTCTCGTGAGCGGCAACGAATTCGACTCACTGTCGGCTCTTACGAACGAGATATCGCGTCAAACAGTGCTCGTCTTCAGGACGGGTTGTTTCTATCGTTCGACGCTCGAACACTGGTTCTATCAGGCGGGCATCATTCCCGGCCAGATCATGGAACTTGGCACGCTGGATGGGATCATGTCGTGCGTCGCTGCCGGGATGGGTATTACGTTGCTGCCGCGATCTGTCGTGGAGAGCCACGGCGCGCGGCATTCCGTACAGTGTCATGAACTGCCGCAGGAATTCTCGAACGTCAAGACCGTGTTCATTCGCAACAAGGACGCGCTCGTCACGCCGGCGCTCACGGCGATGATCGATCTCGCGCATCATCAAATTGCAATGGATTGCGGCGCTCAGAAAGCGGCCAGTGAAAACATCTTGACGACCGGGCTGGGACGTATCGACGCTACGGAATCCGGCGCGAGCGTTCACTGATTTGCCCGATGCTGCCAACGGGAGCTGGAAAAGACCACGCGCCGTGAACCGAAATCAAGGTTCACGGCGCGTGGTCTTTCACTTTCAAGCGCCGTCAGGCATAGCGCAGATGCAGTTCCTTGAACGGCTCGACCGAGCCGGCCTGGACCCGTTCGCGGCCGCAGCTCAAACCTTGCGCCAGTTCCGCCACACGCTCGGCGGCCGGGATAACGCGGTCGATCTTTCCCACACCCTGGCCCGCATAGAGCGACAGCTTCTGTGCCATCTTCGGCTTGTCGATCGCGCGCGCACCGCCGCCGATAAAACGCAACAGGTTCCACTTGTCGCGATTCGGGATCACGCGATGCGGCGTGCCGTATTTCCATCCGAACGAGTACCCCGTTCGATACTCGGTGTCGTCGACAGTAGCTTCCACGATCTTCTGCTTATAGAGCGGATGCGCATTCGACTCCTCACACGCGACAAACGCAGTACCCACGAGCACGCCGCCCGCGCCTATTTCCATCACGGTTCGAACGTCATCGCGGTTCGTAATGCCGCCTGCGGCCAGCACAGGCCGGCCCTCGGAAACTTCGATGAGCGCGGGCAACAGCGAAAGCAGCCCAATGGTGCCGCGATTCAAATGGCCACCGCTCTCGCTGCCTTGGGCCGTGATGATATCGGCACCATTCGCAATCGCCTGTCGCGCAAGCTCGACGGAGCCCACCTGAACCATCACAATCATTCCCGCGTCTTTTGCACGCGCGATCATATCCGGGTAGTTCTCGGCATAGAACAGCGACAGCATGCGCGGCTTTTCCTGAAGCACGATCCGGAACTGCGCTTCGAATACATCCGGGCCGCCAAACGACGGCACGAGATTCACGCCGAAAGGCTTGTCGGTCAGGCTCTTCGTTTCCCTTAGCCACTTTCGTAATGCGAGCGGCGGCAAGCGCAATCCGCCTATCGTGCCCATTCCGCCCGCGTTCGCAACGGCAGCGACGAGCTTCGGACCGGAAATAGCGGCCATCCCGGCGAGGAAGATCGGGTATTGAACTCCGCAAAGCTCCGTGACGGCATTGCCGCCGAATTCATAACTGGTTGTGCTCATGGTGTTAAAGCTCCACACGTTTTCCAAGCATCCGTTTCAAGGCGTCGTTTTTCAGCACGAGATGGTTCTTGCAGGCACCGAAGATATGCAACGCCAACCCGATCACAAACGGCGTAGCGCCGATCTTGAAGAGAATGTCGAAGATTCGCGCCGCCTGATGATCCGGCGATATCAGCGCAGGAATGAACCACCCTCCGGGCAATTCGATCGGCAGTCCGGCCGCCGACTTCGACAGCCACGCCGCAATCGGCAGCAGAACCATCGCGAGCGCGAGGGCCGTCGCCACCGACCGGCTGACGATCACTTCGACGGGATTCGGCGTGCCGACGGGCAACGGATGATATGACGTGATGCGCGCCCAGAACCGGTAGGCCGATACAGGAAACAGGATTGTCCCAAGCAGATTCAGCACTTTCGTGAGCCCGCTGTCCGGCGAAACGGAAAGCGCGATTTGGATCGCGATGATCGACAGCACGAGCGCCGCCACCACCCAATGAAGCACGATCGTAATCGGCGAAAAGCCCAGGCCGTTATCGCGCACCTGAAACCTGGCCTTCATGCGCTCGCCGTGCGAACGGGATTCCGACACGTATGAGGTTTGCAGCTTCGACATTTCCCACTCCAATCAATAGCTAGTGACTGACCGCACCCGAAGAGCCAATGCCTGTTTGAGCGCGAACGAACTGGTCGTCGAACTTCTCCCGTTCTATCGATGCTCGCGCGCCCTGATCGGTAAGCGAGCCGATCCACGTGAAGAAGAACGCGATCGTCATTGAAACAATGGCGGGGTAGTCGTATGGAAAGATCGCGATCGCGTGCCCAAGTACTTTCACCCACACAGCGGGCGAAAGCACGACGAGGCTCACTGCGCTCACGAGGCCAGCGATGCCGCCCATCAGCGCGCCGCGAGTCGTCAAGCCTTTCCAGTAGATCGCCAAGGTCAGAATCGGAAAATTGACGGATGCTGCGACGCTAAATGTCAGCGCCACCAAAAACGCGACGTTCTGATCCTTGAAGAGAATGCCAAGCAGAATCGCGACGCCCGCGATGGCGACCGAGGCAACTCTCGACACGCGCTTTTCCTGCGCGGCATCGGCGTTGTTTCGCTTGATTACCATCGCGTACAGGTCGTGCGAGATCGCAGAGGTACCCGCCATCGTGAGCCCCGCTACGACAGCCAGAATGGTTGCAAACGCGACGGCGGACAGAAAGCCGAGTACGAAATCGCCGCCCACGGCCTTCGCCAGATGCATCACGGGCATATTGCCGCCGCCGATCAGTTTTCCGCCGAGTACGCCGTGCTCATAGAAGGCGGGATTGCGTCCTACGATGACGATGGCGGCAGTGCCGAGCACGGTGACAACGAGGAAGAAGTATCCGATGAACCCCGTCGCGACGAACACGGACTTGCGCGCTTCCTTTGCATCGGGCACGGTAAAGAAGCGCATCAGGATGTGAGGCAGTCCCGATGTGCCGAACACCAGCCCCACCGACAGCGATAGCATCTCGAACGGATCGGCCACGAGTTTGCTCGGCAGCATCATGCCGCTTCCGCTCTTGTGCGCGGCGATTGCCTGCTCGAACATGTTGTCGATCGAAAAGCCGAAATGGCTCAACGACAATATGGCCAGCAGACTTGCGCCGAACAGCATCAGCACGGCCTTGATGATTTGCACCCAGGTTGTCGCGACCATCCCGCCGAACGTCACGTACACGGCCATCAGAATGCCGACCACCATGACGGCGTAGTTGTATTGGAGCCCGAATAGAAGCTGGATGAGTTGCCCCGCGCCCACCATCTGCACGACCAGATAGAAGCAGACGACCGTCAGCGAGCCGAACGCCATCAGTGTCCGTATTCTCTGCTGGTCCAGCCTGAACGACGCGATATCGGCGATGGTGACTTGCCCCAGGTTTCTGATGCGTTCGGCAAAGAGAAACATCAGTAGCGGCCACGCGACAAAGAAGCTCACCGCGTAAAGCATGCCGTCATAGCCGTTGAAAAAGATCATGCTCGTCAGCCCGAGCAAAGCCGCCGCCGACATGTAGTCGCCCGCGAGCGCAAGACCGTTTTGAAATCCTGTAATGCCGCCGCCGGCGTTGTAGAAGTCCTTCATCGACTTCGTCTTCGATGCGGACCAGTACGTGATGCCTAGCGTCGCGATCACGAACATGACGAACATCGCGATTGCGGTGGTGTTGAGCGGCTGCTTCTGTACTTTCTCCAACGCTTCCGGCGTGGCCATCGCCGCTTGTGCAACGAAAGCGGTGAGCACAGCGACTGCGATTCTGATCGGCCGCTTCATTGAGCGCCTCCCGCGAGAATCCGAGCGGTCAATTGGTCAAACTCTCCGTTTGCGCGCCGAATGTAGATGCCAGTCAAAACCCACGTCCCGAGGATCAACACTGCACCGACAGGCCAGCCGATCGTAATCACACTTCCGGGATAAAGCCGCGTGGCAAGCACTTGCGGCGCGAACCCCGCAATGAACACAAAAGCGTAGTACGGCAGCAAGGTGCCCAACGTAAGCCATGCTACGAGCCTGCGTCGCCGGGCGACCAGTCGTTCGAATGCCGGCGACAGCCGGACGTCGTCATGCGCAGTGGAATCGACCACGATGTCTCCTGTATTTCGTTTCGGGTTAGGCGCATTGCGCTGCGCTCTTCCTGTTTTGCTTAACGATAGGAGCGTGAATCGATCAAGTAAAATGATGTTTGATGATGCGTGCCATCACTGCGAGTGAAATGGCGCTTCTTCCGCTTCACTCATTAAGTGGCGGAATTCGCACCAGTGAATTCCAGAAAGAAGCACAGAGCGCACATCGCATCGGCCGGGCCTCGCATTTGTGCGACGCCCGGCGCCCGCACCGTCATGACGCAACGTCAATAATCGCCCCACTCACACACCGTTCGGCGCGGCCATTCCGCGCCGTCCGCGCGCACGCGCCGCGCGTCGGCTATTGGCGGGCGTGCGCAAAGCATCCGCATTTGTTCCCACGCGTCAAAACTGTTTGTCCACTACGGGTGTACGCAAGCGGATCGAGCAAGCCTAGATTGACGACCTAACGGCGCTGTCGATCCCCGACGGCAAATGCCACCAACGTATCGAGGTCAATCATGAGCAACTCGCAAAAGGTCGTTATCGTCACTGGCGCATCACAAGGTATCGGTGCAGAACTCGTCAAAGCCTTCCGGGAGCGCGACTATCGCGTCGTCGCGATCGCGCGTTCGATCAAGCCCTCCGACGATCCGAACATCGTCACAGTCGCAGGCGACATCGGAGATCGCGAAGTGGCAAAGCGTGCCGTCTCCGAAGCCGTCGAACGCTTCGGCCGCGTCGATACGCTGATCAACAACGCGGGCATCTTCATCGCGAAGCCGTTCACGCAATACACGGCTGAAGACTATGCCTCCATCCTGAACGTCAACGTGAACGGCTTCTTCCATATCACGCAGCTCGCGATCGCCGAGATGGAGAAGAACAAAAGCGGCCATGTGTTGCAGATCACGACGAGTCTCGTCGATCATGCAATTTCCGGCGTGCCTTCGGTGCTCGCATCGCTGACGAAGGGCGGCCTGAATGCGGCCACCAGATCGCTCGCTATCGAATACGCGAAGACGGGTATTCGCGCGAACGCCGTCTCGCCGGGCATCATCAAGTCGCCAATGCATGCGCCGGAAACGCATGAAGCACTCGGCGCGCTGCATCCCGTCGGCCATATGGGTGAAATGCGCGACATCGTCGACGCCGTCGTGTACCTCGATTCCGCGCCGTTCGTGACGGGCGAGATCCTGCACGTCGACGGCGGCCAGAGCGCAGGCCACTAAGCACAACGGCGAGGCATCGGCAACGATGCCTCATCCGCCTAACATCACGGAGATTGCCATGCCTATCGTGACCATTCAGGTTACTCGTGAAGGAAACAAGCCCGGCACGAATGCGGTGACGCCGGAAGAGAAGGCGCAGCTTATCAAGGGAGCCAGCGAGCTTCTTCTCAACGTGCTCAACAAACCGCTCGAAGCGACATTCGTCGTCATTCAGGAAGTCGAGACGGAGAATTGGGGATGGGGCGGACTGCCCGTCGACGAATATCGTCGGCAGAAAGCGAAGAAGCCGGACTGAGTGCCGGCATAAAATTGAAGCAGCCAGTTGCGGCCATTGCGCGAAGAGGCTTAAAGGTTCTCCGCGCAATGAGCCCGCACGGTTTCGTTCAGGGCTCTCTACGCGCGCGGCTGCGGCGCAAGTCGAGCATGCCGCCGATCGATTCCTCGCGACGCCCCTGCACGAGTCCGATACGCGACCCCGCTCGCACCCATCCCGTTTGCACGACGCTCAGATAGACACCCGCGAATCCGCTCAGATACATGTGCTTTACCGCGCGCCTATAGCCCATCACTGCGTTCAGCTTGAAACAGGGACTGCGTGGCGCTTCGACACGTAGCCTCACTTCGTCGATGACGAGCACGTCGCCGACCCACAGGTCTGTTTCGAGCACGCCCTGTGTCGTCAGGTTTTCGCCCAATGCACCGAATTCGAACAGTCTGTCGGCATGCGCGACACCCGCCTCGATGCGCCGTTCACGCCACCACGCGTAGTGCTCGATCGGGTACAGATAGACTGCCTTGTCGAGCCCGCCGTGAACGCTGATATCGGCCTGCTCGTCGCCGACGAAGCCCAGCTTCTTCACTTCGACGATCGCGCCTTCGCTCGCGCTGCTGATCGAGCGCTTGCGTATCGCCGACTCGACTTGCAGCCCTTCCGAAGACAGCCCGACGTCGAGAGGCTGGATCAAGCCGACATTGATCGACAACACCGAAGCGCCGATGTCGCGCACGTTCTCGCCGGTTTCTGCATGGCCAGTCTGGTCTCCCATCTCGCGCCGGTCCATTCCTTTACGACGCGAACTGCTGCAAACGCCGGATGGCCTCGACGAGTTCGGTCTCCAGTTGTGCGACCAGCTCGGCGGCGGGCAGCGAGCGGGTGAGCGCAGCCGCCTGGCCGCCCCACTGCGCGCCATAACCGAACTCACCCTTTGCTTTCGCGGCGGCATGCAGCGCCTTGCCCGCGTCGTAGGTGATCGGATAAGACGGCGTCGCCGGACGGTCCGCCGAGCGGCCCAGTTCCGTGAACCTGTTCACCATGCTGCGCGCCGGCCGCCCCGAAATCGCCGACGTCAAAACCGTGTGATACGCCGGATCGCCGAGAATGGCGCGGCGGTAGCCTTCGTCGATCGACGTCTCCGGGCACGGGACGAATGCCGTTCCGAGTTGCGCGGCCTGCGCGCCGAGCGCGAGCACCGCCGCGATGCCGGCGCCGTCCATGATCCCGCCCGCCGCGATCACGGGCAGATCGATTTTCTGCACGAAGAGGCGCGTGAGCGCGAACGTGCCCAGGCCTTCGTCGAAGGCTCGCGTATCGAACACGCCGCGATGGCCGCCTGCTTCGATACCTTGCGCGACCAGAGCATCGACACCCGCATCGGCGACGGCCGCCGCCTCGTCCAGATTCGTCGCCGACGCCAGCAGCTTGATGCCCGCGTCCTTCAGCGCCTTGACGATCTCTTTCGAAGGCAAGCCGAAATGGAAGCTGACCACAGCCGGCTTTTCCTCAAGAAACACGTCGAGCATCGCCTGATCTTCGACGAAGCTCGTATAGATCTCGCCGAGCTTTTCAGGCGCGCTCGCACCGTACTTCTCGAAGTGCGGAGCGAGCCAGCTCAGCCATTCCTTTTCGACTTTCGCATCGGCGGTTGCGGGTTCATGGCAGAAAACATTGATGTTGAAGGGCGCGTTGGTCAATGCGCGCGTGTCGCGGATTGCCTTTCGCGCGGCTTCGGCATTCATCGCGCCCACGCCGAGCGATCCGAGGCCGCCCGCATTCGAAACGGCTGCGGCGAGCGCAGGTGTGCTGGTGCCCGCCATGGGCGCCTGGATGATCGGCTTGCTGATGCCAAGCAGCTTGAGAAGCGGCTTGTCTTCGAAACGATTGCTCATCTGATGACCTCATCGCGTAAGTTGGAGACCGTGCCGCCCGCGATCCACACGTCAGAGCGGATAGTCGAAGGCCCCTGCTTTCGGCTGCACATGCTCTTGCAAGCATAGCCTCTTTACATCGGATGATCGGTTATCGGGCAACGACGGGTCAACCGGTTGCCAGTCAAGACACTGTTGAGCGACGGGAACAGATCGGGCAACTCGCGTATCGTTGCGGCAGCAATGGCACGCCGTATCGCGAGTCGCGACTCACACGCGCGGCGCTGCGGGCGCGCCCGTATAGCGAGACCTGCTATCCTCTGCGAACCCGTCGTCAACCATCCCGCTGCACCGCGCCGTGCCTTTGCGTCGGGCAAAACGAGCAGCACATCCAGATCATGGAAAGGCCATGCAGCGTCAATTCGAAGACCTTCTTTTGGGCAGCATCGAACTGTTCTGCCTCGCGGCGGAACTGGAGAGCTTCACGGTCGCAGCGACGGCAGCGAGCGTGACGCCCGCTGCCGTGAGCCGGTCAGTCGCGCGTCTGGAGTCGCGTCTCGGCGTGCGGCTCTTCGTGCGCACGACGAGACAGATCAGGCTTACGGATGCCGGACGCCGATACTTCGAGCAATGTCGTCAGGCGCTCAACCAGCTTGCCGACGCCGAGCGCGAAGTGACGGGACAGCAGAGCACGCCCACGGGCGTCTTGCGCATCAGCATGCCGACTCCGTATAGCCATTACCGCGTGCTGCCGCTGCTGGCCGAATTCCGCGCGCGCTATCCGGGCGTGACCGTCGAGGCGCATCTGAGCAACCGCAATATCGACTTCGCCGACGAAGGCTTCGATCTCGCCATACGAGGCCGCGCGCCCGACGACTCCGCACTGATCGCGCGCAAGCTCGAAGATGCCGAGCTCGTCGTCGTCGCTTCGCCGGCCTATCTGAAATCGGCCGGCAAGCTGGAGACTCCCGACGATCTGATCGACCACGAGTGCATTCAGTACGCGTTGCCGAGCACGGGGCGCAATCTGCCGTGGATCTTCATGCGGGAAGGCGAAGAACTGGAGATGATGACGCGCGGCGGATACAGCACATCCGGTGACGTGCTGGCCGGCGTCACGCTCGCGCGCCACGGAGCGGGCCTTTTCCAGACCTATCGGTTCGTCGCGGCTCGCGACCTCGACGATGGAACGCTGCGCGAAGTGCTCACGCCCTATGGCGGGCGCACGCGGCCGTTCGTTTTGCTGTATCCGCATGCGCGGCATCTGTCGTCGCGCGTGCGCTGCTTCGTGGACTTCCTGATGGAAAAGCTGAGAACACAATAACCCATGCTGCCGAATGTCGATTCGATTGCCGCGCGTCTGCGGCTCAAGCAACTGCGTCTTCTGATCGCGCTCGACGAGCATGGCTCGCTGCATCGCGCCGCCGACGAGATGGCGTTGACCCAGCCGGGCGCAACGAAGGCGCTGCGCGAAATCGAGGCGACGTTCGGCGCGACGCTCTTCACGCGCTCGCCGCACGGCATCCAGCCGAACGAACTCGGGCGCTGCGTGATCCGCTACGCGCGGCTGATCCACATGGACGTCGCGCATCTGCGCGAAGAGATGGAGGGCATTCTGCAAGGCTCGGGCGGAAGGCTCGCCGTCGGCGCGATCACGGGCGCGGTGTCGGGCGTGCTGGTCGATGCATTGACGCGTCTGCGGCAAAGACAGCCCACGCTGTCGGTCGAAGTCGTTGAGGACACGAGCGCGCGGCTCCTCGCGTTGCTCGACCAGGGGCGGCTCGATCTGGCCATTTGCCGCAAGACCGTCGCGCGGCAGCCCGATCACTACGACTATCGGGAACTGAGCGACGAACCGGCCGCGATCGTCGCGAGCCTCGCGCATCCATTGGCGGACGCGCAAGACGTGAAGCTCGCCGATCTCGCGTCTTCCCGCTGGATCGTCTATCCGAGCATGATGCCGCTGCGCTCGCTGTTCGAACGCGAGTTCAAGGAAGCAGGACTCCCGGTGCCGCCTCACCCGATCGAAACCGCGTCGACGATGACGACGGTGCTGATGCTGCAGCGCGACCCGACACTCGTTTCGCTGATGCCGTGCGACATGGCCGCGATGCTGTCCGATCACGGCCTTGCACGGACGCTTGCAATCGAGGTGCGATCCCGTACCGAACCCTATGGGATCGTGACGCGGCGCGGTTCGGTGTTATCGCCCGCCGCGCGGCTGATGATCGAGGAGCTTGGATAACGGTCAAAACGGGCTAGCGGCCGGCGGATACATCACGCTGTGCCATTCATCGCGGCGGCGCGGCGCAAAACGGCGCTGGCGCGAGCGAGTTCACGCGCCTTCGAACTCGCCTTTGAATGCCCAACCAAAGGCCTCCATCTCGGACTTGTGCAAGGTAGCCAGCCGGATCAGAAGGCGTTCACCCCTAGACGTCAGATGCACCTCCACCTGGCGGCGGTCGCTGCGGCTTGTCTTGCGCGCGACGAGCCCCGCCGACTCACAGCGCGACACGAGCGCCACCGTGCCGTGGGGCGCGGCCTGCAGACGCTCAGCAAGCTCGCCGACCGTCGCCCAGTCGCGGCCTTCGATGCCCTGCACGTGCAGCATCAGCTGATACTGCAACGGCGTGATGCCGGCCGTGTGCGTCACCTCCTCGGAAAAACGCAGGAAGCGCCGCAACTGGTAACGGAACGCGGACATCGCCTCCAGATCCTGCTTGGTCGGGGCTTCGACCGCAGCGGCGGGACGTGCTGCCATGGGAGACTCCATCGATGTCGGGTGCTGGTTGAAATTATGTCACTGCGTGACTAATATCGAATCATCGCGGCGGATTGGCGCGTGGTGCGCAAAGATGCGCCGACGAATCAGTGTGCGCGTTTGCGGTTTCAAATGAAATCTTACGTCGTTCTGCTCACAGCGTGGATGGCAGCGTTTGCCGCAGCCGGAGTCCATTCGGCTGGCGCGGGCTCGCAGGCTATCGTGCTCGCCAATCTGCCATCCAGTTCCGGTTTCGACCCGGCGCTCCTGCAGCAGCCGCCTCCGCCCGAACGGCATCGCGCATCGACGCCGTCGCCGGCCATCATTCACGGGCCGTCCTACTTGTCCGCGTTGCGCGACTACGACCTGCTCGCTCCGAAGCATAGGCTTGTATATGGCCCGTCGGCGGGATTCAAGTTGAACGATCGCGGCGATTAGGCCCTGCGCGCGTCAATGCACGATGGACGTACGGCCCTCGTATTTCTGCAGCGACACGCCGACCACATGCTCGCGCCATATCCCGCACTTCGCGACGACGGGAATCCACGATTGCTTGCTGCGCACACGGGCAAACGCGCGCATCGTCACCGTCGACTCGACGGATTGAGCGCCATTGTTGCCTGAGAAAATCCCGCTGCCGCCGTCGATCCCGGCTTTCAGCACACGGCGATCGGGCGCGAGAAACATGTCATAGCGTGACGTAGTGCGAATCCGGCGGTCGAGTTCGGCGATACAGTTGATGACGGCGGGACGCACGTGAAGACGCGTGAGGTACGCGTAGTCGTCGGGTACGTCGGTTTGGGGCTGCGACTGCGAAAAGGCGGTCGAGCAGAACCAGATGGCGCAGACGATGCCAGATACGGAGATGATGCTTTTCATTGCGTGCTTTTCATTCCGATATGGCGCTTCGAAATTCAATGCGATGCAGATGCGTCGCGAAACATTCAAGGCGCGAAAGTATACTCGCTCTCGCTGGCTCTTATCGCCGCGCGCGTTTCACAAGCTCTCTACGCTTCAACTGCCCTGACGGACCGAAAATTGAACCTTTCTCATATCGCTGTCGCCGCGGTCGTGTGCGCGGCGCTCGTCGCGTGCTCGCGCAAGGACAGTCTCTTTTCACTGGCGCCGAACTACTCGGCGCAAACGGTGCAGACAGTATCGGATGTGGAAGGATGCATCGCCGGCCGCTGGCAATCGAGCGTGCGGCATTTCAGCGAGGTGCGCGCGAACGGCGCGGTCAGGATCGAGGCGCAGTCGCTCTTTCGCGGCATCGCGATCGGCGTTCGGCTCAGACCGCACGCGAACGATACGCTCGTCGAGTATTTTCAGCGCCGCGTCGCCGATCCGATCTATCGGTCGATGGTCAGGGAGTGCACGCGAACGCTGGCGTCAGCGGGGCACTGACCCGCGCTCAGAACTCCACGAGCGCAAAATCTTGCTTGCCGACATCGCAGAGCGGACAGCGCCAGCTTTCCGGCACGTCCGCCCAGCGCGTGCCGGGCGCGATGCCTTCCTCAGGCAAGCCGGCTGCCTCGTCGTAGATCCAGCCGCAAATCACGCATACCCACTGCTTGAATTCGTCGTTCGATGACGGCGCTTGCGTCGCGGCCGCGTCATTCGATCCGCGCGCTTCCGCCGCTGCCGCGCTGTCGTCGTGATCGAGCGACACGACGAGCGGTGTTGGCCGCTCACCGGCTGGCGCATCGAGATAGCGTTGCAGCGCCTGATGCAGGGCTGTCGCTTCCGTCAGGTTCAGGTCGATCCAGAAGGGATCGCCGGCGCCATCGTTGAGCCGATCGGGCGAGAACTGGATTTCTACAGCAGTGGCTTTCTTGTACATGCAAAGTGAACGACAGGCGAACGGCGCGTCTTGCAGGCCGCCGTCTAGTAGAAGTGACGCAGCAGCGCGCTGCACAGCACAGCAGAGATGCCTACGAGAGAGAGCAATTGGAGCAGGGTCAGCGAACGGCGGCTATTGACGCGATTGGGTGTCGACATGAGATTGAACGAAATGATTGAGGGGCAGATCCGATGCTGCGTTTTCGGTGAAAAACGCGAGCCCGGATTGTAAACGCTCATTCGTTCGATTGAATCCTGGCTGGATTCTTTTCCCCGTCGAGTTGCGCTGGTCGGGGTACGGCATGCGCGACGCTTGACTGATGTGAGAGACGCTCGATTATCGCCCACGCGCCGCCCCGGTATTCCTTCCTTGTAGTGAATAGATTCTTTCGGCCAGGGAGTGGTGGGCGGGTGCGTGGTTACGGCTGCGGTGGCTGAAGGAGTCAGCCTTCGAGATGCAAGGACGCTTTGGCGAAGCAGGGATTTCGTTGCGGCGGGCAGCCATCGATCCGCCGCAAACAGACACTACCGCGAAAACACTACTGGCTCGAAGTCGCCGACGCCTGGCCATGCCCCGCCTGCCGCGCAGCGTCTTTCGGATCGCCCGACGAATTCCGCACGCGATCTTCGGCGCGATAGTAGTCGGCGTTCTGATCGATCTTCGCGTAAGAGGTCACGGGCGCAATCAGCCCGGCGAAACCAGCAAGTGCAAGAGCAAACGCAAGGGTCTTCATTTTTCAACTCCTTGTCCGATCGTTGCAACTTCAATCGATTGACACGAGCGCAAGCTCGCGCGGCCTTCGGGCAAAGTCGTTTGCTAACGTCGAAGCTATGTTCGACGCACGTCGGCTCGATACAGCCGACACAATGCCCGGACCTCATTAGAGGATAGTCGCTGGATCGCGAGGGTGTTAGTTTCGCCGAAGCGGGACGTGCGCCAGACCACGCATGCATACACGCGCACACGATTCATCACATCGAGCCGCCTTTGCCGGACGGCATCATCACTTGCGCGAGCCCGTCCATATTCCTGACGATCAGGCTCATCACAAACTCGACACCTGGCGCGAGCGCGGGACGATGGCCGCCTGCATGTCCGTTGATGCCGTCTCGGGCGCGATCATCACGCTTCTGATCCAGCTTTGCTGTTGAACAGTCATCGGAGGTTTCCGTCTAAACGCATGGCGCGTGCGCAGGCTTTCGTCAGCTCTTGTTCGCTTTCGTGCGCTTTCGTCCACTCTCTTGCTCGAAAGCGCGGACATCCGTCGCCGGGGAACATACCTTGCTTGCGCGACTCCTTGTCTTCGAACGGTCTTCACTACCAGGAGCGCCTCTTCCGATGCCGCAACCCCAAGCCCGCCGCATGCTTTCCATAGCCTTCGACGCCGCCCGCATCGCTCGCATCATCCTGTGCTCTGGCGCGCTGCTCGCATTCGACGCGCAGCCCGCCGACGCGCAGGCCTTACCCGCAAGCGCATCGTCCGGCGCATCCTCTACAGCGGCGGTATCGAACCGGGGCACCCAGAACGCATCGCCCGTCGTGCCCGTTCCGCCTTCGGATCTGTACGGCGACCTGTATCGCGATGTCGAACTCGCGCATCTCTATCCGGACAGCAAGACATTCGCCGATATGGTGCCCAACGTGCCGCCGAAGGAGATCGTCGCCGACTATGCCGGTCAGAAATCAGACGCGCATTTCGATCTCAAGTACTTCGTCGACGAGCGCTTCACGCTGCCCGCGCGCGAAACGAAAAACTACGTGTCCGATCCGAACCAGAGCGTCACCGCACATATCGACACGCTGTGGTCCGTGCTTCGGCGAGACCCCGATTCGAACGCGAGCCCGTGGTCGTCGTTGCTGCCGCTTCCGCGTCCGTACATCGTGCCCGGCGACCGCTTCGACGAAATCTACTACTGGGACTCGTACTTCATCATGCTCGGCCTTCGGCAAAGCGGCCGTGAAGATCTGCTGAAAGACGAACTCGACAACTTCGCGACGCTGATCGATCGCTACGGCCACATTCCCAACGGCAACCGCACGTACTATCTCAGCCGCTCGCAACCGCCGTTCTTCGCGCAGATGGTGCGTCTCGCGGCCGAGCGCGAAGGCGATCAGGTCTATCTGCACTATCTGCCCGTGCTGCGCAGAGAATACGCTTACTGGATGGACGGCCAGAACCAGATCGCGCCCGGCGACGCGTATCGTCATCTCGTGCGTCTGCCCGATGGCACGTTGCTCAACCGCTATTGGGACGACCGTGGCACGCCGCGCGACGAATCGTATCGGGAAGACGTCGTCACCTCGCAAGCGACGCCTGAGCGCAACGCAGAAGACCTGTGGCGCAACCTGCGCGCGGGCGGCGAAACGGGCTGGGATTTCAGCTCGCGCTGGTTCGCAGACGGCAAGTCGCTCGCGACAGTCGAAGTCACGTCGCTGATTCCCGTCGATCTGAACTCTCTGCTCGTCGATCTCGAACGCACGCTCGCGAAAGCGTATCGCGTGCAGGGCGACGCGTCGCACGCGGAAAACATGGAGCAGCGCGCGGCCGTGCGCGCCGAAGCGATTCGCCGCGTCGCGTGGGATTCGCAGCTGAACGCATTCGGCGACTACGACTTCGTCAAGCATCAGCTCACGCACCGGCTCAGCGCGGCGACCGTCTATCCGCTCTATTCCGGCATCGCGACGAAGGCGCAAGCGGCGTCGGTTGCCGCGACGGTGCGCGCGCAGCTGCTGCGTCCCGGCGGCCTTGCAACGACCACCGTCCGAACGGGACAGCAATGGGACGAGCCGAACGGCTGGGCGCCTTTGCAATATCTCGCGGTGACGGGCTTGCGTCGCTACGGTCACGGAGACCTCGCGCAGCAGATTGCGACGCGCTGGATACGCACCAACGTCGCGTACTACCAGCACACGGGCAAGCTGGTCGAAAAGTACGACGTCGACGCGAACGCGGGCACGACGTCGGCGGGCGGCGGCGAGTATCCGTTGCAGGATGGATTCGGCTGGACGAACGGCGTGCTTCGCACGCTGATGGCGATGTATCCGAACGCGGTGGGCCCCGCCACGCGTCCCGCCGATGTGCCTTCGAGTCCGAGCGGCGTATCGGAAGCGGCATCGGCGGCCGCCGCTGCGCCGAAGACCTCGCACCGTCTGCGCGCAACGCCGCCCCAGCGACCTTGCGCTGTCACGTGACGTCCGACGCTGGAATCGAAGGGCGCGACGCCCTTCGATTCCGTCTAACTGCTTGTTACGAAACTCGCAACCATGTTGCACCTTCGGCCTGGGCTGCCGCGTACACTGCGCTGACGCTATCGGCGCGAATCGACTCGTGAATGCCATTGAATTCAGCCGCATCGGCGCAACATCGGATCGAACAACTCGAACGGGGTATCAGCATGACAGCATTCGGTAAGACCACGCTTGCCGCCGCAACGCTTCTTCTCGCCGTCAGCGGGACGGCCCACGCGGCGGGCTGCATCAAGGGGGCCGTGGTCGGCGGCGTCGCGGGGCACTACGCGGGGCACCACGCCGTCGTCGGCGCGGTCGGCGGCTGCGTCGTCGGGCGTCACCTTGCGAAGAAGCATGCCGAAGAACAGGCGGCGCAGCGTCAGGCACCGCACGCCCAATACCAGTAGTTTTCGACGAAGCCCGCGTGCGGTGATCGGCACGACGCTCGCGATTTAATTCTGTCTTAATTGTCGCGGCTCATTATCCGTTCGCAGGCTTGTCATTGATTTTCCCCTGTACGTGCCGCCAGAGCATCGGCGGCATCTTTTTCCGCGCGTTTCACAAGCCATTTGCGCGCGCCGGAAACGAAGAGAAGAGGTACACCACCATGTCGCACAAATCGCGAAGCCGCAAACAGACCCGTCCCGCCATGTCGCCGCTGCTGCGCGCGCTGACGTTCAGCCGCGCCGCGCACGAGCCCATCACGCGCGCGATGCTGCTGCAGGCGTACGCGAGCCTCGACGCGTTCCGCCGAGGTGATGGCTCGCGCGAGCTGTACACGACGCTCGGTCGGCAACTGCTCGTTGCCGAAGAACTCGGCCGCATCGGTCATCTTCCTGAAGCGCTCGACGATATCGCCGAAGCGCAGATCGCGATGACGGACATCGACGCGATCGAGAAGACGCGCGGCGAGTGGATCATCGAGGGTGACAACTACGCGTGGCTGACCATCGCGCTCGGCATCTTCGAGCGGCAACTCGCTGCTGCGTCGCTGGAAGACATCGCAAAGGCCGAAGCACGGATGATCGAAGGCCTGATGCGCATCGAGCAGCAAATCGCGCACGGCACCCTCGCTGCCACCGTAACGGCATGAGTGCATAGCGCGTCATGCGGCGCGCGATCGGCGACCGGGCCTTCGCACGGCATGATGCGAAAGCCTCGCGCTAGAGTTTCTTCAACTCCGATTGCATCCAGTCGTGAACCTCGTGAATCAGTTCCTGCGGCGACCGCTCGGCAGGCGACAGCGTGGGACCGACGACGACACGGATGTGCCCCGCACCCGTCGGCCAGCCTTTCGCTGGCCACACCTTGCCCGCGTTGTGCACTACGGGCACGATCATCGCACCCGTTGCACAGGCGAGACGCACGCCGCCCGATGTCAGCCTGACGGGCGCATCATGTGGCACGCGCGTGCCTTCCGGAAAGATCACGACGATATCGCCTTTCGCAAGACGTTCCGCTGCTTCGCGCGTGACGGCGACATGCGCCTGCCGGGGCGAGCCGCGGTCGAGACTCACCATGTCGAGTCCCTTCAGCACCCAGCCGAAGAAAGGGATACGCAAAAGATCCTGCTTGAACACAAAGCTGATCCGGCGCGGAAAGAGCGCGAGAAACGTGAGCGTCTCCCATGTCGACTCGTGCCGGCAGAGGATGATCGACGGCTCTTTCGGCAGATGCTCCAGGCCTTCTATCGAGCAGCGGATGCCTGGCAGCACGCGCATCACCCGCACGAGCGCGCGGCACCACAACGCCGCGAGCGCATAGCGGCCCGAGCGGCCGACAAACGGGTAGAACAGCAGCATCACCGTGGACCAGATCGTTCCGCTGCCCAGCAGACAGACGATGAACAGCCATTTGTTGAGCACAGCGCGCATGTTATGTGGCATCGAGGAATAGGGAGCGAAGGCGCAAGCCAAACCCAGATACTACCGGCGATGAGCTATCCGCACGCGTCAATGCTGCAATGCGCGGGCAATCGACGTCGGGCCATCCGCCTTGTTGCCCTTTGATCCGCTACCGCACGACACGGCATGCGACGAAGAAAACGCCGGCCAGAGCCGGCGTTCAGTCTTTTGTTTTGGAGGCCGAGGTCGCCGGGCGGCGCCGGAAGGCCAAATGTTCGGCAAAGGTTCGCGCCGCGTGGCGCTAGTGCCTTGCAAACGCCACAACGCTTTGCTTCTTTCGAGTTGTCGTGATGCGCAAACTTCCCCCGTGCGCGAGCACAGTATCGCCGGCAAATGCACGCTGCAATGTGGGCAAGCGAACGTTCAGACGAAACCTGCCGCGCGTATCGACGTTCAAATCATGCGTCGCGTGAATCGTCCTCCTCTTCATCGACGCATCCATTTGTGCATGCCCCCGCGCGCGAACTTGATGCTTCGGTAGCGGCGAAGTCTGGGTCCGGAACTTCCAGATTGTGAGCGGCACGCAGCGCCCTTACTCTTCTGTCACACGTTGCCGGCGCCCATCGCCTGTGAAGAGGAGACGTTCATGCTTTCCGCGTTGGTCGAAACAATCGGTGCGCTCGGCATTCTGGCGAGCGTCTCGGCGAAGATCGTCGAGTTGCGCAAGGAGTACAAGCGTTGCGCAAAAGCGTGCGGCGATAAAAAGGCCCCTCCGAAGAGCGGTCGATGAACCGCGTGAGAGCCGTGCCTTTCGTTTCGGCCCGAAGCGTCATCGATTTCCCCACGATGTGTCTTGAGAGGATCGCTGCGAGCGTCGCCGTCGGGCCAGCTTGATTGAAGTCGGGTCCGCCGTCAGATAGCCGACCGCCGCACCGAAGCGATCCTTGTAGTTCGCGCGCACGAGCGGATCGAGCGTGGACTGCACCCTCGCATGCAGGCTGCTCTAATCGCCCGCATGCGGGAAATTGCTCATGATGTAGGGTGAAGAGACTTCAAACACGTCCGGCGACAGGAATCAGCGCCCCTGTGATGCACTGCGCCTCTTTCGACAGCAGGAACGCGATCACCGCTGCGATCTGCTCCGGCGTCACCCATCGCGTGAAATCGGCGTCGGGCATGTCGGCGCGGTTCTGCGGAGTATCGATGATGCTCGGCAAGATCGCATTGACGGTCGCGCCCCTGTCCTTGAGTTCTTCGGCAAGCGCTTCCGTCAAACGCATCACGGCAGCCTTCGACGCCGCGTAAGCGCCCATTCCCATCCCCGCCTTCAACGCCGCCATTGCGCCGACATTGACGATGCGCCCGCCCGCCGCCGCGGTCAGATGCGCAAGCGCCGCCTTCGACGCGTTCAGCGTCGTCTTCACGTTCACGTCGAACATTCGCTGCCAGTTCTGCGCGCTGCCATCGGCGACCGTCTCCCAACTGAATCCGCCCGCCACGTTGACGAGCGCGTTCAAACCGCCGAGCCGGCATGCGATCGAATCGATCGCAAGTTGGGCCGCGTCCGGTTCCGCGAGATCGACATCGCTCGCGATGCAGGCCTGCGCGAGCGGCGCGGGCAGGTTCGCGGGCACAGCCCCGCGTCCGACGAGCGCGACTTTCGCGCCGCGCTGCGCCAGCAATTGCGCCGTGGCGAGACCTAGGCTGCCGAAGGCGCCCGTCACGGCGACCATGGTTCCGTCGAGACTGTTCATGAAGTACGCGCTCCCAAATCTTTGTCCGCCTCATGCCGCTTCGAAAACGAAACGCCGTACGCGTTGCTGCGCGCCGCGAAGATTTCGTCGGGCGGAAAGCCGATGCCCTCCGCGAGATGCGAAGGATCGAACACGATGTTGTCGCACGGCTCGCTAGCCGCCGACAGTATTACCGCCTTGAGCATTCATACGACCGCTCCGGCGGTCCGGTCATCGCGCAGTCATGCTTTTTAGTCGATACAAACGCTGGGTCCAAAGACCAGTTTTAGAGCAATCGAAACGAAAGCGCACGTTCAGAACAATAAAAGGCGATTGCGTGATCGCTTTGCGGTGCGTGCGCGCGGTTTGCGTGCTGTCTTGCCGTGCGGCGTTTCCAATATGAGTCCGCGCGATGCGCTCACGAAAACAGGACGATCGGACAAAGAGGCGCGACGCAAGGGCAATGGCCATTCGCACACAATGCCTCATAGTCACACACAAGACGGCATCGAGCACCATGAATCATCTGTTGCAGCAAGCGCGTTCCTGAACGTCGGGCAGCAAGGTCTTCTGAAATCAGGGTGTCCTGCCTTTTCCGTCGCCGTGACCGGATGCGATGCGTCGCCGGCCATCGGCCACGAAAACCGCGACCCTTACGTAAGAGGAGGCCCTGTCATGCGTGATCTGCCGGACCCGCGCCGACGCTGCGTCAACGAAGACCCATACGAGCAACTCCTGCTGCAATTGCAAAGCGATGCGCTGATGCAAGGCGGCCTCGCGCTCCTGCCGCCCGTGTTGTTGCTCGCGTTGTTGCATGCGCATTCGCACGTCGGCTGGGATGCCTGCTATGCGGTGCTGCGCCAGCTGAACAACGATCATGGCAGACATATGCGAGAACTCGGCACTGCACTGTCGCTATTGAAGTCGCTGCGCGGCAGCAGGATACTCGATCCGCTCGCATGGCACGCCGCGATGCGCCGGTTGATGCACGGCATCGGAAGCCGTTTGCATCCATCGCCTTCGATGCGGATGCGAGCGATGCGGCGCGCCGTCGTCGTCCGCGCCACGGGCATCAATACGCGCGGTTTTACGTTGCACAAGCCTTCGCGCGCCGCACCCACGACGAGCCCAATGCGCGCTGTGAGAACGCCGGTCGATTGGCAACGTTACTGGCTTTCGGCGATGACCTCGGCGCCGTCCACATCGCTATGACGCTTTCGCCACGCGGCGGGCGGCATGCCGAACTCGCGCCTGAATGCGCGATGAAACGCGGATTCCGATTCGTAGCCAACCTGCTCGGCGATTGCGGCAATCGCCTTGCTGCTGTACGACAGCTCTTGCGTCGCGACGATCAGGCGCCAACGCGCGAGATATTGCATCGGCGGCTGCCCGAGCAGATCGCTGAAACGATGTGAAAACGCGGAGCGCGACAGACCGACTCTTCGCGCGAGCTCGTCGACGGTCCAGTCGTATGACGGTTGCGCGTGCAGCATCGACAGTGCACGTCCGACGAAACGGTCCTTGACGCCCGCGAGCCAGTTCTTGCGCTCGGCAGGCAAGTCGTCGATGCAGCGTCGCACGGCCCACACGAACAGCAGCTCCGACAACCGGGCGAGAACGATCGCGCTGCCCGCGCGCGATTGCGCGGCCTCGGAGGCAGCGAAGCGCAGCGATGCTTCGAGCCATGCCGACTGCGGATCGTTGCGCACGTCGACCTTGAAGAGGCGCGGCAAAGAGCCGAGCACGGGATTGCTCAGCGCGTCGTCGCACGCGAGGAAGCCGCACAGCAGGCGCGTCGGCGCGCCGCCGCCGCCATGCGAGACATTCAGCAGTTCGCCTGGCGCGGTGCCAAGCTGCGATTCGAGCAGCGGTCCCGCCGGCACGGGCGCGAGATCGAGCGCGCTTCCCATGATGTGCGCCTCACCTTGCGGCACGACGAGCAGTTCGCCCGCGCTCACGCAGATGGCGGGATCGACGCGGTCGGGAAGATGCGCCCAGCAGGTCCCTTCCGTGATCAGATGAAAAGAGACCACGCGATCCGCTCTTGGCAAATAGGCGGTGCACAACGTCTGATCCGGGTGGCCGAACAGACACCACGGCGCCGTCAGTTCAGCGTGCAGATAGACTGCGCCGGACAAACGCACGACGCGCAACACGTCGGAGACCGCATCCATGAAGCACCGCCATTCGATTTCGGCATGTAGCTAGAAAGACGGCGATGATGCCGTCTTTTGCAAGCCCATCGAAAGAATACTCCGTTCGTCCGGTAAAGGTGGTGCGAGGTGCCATGAATGCCTTGCGCGGTTGGGAAGCGCGTCGGAGCGTCATTCGAGCGCCTAAGCGTGACATAAGTTTCGGCCGGTACGATTGGGCCGGTCTTTTGCTTTCCTTTCTTCTGCCTTCCTTGTTAGGCAGCTCAATTCACCGACACGATTGCAGCATGAATACACTCGAAGCGTTCAATCAGGCGCTCTTTCTGATGATCAACGCGACGGCCTCGACGCCGCGCTGGCAAGTCGACGTCGCGACTGCGATCGCCGATTACGTTATCTATCTCGTTCCGCTGACGCTCGGCGTGCTCTGGCTGTTCGGCGGACAACACCAGCGCGCGGTGGCCGTGCGCGCATGCTGCGTCGCGCTGCTTGCACTCGGGTGCAATCAGATCATCGGGCTTTACTGGATGCATCCACGGCCCTTCATGATCGGGCTCGGCCACACGTTCATCGAACACGTTGCCGACTCGTCGTTTCCCAGCGATCACGGCACGGTGTTCGCCAGCGTCGCGCTGACCCTGCTGCTGGCTCGCGTTCGATGGTACGGCGCGCTGATGCTCGTGGCCGGGCTTGCCGTTGCGTGGGCGCGCGTGTTCATCGGCGTGCACTTTCCGTTCGATATGGCGGGCGCAGTCGTGATTGCATGCGCGGCGTACGTCGTTGTGATGCCGCTTTGGTCGTCAGCCGGTGAAGCGCTGATGCGCGTGCTGATTGCGCTCTATCGCAAGCTGCTCGCGTGGCCGATTGGGCGGGGGTGGATTTCGCAGTGAGCGTGTTGTGAACGCGCAGTGCATCTTTTGTTGGCGCGTAATTCTCGATTGGAAAAGCCCCGCTTGAAGCGGGGCTATCGACTCAATTGCGCAGCTTCGGCCCCGATAGTCAGTCGTTGGGCGGGACTTCACTCGCTAGTGCAACACTTGTTAGGGCATTCAGGTTCGAAAGAGATTTCGACGCGTCGCCCATTATCAACGTCACGCCTGGAATAGACACGCGCACTCGTCTTCACTGTCCCCCGCAAAAAGGCTAGCTGATTCAGCAACGCTTTGCCCACTGTCAAACGCGCTTCTGCCAATCGCTGCGGATTCCGCTCAAGCTCTTCCGCGTGCCCGCTTACCAACGTTGTTTCTTTCGTATGGTGACTCGCATACGTAATTTTCTGATCGACAACCCAATTAGCGAGTCGCAATATTTCTTGTGCTGGAATGCTCGCGCTATTTGGTGGAAAGTAGATATCGAAATTTTCGCTCGGCATACATGCAAGCACATGCCCCGAAACCAGAATCAAAAAGGAGGCAATGAAATTACGCATTATAAATGACATATCCAGCGATGCTATCGGCGTTGTTAATGGCTTGTTCGGGATTTGATTTGCCCCACGAAAGGCAATCATCCATAAAGTATTTCCAGTCTCTTGTTGCCATCGTGTCCTGAAAGTGACTTGCCTCGTGGATGAGGGTTGAAACAATCGAGTCTTTTTCCCATGAGAATTCGCGCATATCGCAAAACTCGTGGCGAATGGCTATTGTGTGTGTCCTGGTGTCTGGCGCGCATACTTCCGCAACTACGCCGGACTGTACCGGGTTTGGAGTGCACCCTACGTACGATGCCGTCCGAGGCTCCCATCTAACAAAATTGTCACCTGTCAGTCCTCTAAGTACGCGAACAATCGAGGTTAGACCATTGGTGAGCTTGCTTCTCGCTGATTCGTCGCAATTGCCAAACCACGTTTGCACCCGATTCTGATCCAGTACGGACCATCGCACCAAATCCTTTAATCGAGCTTCAACGAGAGTAACAGCATGGTCTCGATGCCTGAGAACCATTTCGCGAAACTCTTTATTGGACATGTTTGGGCATATCTTGTCCGTGTTGATTTTCACGTAAACCATTGAGCCGGGATGCGTGTTCGTGACCGCCCCAGAATGGACCTCGATCCAATCGCCATCACTCTTTGTTTTGAAATCGTATTGGCTCGACATAGATGAATTTCTCTATTTTTCAGATTCAGACGCGCCGTTGTTACCGCGCTTCGCCGACGTCCAAGCAGATTGATTCAGGATTGTCCGTATGTATCCGCTTTGTGCGGCCTTGCGCATCTGTTATGCCGCTCGCGGTCACATCGGAACCGATACGCACCCGGTAATGAACACCCGCGAGAGGGCGGCCGTTCGCGTCTTTGAGCGTGAACTGCTCGTCGTACACACCGCTACGCGGCTTGAACTCCTCCGAATCAACCGACAGGAGTTGAGCAACTGCACCCTCACCGTCCGTGTGATAAAAGCAACCCGGATTCGGTCCCGCCAGCACGCGATTCTCCCCGCAAGGACACAAAACGAGATCGCCCTCGATGACGCCCGCTCGTCCGCGATAGCATCGCCGCGTCGCGCTGCCGACTATTTGGAATGTGCCTTTGCACTTACCGCAAGTTGCCTCGTCGCCGTGCAGCGTGAATGGCCTGCCGTTGTCCGTCATGTCAGTGGCAGACCCGCCGATGACAACGCCCCCTGTCGTCGTCGGGCTGCCTTGCACGATGAGCGCCTTACGCATGAGCTTTGTCCCCTCTATGCGTATCGATGAGTGGAAACCCGTTCCTCGGATCGTGTACCGCGATGCCAACCGGCGACGCATCGCACGCCGCTGGTTATCGTTGCCTCGCCGTCGTCGTCGGAAGTGACGCCGTCGCCAACCAGGGCGACGGCGCTTGCTCCGATTTCGAAATAACTCGATACACTTGAGACGCAACGGTCGCGAGTGCTACGCGCACCCAACATTGCAAAAGGGATGGCAGTTTTGTTGCATTTCTTTTCCGACATGAATCCGTCTCCTCATAGTCAGTAATGCTATGGAACACATAGCTCGATGAGGATAACCGGCACTCGGCGCTCGCTTTGTAAAAGAGCGTCAAGAATTGCAATGTATTGAGCGCGACCCGTTCGCTGCAGACATCTTTCGAACTTTGTCGCCAGCAAAAGTCGCGGGTCTTCGCGTCCGAATTGGCTCACATGTCGGCAGGGACCGGGAGGAGTTTGCGCGGGTCAGTGAAGAGCTTCACGTCCCTATGTTCCATCAGCCCGTCTGCTCCGGCGCAAGCGTATCCAGCGTCTCGCCCTCAACATCACGCGTCGCCCACGCACCCAACACGAAGATCGACGCGGCAGCAACGACAGCGGGTATGGCGATCAGCATGAACATCGCCGGCAGCGGCAGCCCTGCCGCCAGCATCGCGCCGCCCGCCAGCGAACCGACGACCGATCCGCTACGTCCGATCCCGTTCGCCCAGCTGACGCCCGTCGCGCGGCAGTCGGTCGGATAGAACACGGCCGACAATGCATTCGCGCCCACCTGCGAACCCGACACGCAGAAGCCCGCCGCGAACACAGCCAGCGCCGCGAGCCACGGCGACGCGGCGAGACTGCCGATGGCCGCCGTGAAGAGACCCGCCAGCGCATACCCGAGCGCCAGCACGTAATGCGGATTGAAGCGGTCCATCAGCCAGCCGAGCACGATCGCGCCGACCGAGCCGCCGACCTGGAACATCGCCGTCACGAGCGCCGCCGTATGCAGCGAAACGCCCGTCGTGCGCAGAAGCGTCGGCAGCCAGCTCGACAGCAGATAGATCACGAGCAGGCTCATGAAGAACGTCAGCCACAGCAGCAGCGTGCCGCGCAGCAGATCCGCGCGAAACAGATGACTGACGGGCGAGCCCGCCGGCTTCCCATGCGGCGCGACGAAGGTCGCTTGCGAATAATCTTCATGCGGCGCGATGCGCGTGAGCAGCCGCGTCACCTGCTCCGCGCGCTTGCCAGCATTGACGAGATAGCGGACGGATTCGGGCAGCCGCCACGCGAGCAAAGGCAAGAGCAGAAGCGGCGCGACACCGCCCGTCACCAGCACCGAGCGCCAGCCGAAATGCTCGATCAGTTCCGCCGCTACGATGCCGCCCAGCGCCGAACCGATCGTGAAGCCGCAGAACATCGTCGTGACGAGAAACGAGCGGCGCCGCGACGGGCAATACTCGGACGTCAGCGTGATCGCATTCGGCATCGCGCCGCCGAGACCGAGGCCCGTGAGAAAGCGCCACGCGATCAGTTCATGCAGTCCGCCCGACCACGCCGACGCCGCGCTTGCAGCGCCGAAGCACAGCACGCACGCGAGCAACAGGCGCTTGCGCCCCACGAGATCTCCGAATGGACCGAACACGAGCGCGCCTGCCATCAAGCCCGCGAGCCCCGCGCCGAATACGGGCGCAAGCTGCGCCGGCGACAACTGCCATTGCGCGCGAATGACGGGCGCGATGAAGCCGATCGATGCCGTATCGAATCCATCGATCGCGACGATCAGAAAACACAACACGACGATCGTCAGCTGAAACGGCGAAACCGGATTGCGGTCGATTACGTCCGTGACGTTGACTGGCTGCGCGTTCACCATCACCTGTCTCCTTCAGTTAGGCGGGCGCGCATCCGCTATATTTTTTTGGCCCGCCCGTCATTCGATTCACTCCGCGCTTCAGGCCACGCCCTTCAAGCAATCTTCCGCGCGCCATCCATGCAGCCATTGCAGCGCATCGTAGAACTGCTCCTGCGTGCGGCCGACCCACAGCGAATTGCGCACCAGACGCTCGACGCCCTTCGCGTGATAGATGCGCCCCATCTCGCGCGTCGAATACAGCACGCGCGCGGTGCGCGGAATGCGCGCCGTCTCGTACAGCTTGAACGCCGCTTCGAAATCGCCATCGGTGGCGGCAACGGCAGCGCCGAGCGTGACGGCGTCTTCGAGCGCCTGGCAGGCGCCTTGCGCGAGGTATTGCGTCATCGGATGCGCGGCGTCGCCGAGCACCGTCGCGCGCCCATAGCTCCAGCGCTCGACGGGCTCACGGTCCGCCGTGGCCCAGCGCTTCCATGAAGTCGGCCGGTCGAGCATCTGATGCGGCAGCGGATGAATGCCTTCGAAGTACGACAGCACTTCTTCCTTGCTGCCTTCGCGCACGCCCCATTCTTCTTTCTCGCGGCTATGGAACGTGACGACGAGATTGTATTGCTGGCCGCCGCGCAGCGGATAGTGCACGAGGTGACAATGCGGACCGGCCCACACCACGGGCGCATTGATCTGCAGATCCTTCGGCATGTTGTCGACTTCGACGACGGCGCGATACACGACATGTCCCGTCACGCGATGATCGTCGCCGATCAACGTCTTGCGTATCGCCGACTTCACACCATCGCAGCCGATCACGGCATCGGCGCGATAACGCTCGCCGTGCTGATCGATGACGGTCACGCCGCTCGCGTCCTGTTCGAGCGAGCAGACCTGCGTGTTCGTGCGGAACTGGATCAGCGGATGATCCTGCACGGCTTCGAGAATCGACAGATGAATATCCGCGCGATGAATCACCGCGTACGGATTGCCGAAGCGCGCGCGATACGGCGCGCCGACATCGATGCGCACGATTTCCTTCGCGTCGAGCGCATCCATCAGCTTCATGTAGTCGGTGAACACGGCGCGGCTGCGCGCCGCCTCGCCGACGCCGAGCGCATCGAGCGCGTTGAACGCGTTCGCGCCGAGCTGGATGCCGGCGCCGATTTCCTTGATCTCGGCGGCCTGCTCGAGCAGCTGCACGCGAATGCCTTGACGCGCGAGCGCCAGCGCTGCCGCGAGGCCGCCAATCCCGCCGCCGATCACGAGCACGCGCCGACCGTTGCTGTTTGTCTCACTCATGACTGTCTCCATGCCTTACTTTTGGTCTCGTCGCAGATGGTTGCCGATCTGCAATCAAGCGGTGTAATCGGGCTGACGCTGCGGCTGCGCGGCGTCGAATGCCGGGTGTTTCAATGCGTGCTCATACACGGCGAGGCTGCGCGAATACGCGCGCAGATCGCAGTCCATGCGCAGCGCGTTCGCGATCTGCGGCACGAGGCACACGTCGGCGAGCGTCGGCTGCACGCCGAAGCACCACGGGCCCGCGTTGCTGCGTTCGAGCAGGCGCTCGACGCCCGCCATTCCCTCCGCGATCCAGTGCCGATACCACGCGGTCTTCTGCTGCGGGGTGACCTTCAGCTCCGTTTCCAGATAGCGCAGCACGCGCAGGTTGTTGACGGGATGAATATCGCACGCGATGAGCGCGGAGAATTCGAGCACGCGCGCGCGCAATTCGCGTTCGAGCGGAATCAGGCGCGGCTCGGGATACTTCTGGTCCAGATAGTCGACGATCGCGAGCGACTGGCCGAGTCTGAATTCGCCGTCGATCAGCGCGGGCACCGAGGCGGACGGATTCACGTTCGCCACGTAATCCGCTGCGCGATGCTCGCCGACGCGGATATTGACGGGCAGCGTGTCGTACGCGAGACCTTTGAGCGCGAGCGCGATGCGCACGCGGTACGACGTCGAGCTGTTGAAGAAGCTATGGAGTTGCACGGCTTGACCTTCCATCAGTAGCGAAGCGCTGCGTCAAACGACGCGCACAGTCAGTTCACCCAGACGCTCGACGCCGACCTTCATCGTGTCGCCCGTCTTCACCGCGCCGACGCCCTCGGGCGTGCCCGTGAAAATCACGTCGCCCGGTTCGAGGCGGAAGAACTTCGACAGATAAGCGACCGTCTCCGCAACCGACCAGATCAGATGCGACACGTCGCTCTTCTGCTTCGTCTCGCCGTTGACCGTCAGCCACAGGCCAGCGTTTTCGAAGTGGCCGGCCGTGCTCGCGGGATGGATCGGGCCCATCGGCGCGGAACGGTCGAACGCCTTGCCGATTTCCCACGGACGGCCCATTTCGCGCATCTTCATCTGCAGGTCGCGGCGCGTCATGTCGAGGCCGACCGCGTAACCCCAGACGTAATCGAGCGCATCTTCGACGGCGATATCCGAGCCGCTCTTGCCGATCACCGCGACGAGTTCTGCTTCGTAGTGGTAGTTCTGCGTCTGCGACGGATACGCGAGTTCGAGCGTTTCGCCATAGGCGACGGGCACGACGGCATCGGCCGGCTTGCAGAAGAAGAACGGCGGCTCGCGATCGGGATCGAAGCCCATTTCGCGCGCATGCGCCGCGTAGTTGCGGCCCACGCAGTAGACGCGGCGCACCGCGAATTGAGCGTCGCTACCGGCGACGGGAACAGCGACGGGCGCTTCGGGCGGGAAAACAAAAGCCATGATGAATTCGACTCGACAGATAAAAGGATGGAGCACGCGCCGCCGATGCGGCGCGCGAAGTCAAAAGATGCCGATAGACGCGTGCTTCTAGCTGCGTTCTTCGCGCAGCAGATTCAGCGCGGCGAGCACGGGGCGATCCGAATAGCTGAACAGCACGCTTTCCGCCGACGCCGACAGTTGCACGGGCGCCCACGATGGCGCGACGAACGCGTCGTGCGGCTCGAACGCGAATTCGTCGTCGCCGATCTTCACCGTGCCCTTGCCTTCGACGACGCAGTAGATCGTCGCGTCAGTGCTGCGATACGTGCGGCCCTTGAAGCCCTTCGGCAGGTATTGCATGAAGGTCGCGATGGTCGGCATCGGCCAGCCGCCCGTCGCCGGGTTCACGTAGCGCAGCTTCACGCCGTCCCATTCGTCGAGTTCGCCGTTGCGGTACAGCGCGTCGAGCGCCTCGCGGCTGCGCTCGTACGGGTAACTGAAAATCGGCGACGTCGGATCGGACACGCGATGCCGCACGGGCACCATGTTGTGACCGAAGCGCGCGAAGCTGTCGCCCTCGGGGCGTGAGACGGGCTGCGTCGCTTCGGGGTAGTTCTCGGCAAAGCCCGCATCCATCTGCGCAACGAGCGGGATGTCGAGGCCGTCGAGCCACACGACCGGCTCGCCGCCTTCTTCGACGGACGGATTGCCGTGGTCGTGCCACGTCCACGACGGCGTGATGATGAAGTCGCCGGGGTGCATCGTCGTGCGCTCGCCGTTGACGGCCGTCCACGCGCCCTTGCCCTCGACGATGAAGCGCAGCGCCGATTGCGTATGCCGATGGCTCGGCGCGATCTCGCCGGGCAGGATCAGTTGCAGTCCGGCGTACAGGTTCGGCGTCATGCTCGACTTGCCGGGCAAGCCGGGGTTTTCGAGCACCAGCACGCGGCGCACGGCTTCTTCCGCGCTGATCACGGAGCCCGCTTCCATCACGAGGTCGCGCACCTGCGCATACTTCCAGATCGCGGGCTGCGCTTTCGGCTGCGGCGACTTCGGCACGAGGTTGTGCAGCGACTCCCACAGCGGCGTCATGCGCTGGCGGGCGATCTGCTCGTAGTAGGCCGCGCGCGATGCGCCCGGAGTGTTGTTCGTCATTCGCGTCTCCTGTCTTGCTTTCGGTGTCTCGCGGGCCGGATGCGCGGGCGGGCCGCGCGTCGGTTTCATAGACCCTGTGCATCATTTATATGCGACGGAGCTATACCCGGTAAAATGGCGAATTCATCTAATCCATATGGTTTCGGATATATCTCCACATATCCAAGCCGGGTCAGCGGATCGTCACGGGAGGACTGCGCGATGGACTGGACTTACCGCCTGCGTCTGCGGCATCTGCAGGTGCTGCTGAGCCTTGCGAGCACGGGCAACCTGAGCCAGTCGGCGGCCGCGCTCAATACGACGCAGCCGGCGTTGTCGAAATGGCTGAAGGAACTGGAGGAGGACGTCGGCCTGCCGCTTTTCGAGCGGCACGCGCGCGGCTTGCGGCCAACGCCTAATGGCGAAGCGCTGATCGAGCACGCGCGCCGCATCGAAGCGCATCTCGACAACGCGCGCGACGACATGCTCGCGCTGCGCGAAGGCGGCAGCGGACTCGTGAGCATCGGCACGTCGGGCGTATCGGCGGCGGACACGGTGCCGCTTGCCGTATCGCGGCTGCTCGAGCGCATGCCGCGCGCGAAGGTGCGGATCATCGAGAGCACGATGAACCAGCTGATGCCGCAGCTCGCGCGCGGCGAACTGGATATCGTCGTCGGCCGCTCGGGTCAGGAATACGACGATCCGCAGTTGCAGACCGAGCCGCTCTATACCGAGCCCATCAACTTCGTCGCGCGGCCTCATCATCCGCTGACCGACAAGACCAAGGTCGGCTGGGACGACGTGCTTGCGTATTCGTGGATCGTCTGGCCGCCGGGCACGCCCGTGCGCAATGCGCTGGAGACAGCGCTCTCGGCGGTGGGCCGCGCGTTGCCGAATCATTGCGTCGAAACGAATTCGTCGATCCTCAATCTCACGCTGCTGAACAACACGGACCTGGTCGGCGTCGCCTCGCATCGGGCCGCGCTGCGCTTCGAGCAATTGAATGCCGTCCACATTCTGCCGATGCAGCTCGAAGGGTTCGGCTCGGTGTCGATGTACTGGCACGCGGAAAACGAAAATCGCGCAGCCGTGTCGACGGCGCTCGAAGCGCTGCGTGCCTACGCCGACCCGAAGACGGGCGGATGGCATATGGCGCGCGAAGGTTGATTCGCGCCTGAATCGCCTGTGACGTGCGCTCAGCGCAGGTCGCTTGCGAGCGTCTGGCGCTCGCGCAGCGACTGACGCGAACATCTGGAGCAAGGCGCGGAAGGATCGAGCCGCCGCCGCTACGATGCGAAGCGACGCTCTTCAAAAGAAGAAACCGCGACATGCGTCCCGTCGTGTGACGGCGCATGTCGCGGCCGGTTGGTTCGCTACGTCACGCTGGCTGCATCGAGCCAGCGCTTTCGATCAATGATGTTCGAAGACGGGAACCGAGTACGAGCTTGCTGCGGACGATACGCGTTGTCCTGCCTGCGACGCGCCGTCCGCCGTGCCGCCGATGCCGCTATTCCCAGCTTGAACCTTTGCTTCGGCTGACTGGATGTTTGCGGGGTATTGCGTGTCGTTGCTGTTCGAAGGGACGTAACCGACCTTCTCCAGTTGCACCAGTTCAGCGCGAACCTGTGCACGGGTAACGGGCTGACTGGATTGTGCGAACGATGCAACCGGAACAGCGAGGACAGCAGCAAGTGCAACGGCCTTGATGAGCGATTTCATGATCATTACCTCCAGATTGATTTTGAATGCGTCGAACGGTTTGTTCGTTGCGTTGAATAAAGTCTAGGAGTGTCGGCACCTGGGATAAACACCTATTCGACCAACTCACAGTTGCGCGAAACGTGACAAACCGGAATCGCTTTACATCGGTGAATTTTTGATTGCGCAAGGGCTCGCGGCGATCGCATTGCGAGCCGCGTCTACACTTCGACTACGCACACTCCGGCGGACCGCGCAAAACTGATTGCGCGTCGACGCCCTGACGCCATACAAAACGGAGACGAAATGAACGGCCCACACGCGGCACCGCACTTTTCTTCTGTCGATGCGCAAGCGCTGCCGTGGACGCAATCGGTTTGCGCAAGCGGCGTGCAGATCAAGAACCTCGGCAAGGCCAACGGCCGCGCGATGCAACTCGTGCGGTTCGAACCGGGCACGGTCTTTCCCACGCATCTGCACACAGGCCCGGAGTTCATCTACATGCTCGAAGGCGAAGCGACGCAGAACGGGCAGCGCCTGTTGCCGGGCTGGGTCGGCATTGCCGAATCGGGCACGGTCCACACGGGCTTCAGCAGCGATACCGGCTGCGTGTTCCTGTTGATCTACGAGCTCACGCAGCGCTTCTGCTAGTGGCGCATTTATCACACGCGCGCAAGCGAATTCAGCGACCCGTTACTGCCCGTTACAGACGCAACAGGCGCGATGCAACATGAGAACGACTGCATTTATAGAATGTCATCACTCGCCACCATGGCATTCATTGCGCGAACGCCCGCAACGGAGCAACAAGTTGAAACGCCTAACCCTCATTTGCACCGCAGGCCTCATCGCCGCCTCTACGTCTACGGCCGCATTCGCCCATGTCGATGTCGGCGTGACGTTCGGCATCCCTGCTCCCGTTTATGTCGAGCAGCCGCCTGTCGTGTACGAAGCCCCGCCGCCCGCCGTCTATGCGCCCGCGCCCGTCTACTACGGCTATGGTGGATACGGCTATCGCGACGAACGCTGGTGGCACGACCATGGCCGTCATCGCGGCTGGCATCATCATCACGATCACGACGATGACGATGATTGAAGGCGCCTGAATCGTCTCGAAGCGGGTCGGATCGTCGTCCATCCGTCGAACCCGACGCGATTTTCGACAAGGAAGCCAAACAAGGTATTGCCATCCGACGAACCTCCGTGGTAGAAGCTCCGCTCGCCCGTTTCCGGCGCGAAGTCAGTGAACAGGAGCATACGGTGAAGAGGACCGCCGAAAACAAGTTGAAGGTGGTTGCGGTACGGGTGGACCCCGCGATCGAACGAAGGTTGCGGCTATTGGCCGAAGTCACGGGACGCAGGCAGTCGTTCTTCCTGCAACAGATGATCGAGAGCGGCATCGGCGCGATGGAAGAGGCCTGGCTGCCGCCCGCCGTACTCGCACAGGTCCGCGACGGCACGTTGCCGCCGCGCGAGCAGACGGACGATGCGATGCCCGATCTGTTTAGCGACATCTTCGCTGAGCAAGAAAGCTAAAGCGTGACGGCTACGGCTTTATCGGCTCAGAAACGCTTCGCGAATCGTTGCGATCAGCGCGCGTGCGAGACGCGGATCGGATGCGAGATGACCCGCATCGACGAAGCGTCCCTGCACGGCAGGAACCGCGCGCATCAGTCGATGCAGATTGTCCGGCGGGCAAACCGGGTCACGCAGGCCATGCACTGCGCGGATCGCGACACCCGCTGCAACTGCGCGCTTTGCCAGCGCAATCAGACGCCGCTCGCCGAGCCAGCAGCCGTGCATCAGATAGTGAGCCTGGATGCGGTACTTCGCCGTCGTGGCATCGTCCCGGCCAGGCATTCTCTTCTTGCGCGACATTGAGGCGCGCGACGAAGTCTGCACGAGGATCGCGCTTTCATACGCGCGCCACGCCGACGCAACGGCATTGGCCTGCACGTGCCGCATCGCGGGCAACCGCACGCAAGCCGACGACAACGACGACGCGCGTTCGCATTCCGCCGCGTGCATCAGCGCACGCCAGCCTCGCGACGCACGCGCACGCGAGGTCACGAACAATCGGCGCACTTCGCGCTTCGACGTCAGGAAGAGTCCTCGCAACACGACGTCACTGACGGCCGCCGGATGCTTGCCCGCATAAGCCAGCGCAAGCGCGGCGCCCCACGATCCGCCGACGACACCCCATCGCGCGATGCCCAGTTCGGCGCGTATCACTTCGAGATCGCCGATCAGCCGTTGCGTATCGTTGTGACGCAGACGGCCGCGCGGCGTCGATGCGCCCGTGCCTCGCTGATCCACCATCACGACACGCATGCACGCAAGATCGAACAAACGCAGCACGCCTGGCTGACTGCCACTTCCCGGCCCGCCATGCAACACGACGACGGGCACGCCGGCAGGGTCGCCGTGTACGGTGTAGGCGATCGTATGGCCGTCGCGAGTCAGTCCGCGATGCGTGCTGTCGTGCAATCTGTTGCGCGATGCCGCGCGAGTCGGGGTCATGGTCGAGTCATCCGTTTTCTCCACGGCGAACAGGCACGTGTGAGATGTGCATGCCATTCGCGCATATCGCCGCAGTCCGCGTAATCACCAATTTTCACAGCCGTCGGGCAACCGTAGCTTCGCGATAGCTACAGCCATGAGCCATCACGAAGGCCCACTGTCGCGCATCATCGCGTGACTTGACCACTGTGTCGCGCCTTTTCGCCTCTCCACAAAGGACCTAGGCGAGTTTGCCCCGACGACGCCGCTTCGGCCACGACGTTACCGTTTCGTTCGGCCGACGGGTTCATTCGCTGCTGAAGAGAGTATCGGCTATTTGGCGCAGGTCTTGCTTTTCAATCCGGCGATGCCGGCACACGACCGGCACGACAACAGCCACCATCTTGCATGGGACCGGAGGAGACAATGCGCGAAGAGGCCCGCCCGATCACGGGATCATTTGTCAGCCGCGACTGCGGCTGGCTCACGCCGTCGATCCAGAAAGCGCACGAACGGTCCGAAACCTTCGGGCTCAACGCGACTATGCGTCCGGACTACGACGTGCTGACGCAAAGCGAATTGCGGATGAAGCTCGAGCAGAACCGTGCGCTGTGCGCACACGCGACGCCTGTGATGGAGACGCTGCGCGAGCAGATCGCGAACACGCAAAGCATGATCGTGCTGACGGACGCCCAAGGACTGATTCTTCATTCGATCGGCGACGACGACTTTCTGCGGCGCGCCGAAAAGGTGGCGCTCAAGGCAGGCGCGAACTGGGCAGAGGAACGGCAAGGCACGAATGCGATCGGCACGGCGATCGCCGAGCGCTGCGCGACCGTCGTGCACGGCGACCAGCACTACCTCGCGGCCAACCGCTTTTTGACGTGCTCCAGCGTGCCGATTCTCGATCCGTATGGCGATCTCGCCGGCGTGCTCGACGTGACGGGCGATCATCGCAGCTACCATCAACATACGATGGCGCTTGCGAAGATGTCCGCGCAGATGATCGAAAACCACCTGTTTACCAGCACCTTTCGCAACACTCTGCAAATCGCGTTTCATGGACGGCCGGAATTTCTCGGCACGCTGATGGAAGGCATCATGGCCTTCACGTGCGACGGACGCTTCCTGTCCGCGAATCGCAGCGCGCAGTTTCAGGTGGGCTTGCCGCTCGCGGCGATGCGCGCCCATACGCTGTCGTCGCTATTCGGCCTGGCGACGCCGCAACTGATCGACCGTCTGCGCGCGAGCCGGGGTCATCACATTTCGCTCGATCTGAACAACGGCACCGTCGTTTGCGCGAGCGTCGAGTTTCGCCGCGCGACGCACGACGAAAGCGCCTGGCCCGCGGACACCGTCGCCCCGCCGTCGCCCGTCGCTGCGCGCACACAGCGCGCAAGAAGCGCGTCGCTCCTGAACGCTCCATCGCGGCTCGACTGCCTCGACACGGGCGACCCGCAGATTTCCGCCGTCATCGCGAAAGTGCGCAAGGTGCTCGGCAAGGACATTCCCGTTCTGATCACGGGCGAAACGGGCACCGGCAAGGAACTGCTCGCGCAGGCCATCCACAACGATTCGCCGCGCCGCGCGGGGCCGTTCGTCGCCGTGAATTGCGCGTCGATACCGGAGAATCTGATCGAGTCGGAACTGTTCGGCTACGAGGAAGGCGCCTTTACGGGCGCGCGGCGCAAGGGCGCCGTCGGCAAGCTGTTGCAGGCCAATGGCGGCACGCTCTTTCTCGACGAAATCGGCGACATGCCTTATCCGTTGCAGGTGCGGCTGCTGCGCGTGCTGCAGGAACGCGTCGTCGATCCGCTCGGCTCGAGCAAATCCGTTCCCGTCGATATCGCCATCATCTGCGCGACGCACCGCAATCTGCGCGAGATGATCGTGCAGAACCGTTTTCGCGAGGACCTGTACTACCGTTTGAACGGCCTCGTCGTGAAACTGCCGCCGTTGCGCGAGCGCACGGATCTCGCCATCGTCATTGAAAAGATGCTGCTGGCGACGCCGCCTGACGAAGTCACGGGCTCACGGTTGAGCGTCGCCGAAGATGTGATGACGCTCTTCGAGCAATGCGCGTGGCCGGGCAATTTCCGGCAGCTCGGCAATCTGCTGCGCACGGCCGCCGCGATGGTGGACGCCGACGGCCAGATCAGGCGCGAGCATCTGCCCGAAGACTTCTTCGACGATCTGCGCGCAAAGCCGGCGCCCGCGCCGCAGCCCACAGGCGATACGTTGCCGCTGCCGGACGCGCGGCTTCAGGACGTGCAGGCGTGCGCGATCGCCGCGGCTGTCGCGAGACACAACGGCAACGTGTCGGCGGCTGCACGCGCGCTCGGCATTTCGCGCAACACGGTCTATCGCAAGATGCCGTCTTTGGGCAACGGCAGCAGTGCGCAAGCCGACTCAACAGGCGACGACACGTAGCACGCCGCATTCTTCTGTTTATTTGCAGCGTGCCGCGTGCTGTTGCACCCGCTGTTGCTTTTTGCAACACGTGTGCTCCGAATCTCAACAACCTGTTCACCGTCGAACCGCAAGATCGCTCGCGTTTGCCAGCGTCATATGCGGTATCGCTCGGTCCGCCCTCCCCTAAGGTGAGGTGCCGCTGCTCGTGCGCAACGTCCAGACGGTAGCCGTATTCGTATTGTCGTTGACCGCCGCGAACTGCGACTGGCCACTGCTGCTCAGACCGAACGCAAGACCGAATGCGGAGCCCGGCGTCGGATCGACCTGCATCTGCGCGACGAAATGCCCGTCGGGCGTGAACTCGACGATTTCGCTTGGTTGCTGCGCGTCAGGATTGATGGCATCGCCATTCGATGTCACCAGATCGCCGTTCGGCGCGAGCGCCAATGCCAGTGGCCCGTGAAGATGGTCATTATCCTGATAGATGACCGTTCCCGGACCGTTATCGTGCGTGAGCGCCGCAGCACCCGAAACGGCGAACACCTCGTTGTTGTTGGTCGATGCGACGTAGAGCACGTCGTGGGTTGCGTCATAGGCCAGCCCCGTCGGGCCGACGACGAGCGCGGCCGGATCGGGCCGATGCGCGTAGCCGGACGCAATGATGCGCGAGGTGCTCAGTAGCGTCGCGCCGCTCGCGCCAATGTTGATATCGATCCTTGCCACGGTTCCGTTCAATACGTTAGACACGAACGCGGTGACCTGCGACCCCTGTTCGCTGATGACTGTCATGTCCCACGGACCGTCCAGCAGTGTTGAATCTTTCAGTTCGCTGAGAAGCCCCCCTTGCGGGTTGATGACCAGTAGCGAGCCTGGCGAGGTGATGGCTGTGCCATTCGTCGTCGGAAGATTGCCGACCAGCACAAAGCCGCTCTTCAGTACCGCAAGTGCGGTGGTGAGGCCCAGATTCTGCCCCTGGAAAAAGGTCACTGGCTTGCCGTCGGTCACCAGCTTCACGATGGTCGTCCCAGTGCCTTGCTTGTTCGACGCGGCGTTGAAGTTCGATACGAGGACGTCGCCGGGGCTCAACGTGCCGCCCGACGGCACGCCGCCCGGCACGAAAGCAATGCCGTACGGATTGAGGTCATGCTTGACTGGAACCGTCGAAGCGACGGTCGATGTTGGCGGAATGACAGGCTCTCCGCCTGCAATGGAGGGCCCCAGCGACAGTACGGCGAGGCCAATGCCGCACATGGCGGCGGTTAAGCGCACGGGCGTGAAGCAGAACGGGCGACGGAGTTTCGACGGGCGTATGAACGGCGTGGGTGATTCGACGGCAGACAACTGCATCAAAGCTTTCATAGGGCACCTCCTTCCCTTGCGGGCACCCCAGCTGCCCCGGCGGCTGGGAAAAGCTCTGAGAGTCTTTAATGCTTCGGCGCGAAAAGCCGCTCGAACGCGTAAACGTGCGAGCGGCCCATTTATTCCGCGTCTGTCCGTGCTTCGCGCAAAGAACCTCGATCTTCGTCCGGATAACGCCCTTCATGGTGTGGCCGCAAGCGACGCATGCATGCCCATCGAATAGTGACCAGGCTTGTTACATACGAGCACGTAGTGGCCCGGCGCAAGCTTGATCGTGAGGTGTCGACTCTTGCCTGGCGCAACGTCCTCGACTTCGCCTATCTTTTTGAATTTCTCCTCCGGCACCTGGCCTTTATGGACCGGAAGCGCATTGTCGGCGAGCGATGTCTTCAACACGACGAGTTCGTGAACCAACTTGTTGTCCGCGGCATTGCGGACGTCGAATGTCACGGGCCCAGCTTTGACCTCGCTGATGTCGAGCTGAATTGCATCCGAGAGCAATGTCGCGCTGACGTGTTGCTGAGCGTCACCGCGTGCCGGGAAAATGCCAAGCGCAATTATGCTGGCGAGAATCATCACGTGTTGAACGAATCTCATGGCTGCACCTTTTCATAAAGCCCTGCTGCCGCAATCGACTGATTCTCCATAGGACAATGACCGGCATGCACACGCAAACAAGCGTGTAGAAGCAGGTCAATTGCGCGCCGGCACGCGTTCCATCTAAACGCCTGCCATGAGCGATTTATTCCGACGCCTGTGCGATGGCTGTTTCAGGCGCGTCGCGAGTGCTTCCGGCATGGAGCTTGCGTTTCACGGCCCCGACCGCCATCGAGCCGCGGTCGTTCGTCAAACCACCCAGGAGACAGCCATGCAGTGGAGCACGCCCGCCTATACGGATCTGCGTTTCGGTTTCGAAGTGACGATGTACATCGCCGTTCGCTGAGGTCATGCTGAAATGCCGTCGCGCGTCGCGCGTCGCACGCGGCGCGTGACGGCGCATCATCGACGCACACAAAAAGGCCGACACGCCATGATGCCGATGCCCGCCGATGCCGGTCCGAGCGCGCGCCCGCGCCTCAGCCAGTTGTTCCGGCTGCACTGGGAGCCCGGCGAGCGCGTCTATGTGCTGCGCTATCCGCAAGGGATGGTGAAGCTCAATCCGAGTGCGGGCGAAATTCTCTCGCGCTGCGACGGCACGCGCGAACTCGATGAAATCATCGACGAGCTCGAAGCGCTCTTCGGCGCGTCCGGCCTCGCACCGGATGTCTATCGGTTCATCGACCACGCCCGACAACGCGGCTGGCTCGACTGACACCTCGTTCTCCTCCGACGAACGTGAGACTCACCTCGTGTTCAGTTATGTCACGTTTCAATGGGCGCGCGGAACGACGTCGCGCTGTCACGTTTGGCAACACGTGATCTGTCCACTGCTCCACGATGCAACACACCACGCGCTGCCCCGCCACGCGCCTTGTCGTTATGCGTGCCTGCAAAGCACGGGCTTCAAGCCGATTCGAGAGGATCGCCAGGTAATCAGGCGCCAATGGCATGCGACTTGCCTTAACGGCCACGCAGCCGATACGCAGATCGAAGACCTTCTGCCCACAGGCGTCGCACCGATAACTCAACTGGAGACAACGATGAAGACAAGTTCGGCTTCGCCCGCGCGGCTCGCGATGCTGGCCGCCGCCGTCGCGGCAACCATCAGTCTGAGGCCGGGGCCCGTTGCCGCCGCGGCCGACTATCCCGCTGTGACCTATGAGCGGCTCAGGTCGGCGCAAAGCGATCCGGGCTGGCTCACTTACTACCGCACTTACAACGGCCAGGCGCATTCGCCGCTCAAGCAGATCGACGCGTCGAACGTGAAAGGTCTCAAGCAGGCATGGGCCTACAAGTTTCCAGCCGATCTTCAGCAAGGCTTCGAAGCGACGCCGCTCGTCAACGGACGCTATCTGTTCGTGACGACGCCCAAGGACAACGTCTATGCGTTCGATGCCGTGTCCGGAAAAACGCTGTGGAAGTACGAGCCGAAGCTCGGTGCGGAGTCGTTCAAGACCGCGTGCTGCGACGTCGTGAACCGGGGCGTGGCGCTGTACGGTAAGAACGTCTATGTCGCGATGCTGAGCGGCGAAGTGGCTGCGCTCGACGCGCAAAGCGGCGCGCTCGTATGGAAGAAGCAGATGTTCGATCCGGGCACGGGCTACGCGTTCTCGCTCGCGCCGCTCGCACTGGACGGCGCGCTCGTGGTCGGCAGCTCGGGCGGCGAATATGGCGCGCGCGGATTCATCGCCGCGCTCGATCCCGCGAACGGCAACGTGCTGTGGAAGCGCTATACCGTGCCCGGCGCGAAGGAGCCGGGCGGCAACACATGGCCCGACGGCATGCAGGAGCACGGCGGCGCGCCCGCGTGGCTGACGGGCACTTACGACTCCGACAGCAAGACGCTCTATTGGGGCGTCGGCAATCCGGGGCCGTGGCTCGCCGATCTTCGTCCCGGCGACAACCTCTATTCGGACTCGCTGCTCGCGCTCGATCCGAAGACCGGCGACCTCAAATGGCACTACCAGTACACGCGTCACGACACATGGGACTACGACGGCGTCAACACGCCCGTGCTTGCCAACATCAAGTACGAAGGCAAGGACTATGACGCGATCATTCACGCGGACCGCAACGGCTATTTCCACGCGATAGATCGAAGCAACGGCAAGCTGATCTATGCGCGCCCGTTCGTGAAAGCGACTTCGGTCACGGGCTATACGGCCGATGGCAAGCCCGTGCAGGACGAGTCGAAATATCCGAAGACGGGTACGACCATCGAGACCTGTCCGAGCTTCCTCGGCGGCAAGAACTGGTGGTCGGTTTCATACGACGCCGACAAGCACATCGCCATCGTGCCGACGCTGCACGCGTGCATGTCGCTGTCCGGCAAGTCGGTGAACTACATGGAAGGGCTGCCGTATCTCGGCGAAGGCTTCGAGATCAAGCCGGAGCCGGGTAGCCAGGGATACGGCGAACTGCAAGCCATCGACGTGAACACGGGCAAGAAGCTCTGGAGCCACTGGAGCAAGCTGCCGTGGAACGGCGGCGTGGCAACGACTGCGAGCGGCCTCGCATTCAGCGGCTCGCTAGACGGCCATCTGTACGCGTTCGACGTCGCGAGCGGCAAGGTGCTGTGGCAAAGCCCGAAACTCGCTAGCGGGATCATCGCGCAGCCGTCGGTGTTCGAGATCGACGGCAAGGAATATGTCGCGGTGCTCGCAGGCTACGGCGGCGCCAACCCGATCTGGGGCGGCCCGATGGCGAAGGCCGCGGAAAAGGTGCCGCGCGGCGGAACGCTCTACGTATTCGCGCTCAGCCATTCGTGATTTCGCAGAACAGGGACGCGGCGCGCGCAATGCGTCGCGCCGCTCCCGATCTTTCCGGACCCTTCGACATGAACCACTCTCTCAATCGTATTCCGGCGGCGAGCGTGCTTGCTGCCTGCCTCGCGCTCGCATCGGTGCCCTCGATGGCAGACGTGAAGGTTTGCACGTTTCCCGGCAGCCCGTCCGCGGCACTGGATCAGACCGTCGCGCGCAACGTGTTCGCGCAGGCTGGCATCGCCGCGACGCTCGTCAAGCGCGGCATCGGCGATGGCGACGACGATGGCGTTTCGCTCAAGGAACTCGACAGGACGCTCGCACGCGATTGCGACGTGATCGCCGGCTTTCCGCGCTCGACCATCGCGGATGCTTCCAATAGCAAGCTGCAGTTTTCGCGCGGCTATCTTCGCGCGGGCTACGTCAGCATCGAAGCGCCCGACGCGAACCCGCAAGGCGCGGCAAAGAACACGGTCGCGGCGATGTACGCGAGCCCCGCGCAACTGATCGCCGTGCAGCAGCCGAGCATCACGCTCGATCTGCAGAACACGTCGGCGTTGACCGTCGATGCCGTCGCGAAGGGACATGCGCAGCGCGCGATCGTCTGGTATCCGGCCGTTGTCGCTTATCGGCTTGCGCATCCGCAGCAGCGCTTCACGGTTGCCGCCGCGCGCTCGCAGTACGCGGACTGGCAGCTCGTGTTCGCGTTCGGGCCGCGCACGGCGGCCCTGCGCGAACGGATCGACGCGGCGCTCGACACACTGTCGAACGATGGCCGGCTGCTCGCATTGACACGCGACTGGACGATGCCCGCGAATGCAATCGCCGAAACCTCCGCCGACGATCCCGCGCGTTACCGCGACGGACCGAACGGATCGCATGCATCGCGTGCGGTCGTTCGTCCAGCGCCGCTCGCGGCCGCGAATGCGAACGACGCGGGCGGCTTCGTGAAGATCGCCGCCGACGCGGCAAGCGGCGCGCCGTCTTTCGATCAGGCGCAGGCGACGCACGGCAAGATGCTCTATTCGGCGGCTTGCGCGAAATGCCACGGCGCGCAATTGCAAGGCGTGACCGCGCCCGCGCTGCAAGGTCCGGCGTTTGCGCCCGCGTCCAATGCGCATCTGACCATCGGCGGCGTGTTCACGTATATGGCGACCAACATGCCCGCCGACAAACCGGGCAAGATGAAGGATCAGGATTACGCCGACATCATGGCGTTCCTGCTCTACTCGAACGGCTATCGGCCCGGCGGTGCGAAGATGACGGCGGACAATGCGCGCGCATCGGCGACGCCGCTCAATGCCGGGAAGTGACGTCGGGAGCATGAGCCGCGCCGCGATCCTCGTGTTTGTGATCGCGCGCGGTCCACGGCTTGATGCCGCGCAGCAACGCAATCGGCTCGAAAGGGCCAAACCCTGTTCGTGATCTCGTCGCGATCGGTGCCGTGCTGCCGTGCTGC
>NZ_CYGY02000011.1:258173-284925 GCF_900007165.1 Paraburkholderia piptadeniae
TGCTGCCGTGCTGCCGTGCAGTTTAGTCAAGCTCATATGAAGGCGCGAGACGCGCGAGGGCAATGGGTTGGGCGAGCCGTGCCCTCGTTTGATATGTTTCGGTAAGCTAGTGCTTTTGTCCGGCCCGTGCGCTTCGGCCATCGGGCGAACCTTTGTATGAAGCCAGTGAAACCGACCGAGGCGTTGCCATGCGCGTAGGCAAACCCGTGAAGGCGCTGCCGCAACCGTTATGCGATTACTGCGGGGCGAAAGCCGTGCTCGCGCGCGCAGGCGACGAAAGCTATCCGTATCGCGACGATCACGGCCCTGTGTGGATCTGCGCGCCGTGCCAGGCGTGGATCGGCATTCACGCGCGCAGCACGCGTCACGTGCCGCTCGGACGGCTCGCCGACGCCGCGCTGCGCGACGCGAAGAGCCGTTTGCACGATGCGCTCGAACCGCTCGTCGCCGGCAAGGTGCGGCGCGATGGCGTCAATGCATTCGAAGCGCGCGCGAAAGCGATCCGCTGGGTCGCGACGGAACTCGGCTTCGATCCGCTGCCCAATTCGATTCACATGCTCACCCTCGATCAATGCGAGCAGGCGCTTCGCTTTGTCGACGCGTTCATGGCCGCGCGACGCGGCAACTGATTGCGTTGGCCTTTGCGCGATCCCGAATCGCGATGTCGCGCACGCGGCGCTCAATCGCGCGGCCAGACGCCTGAGGTGCCGCGCCGATGGCTGTCGACGAGATGCGTGTCGATGATGCCTGTCGCTTCCATCAACGCATGCATCGTCGTCGGTCCGACGAAGACGAAGCCGCGCTTGCGCAATGCCTTGCTCAACGCGACGGATTCGGCCGATGTCGTGGGAATGTCGGCGATCGTGCGCGGGGCGGGTGTCGCGTGCGGCTGGAACGACCAGATCAGCGCGGCGAGTCCGCCCTCTTCGCGCAAGCGGACAGTCGCTGCGGCGTTCGTGATCGTCGCCAGAATCTTCGCGCGGTTGCGGATGATCCGCTCGTCGGCCATCAATCGCTCGACGTCGTTCTCGTCGAATGCGGCCACCACGTCGGGATCGAAGTTGCCGAATGCCTCCCGGAATGCCTCGCGCTTGCGCAGAATCGTTGCCCACGAAAGCCCGGACTGGAATGCCTCCAGGCTCAACCGTTCGAACAGTCCGCGCTCGTCCCGCACAGGCATGCCCCACTCGGTGTCGTAGTAATGCTTGAGCAGCGAATCGACCGCGGCCCACGGCGGACGCGCGAGGCCATCGGCACCGATGACTGCGTCGAGCGGCTGTGGCTTCTTCGGACGCGCGGCCTTCTTTGCGGCAACACGCGCCTTTTTGACGGCGGGCTTCGCGGTGGATTTCGTTTCGGGCTTTGCGGCAGGGCGGGTTTTCTTCATGCTCGAATCGGTGAGTTTTGCTCGATGCGCGTCCTTTGCGCCGACGCGCGCCTATTGTCGTATCGCTCTTCTATCGACGGCAAGGATAGCGGCGGTGAATGATGCGCCCACTGCAAGCACGCTGACATTTGCGTATGCTTGAGCGTATCGGCAGTGCCCATATATACGACTGCGAGTGGCCGTCGCCGGACGTGCCGGCAAGCTGGCCCCTTCAAGCCCTCACGCCCGTCGAAAGCGGCAGACGCAAGCGGCGCTGCCCCGCAAATCAAGGAGAGATTCACACATGCCCGCGTACACAAAAACTCCGGAAGCATTGGACCGTCTCACGCCTGAGCAGCGTCGCGTGACGCAGGAGAGCGGGACGGAGCGCCCCTTTTACAACGAGTTCTGGGACAGCAAGGAAGTGGGCTTGTATGTCGATGTCGTGTCGGGCGAGCCGCTTTTCACGTCGCTCGATAAATTCGACAGCGGCTGCGGCTGGCCGAGCTTCACAAGGCCGCTCGAGGACGAACACGTCGTCGAATTGCGCGACACGAGTCACGGAATGATCCGCACGGAAGTGCGCTCCAAACATGGCGATAGTCACCTGGGCCACGTTTTTCCGGACGGTCCGAGCGAAACGGGCGGGCTGCGCTACTGCATCAACTCCGCGTCGCTGCGCTTCATTCCTGTATCGCGTCTCGAAGAGGAAGGTTACGGGCAATACCGCAGCCTCTTCGACAACACGAAGAAGTAAGTGACATCGCGCGACAGCGGCCCGGCGGTCCAAGCCGCTGTCGCGCGCAGCGAGGACGTATATCGCGGCGGCGCTAGCCCGCCGCGTGCGACGCTACGGGCAGCGCTTCGATCCCATCGCCGATCCGGATTTGTCCGCCTTTCACGACGCGCGCCGTAATGCCGCCGAATCCGCGCACGGCGTTATAGCCGCCTGCACCCAGCACGTCTTCCATGCGGGAACACGGATGGCACTCGCCCGTCGCTTGCAGCACGGCGCCGCCGATCCGGAATTGCCGGTCTTTCAGCGCTAGCAGGTTGATGCCTTCCGTCACGATGTTGCGCCGCAGGTCGCTCGCGGCAACATCGCTGCGCGCCAGATGACTCGCGATGCTCCGCAGACTCTCGGCCTGAATCAGCGTGACCTGCCGTTCGCCGCCGCAGCTCGCGTAGTGATCGCCGACGAGGCCCGCGTCTGCGTCTATCAGCGCCGTTTCGACAACCGTCATCGCGACTTTTCGCCGCGTGCGCAGACCTATCCAGACGATCCTGCCGGGACGGATCGGACCGTTGATAAGCCTGGCGAGCGGCGACGAGGGATTGATCGGCATGGGCAACCTGCGAGTGCGGGTGAAGACGATATGGATCAGCGGGGCGTGCGCCACAGTGCATCGCCCCTCCACCCGTCTTTATACTATCGCCCATCGGATAACAGGACCCGGAAATGAAACGAGCAGTACTCACGGCGGCGCTCGCCGTCGGCCTCGCGCAACCGTCGATGCAGGCATTCGCGCAGACGGTCGCCGATCAGTGTTTCGCGATCGGCGATATCGCCGGTCAGGTCGCCTCATGGCGCCTGCACAAGAAGACCAGGGCGCAGGCACTGGACCAGGCGCAGAAATACTACAAGGACGCGTCGGATCGTCAGGCGGTCGATAAGGTGATCGATCGGGTCTACAGCGGCGCAGCGATGACGCCGGACCAGGCGAGCATGCTCTTCACGCAGGAATGCGCGCAACAGAAGAAGCCGGCGAGCGCGCAGTAACGCCGCGCACGCATTACCACGCGTGCAGACGCACGAGCGCGAAAATCTGCGAGCTCGCATAGAGCAGCAGACCGATGCAGCCGCCCACGATCGTCCCGTTGATGCGGATGTATTGCAGGTCCTTGCCGATGTTCAATTCGATCTGCTCCGACATGTCGCGCGAATCCCAGTTCTTCACGGTGTCGCTGATGTGGCGCGTCAGATAGCCGGCGAAATCCGGCGCCATCGCGCGGGCAGCTTCTTCCATATGCTGGTTCAGCGAACGGCGCAACGCTTCGTCGTTCGCAAGCTCGCGGCCGATCCATTGCCCCATCGCGGCCACTTTCGTGTGCAGCACGGAATCGCCGCGCTCGAGATCGACGCGCAGCCAGTCGCGCAACTGGCCCCACAGGTCGCGGACGTACAGCGCGAGATGCTCGCTGTCCTTCACATAGCTTTTGATCTCCTCGCCCTTCTGCAGAAAGACGGGATCGGACTTGAGCTTCACGATCAGGCGTGCCGCCGCTTCGTCGAACTTGCGGCGCAATTTGTGCTCGGGGTCTTCGCTCACGCGCAGCAGCATGTTGTTCACCGCCTGCGCGACGACGTTCGCGCCGCTTTCGCCGAGCCACTCCGACGGCATCAGCTTTTCCAGCGTTGGATACTCGCGCTTGAACCAGTCGACGATCTGCTCCGCGATGAACGCACGGACACCCGGCTCGCGAAGCAGCGTCATCAGATGCCCGATGCCGTCATCGAGCAATTGCTGGTGCCGGCCATCGCGCGTCAACGTATCGAGAATCGCGCCCGTCGCCTTCGACAGATCGATTCTGTCGAGCATCGCGTCGAGCGCGTCCTTGATGAAACGCTGGATGCGCGCGTCGTCGAACAGTTCGAGTATCCCGGTCGTCAGCTTCACCACGTAGTCGCCGAGGCGCTGCGTATTCGCATCGACACATAGCCAGTTCGTGATGCTGTGCGCCGGATCGTGCTTGCGGATCAAACCGACAATCGACGATTCATCCAGAAACTTCTCGCGCACGAAGAGCGCGAGATTGTCGGCGATCTTGTCCTTGTTCTGCGGAATGATTGCCGTGTGCGCGGCCACGCCTGGAATCGGCACGCGCCGGAACAACGCGACGACGGCGAACCAGTCGGCCAGCGCGCCGACCATCGCCGCTTCCGCCACGGCCTTGATGCCGTCGACCCACATGCTCGCGCGCATGAACGCGGTCGTAACGAAGACGGCTGTGGCGACCAAAAGCAAAAGCGTCGCGCGACGCTTCGCATGTTTGAGTTCGGATACCTTGTTCATTGGACTGGCTTGTGTCGGTTCATTGGTATTCGGGACGCAGCAGATATTCGCGCTCGCGGGGCGTTGACTGAATCGCCACCGTCGGCGCCGGGTCCTCGGCGCGTTGACACTAGATTAACCGCCGTGCTGTACTGCCGCCTCATCACGCACCGGTCGACGCCCGTGCCCACCCTTCCCGCCCGCGCAAGGTGGGTTGCGATAGCGGATGTGGGTCTGCGGTGCAACGCGGCGTCGACTCTCATTCAGCGGAGGTTGTTTGTTTTCCCACTCGCAGATTCCTCGCGCGACGATCGTGGCCTATCTGGAAACGCACTATTGCGTACACGGTTCCATGCCGGCGACGCTGAAGATCGGCGAATCCAACGCGTCGCTGGCTGCCATTCACGACGCGCATGCCGTGCGGAGCAGCGCGTTCATCACTGCGTGCAATCCGTTCAGTCAGACGCTCGACGATGCGGCCAACGTCGGCCGGCAGCATGCGCTCGCCCGCGAGCTCTCGCAGCGTGGATTGACGTTTGTCGATGCCATTGGCCGGCACCCGTCCAACGGCTGGCCCGGCGAGCCGAGTTTTCTGGTGCTAGGCGTGTCGGTCGAGGACGCCAAGGCGCTTGGGATGCAGTTCGGGCAAAACGCAGTCGTCTGGTGCGGCGGTGATGCGGTGCCGCAGTTGGTGCTGTTGCGATAGGCGTTGTGCGGAATTTCTGCGCTTTCGCTCGCTAGAGAGCAGGCGTGGCTGGCGAGTTGCCGGGAGGTGTGTAGCAGATACCACAGGTTACGTATCAAAAACTACGTATCAGCGGGGTTGGCATCGGAAAATCAGCGAAATTGGCATTTGACGCAAAATATCTCGTGCCGGAGCCGAAATGTCGTGAAACATACCGTGTTCGGGAGGCTAAGTCATTGCATTGTAATGGTTTCTTCGCTTGGACGGTTTTCTTAAGGTTGTTTCACGGATTCTGCGGCAAGTGCTTGCTGATTAAAGATTTTCATCGGTGAGCGGTGTTTTTAGGGTTGCGGCAGCGACGTGGCTTTCTCGGTTCGCGCTTCTTACGGGTGAAGCCACCGCTAGTACGTAGTGGCTGAAAAGCTCTTGGGACCGCCGTGCGGCTCTTTGTGAATATTAGTCTGCATACCTGATTATTCCTGAGATAGCGACGGAAGATTCGTCTCGTTTCGGTGGTGGTATCCGGCGGCAAGCTCTTCGGTAAATCGGCGGCGCTTTCAGTGCGATCGCGCTGTCCATCTGCGGCTTTCGTGCATGGTTGTGCTCGGCGCATAGGTATTGCCTCGTCCGACCGATGCGCGGGTGCGTTATCTATTTTTCGATCGTCAGGTTTAGGGCCTCGTGTGGCGCGCGTTGTCTTTGGAACCGTGGTCGTTTAGCGCGCGTGCTGCAGATCGGATCACACGCCAGCATGTACTTCGCCTCGCGTGTATGTCCTAGCGAACCGGCGCCAGATCCGCTAGATCAACTCGCTATGTTCGGTCACGTGCGAAGATTTGATAAGCATTCGGCAAAGCACCTCTGAGTCGCCAGCCGTTGTTGCGCTCCACAGACGACGCCCAACGCGGCAGCGCGCATCTCCTACCGTTCGTTTGCTCAGCGGCAATTTCAGAAATCTCGGGTCGTTCGTCGGCGCGTCGGTGAGCGTGGGTAGATGTCAAAATTTGTCGGAGCGCTGTCGACATCGAATCGGTGTTTTGGGTTTGAAGGGTCGCATGGATCCGCCGTGCCAATCTGCGGGAGAGCTTCGCATCACGCGCACAGAATCTTGTTCCGGCATCGACAGACCTGCACAGGCATACGGACGTCCGCACCGCGTAGTCTCACAATGCACGCCCCGCAGTCGGGTCGCCATTTTGTATGACTCGTTCCGCGCTCACATTTGATCGAGTGCTGGAGCGCCGGCCCACGCCGAATGACATGTTTGCGCTCGGGCGCTTCCAGTTCGCCGTGGCGGCTCTCGGTCGACAAGCACCGGCGCCGGGTATCGATAATGAGCGTGCCAAACTCGGCTTCATCGGCCCGTTTCGACTTATGGTGCCAGGAGTAACGCGCTCCTTCTTCGAAGATAAACTCAGGCCGCTCGTAACCATTCCGAGACGTTGTAGCTAAAGCGCCGCTCGTGGCTAACTTCAGTTCAGCTTCCGCACCCGTCGCACGTACGAGTTGACGCTTTAAGTTGACGCCCGCTTCAGGCATGGCCGAAAACACATTGGGAGGGGCCGAGTTCACTCCGAGTGCCTCAGCGGCTCTTGGCGATCACGGCCAGTTATTTACGGTAAATAGCCCATTGAACCGTACGGCCGTCAGCTTGCCACGCTTCTACCTATTTACCGTAAATAACCGCGTGGCGATTCGTTGAGGGGATGTTCCTAGTTCCGAGATTGGCGTTCTGTCCGGTTATTGGCGCGTTGCGACGCAGCGCCACGGACACCATCCTATTTACCGTAAATAACCGTGGCGGTGGCCCACCGACATCACAATGCACTTGGGCGGCCAGCAGTCTCCGAATTATCAATCAGAGAAAGCGACTCTCCCGCACCGCAGATCGACGCGACAGGCGTGACGCGCAATGAGACTGAAAACCGGAACGGTGGACAAGCAGAAAGCTGCGATCGCAGCGACTCCCACGGCAGTGGGAAAGAAATGGGGAAATGTACTACGAGAGGGCCGGTCGATATCGACCGAGGCAAGGAAAAACTACGAGACCACTTGGAATCGGAGCAGAGTCGGACCGCCCCCTAAAATTCTTCAAAAATCCAGCAGCGCCTGCCGCACACGACGACAGGCACCTTCACATCCCTTAAGCCCCCGACGACTGCACGTCCTCGAGAAACCCGGTAATCAACTGTCGAAGTTCCTCAACCCGATCTTGCGGAACGCCACTGGCACGAAGCCGGATCACGAGCAAATCACCCTTCCGCTCGATGCCGACTTCCTCTTCCTTCCGAGCGGATGCCGCAGGACGAGTTGCCCCCAACAGCGCAGCCAACACTTCCGGCGCCGTTCTCGCCGAATCTTCCGCAAGCTCGATCGCGCGCTGCACGATCTCATCGCGAGCCTTCTTGACCGCGCCAGCCAATTTTCGGGCACCCTGAAACTGAATATCGTGCGGCGAAGGAAACGCGGCGATGACCTCATCAGGCAACTCCGCCACGAGCAGCGCACTCGAAATATTCCCTTGCGACAACCCGCACGCCTTCGCCATCGCGTTCTGCGACGGCCACAACTTGTCATCCAGCGCGCGCTTGTACCAGACGCCCTGTTCCCACGGACTCAGGTTCTTGCGAGCCCGATTCTCCTGATCCATCTGGACGAACTGGCCTTGTTCGGTGATTTCGCGATCGACGATCGCATTGACCGGCAGCTCCAGCTCCAGACATGCGCGATGGCGCCGATGACCGAACACGATCTCGTACCCATCGCCATCAGCGGCCGGCCGAACTTTGATCGGTTGCGTGTTGCCGCCCGCTTCCGCAATAAGCGACTTCAGTTCGGCAAAGCTCTCATCGCCGAAGTCCTGGCGATTCGCCCATTTAGACGCCTGAATCGTCGTCGGGTCGAGCGCGCGAATCGGCACGGTTCCGTCGTAGTCTTTCAGCTGCGCCTCCAGCTGCGAAACGCGATCGGAACTCTCGCGCATCGCGCTACGGAACGCGAGCATCTGACCGGGCGCCGTGCGAGGAGAAGCGCCGCGGCCCCCTTCTGGAGAAGCCGGCGCGGGCACCATCAGATCACCAGTCTTTTTTGCAAGCCTGTCCTTGATCGACATTTAACCCTCCCTTATTTCGACTTTGCCCAAAAGGCCACAATGGATTGCTCAACGATTTCGGTCACCCGGTCGTACGCCTCCCGCGCCCGGCGATACGTCTTCGCATTGCCGTCGTATCGCGAGATGTCGTACACGGTCCCGAACTCTGCCGAGCTTGCCGCCGTAACAGCCGTCTTCGGAATCTCGACGGGCAGTACTTTTTCCGCATATGTCGCAGAAATCCATTCGCGCACGACGCCCGCCGCCGCATCCGCAGGGTCGACCCGTGAGAGCAGCACATGAATGAACTCGAATGACTTGTCGGTGTTCGTCTCCGCAGTCAGATTCGAGGCGAGATCGCTGAACAGCGTCCAGAATTGCGCCGAGCTGGCGAAGTCGAGCGCATTCGGCGGTGTCGGAACAATCAGGCCGTCCGCCGCCATAAATGCGTTGACCGTGCCATAACTCAGCGCGGGCGGCGTATCGATGATGATCACGTCGTAGTTGCTGCGCGCCTGCTCGAGACTCGTGTTGAGCACGTTCCAGAACTCGAAGTCCGGCTCCTTCATCTGGCGACTCGGCAAAATAAATTCCACGTTGAACAGCGACGACGAAGCTGGGACGAGATCGATCCCGTCCCAGTACGTCTCGCGGATCGCATACTCGATGCTGCTTTGATCGCCCGTCGCAAGGGCGGTGATCGTCGAATCTTCTTCGACCTCTGTGTCCGGCAGAATTCCGAACAACGTGGTCAGCGAACCTTGCGGGTCAGTGTCGATCACGAGAACGCGGTGTCCGCGCAAGCTGAGACCTTGCGCGAGCGTCATCGCCGTGGTCGTCTTGCTGACACCGCCTTTGAAGTTGCCGATCGCTACGGTCATCGCCGGCGCGCTATCCGGACGCAGCGCATTGTTGCGATAGGCCCGAACCCATTCGCGCGCTTCCGGCAACGAGAATTCGCGCCGCGAACCCGTGGCATTCACCGTGCCAGGCGGAAGATCGCCCTTCGACGCGCGATAGGTGATTTGACTCTTGTCGACTTCACACAGTACGGCCAGTTGTGAAGCGTTGAAAACAGGCGGGATCTTGCGGGCGTTCGGCGCCAGCATGCGGCCCCGAACCTGCGAGACGATGTCAGTCGCACGAGCGGCCTGATCGACGATGTCTTGAATGGTAATGTTCATTAGCTGATCCGCAGGAGACGATGCAGTCAGCTTATATCAGATGGCTCGACAGAAAGCCATCAATTCAACGGAAAAACGCGATTTTCAGGAATTCCGTTGCGACGCAATGTCCTGGTGATTTTGAGTAAGCCACACGTCAAACTTTTCAGCGTCGAATTCCGGCCGCACGCGATTTCTCAACCAGGACGCGAAATTCACGCGGCCGACAGAACCCGAGAAGAGTCCTGGACTGTCGGGCCGGAACTCGCGCGCGTATTTGGCGCCATCGCCCTCGACGAACTGTCGCGCGAACGTACGCTTCTCATCCTGTGTCAACGCCTTTACGGCTGCGGCGCACTGGAGACGATCGAAATCGATGCGCAATTCCTGGATACGCGCATCAAGCGTCCGGGAGCGGGCCGCAGCAGCCTGTTTCTGCGCCTTTTCGCGCTTTTCTTTTTCGTATTCTGGCTCGGAAACGTCTGCCTTGTTCTCGATCAGGGTGCGGATAAAGCCAGCCGTCGACCGCTTGATCTGCCCTTTGCGGTCCTTGTCTTCAGCGAGTTGAACGACGAGGCGGGCGCGCTCCTCGTCTTCGATGACGAAGCTGAGCGCGAGCTTGTCGCCAATTCCATGCGCGCGAAGTTTCCGATAAATTTCGGTGTCGCGTACGTGTGCGAACTCGTCTTCGGTCTCCGGCGTCAGAAGCGACTGCTGAGCGCCCTGGCGAATGAGAAATTTCACTCCCGTCACTGAACGACCAAGCCGTTGATATTCGACCTCGACGTTGATGTCCGAAACGTCGTTGATTTCCTTCACGGCCTTCTGAATGACCTTGCTGTTCAGCCGGCGGAAATCGTCGTAGTACTCTTGGGTCGCGCCGAGAAGTTTCCGCAGCACCGGCAGTTCGATCCAGCCAGTCGATCCAACCTTCTGAAAACGAAGGCAATTCTCGTAGAGCGTCAGCGCGTGCGACTTCGAAAACTTGCGCTGCACGCCGAGATTGACGGTTGCGTAAATCGACGGATCGTAGAGTTTTTCGGCGAGCGCTTCGTCGTAGCGATACGAGCACACGCCCGCGCGGATTTCGGCGAAGGACAGAATGGGCATCACGCTCCAGCGCTCCCGTCCGTCGTCCATAACGTTGAACTCGACAGCCGTGGTGGCCAGTTGCCGCAACGCCTCGCGCAACTTCTCGGTATTTTCGCTTTCCGTCCAGCCGAGCACGAGCATGAGCGTCCGCACCGGAAGACGGTGCGTTCTCGTGGTCAGAAGGTTGTCGTACGAGTGCAGCAGCAGCACGTTGGAAAGCTTTCGCTCCAGCAGCGAAAGTTCGCCGCTCGTATGAATTGCGGCGACGTGCTTTTTGACGCTCTCGCTACGAACCTCACTCGGCAAAGATTTGGGCATGGCGGGATTGTGCGCTAAATGACCCCAGCTTGCAATCACCGTCTGGGACATGTGAAACACGCATCCGTCGATTTGCCCGATTTCGTCCACGCGCTTTGGGAGGTGCGAGCGCGTTTTCCACGAATCCACCGCAGACGGGGACAATTCCACCACGATTGGGGGCATGTGACGCCCCGAACGGGGACGTTTAGCTGAAAATGACACCCCGACGGGGGACGCTAGCCACCCCAAACGGAGACATAAAGTCCCCCGAACCCTTGTCTGGTAAGGGTTCTAGCTGTGTAAACGGTCTAAACGTTGTTTACCAAACGGTATACAAACCTCAAGACACCCTAGTCGGGGACAACTCGTCAGGATCTGCTGCTGCTTCGATTCAGAAATTGCCAATCTCAACCACGGCGAGGGACATTAGATCCATCTCCCAGAAGCTCGAAACATCGCGAGAGATCGGCGCTAACTCTCTGAACACAAAAACGAATTTCTCGTTTTTCGTCGAGCGTGCTTTCTGCATGTATGTATTTATCGTAAATAACTGGTCGCCCATTCCTTAGTCCGGTGACGCATGCCACCCTAACTGGGGACAATCGACCTTTGCATTAGCGGGACAGCTTGACCCACCCCAATCGGGGACATTGGACGATCTCACTCAAAAACGTCCATGAATCAGCCAGTTGCAACGCATCTTCGACCGCGAAAGCCACGCGATTTGCGCAACCTCGCTCCTGTTGCCACCCTAGATGGGGACAACTGCGTAATCGTGATTTCTCCGCACCCGTGCCGTGAAAATTCACCGCCCCAAATGGGGACATTGGTCAACGTACTGTATTTACCGTAAATAGATCACCGAAAATCCAGCTACCCTTGCTCAATCGTCATCACGCGCGTTCCGGTTAGATTGCACCTGCTCTCGGTGAACAAAAGAACATACATGTGACAAACAGCCGCTACCCCGTACTCAACTGCTTCGGCAAAAAGCTCGTTAAGCGCTCAAATCGCGCTAATTCCGCAAATGGTAAGGATCACCAGGAAAAACCGCCGACGCTCGCCTCAAAACCAACCCGCATCATCATTCACATCAAAATTCGTAATTAATCGACACGTCGCACACGCCATTGGTTTTCGACTGCGTAATCGGGCTGCCCGCCGCGCTGCCGAGTAGCCGCTTGATCGCGCCGTCAGCGGTGACGAACCAATGCTTGTCGACGAACCAGATCAGCGTCACGCCGAATCCCGCCGATTTCAATCCCGCGCTCGCGTTGTACTGTGCGTATTGAGAGGCAGCCGCCTGCGCGGCATTTACGCCGAACCAGCTATTCATATACTTCGAATCGGCGAACGTGACGGATGGCCCCGCAAACCAGAAGAAATTTTCCGAACTACCCGGCATCGGCATGTACGCGCCCAGGTCGGCGACCCATCCGTTCGAGCCGCCAAAACTCCGCGTCACGGTGCCGCGAAAAACGAGAGGAAATTCCTTGGAGATCACGTACTCCCCGGCCAGCTTGACTTCGGGCGCGGGATTGATGTTGCCGAGTCCGTCGAGCCGCGACGGGTCATCGTGCGCACGCCGGCCCAGGTCGTAGACGGCCGCAATGCTGACGCGCCAGTTGTACCCTTGCAGCACGTTGACGCCCACGCCTTCTCCCGTCGACAGGAAGGCGAGATCCTTGTACCGGATGTCGATGCTCGGGCCGACCAGCGTGTGATAGCGGTCCGATCCATCGTATCGAGGCTCGAGAGTCGAACCGAGACCGAGCCTTACTTCCCAGTTGGGCCGGCTTGGCTGGTACATCTTTTCGAGCGGAATGCCTGCGGAATATTGCCACTCGCCAAGCGGCGACGGCGTTTGCGCGTACGCGGCGGGCGCACCGCAGATCATATAAGCGAGGCTGGCGTAGACGGGTAACTTTGTCATGTCGGCGAACATCACGGGTTGCGAGTTCGGGGATGCGACTCATTGCTGCTACACACAACGCCCCCAATTTACGACAAGTGGAGGTTATGCGGAAGGAGCAAACGCCGCGCCTGCCTGTCAAAACGTCGCGCCGTCCCTGGCCTTGAGTTACTGCATGGGCGCGCGCGTCGCGGGAACGGAAGTCGCCCACCATTCGACAGATCATCCGGCGAGGCTCCTCAACGCCACTATATAGTTGTCTTGCTAATCGAATCATGATCGAATGATTGCCATGTTCGACCAATGCCTTTACTTCAATGCGTCCGCGCTGGCCCGTCTCGTCGAGCGGGAATGGGCACCCGTCTATGCGGAATTTGGACTGACGCCCGCGCAGGGTTTCGTCTTGCGCGTCGTGCTGGCGTCGCCGGGATGTCTCGGCAGTGAAATCGCCAACAAACTGGGCATTGCGCGACCTACGGCGACGCGCCTTGTCGACAGCCTTTCCGAAAAGAAGTTGGTCGAGCGCCGGCAGGGCACATCCGATGGGCGCGAATGGGGCATTTATCCGACGCGCTCGGGCAAGGCGCTAGAAAAATCGATCGCCGACGCCAGCGCATGTCTCGCGAGGCGCCTGCGCGCCCGGATCGGACCGGATGTGGTCGAAACCACGGTGACGGGCATGCGCAAGATACGCAAAGCCCTCAGATGACGAAGCGCTTTCGCTGACAAACAGTTGTCTTGCTAATCAAGTAGCTAGCCGCGCGGAACTTCAGCGTCCCGCCGATATTTCAGCGCATGAAATTGTATGAGCGGCCTGAACAGTCAATTCAATCGCAGGCGCTTTATCCGCGTGCCTTACCTTTGTACAGTCCAGCATTGGATTTCTGACTCCCGTTTTCCTCAGGGCAAACGACTTCACAGAAGCGGCAACGATGGACTATCTGCAGTCACTCAGGATGTTTGTGAAGGTCGCGGAGCTTGGCAGCTTTACGGGCGCGGCGGACCGGATGAACGTATCCAGCGCGGTCGCGACGCGCAGCGTGGCTTCGCTCGAAGAGCGTCTGGACGCGCGCCTGCTGCAACGGACGACGCGCAGTGTCACGCTCACGGAAGCGGGCCGCCTGTTTCTGGACCGCGTGCGTTCGATCGTCGCGGATATCGACGACGTCGAGGGCGGGCTGCTGGCCGCGACAGGCGTGCCGTCGGGCACGCTGCGCGTCGCGGTGCAAGGCACGGTCGGCGCGGGGTACCTTGCGAAACTGTTGGGCGCGTACACAGTCCGCTATCCGCTCGTCGTGCCGCAGGTGATTTATGCAGACGGTCCCATCAGTCTGGTGGAAGGGCGCTTCGACGCAGCGCTGACGAGCGACTACTATCCGCATCCCGGGTCAGTCGTGGTGCGCGCGGTTGCGCGTTCGCAAACAATGCTCGTCGCTTCACCGCGCTACCTCGCGAGCGCCGGCCGCATCAGACACCTGGCGGACCTCGACCGCCTCGTGATGCTTTCGCATGAAGACGGCGCACCGGCCGCCGAACACGATCCCGCGCGCCAATGGCTCGACGCAAACGCGCCGCGCGCCACGCACATCCGCGCGAACAGCAGCGACATGCTGCGGCGCATGGCGCTCGAGGGGATGGGCATCGCGCTGCTGCCGGCGTCGATCGTTGCGGAGGACATCGACGGCCGTACGCTCATACAGGTGTTGCCGGACACGAGCTTGCCTTCGACGGGGCTGTCGATTGCGTACGGTAGCCGTCGCAATCTCGCGCCGAACGTGCGTGCACTTGTCGATTTTCTTGTCGCGCAGTTCGCCTCCGATTCATTCACGGCGCCCGTCAGGCACGACGATATCGCGCTGGAAGAGGGCGCATAACAAAACGGAAGGGAAGCGCGGCCAAATCTACGCCGGCGACGAAGATGAAGCCGAAGACGGCAGTTCCCTTTCCCGCTGCACCGAGCGCCGCTCGCTCGACTACACCGTGATGTCACGCGGATCAATCGAAAAACACGCGACCCCATGTTCGGGACCACACGCACGCGCGTCGTCGAATGCGATGTCGAAGCGCATCGCGCCGATATCGGCCACTGCGTACAAATCGCCATGACGCGATTCGGTGACGTCGATCGTACCGGCATACGGCTCATGCGCCGAAATCTCAATCGCAGACGGTGCCATACGCCACATCGCTCTTTCGCCCGCGGCGATCGAGCCATCCGCTGTTTCGATCAACCGTCCCCCGTTGTCGGCAACGCGGCGGCTGAAGTTGCGCGCAGCACGCAAGCACGGCGCTTCATCATTCAGACGCTCGCGCATCCGTCAACGTCGCGCGATCCCATCCGCCGCCGAGCGCCTTCAGCAACCGCACACTTGCGTCGACTCGCCGCGCGTCGATCTCATCCGCTGTGCGCTCGTTGGTGAGCGCGATGGTCTGCGCGGCGACGACGTCGAGATAGCTGACGGCACCCGCCTGATAGCGGTTGGTCGTCAGCTTCAGCGAAAGCTCGGCCGCCGATGTCGCGCGTTGCTGGCTGTCCGCTTCGTTCGCGAGCGTATCGAGCGCGGACAGGTTGTCTTCGACCTGCTGGAACGCGACCAGCACCCTTTGCCGGTAATCGGCGACGGCGCCGTCATATTGCGCGGTCGCGTTCTTCAGGACGGCCGTGCGGCGCCCGCCGTCGAACAGCGTCCCCGCGATTTGCGCGCCGAGCGACCAGAAAAGACTCGGCGCGGTGAACCATGGCGCGAAGTACGTGCTTTCAAGCCCGGCCGCCGCCGACAGCGTCAAATCCGGATAGAACGCCGCATGCGCCTCGCCGATCTGCGCATTCGCCGCGGCGACGCGCCGCTCGGCGGCAGCGATATCGGGGCGGCGTTCGAGCAGTTGCGACGGCACGCCCGTTGGAATTTGCGGCAACGGGACGTTTTCCACATTCGGAGGCAACGCAAATGACAAAGCGGGCTTGCCGATCAGCGTCGCAATCGCGTGCTGAAGCTTCGCGCGTTGCACGTCGATATCGCTGTCCTGCGTGCGCGTGCTTTCGAGCTGCGTTTGCGCCTGCGCGACGGCGGACGCGTCGATCGCTCCGTCCTTCAACTGCTGCTGCACGATCCGCAGCGCGGCGGCGTAGGCCGTCAAGGTATCGTCGAGCAGCTTCTTCTGGCGGTCGAGCGAGCGCAGGTCGAAATAGTCGATCGCGAGATCGGTGGCGACCGACAGCCGCACCGATTGCAGATCCGCTTCGCTCGCCTGCGCGCTGTCGCGCGCATTGACGGTCGCATCCTTCACGCGGCCGAACAGATCGGGCTCCCAGCTTGCCGCGACACCGACCGAATAGTCGGGCACCGTCTTGCCCGCGAGCGACTTGCCTACTACGTTCTGCGATGTGCGCGCCCGCGATTGCGCCGCGCCCGCCGTGACGACAGGCGCGTAGCCCGCGCGCTGATAGTCGACCATTGCGCGCGCCGCTTGCAGTTGCGCGACGGCCTTGTGCACGGTCTGATTCGACACGTCGACCTGTGCTTCGAGCCGATTCAGTTCGTCGTCGCCGTAAAGCGTCCACCATGGGCCGCGCGGCTGCGCGTCGGCGGGCGCGGCAACGGTCCAGCCGGACGCAGCTTGCGGCGTGCTTGCATAGTGATCGGGCACGGCCGTTTGCGGCTGCGAATAATGCGGCAAGGTCGAGCACGCGCTCAACGCGCATGCGATGCCGATGACGAGTGCCTTGCGGAAAAACGATGCGCGGACATTGAACATGATCAGCCTCGCGCTCAACCGTGCTGTGCGGGCTTCGCAGCCGCCGTCGATGTGATCGGCGTCGTCGAGACACGTACGGTTTCGCCGCCGCTGATCGCGTCGCCGGGATTGTCGATCACGCGGTCGCTTGCTTCGAGCCCCGTCGCGACTTCGACGTAAGTGCCGAAATCGCGGCGGATCGTCACCGCTTTCAACTGCACCTTGTCGTCGTTGCCGACCACGGCGACCGTGACGCCATCGGGCCGGAAGAGCAGGGCGCTCACGGGCAGTTCGAGCGCCGGATGCGCCGTTTGCAGCGCGAGATGAACCTGCGCATACGCGCCCGGAAGCAACGCGCCATCGCGGTTGTCGACGTCCACTTCGACGCGCAACGTGCGGCTCACCGGATCGATCGAATCGGCGCTGCGCGCGACGGTCGCGTCGAAGCGACGGCCGGGATATTGCTGCGTTGTCAGATAGACCTTCGTTCCCGGCGACACGCTGCTTGCGTCGTTTTGTGGCACGTCGATGTAGACGCGCAAGCGGTCCGTCTGCTCGATATGAAAGAGCTCGCCCGCGTTGGCCGCAAGACCCGGCGATCCGCCTGCCGTCACCAGCGCGCCGACGTTCACGTTGCGCGCGGTGATCACGCCGTCGAAAGGTACCGTCACTTTCTCGTACGACACCAGTTCGGAGAGCCGCGCGACATTCGCCTGCGCAGCCTGCCAAGCGGCGAGCTTCGCCGCGCTGTCGCTCGTCTTCGCATCGGCGTCCTGCTGCGAGACCGACTGCGTTTGCAGCATCGTCTGCCAGCGCTGCGCGGTGCTGTTCGCAAAGCGGTAGTCCGCCCTTGCGTTCGCTTCGTCGGCGCGCGCCTGTTGAAGCTGCGCGTCGAGCTCGGGCGTCTGGATGTCCGCGAGCGTTTGCCCCGCCTTCACCTTCGCGCCGATGTCCGCATCCCAGTGCTGGATATAGCCGCTCGTGCGCGCGTAGATCGACGCGTCGGCGTAGGGCATCACGGAGCCCGGCAACAGCAGTTCTTGCGATGCTGGCGCGCGCTTCGGCGTCACTGCATCGACGGTCAAATAGCGCTGCGCGTTCACCTGATCCGTTAGCGCCGTGCTCGCGTGCAGGCGCGGCACGATGCCGATCGCGAGCAGCGCGGCGGCAATGGCCGCGAGCGCGATCGGCAAGATGAAACGCGCGCGCCTGCTGGCGGTGGCGCGTCGCTGCGTACCGGCAGGATCGGTGAGCGCGAGGTCCGTGCCGTTGGACGGTTCGCGCTCCGTCGGCAGATTGGGCGGGGTCATGGTATGTCCTTATTGAGCGTGTGTGGTCACGTCGGCGCACTTCGCGTCGGCGCGGGCGCGGCGCTTCGCGAGCCACGCATGCACCATCCCGAAGACGACGGGCACGAACATCAGCGTCGACAGCGTGCCGATTGCGAGGCCGCCGATCACCGCGCGGCCGAGCGGCGCATTCTGTTCGCCGCCGTCGCCGAGGCCGAGCGCCATCGGCAGCATGCCGATCAGCATCGCGAGCGCCGTCATGAGCACGGGGCGAAAGCGGTTGAAGCCCGCGTCGAGCGCGGCGGCGAGCGGCTCCATGCCGGCGGCGAGCGAATCGCGCGCGGTGTTGATGACGAGAATGCTGTTGGCCGTCGCGATGCCGATACACAGGATCGTGCCCGTCAACGCAGGAACGCTGAGCGTCGTATGCGTGGCGAACAGCATCCACGCGATGCCCGCGAGCGACCCCGGCAAGCCGCTGACGATGATGAGCGGATCGAGCCACGACTGGAAATTCACGACCATCAGCAGATAGACGAGCGCGATCGCGAACACGAGACCCGCGCCGAGGCCGGCAAACGACTCGTTCATCGACTGCACCTGTCCGCGAATCACGATCGACGAGCCGGGCGGCAACTGGGCGCGCGCCGCATCGACGAGCTTCGTCACATCCGCGGCGACGCCGCCCAGATCGCGCCCTTGCGTCGACGCGAAAATGTCGAGCACGGGCTGCACGTTGTAGTGCGACACGACGGCCTGTTGCGAGCTGCGCGACATCGTGCCGAGCGTGCCCAGCTGATTCTGCGGATTGACGCTGACCTGGTTCGTCGTGAGCGGAATGTTGGCGAGCGTTTGCAGCGAATGAATGTCGTACTGCGGCACTTCGGCCATCAACGGATAGCTGACGCCGTTCTTCGGATCGAGCCAGAAATTCGGCGTGGTCTGCGAGCTGCCGGACAGCGCGATCAGCAGATTCTGCGCGACGTCCTTCTGCGTGAGCCCCGCTTGCATGGCCTTCGTGCGATCGACGTCGACGTCGATGGTCGGTTCGTCGCCGGGCTGCTGGATGCGCGCGTCGACGAGACCGCGTACGCTGCGCATCTGCGCGAGCAGCTTGTCCGCGACGACGCGATTCTGAGCGAGCTTGTTGCCGACGATCTGCACGTCGATGGGCGCGGGCAGGCCGAAGTTCAGGATCTGGCTGACGATGTCGGCGGGCAGGAACGCGAACGTGACGCCCGGAAACGATGAAGTCAGCACGTTGCGCAACTGCGCGACGTATTGCGCGGTCGGCTTGTGATCGGACTTGAGCGTCACCATGATGTCGGCGTCTTCGGGGCCGATAGGGTCCGACGAGTCGTAGGTCAGGTTGATGCCGCTCACGGGCACGCCGATGTTATCGAGCACGGCTGCCTGCTCCGACTGCGGGATCACCGTGCGAATCTTCGCTTCGACTTCATCGGTGATGCGCGCCGTCTGTTCGATGCGCGTGCCCGTCGGCGCGCGCAGATGCAGACGGATTTCGCCCGTATCGACAGCAGGAAAGAAGTCGCGGCCCGCGAACGGAATCAACGCGAGCGATCCCACGCACAGCGCGAGATAGACGGGAATGAAGCGGCGGCGGCTCGCAATCGCGCGTTGCAAGACGCGGCGATAGTTGTTGCGCAACGCTTCGAAGCGGTGTTCGAAGCGGGCCTGAAAGCGCGCGAAGATCGCAAGGCGGCCGTGCGCGGCATCGCCGTTCTTCGAAGGCGCGCGCATCAGGTACATCGCGAGCGTCGGAACGAGCGTGCGCGAGAAGAAGTACGACGCGCACATCGCAAACACGACGGCTTCCGCCATCGGCACGAACAGATAACGCGCGACGCCCGAGAGCAGAAACATCGGCACGAACACGATGCAGATCGCGAGTGTCGACACGAACGTCGGCACGGCGATTTCGCCGGACCCGTTCAGTATCGCGTCGTGCAGCGGCTCGCCTTTTTCGAGGTGATGCGTGATGTTTTCGATTGCCACGGTCGCGTCGTCGACGAGAATGCCGACCGCGAGCGCCAGTCCGCCGAGCGTCATGATGTTGATCGTTTGCCCGAGCGCCGACAGCGCGATCAGCGACGTGAGCACGGCAAGCGGAATCGACACGGCGATGATCAGCGTCGCGCGCCAGCTGCCGAGAAAGAGCAGGATCATCGCGGCAGTCAGGCACGCGGCGATCAGCGCCTCGCGCACGACGCCCGAAATCGCGGACTTTACGAACACGGATTGATCGGAAAGCGGCGTGATGTGCAGCGCGCCCGGCAGGCCCGCCGCGATCTTCGGCAGCATCGACTTGACCTGCTGGATGATCGTGAGCGTCGATGCGCTACCCGTCTTTTCCACCTGCAAGAGCGCTGCGCGCTTGCCGTCGCTGCGCACGATATTCGTCTGCGGCGCGTAGCCGTCGATCACATGCGCGACATCGCGAACATAGACCACGCTGCCGTTCACCGTCTTGATGGGCAGATCGTTGAGCGCGGCGACCGTGTCGGTGCTGCCGTTCATCTCGACGTTGTATTCGCGCGAGCCGATCTTCGCGGTGCCGCCCGGCAGGATCAGGTTCTGTGCGTTGACGGCATTGACGACGTCGCTGGGCGCAAGGCCTTTCGCTTGCAGCGCCTTCGGATCGAGCTGCACCATGATCTGGCGGATCTTGCCGCCGTACGGCAGCGGCACGGCAGCGCCCTGAACGGTCGCGAGCTGCGTGCGGATGAAGCTGTTGCCGAGATCGTAGAGCGTCTGTTCGGGCAACGTCTGGCTCGAAAGACCGAGTTGCAGCACGGGCACCGTCGACGCGTTATACGTGATGATGTTCGGCGGCAGCGTGCCTGGCGGCAGGATGCGCAGGATCGACGCGGAGTTCGATGCGGCTTCGGCGATCGCACGATTGATGTCGGCGCCCGGATGAAAGAACACCTTCACTACCGATACGCCATTAAGCGATTGCGACTCGATGTGCTCGATATCGTCGACGTCACTCGTGAGCGCGCGCTCGTAATTCGACGTGATCCGATGCGCCATGTCTTCGGCGGAAAAGCCGTTGTACGTCCAGACGATGCTGACGACGGGAATGTCGATGTTCGGAAAGATATCGGTTGGCGTGCGAAGGATCGCGAGCGGCCCGACGATGAAGAGCAGCACAGCCAGCACGACAAAAGTGTAGGGCCGCCGCAGGGCCAGCTTGACGATCCACATGACGTTTCCTTGGACGATGATCTGTCGGCATGCGCATGCGCGGTTCACGCGCGGACATGTCATGGGGTCGCAGTGTGGCGGCGGCGCACTTACCCATTAGTGACTGGCACATTACAAATCCGACATCTTGTGCGGCGATTGATGGGCCCTGACGCATGCCCATTGAGTAGATGACGCATTTGTCATGTGAGAGACAGGCTTAGGTCAGCACTCATTGCGCACAATGGCGTTAACCCTTTGCGAACCGAAACCGACAAGAGACGAACCACGCGAATCTGCGGCGAAGGGCATTGGGGCCGCCTTCATGAAGAAGGTGGCGCTGGTCAACGACTCACATGCAGGTGAACCATCATGAAAGCACTGATTCAGGCTGTAATCGTTTCGTGCGCGCTGGCTGCGCCGGCACTTTCCTTTGCTCAGGCTGAGCAGGCACCCGTCACGCGCGCTCAGGTGCGTGAAGATCTGCAACGCGTCGAACAAGCGGGCTATCGTCCGGGCGGCGACGAAGCAACTTATCCTGCCGATATCCAGGCAGCCGAAGCGAAAGCATCGACAGGCGAGCAGCAGCCGATGGAGCGGACGGCCGTCGGCGGCGTAGCGCCGAATGGCTCGATGCAGATGGGCGCGCCCAACACGACCGACGGACATCCAAAGTCGATTTTCTTCGGCGGGCAGTGACCGCGATGCGGCGAGCGGAATACGCTCGCCGCATGTCTTGAGGAAGTCCGCACCGGCATCCCGCTGCAAGGACCGAGAGGAAAACAAAGGCGGGGCGGACTATCGCGACTGATCGTCAGCGTCGCTGCACGTTCACTGATCGTCGCCGCTGTGCGCGGCTTCACCCGTTGTGCCATCCGATCCTTGCGAGCCGGTGTGCGCCGGCTTCATGTGCTCGCTTGTTCGTTCGGCTCCCGTACTGACCTGCTCGGCGGCCGCCGTCGCGGGTGACTCGACCGTTTCGCCGAGAATGGGTGGCACGCCGAGAACCGGATTCATGTCATCGGGCGTCGTTGCGGGATTCGCTCGTGATGTCTTTGGGCGATGGCGGTGCGGGGCCGGCGTCTTCTTTGCGGCCTTTGCGCTGGCCTGCGCGGCGGGTTGCGCATCGGCTACCACCGCGACGGCTTTATTGTTATCGGCGGGCGCGGCATCGTGCGATTGCAATTCGCGCTGAAGCGCCAGTGCCTGCGGATTGTTCTTGTCCAGCATCAGTATCGCGTCCACGAGCACTTTCGCGGATGCGCGGTCGTGACGGCCCAGGCTGTCGCGCGCCGCTTGCAATGTGGGCGCAAAGCGCGGATCGAGCGGGCGTTCGAGCGAGATTGCATCTGGGTCAGCGGTTGCGTCGTGAAGTGGCAGGTAAGTGTTGTCGCGCGCGCTGGCAGCCGCCGCCGTTTTCATGTCAGAGGGATGATGCCTGTCGGGATCGATCAGCCACGCCGCCACGACGGCGCCGCCGATCAGCAGCCCCGTTAGGGCAAGGCTTTTTGTCTGACTGATCATGCTGGCCATCCCGTGAGAATGTGAGCATTGATCTGATCTACGCGGCGTGGTTTCCCTTCAATGGTAGGTGTGAGTGGGCGGCGCTTGCGGTGCCAGGTCCGACAATGATTAGTCGCGGTCGGACAGCAACGCAGCGATAGACCTGCATCGACTTGTTGACGTGACGGGCGCGCTTTCGTCTGTTGGATGCACGCGTACGGCCGATCGACAAACGTTGGCTATCGTCAGACACCGGGCCGTCATCAACAGCGCATGGAAGCGGCTCCAACTGCGGTGATGTCCTTTAAATTCAAGCGCTCAGGATCGTTTAGACGATACGCATCCCGGCATTGGCATAAGCCGTGCAATTGTGGATGCGGGCGCAACGACGACCGGTTTCGTGCTGCCGCTGCGGCGTCGGCAATATCGATCGGATTCCGAAAAGCGAGTTGTTCGTTCGAGCCTCTTTGTTGGCGCGCCGATCGTCTCATCAACGTCGAACATGGCGCGCGCAATGCACCTGCACCAGGTGCATCCGGATGTTCAACAAGCTTATTGGAGTCGTCATGAAAGCGAAATCCCTCGCTGTGCTGCTGATTGCGTGCGCTTCGACGCTGGCTGTTCCGTCCTTCGCGGGCGGTTATGGATCGGCGTCATCCTCCGACTACCCCGCAGCCCATGCGCCCGTCTCTCACCACGCACAAACGGTTCGCACCAGGACGACGAAACACGACCAAAGCGGCGTGGGCGATCAGAACCAGGGCGACGTCGGCGGCGACGAATTCACGAGGTCGCAGTCGGGCCATCGCGACCCGTCGGATACCCTCGATCCGATGTATCACGGCGGTTGACGGGCGAGGTCACAGATTGCGATGACTCGCGCTCTGTGACCCGAACGTTCCTTGAACAGATCGGGCTTTGTTCATATGATTGAATCTTTCCGTGTTCGCGGAGCCTGCTGTGATGGAACGCGCCCTTCTCGTCGACGACGAGCCGTCTACGCTCGATGCATGGGCGAGCGCCTTTCTGCAGGCGGGCTATGAGGTACTGACGGCCGCCGACGGCGTCGAGGCGCTCGAATTGCTGTATGCCTCGACCGTCGATTACGTCATTGCCGATCTGCGCATGCCCCGCATGTCGGGCGGCGTGTTGTGCGAGCGCTTGCGCGACGACGCGACGATCGCCGACGCCATTTTCATCCTCGTATCGGGCGAGCTGACGCCGCCTGCGTTCGTCCGCTACGACGGCTACTTTCGCAAGCCGCTGAACCTGGCGGCCCTGTTCGAAACGATGCATCGTCTGCGTTTCAGTACCGAGCGCGTGTATCGCGGTTTGGGCGAAGCACGCCTTCACCGCAATGCGCCTGCGGAAAGATCGATGCGCAAAACAGACGGCTGATTGAAACGGCCTACGTGTCGTATTCATCAGCGAAGGCGCTCACAGCACTTTTCCCGGATTGAGTATGCCTTTGGGATCGAGCGCAGCCTTGAGCGTGCGCATCAATGCGAGTTCAGCCGGGGAGCGCGAATAGCCGAGAAACGGCTTCTTGTGCGTACCGATTCCGTGTTCGGCAGAGACCGAGCCTCCCATCGCGCTCACGACGTCGTATACGACGACATCGACTGCATGCACGCCTTCCCCGGGCAGCTCCGCGATAGATACGCCGATGTGCACGTTGCTGTCGCCGAGATGTCCAAAGAAAAGGCTGACAACCTGCGGCCAGCGCGAGATCAGCGCCTTCTCGCAGCGCTCGGCAAACTCGCCGATGAGACCGATGGGGAGGCTCACGTCGTAGTTGATCAGATTGGGCAGCTCGTCGATCGCGAGGCCTTCGCGGATGAGCCATAGCTCTTGTGCCTGCTGCAACGAAGAGGCGAGGACGGCGTCGCTGACGAGACCCGCTTCGAGCCAGGCGCCGAGGTAGCTTTCGAGGCGCGCGGCGCTCGTCGTCGCGTCGTGGACGGCCGTCGCGCATTCGATCAGCACGTAGAAGGCCTGCTGGGCCGGCAAAGGCGCCCGCACACCAGGCGTATTCGCCGACACGTAGCGATAGAAGTCCGACCACATCACTTCGAAGCTGCTGGCATCGGGCAATTGCGCGCGGACCTGCTGCCAGAGCGCGACCACCGACTGATAGTCCGGCGCCACGCACAGGCACGTCGAAGCCGACGGACGCTCGGGATAGAGCTTGAGCACCGCGCGGGTGATCACACCGAGCGTGCCTTCGCTGCCGATCAACAGGTGCTTCCAGTCGTAGCCGGTGTTGTTCTTGAGCATCTTGTTGAGCGAGCTGACGATCGTTCCGTCGGCGAGTACTGCTTCGAGTCCGAGAACCTGATCGCGCACGACACCGAAGCGGATTGCACGGCTCCCACCGGCGTTGGTCGCGAGATTGCCGCCGATCTGGCACGAGCCGCGCGCGCCGAGGTCGTACCCCAACTCGAAGCCTGCGGCGCGTACCGCTTCCTGTACCGTCTCCAGCACGGTTCCAGCCTTGACGGTGACGGTGCTGGCCGCCGCGTCGATTTCTTCGATGCCGCTGCAGCGCTCCATCGACAGCACGATCTCGCCACCCAGCGGGACTGCACCGCCCGCGAGACCCGTCATGCCCCCTTGCGGCACCACTGAGACGCCGATGCGATGACAGAGCCGCATGATGCGCGACACCTCGTCGACCGAGCGAGGACGCCCGAGCGCCAGAGGGCGGCTGCCGGGTGCTTCGCCGTAGCCTGTGAAGTAGCGCGGCGCGACGTCGATGCCCGGTGTCACGATGTCGGTTCCCAGTTCCTTTATCAATGCGGCGAGGATGTTGGCTTGATTCCGCGATTCCACTTGAACGCTCCAGAGGCGGCCGGGTCGGGCCAGATGCTGACGCGCGAACGCGCACGTCGACGGCAGAGGTCCACTATTGCCGACTGGCCGACTTCGCGCAATCGATTAATCCGCATGCAAGACATGATAAAAAATGATGCGGCACCATGCGTGGCAGAAGCGCATGCGTGCGCGTGAAGCCGGGCAAGCGGATATCAGATTCTGTTCTTGAATTTGGGGATGCTCTGCAGTGTCGAACGGAATCGGGCTGCGATTTTGCCAAATCCATCCGGCGTGGGATGAAGTTCATTTGCCCAGTCATTGGACGACAGCGTGCCTTGCGTTTCGACGAGCACGACGTTTTCGTTGGTCGCGCACAGGTCTTTCAACCTGCTTTTAAAGGCCTCGAGAATGGCCCTCACAATTTGCCGACCTTGCTCGACATCGGGCCAACCTTGCTCCACCAGAGAAGGTCGAAGCCACGGGCCTGCAAACGGACATGCGCCAATGCCGGTCGGAATCGCGAAGTCGTACGCGTGAAGCAGTATGGTCGCGTCGCTGGCATACCGGTTTCGTATTCGTATCAACTCGAGATAAGCGCCGTTGATGACGCCCAGTATGTCGCGCAAGAGTTCGTTATTGACGCCTTGCGTCGGGTCGTTATTCACGTCCGCTGCATTCTCCAGCCAGAAGCGAAACTGGTCGCCAACCAGATCGTTGCCTCCGCCTGAGAACATGAGAACGTCGATCGGGCCGTGGGCCGGCTCACTGATGTAGTCGATCAGTCGCTGACGTTTGGTTACGCCCATCAGGGTCGTCGTTGCGTCGCCGTAATGGGCGAGCTTCATCATCGCGGGTGTCGGTGTTGCCTGGTTTTTCAGGCTATCCGCAACGTCCGTATGACCGATCAACGGAAGCGGGTAGTCGAACCACGAGTCGCCGTCGGCCACGATGATCAACGGAGTAAGGCCTCGTGACAGCTGTCTGCGCTGTTGCCTTATTTCGTCGACAAGCACCTGATTTTCCTTTGCGCGTCGTTTCAGATCTTCTTCGATTCTGCGCTGTGCTTCGCTGTAGACGTTGTTCTCTGTGGCGTCATGTGTGCTCACGATGGCCCTCGATATCTCGTCGTATCGGCAGTGACAGACACTCGACAACCGGTTTTCAGATCGCGCAGCTTGTGCGCCTCTGTTCATCGAGTGTGTGCCAAAAGACTAGTCAACGGAGGTTCGTTAAACAACCGCGTGGTAAGCGTGCCCTAATAGCCGGATGCCTGTGAGCTGACGAAACGACGTGCCAATCGTGTAATGGCGTTGCACGCATGAAGAGCGCAAAGGAATTCGTGAGTGCCTCTTGACAGGTGCAATTGCTATATGCGCGCGACCGCTTATTCTGGCCCGGAAAAAATTATTTGCGGAAGTGCTTGACGCGGTGAATGGCGATCCGCATAATTCGGCCTCTCCAAACGACGGGGACGCGAAAAAGCAGCAGCTTTTAGCGATGTTCTTTAAAAACTAAGAGCCGACAGATGTGGGTGCTCGATGA
>NZ_CYGY02000014.1 GCF_900007165.1 Paraburkholderia piptadeniae
TGAACCGGGTCAACCTCAAGCCCCGCCGCAGGGCAGCCCGAACTTGTGCGCTCCGTCGTCACACCGAAGGTGACAGAGTGAGACAAGCCGCGTGGAACCAGCGCATCGAAGCCGCCGATTTGCACAGTTGCTATTGAGTCGTCCTCGATGGAACCGCCCGACATTGAGCCGGCGGCCCGACAAGACTGCGTGCTTTCCCGCGAACTAAGCGGTGCACGTGTGCAATAGGTGCAAGATCGTCAGCGGCCATGAGCAATGTACTCGTAGAGCAAAGGCAGTCACGGCCGCGGCCGCGCTAACCCCCAACACTGTCCACAACCCTCGCTTTGCCCACGATCGGCGCTTACCGCGACCCGCACCCGCTGCCATCCGGGCAATCGATGCGTGAAACCGCGCATCTAGCGCCGAAAAAAATTGATTGCCGATCTGCGAACCGATGAACTCGAGTACCCGCGATCCAGCCTTGCCAACGAAACCGCCTATCTGTGCCTGGAGGTCGTAGCACACGCGTGTCTGCCTTCCCTCCTCAATTAGCGAGACCTTGCACAATCCCGTTGACCCCCGCTCTCCGACAAACGACACCATAAAGCTCATCGGCACGTGGACGTTATGCACTCGAAGGTTGCTCCTGAATCGCGGACCCAACGGCCCCATCGGCGCCAGAACTTGCGCCTGCCTATCCGGCCGCATCTGATCCAGCGACTGGATTCCTGGAATGCACGCCTTGAGCACCTCGTGATTAGCCAGTGCGTTGAAGGTTGCCAATATCGGTGCCGCAACCAGTCTTTCTCCGATAAGCTTGATCGACGTACCAGCATCGACATTACTCAGTTTCGCTGGAGCCTCCACGGTTCCCGGGAGCATGTGTGGCTCATTCGCTCCCACTTCGGTCGGTTTCGGCTGCGATCTCAACTTTGCAACCGACGGCAAGCTCCGACTGTGCTTCGGTGCAGTAGTAGCGACAAGGCGTGATATCGTCGGCACGTCGGTGTCGCTTTGGATGGCGACGTCAGGAGTGGCGGATTCGGCCGTGGCCGGCCCCAACCGGGCTTCAAACGCCGAGAAGAAGTCCTCCGTAATCTTCGACGCGGCAGCATTGATCAAGCGGGAACCGACCTGAGCCAAGCGACCTCCCACCTGAACTCGAGACGTGTAACTCAGCAACGTCTGACTCCCTTGTTCAGTCAGCGAAACGTCTGCCGACCCTTTGCCAAAGCCGGCGATCCCGCCCTGCCCTTCGAAGGACAACATGTAGCTGCGCGGCGCCTGCACGTTGCTCATTGTCACCGTTCCCTTGAAGCGTGCAGCGACCGGCCCGACCCGCGCCGCCAGTACGGCCATCAGCGTGTCCGGCTGCACCAGTTCCAGCGACTCGCATCCCGCAATGCACGACTTGAGCACCTCAGGGTCGTTCAAGGCCTCCCACGTGGCGGCAATCGGCGCGGGAATCAGTCTTTCTCCAACGAATTTCATTCAATCTCTCCGGCATGTTTCCGTTCGGTCAGGCCCGCGACTTCGCCACGGATATCACTTCCTAAAAAATGCATTGCGTCGCCAGGCTCGGCATCTAGGGCCGACACGGCAGCGCAGCCCGGCGAAATGAGATTCAACGCAAGTTCGCGCAACAAGTGTTCAATAAGCGCGCCCGGATTATTCGCGCCAAGGCGCAACAGGTCGAGCAAGTCACCAGCTAATTGACTCATGGCGCACCTCTAACGTGAATCAATGAGATCCGTCCGTCGCCATCGCATCAGCGAGCGCGCGCCGAAGCATCGTTCGACCGAGTTGGATGCGGTACTCGGCATCAGCGAAGCGGTCCTCCAACGGGGTGACCCCATGGAATGCCAGGTCCAGCAAATGCTCCGTCTGCGCCAGTTGGCCGGTGTACCCTTCCAGCGCCGCTTCGGCGCGGTTCGCGCGGTAGGCGTGGTCGGCAAGGCCTGTCACCGCAATTCGCCCGCCAGTGCATTGACCGGCCTGAAGAGCGAGCACAACGGCCACGCCGACGACGGCGTAGCCCGAGGCCGGATGGCGGAACTTGCGATAGGCCACGCGCCGACCCGGCAACACCGGAACACGCACGTGTACGATGATCTCGTCGGTCTCCAAAGCTGTCTCGAAGAGTCCCTTGAAGAACGAATCCGCAGCGATCGAACGCGCGCCCTTCGCTCCCACGACGTCGAGGTTCGCTTCGAGGGCCAGCATCGCAGCCGGCCAATCTGCCGAAGGGTCTGCGTGCGCTAACGAGCCACCCAGGGTGCCGCGATTGCGCACCGTCGGGTCTGCGATCTGGTGGCCGACCGTTGCAAACATCGGCAACACTCTGTTCAGCTCGACGTGGTGTTCAAGCTCGGCATGCGTGGTCGCAGCGCCAATGACGACCTCGTTCCCGTCGATGGTGATGCCCCGAAGGTCGGCTAGTTCACTCACGTCGATCAGCGTGCCTGGACTCGCCAGGCGCAGCTTCATCATCGGGAGCAGCGAATGACCTCCGCTCAGCAACTTCGCCTCCTCGCCTCCGCCGACAAGTAGACGAATAGCCTCTGACAAGCTGTCGGGCCGTACATACTCGAATGCACGCGGAATCATGCTGGGCTCCTTTTGTCGACTCGTGCAGCACTGATAGCGCGCCACACTTTGGGCGGCGTCAACGGCATGTCGATATGGGTGATGCCAAAACTGCTAAGCGCATCGCAAACGGCCCCAACGATCACCGGGGGCGCGCCGACACAGCCGGCTTCGCCGATGCCCTTGGCGCCAAGCGGATTTATCGGAGTAGGCGTCACCTGGAAGCTCGTACGCACGCGTGGGATTTGTTCGCTCTTCGGCACAGCGTAATCAAGCAGCGAACCAGTGAGAAGTTGCCCGCTTTCATCGTATTCGGCGCCTTCATACAAGGCCTGGCCGATTCCCTGAGCGACTCCGCCGTGAACTTGCCCGTCGACAAGCATGGGGTTGATGACATTTCCGATGTCGTCGACTGCGACATAATCGAGAACGCTCACCAACCCTGTTTCGATGTCCACCTCGACAACGGCGGCGTGACTGCCGAACGTTGTAACGCCATCTTCCGGTTGAAAGAACACCGTTTCTTCCAGCCCGGGCTCCATGCCAAGCGGCAGTTCGGAGCTCACGTATGCCATCCGCGCGACCTCGCCGAAGCTGACCCGCCGCTCGGATTGCCCGCTCAGGAAGAAGGTTCCCGAGGCGTGACTCACCTCTTCGGGGGTCGCCTCCAGCATCTCCGCCGCGATTGCGGTCGCCTTGGTCAGCACTTTTTTGGCCGCCATATGCGCGGCCGAGCCGCCAACCGGCATGGACCTCGAGTTGAACGTGCCATGCCCAGCCGGGACTCTGTCCGTGTCGCCGAAAACGACGTCGATGTGGTCCATGGGCAACTGCAGAGCATCACCGACGATCTGTGCGTAGACAGTGGCGTGCCCGTGTCCTTGTGGCATGGAACCCGTGAAAAGCGTCACCTTCCCATCGGAATGGACGCGCAACAGCGCGCTTTCCCATCCACCACGGTCAAATCCGACCCACCTGAGCGGAACTGAATTGCCGACGCCCACCATTTCCAGGTAGCAAGTCACGGCGATGCCGACATAGCGCCCCTGCGCCCGCAACGCGACCTGTCGCTCGCGCCATTGGTTGTAGCCAATTGCCTCCACCGCAGCCTCGAGGCAGCCCTCGTAATTGCCGGTGTCCCAGGTAAAGACCGGGCTCTCGTAAGGATGGTAGGGAAACTGATGTTTTCGAATCAGGTTGATCCGGCGCAGTTCGACCGGATCCATACGCAGCTCGGCAGCGACTGCGTCCATCGTTCTTTCGATGAGATACGTGGCTTCCGGCCGACCAGCGCCTCGGTAGGCATCCACCGGTGTCGTGTTGGTCGTCACGAGCCGCATCTCCCCATCGAGCGCGGGGATGTCATAGTTGCCGCAGGCGAACGAAACCGTATTGATGGTCGGGATGCCGGTCGCCATGTTGGAGAGATACGCACCCAAGTTGGCCAACGAGCGCATCTTGATGCCGAGCACACGGCCATCCTTTCTCACCGCTGCTTCCACGTACTCGATATGTGCGCGACCGTGCGTGGTGGCGGTATGTGCCTCGCTGCGCGTCTCGGTCCAGCCCACGGGTCGCCCGAAGTGTCTCGCAGCGAATGCAACGAGGATCTCCTCTGCGTAGAGGTGCATCTTGGAACCGAACCCGCCACCAATGTCGGGGGCAATCAGATGAATCTTGTGTTCGGGCCAGCCCAGGGTTTCGGCCAACCAGCGCCTGGACATGTGGGGAACCTGTGTCGGCAGGTAGATGGTGAGCCTGTCGTCGTTCTCGTCAAATACCGCGCGCACCGCGCGAGGCTCGATGGGACTCGGAATCAACCGGTTGTTGACCAGCCGCACCTTGATCAGGCGATCGGCCTGCTCCGCTGCTGCCCCGTAGTCACCGCCGCCGCCGCGGTATATCCCGATGAGGTTGCCGGGCACGTTGTCATGCAATTGCGGTGCGCCTTCCCGCAGGGCAGCCTCCTCATCGACAACCGCCGACAGTACTTCGTAGTCGACAATGATAGCTTCGAGTGCATCCGCCGCTTGCTGGCGAGTATGGGCCACCACAAGCGCGACCGCTTCGCCGACATAGCGCACATGTCCATCGGCCAGTGGTGGATGAGGGGGCACTTTTGCGCCGCTCACGACCCAGTTGGGACGGATGTCGCCGACCTTGCCGCGCAGGTCTTCGTAGGTCAGGATGCCCACCACCCCTTCCATGGCCAATGCCGCCGATGTATCGATGGATTCGATCAGTGCGTGACCATGGGGCGAGCGCAGTACCATGGCGCAGGTCAGCCCCTCGATCGCGATGTCATCGGTGTACCGCCCACGGCCAGTTAGCAGGCGCGGGTCTTCTCGCCGGGTGATGGATTGCCCAACGAGGCGCGAAGACGCTGCGTGATCGGGCATGCTCATTACGCGTTCTCCTTCGGTTTGCTGGCGTCGTTGGTCGTCTGATTTGCACGGCTTGCAGCTAGCAGGACCGCATCCACGATGTTCTTATACCCGGTGCAGCGGCACAGATTGCCGTGCAAAGCTTCGCGTACTTGCGCTTCGTTCGGGTTTGCGACCCGATCCAGCAGCGCCTGCGCGGCGAAGATCATGCCTGGTGTGCAGAAGCCGCATTGCAGACCATGCATTTCCGTGAAGGCCTGCTGTAGCGGTGTCATGTTCTTCGGCGTGCCCAGACCTTCAATGGTCGTTACGCTGTGCGTCTGCGTCTGCGCCTGCACCGCCAGGACCGTGCATGACTTGACCGTCTTCCCGTCCATCCGCACGGTGCAGGCGCCGCATTGCGACGTGTCGCACCCAATGTGGGTTCCAGTCATGCCTGCGTGGTCTCGCAGGAAATGCACGAGTAGTTCCCGCGGTTCGATGACTGCGCTCACCGGGGCTCCGTTGACCGTGATGGTGATGTGTTGTCGCGTCATCTCCCCTCCTTGATCTGACCCATGCATTCGCCGAATCCGATGGACTGGTAGCCGTCCCGGCGGCAGACGCCGCGCAGCCATACGACGTCGCCGTCTTCCAGGAAGGGACGTGTTTCTCCCGACGGCAGGCGCAAGGGTTCTTTACCTAACGTGGTGAGTTCCACCATGCATCCGCTGTTCTCACGTTCCACACCGGAGACCGTTCCACTGGACAGCAAATCCCCCGTTCGCAAGTTGCATCCGTTGCTGGCGTGATGCGTGAGCATCTGCGTAAGCGTCCAGTACTGCTCGCTGAACTGCGGGCTCGTCAGGACCACAGGCTCCAGACCTTGTTCCCGCATGACGGCTGTCTGCAGAAGAACCTCAAGTGAGATTGAGATGGCTCCTACTGCCGCATGCTTCGCCGAGGTGAGGACCGGTGGCAAAGGCGGATCCTCTGGGGTCCGAGCGGGCGCGGCCACCCGGAACGGTGCCAGCGCCTCCAGCGTGACCAACCACGGCGAGACAGTGGTCATGAAACTCTTGGCGAGGAACGGCCCTAAAGGGTAGCTTTCCCAACCCTGGATATCGCGCGCCGACCAGTCATTCACCAGACAGAGCCCGAACATGTGGTCCTCGGCCTCATCGATCGGAACTGTCGATCCCAGCGCGTTGCCCTTCCCGATCAGGCAACCCACTTCGAGCTCGAAGTCAAGCGCCTGCGTGGGCAGGTATTCCTGCGCTGCAACCGCTGCGGCGGAAGAAGGCGTCGCCTGCCCGCGAGGCCGTATGCACGGCACCCCGCTTTGGACCACGCTGGACGCACGCCCGTGATAGCCGATGGGCATATGTCTGAAGTTCGCTGCCACCGGCATATCGGGTCGCGACAACTCTCCGGTGCGACGCGCATGGTGGATCGATGTGAAAAAATCCGTGAAGTCGCCGATGTGCGCCGGCACCTGCATTCGCAACTCGCGCATGGGCAGCAGACACGTCAAAGCCAGGGCCTCGTGTCCACTACCCTCCTGCAACAGTCCGAACACGGCGTGGCGTAGTGCACGGGTTGCCCGGCGGCCGTGCGTCATCAGCGCATTGAGCGCGGACATATGCAGCTCGGCTTTGAACTCCGCCAACTCAGGCAGCAAACCTTTGTCCAAGGCGGCGGCGATGTCGAGAACTTGATCGCCGATCGCCACTCCGATCCGGCCTTTCGGCGACTGGCCGTGCTCGAAGACGCCGAGCGGCAAATTCTGGATCGGAAATTCTGTATTTGGTGAATTGGCGCTCTGCACCCAACTGCGTGCACGCGGGTTGTGAGTATGGTCGATCGCTTCGCTCATGATGACACCTATTGCTCGCTATGCAGTGACTGAGCCAGCATCTGCTTCGGCTGCCGGCGGCGCATCCGACGCCGAACTCACCAGGGGCGGACTCTGACGCGGGTGCTCGACCAGCGCTTGCGCCTCAATCAAGGCGCTGATCTCCGACGCGCTCATGCCGAGTTCAGCGAACACCTCGGCGTTATGCTCGCCCCGGAATGCGGGAGCGGACGGTGCATCCAGCGTGTCTTCGGAGAACCGCCACGGACGTCCGTGCAACTGATAGGTGCCGCCGAACCTGTCAGGCACTTCCAGCACGGCGCCCCAGTACTCGGCCCATTCCGTCTGCGCCACTTCTTGCATGGTGCGAATCTGCCCAATCGCGACCTTGGCCTCGTCGAGTTGGGCGTCGAGTGCTGCCATGTCGCGAAACGTCAGCATCCACGTCTGGACAATCGCATGAAGGGCGTCGATGTTCTGAGCGCGAAGTGCTGCCGTGGCAAAACGCGGATCGCTTGCCAGATCAGGACGCCGCATGGCACCCAGATATGCCGGGAAGGTCAGGCTACCCACCAGGCTTGCAGGTGTGAGAAGGCGCTCGCCGTGAGGGCCAACGAAAAACGATCCATCAGCGGCACCAATGATGGCGGGTTCCGCGCCCGTATCGACTCCGGCAATGTCCACATGCGCGCGCTCGTTAATCGCCATAATGACGGCGGCCATAGCAACGTCGATGTACTGGCCGCGGCCGGTGGTCTGGCGCCGGTGCACCGCTGCCAGCACGGCAACCGCAGCTTCCAGGCCGGCATAAACGTCAGCATGCGACAACGGATCGGATCGGAGCTTGGAAAGCGCGCCGCCGTAATGACGCAGCGTGTTGTGGGTGAACCCGGCCTCCGCCTGAACCGTGGGTGCATAGGCCATGCGCGAAGCCCAAGGCCCCCCTTGACCATAGCCCGAGATCGACACGTAGATCAGCCTCGGGTTGATCTTCGAAAGTTCCTCGTAGTCAAGTCCGAAGAACTTGAGTGTGCCGGCGCGGAAATTCTCCACGAAGATGTCCGCATCCTTGCAGAGCTTCAGGACCAGTTCCCGCGCGCCGGCCACATTCAGATCGATGCTGACATTGCGCTTGCCAACATTCTGCTGCGCGTAATAGCCCGACATGCCATCCGTATTGGGAAAGGCAAAGCGAGAGACATCCGGCCGCGGCGGTTCGACCTTGATCACCTCCGCACCCAGGTCCGCCAGCGTGCGAGCACACAGCGGACCCGCCAACACTCGAGAAAGATCAACGACCTTCAGGCCTTGCAGTGGTCCAGCCATGATCAGCACCCCCTGAAGTTGGCTGCGCCGGGGCCTTTCGCCAGAAAGGACTCAAGCCCGACCTGCACATCCTCGGACGCCCAAATCGCCTTCTGCAATTCGCCCATCGCCAGATCAGCCGCCTCGACGCCCTCATTGGCAGCAATCGTCACAATCTGCTTTGTCACGCGGTGTGCGACTGTCGGCCCATTTGCAAGCTCCTGCGCCACGGTGAGAGTCGCCGATTCGAGTTGCTCGTCCGCGACGACCAGATTGATGAGCCCCCATCGTTCAAGTGTTTCGGCGTCGTAGCGCCGTCCCAGCATTGACATTTCCTTCGCACGCGCCACGCCGATACGCTGAACCTGCCGCTGGATGCCCCCCATCAGCGGATGCAATCCGAGCGCACTTTCGACGGAACCGATCTTCGCCGATCGTGCGGCGATGACATAGTCCGAAGCGAGCGCGAGTTCGAGCCCCCCACCCAAACAGGCACCGTGGATGCTCGTGACGATAGGGATCGGTAGCGTTTCGAACGCACGCAGCACATCGACAGGGGCGAATGCCCGCGGTCCATCGACAGCGGTCGCCACCTCGTTGGCACTTACAGTCTCAGCACCGACCTCGACCTCCGTGGCCGCCTGCATGAGGGCGCTGAACTGAGTGACGTCCGCCCCCGCGCAAAAGTGCCTCAGGTTACTCCTCAGCACGATGGCGCGACTGCCCGTCTCTACCGCCTCCTGCATTGCAGCCAGCAAGGGGTCCATCAGCGTCGCATTCATCAGGTTATACGGGCGATGGTTCATGGAAAGCACGGTCACATACCCGTGCTTTTCTTTGAGGACAACGTCTTCACTCATTCGATCACTCCTGTTTTGCGATGATTTTATCGCTGATAAGATAGACGGACTCTAAGCCCACGTCGGACCCTGGTCAACAGCGGAGTTTCCCCTAGATTTAGGCACTTTTTATGAGGTAAGAGGTGCTTCCGAACAGCATCGAATTACCCAGAAGTGGACCTTAGGAAAATCAGCGTTGCTTCTATGCGAATCAAATGATAGTCTCATATGCCCATATTTCAAGAGAACACGAGGTACAAATCATGACTGACGCACCCATTCTCGTAACCAGCGCCGGCGGTAGTACCGGCTCCATCGGACGAAGCATCGTGCGCGGCCTTCGCGCACGCGGGCTCCCCGTACGCGCATTCGTGCGCACCGACGACAGGCGGGCCCAGGATCTGCGGGACATGGGCGCCGAAGTCTTCGTCGGGGATCTGTTCAACCCGCGCGACGTGACACGTGCAGTCCAAGGTGTGGGGCGCATCTACTTCAGCATGAGCCCTAACCCATCCTATGCCGACGCGACCATCCTCATGGCGACTGCAGCGAAGCGCGAGGGGAGCTGCGAAATCTTTGTGAATATGTCGAACGTCGAGCAAAGTTATATGACCCTCGACAACATGTCTCGTCCCGATGCCGAACGCATTGCGATCCTTGGCGCCGATGTGCAGTGGTCGCCCCAGCAGCGCGTGCATTGGGCGGCGGAGCGCGCCCTCGACTGGTCCGGCCTTCCTGTCTGCCACATTCAGGCTGCGATCTTCGTTGAGAACCCGATCACGCTATGGATGACGGCGGCGACGATCAAGGAAGATGACACCATCCGGCTGCCGTTCGGCGACGCCAAGACCGCGCCAATAGCCACGGTGGATGTCGCTGACGTCTGCATCGATGTCCTCGCTGCACCTCACGGCCATGAGCACAAATCCTACGTGCTCACTGGTCCTACGCGGAAGAGCTGGTACGAGTTCGCCGAAGATTTCTCGGCGGCGCTAGGACGCAAGATCACCTATGTCCCCACGACAATCGACGATTTTCGTGAACAACTGCGGACGCTCGCGCCGGGCCTTCCTGAGCATGTCTCACTCCACCTCGAGAACCTGGCCCTGCAGAACGGCGGCGGCAAGTACATCGCGGACGCCAAGAACGAAGTGGAGCATTTACTAAAGCGGCCTGCGACCCCACTGAAGGCGGTGATTGAGGCGGAAGCCTGGCGCTTCGAGAAGGGCGTGCCCAATCAACTTCAGCATGGGGATCTTAAGGACTTCAAGCGGCAGCGTTTCACCGCCAGCTAACCGAAGGCCTCGTCATTCTCGCCCATAGCATCACCTCGATGCGTCAGTCGCCGCGACATTAGTGCAGTGGCGACCGAGCCTAACCATATTGAAAGAGGAATAAACGGATGTTGCTAACAAATTCAGGTCTTTGGAACGACGAGGGGGTGAGGCAGCGAACAGTCGCCGCCAATGGCCTCGAATTCCCCATTCTCGAGGCTGGGGACGGCCCACTCGTACTCTGTCTGCACGGCTTTCCCGACCACGCGCGCAACTGGATTCCGATTCTCAGGCGACTTGCCCAGGAAGGCTATTGGGCGGTGGCACCGGCGATGCGGGGATACTGGTCGGGCGGTGCGGCGCCCGACGGCCGCTACAGTGGTTCGGCCCTCGGGCAGGACGCGTTAGCGCTGATCGCGGCTCTTGGACGCGAGACCGCGCACTTGATCGGACATGACATCGGTGCGCGAGCTGCGTACGCCGCGGCGAGCCTTAGGGCCGAAAGCGTCGGCAAGCTAGTTGGCATGGCGGTTGCGTATGGGCAGAGATTTGGCGCCTCCCTCGTTGCCGATGGAGACCAGCAGCGGCGCAGTTGGTATATGTTCTACTTCCAGACTCGCCTCGCCGAGGTCGGGGTACCGCGCGATGATTTCGCATTCATTGACCGGCTTTGGCGCGAATGGTCGCCGAGCTATGTGTTGCCCGAGGGCGAGCGCGCATTGCTTAAGGAAAGCCTGGCGAAGCCTGGCGTGCTGACCCAGACGTTCGGCTTTTACCGTCAGTTGTTCGCGCCGCCGCCAGAAGATTCGACGCTCCGGACTCTCGAGGCTCAGGCGAACGGGCCAATCAACGTCCCCTCGCTCTACCTGCACGGCGAGAAAGACGGCTGCATGGCGACGTATCTCAGCGAGGGAATGGAACCGCTGTTTCCCAAAGGCCTCGAACGGGAGGTGATCCCGGGCGTTGGTCACTTCCTTCATATCGAGCGACCGGACGAGATCGGGGACCGCATCGTCCGGTTCCTCGGGCGCTGATTGCACGCGGGCTGCTTTGGGTCGGTGGCCCGCCCCTGCCTATGTCCCTACCCAAACTATCAAAAGAAGCCTGGGCCTTTGCGGAGACGTCATACGCGATCGAGAGCGAGAGCCCCATCGAGAACGCTGTTGTGGCCGGACCGGCCTGATAGTAGGAGGAGCTAACCGTGGCACAAAAAGTCATCATCACTTGCGCAGTGACAGGCTCGATCCATACTCCGAGCATGTCGCCTTATCTGCCCATCACGCCTGACGAAATAGCGCGTGAATCAATCGCTGCCGCCGAAGCCGGCGCCGCCATCCTGCATCTGCACGCGCGCAACCCGAGAGATGGACGGCCCGCATTCGACCCGGCGATCTATCGGCAATTCCTGCCGCAGATTCACGCGGCCACCGACGCGGTGATCAACATCACCACGGGCGGCTCGTACAACATGACGCTCGACGAACGCCTTGCGGGGGCGATCGACGTTTCCCCGGAAATGGCCTCGTGCAACATGGGGTCGCTTAACTTCGGGATCTTTCCGATGCTCGACAAGTTGAAGACCTTCAAGTACGAGTGGGAGCGCGACCAAATCGAAGGCACACGCCGCACGATTTTCCGCAATACCTTCGCCGATATCGAGGAGGTATTTACCCGGCTCGGTCACGAGCACAGCACGCGCTTCGAATTTGAGTGCTACGACGTCGGCCATCTGTACAACCTGAAGCACTTCCTCGATCGCGGGATTATCAAGGGGCCGCTTTTCCTGCAGTTCGTGCTCGGCGTCCTCGGCGGGATCGGCGCGGATCCGGAGAATCTCGTGCACATGAAACGCATCGCGGACAAGCTGTTCGGCGATACCTATCAATGGTCGGTGCTTGGCGCCGGTCGACACCAGATGCCGCTCGTCACGCAGGCGGCCTTGATGGGCGGACACGTCCGCGTGGGTCTGGAGGACTCGCTGTCGATCGGACCGGGTCGGCTCGCGACATCGAATGCCGAACAGGTCGAGATGATTCGCGAAATCTTGACACGGCTCGGCTTCCAGATCGCGACGCCTGCCGAAGTGCGCCACATGATTGGCCTCAAAGGTCGGGACAAGACGCGACTGTAAAAGAAAATAACCGAAAACATACGCCCGTACGCATAACCGACGGAGACAATGACATGTCGCATATTTTCGACGATGGACTCGCGCAGAGCGAGGCAAATCATGTACCGTTGACGCCGGTCGATTTCATTGCCCGTGCCGCGGAGGTGTATGGAGACCGTCTCGCGATCGTCTATGGAGAGGTTCGCCGAACCTGGCGCGAGACGTATGACCGCGTGCGCCAACTCGCAGATGCGCTGCGTCAGGCTGGGGTGCAGCGCGGCGATACGGTGGCGGCCCTGCTGCCGAATATTCCGGAGATGATCGAGGCGCATTTCGGCGTGCCTATGCTCGGCGCGGTGCTGAACGCCCTGAATACGCGTCTGGACGTCTCGTCAATGCTGTTCATGCTGCGCCACGGAGAGGCGAAGGTGCTGATTGTCGATACCGAGTACGCGGAGCTGGCGCATCGGGTGTCGCTGGATTTTCCGCATCTGACGATCATCAGCGTGAGCGACGTGATGCCCGCGTCCCCCGAGTCTTTCCCCCGCGCCACGGACTACGAAGCGTTCATTGCAAAGGGCGATGCGAACTATCGCTGGACACCGCCTGCCGACGAATGGGACGCCATCGCGCTGAACTACACCTCAGGCACCACCGGCGACCCGAAAGGTGTCGTGTACCACCATCGTGGCGCGTACCTGAATGCACTCAGCAACATTCTCGAATGGGACATGCCGAAGCATGCCATCTATCTCTGGACGCTGCCGCTCTTCCATTGCAACGGCTGGTGCTTTGCCTGGACGGTGGCGGCCCGCGCGGGCGTCAACATATGTCTGCGTAAGTTCGACGCGAAACACGTGTTCGAGCTGATTCGCCGCGAAGGCGTCACCCACTATTGCGGTGCACCGATTGTTCAAAGCGCGCTCGCGAATGCGCCGGCCGAATGGCGCGCGGGTATCGACCACCTCGTGCACACAATGGTGGCGGGCGCCGCGCCTTCCCCGGCAGTGATCGGCAAGATGATGGAGATCGGTTTTGACCTCACGCACGTGTACGGACTGACCGAGGTCTACGGCCCGGCTTCCGTGTGTGCGAAGCAGGCCAGCTGGGAGGATGTCGGCGACGACGAACGCGCGCGGCTCAACGCCCGTCAAGGGGTCCGCTACCACCTGCAATCGGCCATCGCAGTCCTGAACCCCGATACGCTCGAACCGGTGCCGAACGACGGTGAGACGCTCGGTGAAATCATGTTCCGCGGCAACATCTGCATGAAGGGCTACCTGAAAAACGAGCGTGCGACAGCCGAAGCGTTTCGCGGCGGCTGGTTTCATACCGGTGACCTCGGCGTGCTGATGCCGGATAACTACGTTCGCATCAAGGATCGCAGCAAGGACATCATTATCTCGGGTGGTGAGAATATCTCCACCATCGAGGTGGAGGACACGCTGTACCGGCATCCGGCGGTATCCGTCGCAGCGGTGGTGGCGATGCCGGATCCGAAGTGGGGCGAAGTGCCTTGCGCTTTTGTGGAACTCAAGGAGGGGGCGCAGGTGAGCGCCGAAGAAATCATCGCGCATTGCCGGCTTTATCTGGCCGGTTTCAAGTTGCCCAAGATGGTGTGTTTCGGCGAATTGCCCAAGACTTCGACGGGCAAGATCCAGAAATTCGAGCTGCGTTCGCGGGTCGGCTCCGGCAGTGCCATCGACCTAGCCGGCGATAGCAGTGGCTGTAACGCGAAGCCCGACGAGTCGTAAAGGCACAGCGAGCCGCGAGGTGGTTGCAGCGCAATCACCCTTCAGCGGTTCGATCACCCGCTCGCAAAGCTGACCGTCATGGCAGCGAGATCCGGCGCAACGTCTTTCAGCGCCGCGATGATCGCCGGTTGATTCGTATTCGCGAAGCGACGCCTCAAACCGGCTTACTTCGACCACTTCGAAGCGTTGTTCGCACGCTGGGGCTCACCCCGACGCGTGCGCCGGAGCCCGCGGATCATCACGTGCTGCTCGGTCTGATCGCTGCGAGCGAAGGGGTCGCGTTGATACCGTCATCGCTGAAATCGATCGCGCGCGGATATTGCTCCCGACCTCGGGAGATTCATCATCGCATTCGGCTTGGGCGACGTGTATGCGCGTCCTCAGCTGGACCTGCTGTCGCGTGAAATGGTGACGGTCGCCGCGATGGGCAGCGCGCCGCCGCAGCTTAAGGTTCACATGCACGGCCTGCTCAATGTTGGAGACACGCGTGAGCAACAGTTCGAGGTCGTTACGCATATCGCTGCGCACTCGGGATTCCCGCGTGCGATCAGCGCGTCGTTGGCGAATAAAAAGGCGCTAAGTGATCGGGCGCACGCGGTACATTGATGCTTCTGATGCGTTCGCGCACTCGCTCATCTTGAGCTTTCAGTGCGGTTGCGAGGTTGCGAATGCGCAGATAGCTCAGACCATACACAAAAAGAAAAAGAAGGTCGCGCCGGCGCTCAGCCGCCGACCAGCGACATCCGCACGATCGGGGCCGAAACATCGATCACCGGCGGCTTCGACGGCAGCGCACGTTCAGCGTTAAGCACCTGTACAACTACCGGGTTCACTGACTGACTGGCCGGATATCGAAGATTTTCGCGCCGCGAACTCCATCAGCTTTTCGTCTCGCCAATCACGCCGTGCCGCCAGGTCATCCGCGCAGAGGTGCTGTCGCCGGTCTTTTTCAACTTGCGCAATGAGCTCTGCATTCCAGGGGCCATCATCAACCCGCGATCTGGCGATCGAGTAATAAAGTGCGCCGAGCCTGCTGGCGTAATCGGCAATGCCACCGGGAGCATTGAGGTCGATGGTCTCAAACGGTCCCATAAACGACCATCGCCATCCGAGTCCATCCCTCACCGTCTTGTCGATGTCTTCGCAACTTGCTACCCCGTCGCGTTGCAATGCCCATGCTTCCCGGAGCAACGCCGCCTGAAGGCGGTTTAGCACGAACCCCTCGACTTCTTTGCGGACATGAACGACGCTCTGGCCGATCGAAACCATCAGCCTGTCAACGAATTCGACCGTGTCTGCGGATGTTTGTGTAGACGGAACCAGTTCGACCACCGGCACGAGATGAGGCGGATTAACCGGGTGAGCAATAAGTGCGCGCGGTGAAATTTCAAGATCGTTGGCGAACGCCGACGCTGGAATTCCCGAGCTGGAACTCCCGATGATGACATCGGCATCTGCGATCGCATCCAGGTCCTCCATCAACTGGCGCTTCACGTCCAGTCGCTCAAGCACCGACTCTTGCACATACGCGACACCATCAACCGCCTCTTTGAGGGAGTTCACACATACGAGACGGTTTGCGACCACCTGTGGCGGTTCGCCGAGAAGCCCATGAGCGTGCAGCGCCGACAGTTGCTTCGCAGCCCATGGCAGCACCTTTTCTGAAAGACTGGGATTGGCGTCATACACCCGCGTGGTGAGTCCGGCGCGAGCAAAGGCGATCGCCCACCCCGCGCCGACGAGTCCGGCCCCTACGATCGCCACCGGCTCGCCAATAAATGATTGGACGGCTTTCATCATCTCCTCTGTTGCAAAGGCAGATTGACTTGACTTCCGATGGCGGAGCCGACGGGGTTGCACATTTTGTCGATGCCCCCGCCAGCACCAATCGGATTCAAGGTTTGTCGAACACCTACATACCGTCAACGTTCAAGCGATCCCTTGTGTTCTTTGCTCTTCGGTACCAGCAACACAGGCCAGTCGACGCTCCCGATGATTCCTATACTCGTCAGGCGGCGGTCCAGCCGCCATCCAGCATGAGCGCGCTGCCTGTGACGAGCGATGAAGCTTCGCTCGCAAGGAAGACCACGACCCCCATGACCTCCTCGACCTGCCCGACCCTGCCGAGTGCGATCTTCGATGTTACCCAGTCGCGGAATCCGGGCGCCTTGAACATCTCTTCTGTAAATACCGTCTCAATGAAGGTCGGACAAACCGTGTTCACACGGATCCCGTGCGCCCCGAGTTCCCAGGCGAGAGCTTTGGTCATCCCTTCGATTGCATGCTTGGTCGCGCAGTAAACGGTGCGCCCGGGACTCCCCACGTGCCCCATCTGCGACGAAACGTTGATGAACGACCCGCCCTGCCTGGTCTCCAACAGACCCTTTGCCACGGCACGCGACGCGTAAAATGCAGCCTTCACGTTCAGCGCCAACATTGCGTCGATGTCCTCGTCTTTCACCGCTACGAGGTCCGTCGGCCGGTTCATTCCCGCGCTGTTGACGAGCACGTTGAACGGCCCACGCGCGAAGACCTCACCGGTCACCGCTGCGGAATCCGTAACGTCGAGCACGACGTAATCGCTGACGCCACCGGCAGAGTTGATCGCTTCGCATGCTTTTTCGAGTTCTTCCGCCGTTCGCGCCGCCAATGTGACGTGGGCACCAGCCTGCGCAAGGGCAGCCGCAGCGGCAAGACCAATTCCCCTGCCGGCTCCCGTTACCAGCGCCGTCTTCCCATCGAGCCTGAAACTCGGAAGCGTCGGTATCATTCTTTAATCGTCTCACGCGACCACGGCGGATCCATACGGCACGTCCCGATGCCCATACCGGCGGACGCGAATGTTGGCTTGTTCGCCGTGACCAATCATGCCCTCAATGGCACAGAGCCGTGAGCAGTAAGCCCCAATCATCGCACTGGCCTCGTCGGTCAGGACCTTCTGATAGGTGCAGGTCTTGATAAACTTGCCAACCCACAGACCGCCTGTATAACGTGCGGCCTTGCCAGTCGGCAGCGTATGGTTCGTGCCGATGACCTTATCGCCGAAGGCCACGTTCGTTCGCGGGCCAAGGAAGAGCGCTCCATAGTTCTTCATGTTGTTGAGGAAATAGTCCGGATCGCGAGTCATCACCTGAACGTGCTCGGAAGCGATGCGGTCCGCTTGCTGCACCATTTCTTCCAGCGTGTCGACGACGATAACTTCGCCATAGTCGCGCCATGAAGCACCCGCGGTGTTTGCAGTGGGCAGAATCTTCAGCAAGCGCTCGACTTCGGCGATCGTCTCCTGCGCGAGCGCCAGCGAGTTCGTCAGGAGGACAGCTGGCGTATTGAAACCATGTTCAGCCTGACCCAAAAGGTCGGTCGCGCACATCTCGGCATCCACGCTGTCGTCGGCAATAACGAGCGTTTCCGTCGGACCAGCGATGAGGTCGATACCGATGCGACCGAACAGCTGACGCTTCGCCTCGGCAACAAACGCGTTGCCCGGCCCCACCACCATCGCTACCTCATCGATTGTTTGGGTGCCGAGAGCCATCGCAGCGATCGCCTGCACACCACCGAACGTATAAATCTCGTCGGCGCCACCGAGGTGCATCGCAGCGACCACTGCGGGATTTGGCTTGCCATGCACCGGGGGTGAGGCAGTGATGACGCGTGGCACGCCGGCGACCTTCGCTGTTACGACACTCATATGCGCCGACGCAACGAGCGGGAATTTCCCGCCGGGCACGTAACACGCAACACTGTCCACCGGCATGTTCTTGTGGCCAAGGACGACACCCGGCAGGGTCTCCACCTCGACGTCACGGAGCGCCTCGCGCTGCGCCCGCGCAAAATTGCGCACCTGCGTCTGTGCAAACTTGATGTCGTCGAGTTGGCCTTGCGACAAAGCACCGACGCAAGCTGCGATTTCGCTTTCCGAAAGCCGGAAGCTTTCAGGAGACCAGTTGTCGAACTTCTTCGACAACTCCGCCACCGCTGCATCTCCGCGTTTGGCGACATCGGCGAGGATTTCAGTGACCGTGTCGCGCACTTTTGCAGCGTCCAGGGAAGATTCTTCAGCGCTGCGGCCGTGCTTCAGATATTGGATTGCCATTTGCTTTTCCTGTCAGGATGGTTGACCAGATTTGCCTTCCTGGTGACGGAGGCCTTGCGCTACCATTGATGCAAATCTATCGCAAATATTTCGTGCAAAGGAATGCAAACGATAGACGATTACCCTAAAGGTACTGTCTTCGGGTCATCTCCAGAGGCGAACTATTAATTCATTATGCGAACTGGTGCAAAACGTCCTGCCGACGCGAAACCCGTCAAGGTAAGGCTCGAGGACGTGGCCAAAAAACTGGGCATCTCGGTGTCGACGGTCTCACGCTCGCTGGCAGGCCACCCCGCGATTAGCAGCGACACCCGGGGTTCAGTGCAGGCGGCGGCTGCCGAACTCGGCTATCGGGTTCCTGCGCAAGGGCGGCGAGCGAAGAAATCGGCGACCAAGCTGATAGGTGTCGTGGTCGGTGCGCTTCACAACCGATTCATGACTGTTCTGCTGACACATCTGCACGACGCGTTGCAGGAACTTGGTTATCAGATCACCCTGATGATCGATTCGATGAACGACTCTGGGAACCTCCTTGCCTTCCGGCCCCTGATAGACGGCTATCTGGACGGTCTGATTTTCGCCACAGCGACGCTTGATTCCCCTGTAGTCGCCGAGATGCAACGGCGAGGAATCCCACTTGTGCTGGTCGTCCGCTCAGTGGACCACGTGATGGTTGACACCGTGGAGATTGACAACGTTTACGCAGGAGCGGTCGCGGCCGAGCATCTGTACGAGCTGGGTCATCGGCGAATCGGCCTCGTGATGGGACCGCAAAACACTTCCACGAGTCGTGATCGTGCGATCGGTGTATCGAGCTGCCTGAAGGAAATTGGCTTGCCACCGGAGTCGATATCGCTTGTCTGGGGCGACTACACGACCGAGTCTGGCTATTCGAGCACGATCTCGATGCTCCGTGAGGCGGATCCGGTTACAGCTATCGTCGCCGGGAACGACATGATCGCGCTGGGTGTCTTGGAGGCCGCGAAACGGCAAGGCATTCGCGTGCCGGACCAACTCTCCATCATTGGTTTCGACGACATGCCACTCGCGGGGTCGCCACTAGTGGGGCTCACTTCGATACGCCAGCCCGTCGAGGCGATGGCCCGTACGGCGGCGCGCCGGCTCGTTGAGCGGATCCGCGCGGGAGGAATGGGAGCGTATGCACATGATGTACTGCCGATCCAGTTGGTGCGTCGCGACACTACGGGCCCTCGAAGTTAAATGCATGCGGTGCCGAAAGGACGCCAGCAAAATAGGCAATTGCTCTTTGACGTTCGAGATCGAGTAGACGACCTACTGTTCATGCGGGATGAGCGCCAACGAACTCGGAAGGACTCGGCCATGTGGAAGTCCGCTACATGCGTATCGAGCTGAGCGATCAGACTGTGACCAACGGCTACAAGGCAAACTGTCAAATTGGGTAAATCGTAGGCTAAGATACGGTCGTCGACGATCTGTACCGAGACCGCCATGCCTGATGCGAAGAAAACAGCTCTTGTAACGAACGCTGCTGGATACGCGGGTCCGCCAGCCGTGACCGCTCTGTGCAACTCTGGGTTCAGGGTCTTCGTGCATGACGCGACGTTCAAGGACCCTGTAGCGATAGCACATTTCCTCCAAATGCATCCGGCTGCAGAAGTCATTTGCGCGGACAACCCTGCGACACTCGTAACCGAGGCGTGGAAGACGGCGGGGCAGCTCAACGCGATCATTTGCAACGACCACTATCCAGCGGTACAGATCTCATCTGAAAAGGCGCCTTTAGACGAGTTCAGACAAACGCTCGAATATCTCGTGCTCAATCCGTTTGCATTGCTGCAGGCAGCGATTCCTCTTTTGAGAGATCAAGGTGGTGGAAACATTGTAATGATCACGTCGTGCCGCACGCACGCGCCTATTCGAGGTGGCGCTATTCCTGATGCAGCAAGGGCTGCGGCCAACGCGCTGGTAAAGTCGCTGGGGGTAGAGCTGGCTCCGGATGCGATCGCGGTTAACGCAGTATCTCCTAACTTTTTGTACAGCGAAGCTTATTATCCGAAAGCAATATTCATTGACGACGAGAGAGGGAAAGATTATGTAACCAAGAATGTTCCGGCTGGACGACTCGGTCGACCAGATGAAATCGGCGATGTGATCAGGTTTCTGGCTTCAACGGAAGCGCGCTTCCTTACTGGCGCGATTATCGACTTCAATGGGGGTTGGCCGTCATCATCGGTTCGCCCTACCTGATTCCTTACTTTTCTCCGCACGTCGTGGTCCGCTGTCAAGCCGAACCAGCGGGACAGGAGCGTCATCGCGCGAAAGAAAACAATTCTGCCCGCAATCGTTTGGCCTTCGCACTGCCATAGACCTTTTCGAGCTCCATTTGTGCGGCCCTCAAGTGCACGCTACCCCGTTCCAGCTTTGCAAGGCCAAGCTCGGTTAGCGAGAGTATGCAGCGTCGGCCATCGTGTGCATGGCTTGCTTTCAATAGTAGTCTCGCGGAAATAAGGGGTTTGATGGCGCGCACTAAAGACGTACGCTCCATGACTAGAATCTTGCTGAGTTCGTTCATCGTCATGAATTCATGTTCTCGCAATACCATAAGTATCTCTAACTGCCCTATGGTAACCGATGCCTGTGCTAAGTGCCGGTTGTAGATTCTCGAAACATAGCGCTTAGCTTGATTCACTGCGAAGCAGTAGTCCTCTTTCAGTGTGTGCTCGATAGCTCCCTCAAGCGACCGCCCCCCGCTGTCCGGCGTGGTTTGCAGATCGTCCTCCACCCTAGTAACTGCGCCTCGCAGGCATGGGATCATATACACGTTTATTTCTGACATGAAAAACCAACACTCGTGCGAAAAGCCGAGCGTCCGTGACGTGCAAAATTAAAAGAGCCCCGTCCGCTCAACCTTGGCGCAAGGGCCACAGGTTCATTCGAGGTCCTTCGGCGGCCGCTTCGCAAGGAAGGCCTGGAAGACTTCTCGGGCCTCAGGGGAGCCGAGCTGCCTCGCGAACTGCTGGCTCTCCGCCGTGATTTGTGCAAGGATTGACTCCTGGTCCCGCATGAGTTGCTTGGTGGCCGTCATCGCACCCAGGGGCCCAGATGCCAGCAGCTTTGCGGCAGACAAGGCTTCTTCGCGCACCTTCCCCTTCTCGACAGCCAGGTTGGCAATGCCCCACGATACCGCTGTGTCGCCATCCATGGGTTTGCCCATTGCGAAGAGTGCGAACGCTCTCGCGTGCCCAATGCGTGCAACCATCAACAACGTAGATGCAGCTTCTGGCACCAAGGCGAGATTAACGAAAGGGGCGACAAGCCTCGCATCGTGCGCAACGACGACAAAGTCACAGTGAAGCAGCAAAGTTACACCTATGCCGATCGCTTGCCCTTGCACGCCAGCGACGAGTGGCTTACGGGCTGTGGCAAGGGCCGTCAGAAAACGGTGCACGCTAGCTGGGATTTCGCTACGTTCAGCTTGCGCCCAGCCTGCGAACGCCGAGATATCGTTTCCAGCCGTGAACGTATCTCCTTCCGATAGGAGGAGAACGACGTGAATCTCCGAATCCCCCTGCGCAGCCTCGATCTGATCAGCCAGCGCAGCGTACATAGGCTCGGTGATCGCGTTCATCTTGCCAGGCCTGTTAAGGGTCACGACGAGAACGCCATCCTCAATTCTCTTTGTAATGAATTCAGACATGGTTAACGTCTCTACATAAGGTGTTTACCGGCCAGGCCAGCCAAGTCCTCGCAGGCGCAGGCACTTGACAGCGAGGTACACCTGCGATCAATTTAAGTCCTTAACGGCCGGGATATCGCGAATTGCATGCTGCCCTGAACGATCGGATGCTTGATGCCGAAAAGTCTGGCAACTCTCGATTTCACGTTTCAATTGCTTTCCTGCCGCTACTCGCCAATCCGGATACAGCTGATTTCTAGCGAGCGGAAGCATCCGTAATATGGGCCCCGCTCAAATCAAACGAAACCCTTGGCGTGCCTCCCTGAAGAATTACGTTGGGCCGTGAAGCGTAATCACTTCTGGCTTGCCATCGATGTAGTCCCCAAGCTTTCTTCCGAGAACGCGGTAGTGGTCGGACTTGCGGTGGGCGGCGGCCCCCTCTTCATCGCGGTAGCGCTCAAGGAATGAGTACGACGTGTCGGCATCGCCTTTGAGCAATTCGTAGCCCATGCATCCGGGTTCGGCGCGTGAGGCATCGACCAGTTGCCGGGCCGTCGAGCTAAACGCCTCGGATGTCCCGGGTTTGATTTTTCAGATTGACCAAGATCACGATCATCGAAAACATCCTTTTTATGCGTTACGCAACGGGTTTGTGTGTAGAAGAATCAAATAGGAGGTGGCAGAAAAATCACTACATCTTCGTAAGCTTTTAGCGGAAATCCCATGGTGGACCCCTTGAGCGAAAATGCGTCGAGCGGCTTGCTCGTTTAAACAGAGCCGACCTCACTAACGTGCAGCACGCGCACTCAGGTAAAAGCCACGATCACGACTTGCATGGATCCCTAGAGCACTTCGAAAACGGCCGCTGCACCCATGCCACTGGCCATGCACATCGTCACGGCGACGCGCTTAGCTCCGCGCCGCCGGCCTTCGATCAGCGCGTGGCCCGTCAGGCGCTGGCCCGACATGCCGTAGGGGTGGCCAAGCGCGATGGCACCTCCGCTCACGTTCAACCTCTCGTCTGGAATGCCAAGGAAATCACGGCAATAAATCACCTGAACCGCGAATGCCTCATTAAGCTCCCAAAGGTCGATATCGTCCGTATTCAAGCCCAAGCGCGCTAGCACCTTGGGTACGGCAAAGATTGGCCCGATTCCCATCACTCCTGGCTCGCAACCGGCCACTGCGAAGCCAAGAAAACGCCCGAGCGGCTCCAGGCCGTGCCGCTCGGCATAAGCTTCACTCACGACCACGCACGCGCCCGCGCCATCGGAAAACTGGCTTGCATTACCCGCGCTTACGACGCCACCTGACAGCGCGGGCCTGATGCCGGCAATACTCTCCACCGTGGTTCCTTCGCGTAGCCCCTCGTCGCGCGAGACATTTACCTCGCGCGTCACGAAACCAAGCTCTGGATCGACGAGCCCCCTCGTGACGGTGATTGGCGCAATTTCAGCTTCGAAGCGCCCGGCTGCCTGCGCCGCACATGCCTTTTGCTGGCTCGCTGCGCCATACACGTCCATCGCTTCTCGGCTAATGCCGTACACCTTGGCTACCTCTTCGGCCGTCTGCAGCATGCTCCAATAAATCTCAGGCTTGATCTGTTCCAACGAGGGGTCGATCGACATGTGCTGATTTGATTGATTCTGCACGCAAGAAATGCTTTCCACGCCACCGGCTACAAAGACCTCGCCTTCCCCCATGCCAATACGTTGGCAGGCCAGCACGATGGATTGCAGGCCCGAACCGCAAAAGCGACTAAGGGTTAGCCCCGGCACGGAGACACGCAACCCCGCCTTGATCGCGCTCTGGCGTGCGATGTTGTAGCCAGTGGCACCTTCTGGTGCAGAGCAGCCCATCAACACGTCCTCGACTTCGGCACCGTCGATGCCTGCACGCGCCAGCGCCTGTTGAACTACATGTCCCCCTAACGTGGCGCCATGGGTCATGTTGAATGCGCCTTTCCAACTTTTGGTCAGCGGAGTTCGGGCGGTAGATACGATCACTGCGTTGCTCATCTCGGTTTCCTGTATTCGATTAGCCAAACGACTTGCTTTCCGCCAGCAGCCGTTCGATTAGCGACGCTGGTGTCCAAACGCAGACTCGACCCTCGCCGGGGAGATGATTACTGCGTCATTCGTCACTTCTGTTTGCAAGTGCCGAACGTGCCGCGGGGCGCAACATTCCGGCATCAGGCAACCATAGCTATTCAATCGTTAAACCCCTGGCCCAAGTCGGCGAGCTTCTTCAAGAGCGGTGCGAGCTGCCACGCCTGCCCTTGGTAGCCCCGCGCATATTTCCGAATCGAACGCGCGACGTTGTAAAGTCCGACCTCGTCGGCATAATGCATCGGACCGCCGCGGAACCGCGGGAATCCATAGCCGTTCAGGTACACAGTGTCGATATCGGAGGCCTTTGATGCGATGCCTTCCTCGACAATCAGCGCGCCTTCATTGACGAGCGCGTACACGAGCCGTTCGACGATTTCCTCATCGCTGATTCGGCGCCGGGCGATACCCAGATCCTCTGAATGACGGACAATCATGTCATTCACCTCTTTGCTGGGATACGCCTTTCGATCACCTGGTTTGTAGTCGTACCAGCCCTTGCCAGTCTTTTGGCCGAAGCGCCCCATTTCGCAAAGTAGATCGCCGACCTTTGAGTAATTGAAAGCTGGATTTTCGACAGCGCGTCGTTTTCGAATCGCCCATGCAATATCGTTGCCGGCCATGTCGATCATGCGAAACGGCCCCATGGCAAATCCGAATCGCTCGACGGCGCGATCGACCTGCTCGGGTAGCGCCCCTTCATCCAGTAGGAAACCTGCTTGCCGGCTGTATTGCTCAATCATCCGGTTACCGATGAAGCCGTCGCAGACGCCCGACACCACCGCGGTCTTCCCGATCCGCTTTGCGAGCGCCGTCACCGTGGCGAGAACGTCCCGACCCGTTTTCTTCCCGCGCACAACCTCGAGTAGCTTCATCACGTTGGCGGGACTAAAAAAATGCATGCCGACTACGTCGTGCGGGCGCTTCGTGAACGACGCGATGGTGTCGACGTCCAGCGTGGACGTGTTCGATGCCAATATCGCGCCAGGCCTCATCATTTCATCGAGTTTCCTGAATACGGCCTCCTTCGCGCTCATGTCCTCGAACACCGCCTCGATCACAAGGTCGGCGCCTTTGATGTCGTCGTAGGACAGCGTCGCGGTAAGCAACGACATGCGTTCCGCAATCTGATCCTGACTAAGCTTGCCCTTTTTTGCCGTGTCTTCGTAACTGCGACGAATGGCCTCTAAGCCGCGTGCGAGCGCGTCGGCAGTCGTCTCCAGCAGAGTAACGGGCAGGCCTGCGTTAAGGAAGCTCATACCGATGCCTCTTCCCATAAGACCTCCGCCGATCACCGCGACTTTAGCGATCTTGCGGGCAAGCGTATCGAAGGGTACATCGGGAACCTTGCTAGCGGCTCGCTCGGCAAAGAACGCATGCCGCAACGCGCGCGACTCCGGTGTGGACATCAGATACTGGAAAGCGTCGCGTTCCGCCAGCAAGCCTTGGTCGAACGGCCTAAGAGATGCCGCCACGGCCTCGACACATTTCAGTGGTGCCGGCAAGTTACCCGTAGCGGCGATGGTTGCTCCGGCGTATCCGAGATAGGCTTCAGCGCTCTCGTGTTGCACGGCAAGATCCCGCAAGCGCGGATGTGCGCTTGGCGAATGAGCTACGTTTCGCGCATATTTTTCGGCAGCCTCGAGCACACCATCTTCGACGACTTGATCGAAAAGCCGTGTATGTGCTAACGCACCGGCGGTCGTCGTCTTACCGGACACAATCATGTTCAACGCTGCCTCAAGGCCGATAGCGCGTGGCAGCCGCTGCGTCCCGCCGGCTCCCGGCAGCAGGCCGAGCTTCACTTCCGGCAGCGCAATGAGCGCGTCTTTCGCCGCAACGCGGTAGTGGCAACCAAGTGCCAGCTCGAGCCCGCCGCCCATAGCCACCGAATGAATCGCCGCCACGACGGGCTTGGGCGAAGCTTCGATAGTGTCGATCACGGTCTGCAGGGTAGGCTCCTGGAACGCCATTGGCGTTCCAAACTCACGGATATCCGCACCGCCCGAGAATGCGTTACCCGTGCCAGCGATGACGACAGCATTCACGCCATCGTCATCGAGTGCACGAACCATCGCGTCCAAGATCCCCGTTCGCGTGCGGTGGCTGAGCCCATTGACGGGAGGGTTGTCCAATGTAATGACGACCACGCCGCCGCGGTCCTGATATTGCGTTGTCATGCTGCTTCCCTTTCCTTTTGAAACTGTAGTGAATGACCCGGTGGAACTCGTCTGCGACCTTTGAAACCGATCGGACAGGTTTGTCTCACGTCTGGATAGTCCACTCGCTCGGGTCGCCTCCCACGATCGTTACGTCGAGGTAAACTCGCGGCCCGCTCCTCATTTGCGTCTGCGCCAAAAGCGCGCCCGTGTCAAACAACGAGGGCGGCAAGTGCTGAGCGCATCGGCTCAGGCAACTGCACCGGCCGTCGCGTGTCGCGATCGACGTACACGTGTACGAAATGCCCCTGCGCGGCAGGAGACGCATCACAGGTCGTGAACAGGCCAATCTCGTAGCGCACGCTCGACGTACCAAGCCGCGCGACGCGCAGCCCCGCATCGACCTGTTGCGGAAACGCGATTGGTGAAAAATAGTTGCATTGCGTCTCGACTACGAGACCGATCGTCCGACCGCGCTCGTAGTCGAGGACCCCGGCGCCGACCAGATACTCGTTGACAACCGTGTCGAAATAGCTGTAGTAGACGACGTTGTTCACGTGTCCATACACGTCGTTGTCCATCCAACGAGTTGGGATCTTCAGGAAGTGCTGATACTCATCGCGTGCACGCGGTTGGGGCTTTTCAGACATTGCAATAGCTATCGAAAGTCAGAACGGTTCAATTAGATGAACATCTTTGGTCGCGATTGCCGGATGTTGGCTCGCGACATACCGTGACCGAGGGCACGATCGGAGGCCGCTAGCAGCAGAAGCGCAGAGGCAGAGCCCCCCTCTTGACGAAGAACGTTTTCTAGCTGCAACGCCATGGCCATGACGAGCACCACCACGGCTTGAACGCACGCTGCAGTGACAAGTCCGCTCGTATAGCTGTTCCGTTACCGACGAAGTCGGCGTCGCTGTACAAATCGGCCAGGCGCCTAACAGAACCGCTCGATCAGGGCCGTGCCGATGACACGCCATTCGCTCACCGTATTCGCCGCGCCGGAGCGAGAGTCGTTCATAGCGCCATGCAACGCTTGCGTCATCATCTTATCAGAGATAAGTTTAGCACAATCAGGGTATTCCCGACACCTCTCGTATGTATCTGCGCTGGCAGATGCGTGTGGGGCGATGTGACTGTGGATGATTTTGGGCGCGGCTCAAACGACGTAATCAACTTAAGCCGTGCGCACTCGCATTCTTGCGGGTATTAGACGGTGGCCGGGATGCCACGGCTGTTAACTTGGAATTCCATCATCACGCAAGAGAGCGAAGTTTTTGGTGGCATATTTTCGGAACTGGGTGACCGTCGCAAGGCGCAGAGAAAGCGCTATGAACTCGCGCCGCTGCTGTGCGCTGTAGTACTGGCGACGGTGAGAGGCGCGAGCTCGCTCAGGGAGATCGCGGCGTTTATCGACGAGCGGCTGGAGGAGCTGAATCGACTGCTCGGTACGAACTGCCGCAAGGCGCCAAGCTGGATGACAATCGGACGGGTTCTTGTTGGAAACAGAGGATAACGAACTGGAGATCGCGATTCCCGCCCATGCTCACGCAGTGGCCTCGCCGCCCATCGCCCGGTAGTTCATCGCAATCGACTGCAGGTGAAGCGTCTCACGTGTGCTGGCATCGCAGCGAGGCGACTAGTGTCAGCCTTCGATCAGAATGATCGTAAGCGGTAATTTCCCCGCGTCTGGCGTGGTCAAGTGAGGAGGGTCAAGCTTGCGTCCGCAACCACAACTTGCGGACGCAAACATGACCCCAGACGATCTCGATTTCCTTCCCCTTAAAGTCACGCATATCGATGAAGGCGGCCGACGCTGCTTCGATCCAGAGGACAAACGCCGGCTGATCGAGGCGTGCCATAAACCAGGGGCGTCGGTTTCCGGACTGGCTCTCAAGGCTGGCGTGAACGCCAACCAGTTGCGCAAATGGGTCAAGCGGGAGTACGGGCAGAAAGCTGACGCCCATGCGCCGGCATTCGTGCCGGTCGTGGAAGTCGCGGCCCCCAGGCCGGCGACGCTGGAGGCCTTGGCAGCCCCAATGCGAGCTGAAACAGTGCGGGTGTCGCAACGTCCGCCTTTGCCGTCGCGGTTGACCGCGCAACTGCCCAACGGCGTGAGCCTCGAGCTTGAGTGCATGGCGCAGGATACGGCGCTGCTGAAGGCGATGATCGACACGCTGAGGGCAAGATGATGCTGCGCTTTGATAGCGACCTGCGGGTCTATCTGCATCGCGAGCCGGTCGACTTCCGGTGCGGTATCAATACCCTTGCCGCCGTGGTTGAGAATTCAATGCGACTGGATCCGCTCGCGCGCGCCGTGTACGCGTTTCGCAACCGTAAATGCAACCGGATCAAGCTCCTGCTGTACGAGCGCACCGGCTTCTGGCTGTTGCTGCGCCGCCTCGAGCAAGACCGTTTCGTGTGGCCGCGACGCGATCAGGAAGTGATCGAGCTGACGACGCAGCAGCTCCAGTGGCTGCTCGATGGCATCGACATCGACGCGCTTCGCCGTCATCCTGCACGTCATTACGAGCACGCCAGCTAGCCCGGTACGTTGCACGTAAACAACGGCCGGGCGCCTTTTACAAATTGACGTAAACCCACGGCGCACCGCGCTTCGCTATCCTGGAGCGCATGAAGAATGCACCTGACCTCAAGCGCGTACCCTGGGCTGTCCAGGGATATATCCACGCCCTCGAAGCTCGGGTAGCCGGCGACGCGAAACACATCGACGAACTGAACCAGCGCGTCGGGCAGCTCGAGGAACAGGTCCGCCTGCTTACGGCCGAGCGTTACGCGCCGAAAAGCGAAAAACGCAAGGATCGCGTGTTCGACGAAGCCGAGCAGATCGCCCGGAGCGAACCATGCGACGAGGAAGACGAAGGTATCCAGCCGGCGCTGCCTGACACCGGCTTGCCACCGGCCGGCAAGCCTGAGCGGCGCAAGGTGGGACGCAAGCCGCTGCCGGCGTACCTGAAGCGCGAACGCATCGAGTACGATCTGCCGGAAGAGCAGCGAGGTTGCCCGTGCTGTGGCAATCCGATGCATCGCATCGGCGAGGACATCAGCGAACAGTTGCATGTCGAACTCAAATGGACGGTTCACCAGAACGTGCGTGCAAAGTACGCGTGCCGGCACTGCGAGCGTCACGCCGAACATACGCCGGTCGTCCTCGCACCGATGCCGGTACAGCCACTCCCGGGCAGCCATGCGGATGCGTCGGTGATCGCAACGGTCGCGACCGCGAAATATGTCGACGGCATGCCGTTGTACCGGATGCAGGCCGCCATGGCCCGCTGGCAGATTCCGGTGAGCCGGGGCACGCTGGCACACTGGGTCATCCGCCCCAGCGAACTGCACTACACCCGCCTGTACGACGCGCTGTACAGGACATTGCTGTCGCAGTCGCTGATCCACGGCGACGAGACCACGCTTCAGGTGCTCAAGGAACCCGGCAGATCAGCCCAGAGTAAAAGCTATGCGTGGGTCTACCGCAGCGCCGAAGACTGCCCCGAACCCGTGGTGCTGTTCGAGTACCAGCCGGGGCGAGGCCAGGAGCATCCGAAGAAATTCCTCGGCGACTACAGCGGCATGCTGGTAAGCGACGGATACAGCGCGTGGCGCACGCTGAAAAAGGCAACGCACTTCGGTTGCATGGCGCACGCGCGCAGGCTGTTCGTCAAGGCGGACAAGGCAGCGCAGAAGAAAGGGGATGGCGAAAAGCCAAAGCCGCCGAACGCTCGTGTGGCAAAGGCGCTTGAATACTTCCAGGCCCTGTACCGTGTCGAGGCGCTGGCCAAAGGCGATCTGCCTGCCGGCCAGACACGTGCCGACTACACATACGATCTGCGGCAGAAACACAGCGTGGCGGTGCTCGATGCCTTCAAGGCGTAGCTTGACGAACTGGCGCCGAAGGTGACGCCCCAGAGCCTGCTCGGTAAGGCAATCGCCTATGCGCGTAACCAGTGGGAATATCTGAGCCGCTACGTCACTGACGGGCGAGCCGCAATAGACAACAATATCTGCGAGCGGGACATCAGGCCGTTTGCCACTTCGAGAAAGTCGTGGCTGTTCAGCGACACGGTCGACGGCGCAAACGCGAGCGCCACGATTTACAGTCTCATGCTGACGTGCCGTGCCTGCGGTGTCGAACCGTACGACTACCTGTTGCACGTACTCAAGGAACTGCCGCAGCGTCCACCGGGCGCCGACGTGACGGACCTCTTGCCATTCAACTATGCGCGGCATCAAGAGGCCAGGGCACAGGACGCCTGACACACCCGGCGCTCCTCGGCGGTACCCTACGCACAACCCTCAGTTGCATGATTCTCCGTTCGGTGTGCTAAAGCTGCCGCTTACGAATGATCTGATTGTGCTCGGCCACGTTGAGGTGTCGGAGAAGTCCAACGAAATCCCGGCTGCACAGACATTGATTGAATCGATGGTGCTTCCGGGCCGCGTGTTCACACTGGATACGCTGCATTGCCCCCCAAAAAACTCTGGCGCTTGCTTGGCTAAGGGCGCGCATGTACTCGTGCAGGTCAAGGGAAACCAGTCGAAATTACTGGCCGCATGCGAGGACCTGGCACGTCACTGCGCCCCGTTCCACTTCGACGTTCAGCATCACAAGGGCCACGGCGGCATCGAAACACGTACCGTGCATATTTTTGATCTGCCGCCGGACTGGCTGCCTGAAGGCAGGCAGCCGCTTGTGCAGCAGGTAGCCCGTGCCTTGCGCACAGTTGAGCGCTGCAAGGTGGCTCGGACGGACCCGGGGCTTCGCATGCGCAAGCTGGAAGAACTTAACAGCCTTGCCTCCGCGAGCGAGATAGGCCTGCCGCCAGTATTCCATTGCCGTCCGCTCCGCAGCCGGAAGAGGGACCGCTCAGGCTACGCCAACACTATGACAATTGGCATCGGCGGCATTGCGACCTTCCCATATAAGGAAACAGCAAGTCCCTGATCTAACGAATATTTTATATGGAGACAGACCGGAAAGCCTTGTCGCGCCGGGATGGCGCTAACCCGGTAAACGGCACGAAAATGACCGGCACCCTGATCCAGTCGCCGCCAAAAAACTACAGCGCGTCAGTCCACACCGAATGCGCCATTACGCACGCCACCTATGCACTGCCCGTGAGAAGAGCTGAAAACAGGTGCGCGACAATCGGCGCCGCGCCTCGATCCCGACGATTGCCAATGCAGAGCGATGAAGTCAAAGGGCTTGCCAGATGGATCAGGCTTCCACCGCACGGTAGCCCCGTGGACTCCCCGGCAGTCGTCGCTGTTCGACCCGACCTTCGATACCTGCTCGGTGTTACGTCGCTTTTCGAGGCGCAGCCGTCATTCAGTCGCGGGAACAGCCGCCCCACGTCTGGGAAAGACGCCAGCTCGCTTAACCGACGCGTCATTCGTTGAGCGGAAGCTTCGCAACGACCCTGATCTCAAAGTCGAAGCCGTAAAGCCATGTCACTCCGACCGCGGTGAGCGTCGGATGCGGCGCGTCGCCCCAGAACTCCGGCACGACCTGCCAGACGCGCTCGAATGTCGATTGCGGATCGACCATAAAAACAGTGACGTCCATCACATCGTCAAACGTGCATCCGGCCTCGCGCAGGATCGCATTCAGGTTTCGAAAAGCGAGCCGCACCTGTTCCTGCAGATCCGGCTCAGGCGTTCCATCCTCGCGACTGCCGACCTGACCCGATACAAATAGCAAACCACTCGCCCGTACGGCTGGAGAATACCTGTTACGTTCATAAAGCTCCCGACGTCCGGACGGAAATACCACATCGCGCTTGCCCACTTTCACCTCTGTTATCGGTTTCGATCAGATCACTCTACCGATCGGCGCCTGCGCGATAAACCATCAACCGTGTTCCTGACTGTTTGTAAAATGCAAACAATTCAGACACGAGGCAAACACTCATGGACCGCTTCGACGCGATGCGCGCTTTCGTCCGGGTAGTCGAGGCCGGCAGCTTCACGAAGGCGGCCGAGACGCTTCATATGAGCAAGACCACGGTGACGCATTTGGTCCAGCAACTCGAAGCGCGCTTGCGCGTCAGGCTGCTGAACAGGACGACGCGCCGAATCAACGTCACGCCGGATGGGATCGCGTACTACGAGCGCGTGACCCGGCTGCTCGCCGATATGGACGACGCCGAGACGAGCCTGTCGAGCGCATCTTCGGTGCCGCGAGGCCGCCTTCGCGTGGACGTGCCCAGCCCGTTCGCCCGGCTGATCCTCATTCCGGCGCTGCCGGCATTCCTCGCTCGCTATCCCGACATCCAACTTGACATGGGTGTGAGTGACCGCACCGTCGATATCATCAGCGAGAATGTCGACTGCGTTGTGCGTGGAGGCGAGCCGAGCAATCAATCCATGGTCGCCCGCCGCGTGGCGGAGCTTCCGCTTGGGGTCTTCACGTCGCCCGGATATCTCGCGTTGGCAGGTACGCCTTCGCATCCCGGGGAACTCGAGAACTCACATCACCGTATCATCGGGTTCTCGTGGGGACGCGCGGGCAACCTCTATCCGCTCGTCTTGCATCGCCGCGGCGAGACGGTAAAGGTGCAAGGCCGTTACGCGCTTGCCGTCGATGACGGCAACGCCTATCTCGCGGCTGGAGTGTCCGGGCTCGGGATCATGTGGCTCCCACGTTATATGTCGAAAGCTCATCTTGGAAGGGGTGAGCTCGTCGCGCTATTCGAGGACTGGCAGCTCGATCCGATGCCGCTTTACATCGCCTATCCGCCGAACCGCCATGTCAGCGCAAAGCTGCGTGTGTTTATCGACTGGGTCGTCGAACTGATGAACGAAGCTGCCCCTGTGCACGAGCGACGAGTCCGCGGGCATGGCGCTTCGCCATGATCGTCAGGCGAGCACCGAAGCCTTTCGCCTTACAGCATCGGGCGGTGGTGACGCGCTGAACAGGCGGGGCATTATGAGCCTTATTGCGCTGTTTTAGGCACGACCGCAACAACGTCCGATATGGGACGCGCGGCAGCCTTTTGTCCGACCGCGTACCTGCAACCCGTACGGCCACTCCTAGCCCGGATCCGGTCCGATGGCGCGGGTCGCTTACGCTGCTGCTTTTGCGGGTGGATTCTGGTCACCTCGCACGCTGCTCGCCTTTTGCCCTAGCCTTGCTGACGGATTGCTGGCGAAGCCGGCTACGAAGAAGAACGTCGCTGACGGTTAGTTGCGGACAAGATGGGCAGAAGAACCCAATGGTACCGAGCCCCAAACGCCGCACACCCGCTAATCCCGCGGCGGATTTGAATTGTCAAGCAATTTGACTGTTACCGTGGTTCCGGCGCCGGGCGAACTCATGATAGTAAGCTGCCCGCCTATCATCATCGCGCGCTCTTTCATCCCTGCTAATCCGAATGATTGATTTCTTCTCGACAACGCATCAAAGCCCCGACCGTCGTCGCGTATTTCCATCTGGCAGCCCTGCGATGATTGTTGCAGCGTAATGATCACGGTATTGGCCGCAGCATGCCGAACAACATTTGTCAGAGCCTCTTGCGCAAATCGGAAGAGGACTATCGCGCGCTCTTCGCTCATTATGATGTTCTCATCCTCCACGCAGAGGTGACACACCGTACGGCCGTTGCGGTTGAACTCGGCAACGAGCCACTCTACCGCCGCCACGATGCCCGCTTCCAAAGCAGCAGGGCGCAGGGATGCAATAACCCCTCTGACAACCCGTACCGTTTCGTCGATGATCGCAATCATGGACATCGTCTCATCCACGAGTTCGGGGTGGCCATCGCCCAGCTTCTTTTGTAACAGGGACGCGTGCATGCGGAGAGCGGTAAGGTGTTGCCCGAGTTCATCATGCATTTCGCGTGCGATGCGCTTGCGCTCTTCCTCGCGGGCCGTCTCGCAGCGAGACGTAAGCGCTTGCTGCATCTCACAGGACTCTTGCCGGCGACGTTCAATCTCCTTGCGCTCGGTCAAATCAACGACGAACGCTACGCTTTCATGTCCGTCCGCCCCGAAAGCGGCTATACCGACCATGACAGACACGCGGCTACCATCCTTCCTGACGTACTCCGTTTCTGTGGGTTGGGTACGCCCGTATGCGTTGAACTGTTTCATGGCCTGTTCGGTTCCGTCCACCCATTCCGAAGGCGTCAGATCCTGCCAGCGCACGCGACACGAGACAAGGTCCTCACGCGCATAGCCGACTATGCGGAGAAACGCGTCATTAGCATCAAGGATGTCGCCGTTAAGGTTCCACATGAAGATGCCGTCGATACTGGCATCCACGAGTTGCCGGATTCTCGCGTCGCGTTCCGCGAGTTCGCTGTGCAGACGCATGTTTTCGCGCAACACCGCAGTCTGCCAAGGTGAGTGCCGCAGCAGACGGCCGTCTTCAACACCGTAGAACTCGCGAATCCGACCGTCCAATTCCATTTCAGTTCTCCAACGCGTCATTTAGTCTGGGTACAAGGCATGTAACCAAGCTGCACCGAATACCCGGGGTGGTTGTCATCTCTCTAGTTGCATCACGCCGCATAAATCGCCGCGCGACATCAGGGGGAGAGGACTGTGGGTGCCGCACACGCCCGCCTTCACGATGAGGCGCCTCGCTGTTGCAGCAATGATGATCCCGTAGTCCTGGATGCAACGCCAAAACGCCACAGGATTCTTGGCAACCGTACCGGGATCGAACGCTTTGGTAGTGCACGCCCTTTATGCGACACGGAAGACGCTTACGGCCGCTCGTAGCTGCACCGCCTGCTCATCGAGTGCCGCTGCCGCGGCGGCTGCCTGCTCGACGAGTGCTGCGTTTTGCTGTGTGACATTATCCATCTGCGCGACCGCAAGCCCAACCTGCTCGATACCTCGACTTTGTTGGACCGACGCCGACGCAACCTCTGTCATGATGGTCGCGAGCCGCACGATTGCCGATTCAATGCTATCCATGGTGTTACCGGCGCGGCGGACCTGTTCCGCCCCTGTCTTTACCCGCAAGCCCGACGTTTCGATCAGCGCCCTGATCTCCTTCGCGGCAGAGGCCGAGCGTTGCGCAAGTGATCGAACTTCTTCGGCGACAACCGCAAAGCCTCGCCCATGTTCACCGGCACGAGCAGCTTCTACGGCCGCGTTCAACGCCAGGATATTGGTTTGAAAGGCGACACCTTCAATCATCGAGATAATCTCCGCCATGCGGTCAGCACTCTCGCTGATCTCAGACATCGTTCTGACAACGTCGAGTACGATCGCGCTGCCTTCGTTCGCGACGATGCGCGCTTCCTTCGCAAAATCGCTTGCCTGGTCTGCGCTCTCTGAGTTCTGTTTAACGGTAGCGGTAAGTTGCTCCATGCTCGCCGCAGTTTCCTGCAACGACGCCGCCTGCTGTTCGGTCCGTGAAGAAAGATCGAGATTTCCTGCGGCGATCTGACGGGCTGCATCCGCAATGGCGGTCGATGACGCCTTTATTGAGCTGATCGTATCCGATAGCCGGGCTTGCATTCTCGCCATCGAAAAGACGAGACTTGTGTCATCGTCGCTGGCAGGCTTCAAAGGGAAATCAAGATGTCCCTGAGCAATCTGATACGCGGCCTCTCTGGCAAACGCCGGATCACCGCCGATTTCCCGGCTCACGCTGCGAATGATCCATATCGCGAGTGCTGATGCGATCAGACCCGCGGCGAATACCTCCCCTCCCTGCATGAGCAACGTCTTGACGAAGACAGCATCGATGTCGTCCACGTAGGCACCTGTGCCGATGACCCAGTTCCAGCCGTTTAAGCTCCGCACCGCAGATATCTTCTCGGAATCGGTCGTCGCACCGGGTTTCGGCGTGCTGGTATAGATATAGCCTCGACCTATCCGCATCGCTTCCAGAATGCCCGCGAATATAAGCTTGCCCTTCGAATCCCGCAGATCGCCAACGTATTTTCCGACCAGCCCTGGACGTGCAGGATTTAGCAACATGACCGGTTCACGCGTCGTCACAAAAATGTATCCGTCAGTTCCATACCGGATGTGACCAAGATCCGACAACGCAGCGCTCTGAGCGTCGATGGCGCTCATCTTCCCCACCTTGGCCTTCGCCTCGTATGCTTCAATGATGTGGGTCGCGGCGTCAAGCACGGCTTCAAGTGTGGCCGCACGATCTTCGCGCAGGATGCGACGTTGGTGAAACGCGCTCAGGATGCCGATGGTCGCAAGTGTGAGCCAGACAACTCCTAGAAAGGACCACAGTTTTCGGTGAAACGACAGACGGCTCATGTACTTGCGATCTCCTGTCCCGATCTGGTGGACTAACGGGCTAACAACCGTAAAGGCAATTTGTAGACCGTTGGTCCGATCCGACCTGTGCACCGCCGCTACGAGACGTGTGCGAACGGCAACTTGATGTCGAGCAAAGGGTCAATCGAGTTAAGCGTCGGTTGAACCTTTGATGAAATATGCAAACTGCTAGGCCGCCTTGATCATTTCTTCAATCACCTTCTTGGCGTCACCAAAGACCATCATGGTCTTATCCATGTAGAAGAGATCGTTATCGAGACCGGCATACCCCGCCGCCATCGACCGCTTGTTAACGATCACCGTCCGAGCCTTATAGGCCTCGATAATCGGCATACCGGCAATCGGTGACTTCGGATCATTCTTGGCAGCAGGATTCACAACGTCATTCGCGCCGAGCACCAAAACAACATCGACCTGACCGAACTCGCCGTTGATGTCCTCCATCTCATGGACGATCTCATACGGCACTTCGGCTTCCGCCAGCAGCACGTTCATGTGACCCGGCATTCGCCCGGCAACGGGGTGAATTGCATACTTCACGTCTACGCCCTTCTCGACGAGCTTGTCCGTCAGTTCCTTCAGCGCGTGTTGGGCGCGTGCGACGGCAAGACCATAGCCAGGCACGATCACCACCGTCTCGGCATTGCCGAGCATGAACGACGCATCCTCCGCCGAGCCCGACTTCACCGGCTTCTGCTCGCTCGAACCGGCCACAGCCGCCGTGCCTGCTTCGCCGCCGAAGCCGCCCAGAATCACGTTGAAGAACGAGCGGTTCATCGCCTTGCACATGATGTACGACAGGATCGCACCTGACGAACCGACCAGCGAGCCCGCAATAATCAGCATCGCGTTGTTCAGCGAGAAGCCGATTCCTGCCGCCGCCCAGCCCGAGTACGAGTTCAGCATCGACACGACGACCGGCATGTCCGCGCCGCCAATCGGGATAATGATTAGCACGCCCAACGCGAACGCTATCAGCGTCATGGTGATGAACGGTGGCCACGATTGCGTCACGAAGAAGGCCACGCCGAAGCCAGTCATCGCAAGCGCGAGCAGCAGATTGATCAGATGCTGGCCCGCATACACGACAGGCGCGCCCTGGAACAGCCGGAACTTGTACTTGCCCGACAGCTTCCCAAACGCGATGACCGAACCCGAGAACGTGATCGCGCCGACGAACGTGCCGATGAACAGCTCGATCCGGTTGCCGTACGGAATGAAGCCCTGAATGGCCTCTTCCAGCCCGAGACCGAACGCAGCCGGCTCCGACACCACTGCATACGCGATACACACAGCCGCCATACCAATCAGCGAGTGCATCGCCGCAACCAGTTCCGGCATCTTCGTCATCTCGACGCGCGCGGCAACAAACGCACCGACCCCACCGCCGACAATCAGTGCAATGACCACCAGCGACAACCCTAGCGCGAGGTTCGAGCCGAGAAACTCAGCCTCCTTCGCGATCAGCGCGACGGTCGTAAGAATTGCGACAGTCATGCCGAACATGCCGAACACGTTACCCGTACGCGCGGTCTTTGGATTGGACAGCCCTTTGAGCGCCTGGATGAAGCAGACGGAGGCGATCAGATAAAGGAGCGTAACGACGTTCAGATTCATTTACGCACCCTCCTTCGCTGAGTTGTCAGATCCTGCAATCTTCTTCGGTTCCTTCTTCTTGAACATCTCCAGCATTCGCCTTGTGACGAGGAACCCGCCGAATACGTTGACCGCGGCCAGCGCCACGGCCACCGTGCCGAAGAACTTGCCAGCGCCGCCCACCGTCAGGCCCGCCGCGAGCATCGCGCCAACAATGACGATCGCCGAAATCGCGTTCGTCACGGCCATCAGCGGCGTATGTAGCGCCGGCGTCACATTCCAGACAACGTGGTAGCCGACGTAGACCGCCAGCACGAAAATGATCAGATTGATCACGGTATGGTTGACGACTTCCATCACCCCGTCCCCTCTTATGCCTTGCGCGTGACTTCACCGGCGCGGGCCAGCAGCGTGGCCGCGACGATGTCGTCCGCGAGATCGATATTGAGCGCGCCTTCCTTCGTGACGATCAGCTTCATGAAGTCGAGCAGATTGCGCGCATACAGTGCCGAAGCATCCGACGCGACCATCGACGCGAGATTCGTATACCCCGCGATCGTCACGCCATGCTTGACGACGACCTTGTCCGCTTCCGTCAGCGGACAGTTGCCGCCGCGCTGGCCCTCGTACTCGGGGCCGCGCCCGGCAGCGAGGTCGATCAGCACGGAGCCCGGCTTCATCGCCTGCACGGTTTCGACGGACAGCAGCGTCGGGGCGGGACGGCCCGGAATCAGCGCCGTCGAGATGATCACGTCAGCCTGCTTCGCGCGCTCATGGACGAGCGCCGACTGGCGCGTGAGCCATGAAGGCGGCATCGGCCGCGCGTAGCCGCCGACACCAACGGCCGCCTCGCGTTCCTCATCGGTTTCGTAAGGCACATCGAGGAATTTCGCGCCGAGCGACTCGATCTGCTCTTTCACGGCGGGCCGCACGTCAGATGCTTCGATCACCGCGCCAAGGCGCTTTGCCGTCGCAATCGCCTGCAAGCCCGCGACGCCCGCGCCGAGAATCAGCACGCGCGCGGCTTTCACCGTGCCCGCCGCCGTCATCAGCATCGGCATAAAGCGTGGATACAGATTGGCCGCAAGCAGCACAGCCTTGTAACCCGCAATGTTAGCTTGAGACGACAGTACGTCGAGGCTTTGCGCACGTGTCGTGCGCGGCGCGGCTTCGAGCGAGAACGCAGTAACGCCCGCAGCGGCTAGCTTCGATGCGTTTTCAGCATTAAATGGCTCCAGCATGCCGACCAGCACTGCGCCGCGTTTGAGAAGCGGGAGTTCTGAATCAGTCGGGCTTTGAACCTTGAGAACGAGTTCTGCGCCGAATGCGGCTGGCGCATCGACGAGTTCTGCACCCGCAGCTGCGTACGCGTCGTCCAGATAACTCGCGGCCGTTCCTGCGCCGCTCTGTACGGTAACTCTATGGCCGTGCAAAACGTACTTCCTGACCGTCTCGGGCGTCGCGGCGACACGTGTTTCGTACGGCCGCGTCTCCTTGGGTATTCCGATCAGCAACGAAATCTCCTTTGCAATTCCCTGCGCACATCATGCGCAACAAAATGAACTCTGGCTTCCGGGGATAGCCAGCCAGCTTTCGACGATATCCAGTTATCGCTGGATTGCCCGCGCAAACGTGTAGTGCAGGCGGGATACGCAATCCGGCAAGCCGCATAGATGTGACTTCCGAACCGAGTGATCCGGCGATCTCGACGTCCAGGTCTGTCCGGCCAAGTTGGAAGTCAGAACTTCGATCGAATGCCAACAATCGCTGCGAGCTGATTCTGCGATGAGGACGGCGAAAGCGTAGTGATCTGCGCGGTCGCATTCGCCCCAAACGAGTTCTTCCCCGAAGCATGTTGGTAGATGCCAACTGCATAAAGGTCGGTCCGCTTGGACAGGAAATAGTCGGAACCCAGTATCGCTTGATGAATCTTCTCGTTCGTCACGCTGTAGCCTTTCGTATAGTCGTACGCCGCCCCGAGCTGCAATGCCGGCGATAGCTGATACTTGAAATTCGCTTCTACGTTGTGAAACTTCGCATCGCCGGATTTTGGGGAACCGCTTGGCAGACCTGTGACCGCCGTTTCACCCAGACCGCGAAACTGCGTATTGCTATACGTCGCTCCGAGCGTGGCCGAGCCGACTGCATACGCCACGCCCGTTGCGATCACCTGCTGGGTTTTGGCGGATGCAAACCCCGAATACACTTGCGACCCCGACATGTTCGTCGCCGTCGCAGACGATGACGCGTTATTGCCGAAGAAGGAGTAGTTCGGGTTCTTGATATTCAGGTAGGCCGCACCCAGCGTAAGCGGTCCCTGTGAATAGTTGACGCCGCCCGACCAGATCTGGTTGCGATTGAAATTGCCAGCGACACCACCGAGACTGTATAACCCACCGAAAGTCAGGCCGTGGTAGTTCGCGCTTGCGTACTTGATCGCATTGTTGACCCGATTCGTGTTGTTCATGTTATCGAGATCGCCAGGATGGCCGCCATAGAGGCTGGCCCATTGACTGGCGGCCTCCAGTTGACCGGTGAAGTCGACCACCGAGTCATACTGACGACCCAGCAGGACTGAGCCATATCCGTCTGACGTCAGCCCGACATAAACCTGCCGCCCGAACTCGTCGCCGCCCTGATTCAAACGGCCTGTGTACGGATTGAAACCGTTCTCTAGCACAAACAACGCCCGCAGTCCGCCGCCGAGATCCTCATTTCCCCTCAGACCCCAGCGGCTGCCCTGGATATTGCCCGAGCTTGCGGTATAAAGCTTTTGCCCACCAACATTGTTTGCGTAGGCAAGACCGGCATCAACAAGACCATACAGCGTCACATTGCTTTGCGCGTTGGCCGTTCCTGCGATCGACCCAACTGCAGTCAGCACAAAGATTGCCTTTTTCATAATGTCTCCTTTTCCAATCTACTATATTAGTAGTACTATTTAATTAAAACTACGGTCGTACTATTGGACTTTCCAAGCGGACCACGGGAAAAATATTGAAAGCTGCGTCAGTTGCCGCCTATAACGCTGCCGTCTTTGCAGTGACTAATCTCTCGTCGATGCCACTTGGCTCTTGAACACGCTCCGTTCCGTCCTAGGCGAGAGGTGTAAACGCATAGTGCGCGTCATTCGTTCTATACACATGACCCAGCCCTGGAAAAGGCAGATGCGCACCGCCAATCATGTACCGCTTCTGTGCCGCATCACCGAATACTCGTAAATGCTCCAGTTCAGCTTCCGTCCGGTTAACGTCGTATCCGATCGTGACTTCGGGGTTGGCGAATTGAACGGCAGCAACATGGACAATGTCGCCCCAGAGGAGAAGCTTCTCATTCCTGCTTTCCACCTCGTACATCGTGTGACCCGGCGTATGCCCATATGCCGGTCGCGCCCGAATGCCTGGAACGAGCTCGGTCATGCCTTCGAACGTCCTGAGCCGGTCCGCCTTGATATACGCGGACAACGACGCCATGGCAGCCTCGAAGAAACGCTCCGCCTCCACAGGCGCGTCTTGCCGGTTGCCTTCGCTTAGCCAGTAGTCCGTATCGCGTCGGTCGGCACGGACCAATGCGTTCGGAAACGTCATCTGGTTCCCAGACATCAAGCCGCCGATATGATCCGTGTGCATATGGGTCAGAAAAACCTCGTCGACCTGCTCTGGCCGATAGCCTGCGCCTCGAAGACTACTCAATAGTTTCCCGGTACGCGGCCCGAGCAGTGAGCCTGCGCCGGCATCGACGAGCACAAGTTTTTTGCCAGTGTTGACCAGAAACGAGTTGTGGGATGTCTCGACCTCTTCACCAAGGGCATTTCTCTTGAGCGCATCGGCGATCCTCAATGGGTTGCCCTGTAAAAGCCTGGTCGCCGGAAGAGGACTCTTACCATCGGAAAGGACGGTTACCTCAAAGTCTCCGACCAGCAGACGATAGAATTCCGGCACGCTGCTCTCGAACGTCGGAATGCCTGCAAGCAAAGGTCCGCTCACAGCGCAACCCATGCAGATACATCCCGCCGCAAGGAGTGAGCGTCGTGTTAGATTGATCGAGTTTTCATTTGTCATAGTGGTCTCCTGGCTTTCCTGTAACGGGAATCAGCGCGCGCTGTCGCCCTCCAGGACACCCGGTCAGTGTCAGCCGGCACCCGTGACGACCGCGATGAAATCGCACTGAATCAGGGAAGGTCCTTCCGCTGGCAGAAGCTGTGAATGGCGAGCCGGTCGGGAATCGGCATCGGGAAACATACGTACCCATTCGTCGTTTAACGGCCCTCTGTTGCCTCGGTCGCGCAAAAAGAATGTCGTCTTGATGATGTCGTCCGTGCTTCCTCCCGCAGCCTCCACAGTCGCCTTCATGTTTGCGAAAACCAGGGCACACTGGGACTCCAGGTCCTCCGGCATCGCACGTGTCACCGGGTCGATGGCGTGAATCGCGCTCGAGACGATCAGGTTGCCGATCCGGCATGCGTTTGGTACCGGGAATTTGTGCGCAATACCTTCAACGGTGAAACTTTTGCGACGGCCGGCGACGTCGTCGTCCTGAGCCGGGATGTCCGCCCGGACATCCGTCATCGATTGAGTCATCTGTTTTCTCCTGTCATTGTCACGTTGTGTGCTCCGAGGTACACACCACTCAAGACCTGCCGGGAATAGGCCGCTGCCGCTCCTCATCAATCGGCCTGGAGCCCTGTTCCGCTACGTCACCAAGCCCCGGCGTAAGGCTGATGCCTTTCGTTTCTGGCAGCATGAGCGTTGCTACAACCGCAACGCTGTAGCCAAGCAGCGCGACCGATCCGATTGCCTCGGCGAGGGTGATCCGCTGGGCGAGGATGCCAATACATGCAACTGCAACGGCGCCTGCCGCTTTGCCGAAGTTATAGGCGAAGCTCTGGCCGCTCCCGCGTACGGCGGTTGGGAAGAGTTCGGTGAAAAAAGGCCCCAGTGCAGCGTAGTTGCCGATGGTGAAAAAGCCGAACGGTACGCCCATCAGGATGAGCCACCAGCCGGACAGCGGCAGGAACATATAGGCGATCGTCACCAGCCACGAGCAGACCAGGAAGAGCTGGAATGTGCGCCGCCGCCCCAGCACATCGGACAGGTACGCACTTGCCAGAAATCCGAAGAACGAGCCACCGGTGACCAGAAACACGTAATACCCGGACGCGCCTGGCGACAGGTGACGAACCGTTTTCATGAACGTCGGCAGCCAGTTGACGATCGCCCCTCCCACGCCAATCACACCGAACGCCAGCAGCGACGCGAGAATCGTCACGCGCAACATCCTGGGACGGAAGATGTCGACAAGACTGGGAGCATGGCCGGCGGCCTCTATTGCAGCGCGAGTCTGCTGATAAAGCTCGGGCTCCTCGATCGTCCGGCGCAGATACAGTACGAGGAAGCCGGGCAGCACTCCGATCATCAACAGCGTCCGCCATGCGAATTCTGCAGGTACGTGCGCGAGGATGATGCCGGCCAGCCCCGCCGCCGCGCACCAGCCGATGCCAAAACCGCTTTGCACCGTGCCGACCGCCTTGCCACGATGGGCGGGCCTGATGATCTCGCCCATTAGAACCGCACCTGAGGCCCACTCACCGCCGAATCCCAGCCCTTGCAGCACGCGTACAGCAATGAGCTGTTCGAAGTTTTGCGTGAAACCCGCGATGAAGGTGAATACCGAGAACCAGAGGATCGTGAATTGCATCACCCGGACACGACCAAAGCGGTCTGCGAGATAGCCACACGCCCAGCCACCCACAGCCGCCGATAGAAGCGTCGCCGTAGCCAGATAGCCTGCCTGCGCAGTTGTCATGCCCCAGACGGCGATCAGCACCGGCAGCACGAAGCTGAAGAGCTGTGCGTCCATTGCGTCCACAGCCCAGCCCGCAAAGCATCCCCAGAACGTATTTCGCTCGCGTTTCGTTAGCTCGCGATACCAGCTGAACATCTTGTCTCCTCCTACGTTGGTTTTTGCCGGCTATCCGGTCACACGACGAGCGGCGTCAATCCGCCGTCCATGGTTAGCGACGCACCGGTTACGTACGATGCGCGCGCGCTCGCGAGATACAGCGCCGCATCGGCCACCTCCTCCGGGTTGGCGTAGCGTCCCAGCGGGATGCGCTTGATGTTCTGGCTCAGGATGTCCTCGGGCGAACTGCCTGTCGCGCGCGATTCGGCCTCAAGCGACATCTGCACCCGCCCCGTCATGGTGGCGCCGGGATTGATGACGTTCACGCGTATGCCTGCGTGTCCCCAGGCGGCGGCCAGGCCTGCTGAAGCCAGCATCAGCGCCGCATTGGCAGCGCCTCCCGGGATGTGGATCGGCGAGGCAACCTTGCCCCCCGTGCCGATGATGTTCACAACAGAGCCCTCGCCACGCGCAACCATCCGTGGCAGGACGTAGTCCATCACGTTCATGTAGGTAAAGAACTTGGCGTCCATCGCTACATGCCACTTGTCGGGCGTCAGTTCGCCCGGCGGCACTCGCACGGCTCCGCCTGCGGAATTGACGAGCACCGCAATGGGCCCGACTTCCTCTTCTGCCGCGATCACCGCCCGTTCGGCCGCCGCGCTTTTGGAGAGATCAGCTGCGAACGTGGTGACGTCGATGCCATCCGCCGCAAGGATCGCCCGCGCAGCGCCGAGGTTTTTCGCTCCACGCGACACGATGACGACGCGCGCGCCTTCCCGGGCGAACGCACGTGCACAGGCAAGGCCGATGCCTTTGCTGCCACCCGTGACCAGAACGACCTTTCCTTCAAGCTCGAGGTTCATTTCACTTCTCCCTGTTTCAGCACATCCGTGTTGTGTACGTTGATCGGCGTGCCTCTCGCAAAGGCAACGATCTGGTCGAATGCGTTGCCGTAGCCGAATTCATAGTTGTCACGTTCGACGTAGCCGAGATGGGGCGTACACAAGGCGTTCGGTTGCAAAAGCAAAGGGTCAGCCGGATCGGTCAGCGGCTCGTGCTCGAACACGTCGATGGCGGCCTTGCCCGGACGCCCCTCACGCAACGCGGCCACCAGCGCCCCTGGCTTGATCAGTTCCGCACGACTGGTATTCACAAGAAGTGCCGTCGGCTTCATAAGCGCAAGTTCTTCGAGGCCAATCAGGCCAACTGTTTCCGCGTTCAGGCGCAGATGAAGGCTCAGCACATCTGACTGCGCGAAGAAGGCTTCCTTGCTCGTGGCGACCGGGAAGCCCTCCGCCTGCGCACGATCCATCGATCCCTGACGCCCCCACACCAGCAGGTTCATGCCAAATGCGGCACCGATCCGCGCGACCATCGAACCGAGCCGACCAAAGCCGTAAATGCCGAGCGTCCGCCCGCGCAAGCCCAGACCAACCGTGCTCTGCCATACCCCCTGGCGAAGGGCCGCACTTTCGAGCGGAATGTTGCGCATCGCGGCCAGAATCAGACCCCAGGTGAATTCCACAGTGGGATATGAAGGACGTGACGTCAGGGCCGAAGAAACGACGATGCCGTGCCGCGTGCAGGCAGCGAGATCGATGTGCGGTACATGGCCGTTCTGACTGATCAGCTTCAGGTTCGGCAAGCGGCTGAGCAGCGCTTCATCCACCCTGGTTCGCTCGCGAAGCAGCACCAGGACATCCGCGTCGACCAGTCGCTGCGCAAGTACGTCAACGTCAGTCACCGAGTCGTTCCAGACCGTAACCTCATGCCCCTGCAGTGTGCTGAAACAGTCGAGCGTTCGTACGACATCCTGATAGTCGTCAAGGATGGCAACGCGCAGTTTTGGAAATTGAAAGACCATGACGTTCACTCTTTGCTCGGCAGATCGGCAACGGCAGTGCCTGCGTCGATGGCAAGGCACTTCTCGATTTCGAAATTCGCTTTCGCCAGTGCCCGTTCAGCCACTTCTTCCGCACGCGCGGCGGGAATGAAGCAGACACCAGTCTCATCGGCGACGACGATATCGCCCGGCGAGACGCGAATCCCTGCGATCTGGATATCGCCATTGATCTCCACGGTTTCGATACGCCATTTGCCCGTGACGGGCGTGATTTCGGTTGCCCACATCGGATAATCCGCACGACGTGAGTGACCGACGTCGCGGACGCCTCCAGAAACAATTGCACCGGCTTCTCCCTGACGCTTACCTGTCTGAGCCGAGATGCCGCCCATATTGGAGATACCCTCCACACCGTCGATCACAACCACATCGCCAGGCAGTGCCAGGTTGTGGGCCTCGAACTCGGCCATCCGGTTCACATGAAGCCGCGCGGTCTCATAGACGTGTTCACGCTGCATGAGGTTGCGCACGGTAAGCGCGGGGCCAACGATGCTTGCGTTTGGCAACGTTGGCTTCAGGACCGAGGCGCCGATCGCGCCGGTGATTCCCAGTTCGTCCATCACATCTGCAACGACGCTCGTCGCGTCGGAAATGCTTTTGAGCTTTTCGATAAGTCCTTCCGGGGGACGCGGCGTGCGCATAAGACGGATGCGATCCGGACTGATCTTTCCAGTCAGCTTCGGCATCGTGTCAACGTCGGTACGATCATTCATGAGACGAATCCTGATGATATATTGGGAGATAGTCGGCGGCAGCGATAAGCCCTGCTCACGCTGGTGCGTGCACTATCTTCCAAAAGATCACTGACGTCTAATTTAGAATTCGTGGGGACCATTATCATTTCGGTGAATAATCATGCGGCTTGACCTGAATCTGCTCGCCGTCATCGAGGCCATCATGCTGGAGCGCAATGTGACGCGTGCTGCTGCGAGCCTGTCGATGAGTCAACCCGCGGTAAGCAACGCCCTTCGGCGAGCCAGAGAGCTGACTCGCGATCAGCTGTTTCTGAAAGTCGCCGATGGCGTCCAGCCGACTGCACGGATGATGGCGATCTGGCCCGAGCTCCACCGCTCGCTGGCAGTCATAAGGGCATCAATCGCCCCCGCACATTTCGACCCACGCTCCGACGCGACCAGTTTCCGGATTGCTGTCACTGACAGCCTTGCCAGCGAAGCAATCAGTGCCATTGCGTTGCAACTGCGCTTAATGGCACCTTATGCAAAGGTGGCATTCTCCTTTCACACAAACGCCAATTCACTCGAGGCAATAGAGCGCGGCACGCTTGATTGCGCGATCGGGATGTTTCCATCACTCCCACGGGATATCCATGTCCAGGGGCTACGGACAGATCATTATGTCTGCGTGATGCGGTCGGACCATGTTCTGTGTGAAGCGATGAACCTCGAGCAATTCGTCGCGGCGTCACATGTGCTCGTGACTCCTTCCGGCATGGATCTCGGCGCCATAGACGGATGGCTTAGTTTGCATGGTCGCTCAAGGGCGATCCCGGTAGTCGTCAACCACTTCGCCGACGCACTACGAATCGTCGCCGGCAGCGATTTGCTGACATGCGTGCCGAGTGGATTCCTCGACGCCCACGGACGAACCATCGTCACCCAACATGAGTTAGTCGTGAGAGAACTTCCGTTCGAGACGGAGAAACTGATCTACAAGCTAGTCTGGCATGAACGTGTACATTCCCACGCCGCCCATCAGTGGTTCCGCTCGCTCGTCGAAAGTGCTTGCCAGATACCTCAGAAGCCGAAAGTACCGGGGTAGCAAGTGACGAGTGCTTCCACATAGTGCTGACGAGATGGTCATGCCGATACAGCATTGAGCGGCGAAAGTTACGTCAGGACATCCGGTGGCGCTTTCCCGCTGAGACTGCTCTGCATGGCCGATCCGGAAAAAGTGCCCGGCGAAATGCCGGGCAAAGGTTCGCGCTCTCGCGCGCGAACGGATGGAACACTGATATCAGGGTTTCGCCTTAGCCGCTAATTGCTGCTACTGCTCGTTCGCCCTGCGCCCCCCTCTCCACGAAGGCAACATCGATTCAAGTGAATCACTACGGTCGATAAAGTAATGCTTGAGCGCCATGAGCACGTGACCGCAGACCAGGATGGCGATCGCATAAGCGAGATAGATATGCACCTGCTTGAATACAGGCGCAAGCGCGGGAGTCTTATCCATCAATGGCGGCAAGAAGAACAATCCGGCGACGGGAATCTTGAATCCGGCCGCTGAACTCCAGAGCCAACCCGACAATGGCAACGCAAGCATGCAGACGTACAGCAGGAAGTGTCCAAAACGTGCAGCCGTGCGCTCCAACGTTGGAACACCGCACGATGCCTCAGGCGCACCGTGCATGAGCCTCCACGGAATCCGCGCTGCAAGCAGGAACAGCGTAATCGTCGCGATCGACTTGTGCAGCATGATGCTGTCAGCCTGGATCTTCTGTGGCAGGCTAAGGGTGCTGGAGTAATACCCCGCGATCCATGCACAGACGATCACGACAGCCATCGTCCAGTGAAGAGTTTTCGCGATGGACGTGTATTGTCGCCTTTCCATTTCAACTCCTTGATGGTTCATCCGGAAATGCTTCAATTCGACGACGCCGGCGATAAGGGAACTGCCTTCTGGGGCGCGGACTTGCGCTCGGCATTGAGAAGGTTTTCGGGATATTGATCAGGCGCTGCCTGTGGCCCGTATCCATTTCGCTGCAGATTCTTCAGTTCGGCGTTCCTGATCTGACGAGCCTGCTTTCGCTCAGCCTGCCTCTGCGCCTTGAGTGCCTGCTTCTGTGCCTTGCTGTCGGCTTTGCTCGACGATGCCGCGGTCGCCGCGGTATCCGGCTTCTCTTGCGCAGGTGCGCTCGCAAACTCTGCTTGTGCCTGCGCCGCGAGCGGCATGACCGATATGAGCAACACCGCGAGCCAACGTCGTGAATCTTTGTGCACCATGATCTCCTCTATAAAGTGTAAGTTGTAGCTTTCTGCACACCACAAAACAGCAGGCCTGTCTGCCAGGCCTGCTTTTCAGCCGCACGGCGATCAGTAGTTGGATGATTCGACGCACGTCACACGCTGGATGCCAAGGCCATCGATGCCTGCTTCGACAACGTCGCCGGGACACAGGTAGCGCCCATAGTGGCTGCCGAGCCCGGCCGGCGTGCCGGTGCATATGAGGTCTCCCGGCTCCAGCCGAATCGAGTTGGAAAGCCAGGCAATCTGCTCCCCAATGGTGAAGACCATGTCGCTAGCCACACCGGCCTGCATCAGGCCGCCGTTCAGACGCAGCCACAACGTGAGTTGCGACACGTCGGCAACTCCCCATGCGGGGACCATCCAGGGGCCGGCAGGCAGCCATCCTGGGCGCGATTTCGATTGCAGCCAGTCGGTGCCCATCGTTGGAGCATCCTGTCGAAATACCCGATCGCGCAGCGTCAGGTCGTTGACAATGCAATAGCCTGCAATGCAATCGAGCGCGTCTTCTGGCGTGACATGTATCGCTCTCTTGCCAATGACAACACCAATCTCCACCTCCCAGTCGAGGGTCTTGACGTCTGGTGCAATCGGTAGTGAATCATCAGGACCGGATACGCATGCCGGACCTTTAAGGCAGATGTATGGCGCGCCATCGCGGCGGCGCACCTCGATGGCATTCAGCAACGCGTCCCGGCGCCCGGCGGCACCCGGTCCCTGCGGACCATCGTCGGCATCGAGGGCGGCTTGCAGAAGCTGGCTTCGGTAGTTGCCGATCGTGCAATAGACCTGTCGAGGTGCGACCGGCGCGTGCATCCGAAAGCTCGCGAGCGGCGCGCCCTCCTTCACGATTGCACCGGCGGTCTCAGGGTCGGTGCAGATCCCCCGGAGCAGAGCGAAGTTTGCCTCCCACTCATGCATGAAGCGCTCGATGCAATCCACCCCACGCAAACCCAGATACACCCAATGACTCAACGCAAGTGCATGCGTGTCGAACGACAGTGCGGGGAACGGGCGGCAACCCGCAATTGAGATGTTGACAAGGACGGGCAGCATGGCAGTGATCGTTTCGGTGGACCGGATCATGCGTCGCCGTTACGTGGGATAACTGCTCTGATAGGGTCCGGGGAATGCGGTGCCTGCGCCTCGTGATGACGACGCTTGCGCGGTGCGGTCTCAATGAGGAAGAAGGCGACAGCAGCGCCCGCAGCCAAGCTGTACAGCGCGAAATCGAGCGTATGCACGAGGCCGAAATGCTGCGCGATGAACCCGGCGACGACGGGCGCAACCCCACCGCCGAACGTCTCGCCCACGCCCGACACGAAACCGATCGTCGAAGCGATGAGTCCGACGGGTGCGGCTTCTGTCGCGACGGGCCCGCTGAGCAGACTCAACAAGCCCATCGAGAACAACGCAACGCCGAACAGCAAGATGAACAATAGAACCGGATTCGGACCGGTACACGAAAACAGATAGAGAAGAACAGCCGCACAGACGAACCCGATCAACGCTGTCGGCCGGCGACCGATAAAATCGGACAGGCCCGCAAGCGCAAAGCACCCAATGAAGCCGCCGAACCCGACCGCCGAAGCGACGAATCCCATGCTCCGCATGTCGAGACGGACGACTGAAACCAGATACGTCGGCACCATCGCGCCGATCACGAAGATTCCGCTCATCGCGCACAGGATCGCGATGGTTGCGATCGTGACGTTACGGCTGGCGAAAAGCGCAGTCCAGCGCGGACGTTCGACTTGCTCGCGAGATACGCTGACCGTTGACGTATCGCGATCTCGCACGTGACGCCAGATGAGCGTTGCAACGATCAAACCGGGAACCGCCGACAGCGTGAATACCCAATGCCAGTTGGGGACGACCTGAAGCAACTGCGTAGCCACGATAGGCGCGAATCCGAGACCCATCAACGGAATCATGCTGATCTGAATACCCTGATTCAGCCCGCGGCGTGCCGGTAGCGAAGCCTCACTGTTCGCGGCGATGCTCGCGGGCGTAAAAGCGCCTTCGGCGACGCCCATCGCCGCCCGCAAGAGCAGCAGGCTGATAAAACCCGTCGCCAAACCGGAAAGACTCGACAAAAGCGAGAACGCGATCATCGTCGTCACGAGTATTTTCTTTCGACCGATCCGGTCGGCAAGCGGTCCCATTGCTATCGACCAAAGTCCCCATGCAACGCCCAGAATTCCGATGAGGCTTCCGAGTTGCGAATAGCTCAATCCCAGATCGCGCATGATGTGAGGAAAAAGCGGCGCAAGCAGCCATCGATCGAAGCCCACCAGTCCAAAACCAATTCCGAGCAGCGCAAGTGTCTTGCGCTCGTAGCGGACGTCATGTTGCGGGGCATTCACTGTGATGTCTCCTTGTGTTGATTCTGTTAATCGTTGTTCGGTGCTGCGCAGTCGGGGACGATTGCCCACAGAACTAACGGCAGAACACCATCGACTTCGCGCGCCGGATTTCCGGCGGCGAAACGCTCCATCTACCGTCGCCGTGTTGAAAAAAGAAAATCGTCACGGGGCAATCCGACGTCGCCGACACAACCCGGACACATCGGCTTCGGCCCAGCCTTTCCGACCAAACGCGACTCACTTCCAGCGACGAGATAGCAGTTCTTCCGAACCACTTCTCGACATGGAAGCGCAAAGATCCTTCGTCAAACATCACTTCCGTCTCCTCTTCACAAGCATCCGATGGATCGCCCGTGCAAACCTCAATGCGAGCGTCCGGCGTGTCTGAAGCTTTAATGCGCTAACGTTAGCATTATGCTAATCGCGATCTACATGGTCGTCAAATAAATATAGCTATCCTTACGCGCGCACGTTAGCATCAATGGACCGAGGAATTCCGTCGACAATTGACTGAGCATTTGATCGGCCCCGTTCTGGTCAACCGCTGGCGTACGACTTATGCGCTGTGAACGCCCATAGGAGAGGCTATTTCGGTATGCGTAGCCCGGGAAGCGGCTCGGCGCTTTGGCCGGAGACGCCCTGACGTTGTGCTATCGTTATAAAAAGCCTTACATGGACATCTTATGATCACCATCAAAGACATCGCCGCACGCCTGCAGGTTTCGCCTTCGACGGTTGGACGGGCGCTCGCGAACGACCCTCGTATCAGCGCAACCACGAAACAGAAAGTCAATGAAGTCGCGGATGAAATGGGTTACGTGGCCAACCTGGCCGCGCGCATGATGCGAGGTGTATCGAGTAACCTCGTCGGCCTGGTGCTGCCGGACATCAGAAATGGCTTTTACGCGACGATCGCCCATGCGCTGTCCAAGTGCCTGCAGGGCGCGGGATATCAGCTGGCGCTGTCGGAAACCGACGACGACCGGATGGTCGAGTTACAGAGCATCCGTGAACTCGCCAGCGCAAACGTCGCGGGGATCATCATCGTGCCGACTGCAAAGCCTCATCGCGAAACAGTCCGATTGCTCAAACTGTCACCGCATGTCCAATTGCTGCGAAGACATGCCGCGATCGGCGACCAATGGTTCGGAATTGACGATACGCAAGCAATCTTCGAGGCAACCCGTCATCTCGTCGAACTGGGTCATCGCCGGATTGGTTATATCGGCGGCACCGACGATCTGCCTACGGGTTCGGCACGTTTGAAGGGTTATCACAAGGCACTGCCGGGAGGTGAGTCGGCGGATCCTGCGCTCGTTCAGCTTGGAGCGCCGGGCGATCCCGAGTTCGGCCTCAATGCAATACGTCGCTTGCTTTCGCTGTCGAAGCGGCCGACGGCCATCGTCGCCGGTTCAGTCCAGATGACTCAGGGCATCCTCGAAGAGCTGACAACGCAAGGGCTGCGCGCGCCCGATGACCTCTCGGTGGTCGGATTCGGCGACGAGCTTGGGTTCCGGTGGTGGGGCCCGGGGCTGACGACCGTAGGACTTCCCGTACACGACCTGGCCACCGCCTGCGGACTCTGGTTCGTGCACCAGATCCGCCAGAATTCTGGTAGCCCTGCGCCATACACATCGATCTCGCCCGCAACACTCATCTTGCGAGGCAGCACCCGAAAGCAAGGGACGGCCGCGAAGACGTCCGCACGTGCTGCAGTCCGTGGAGCTACAGTTTGAGGTATCAAACTGTTTCGCTGTTGTACTCCCGACGCCGCGATAAGTTTAACGGTTGTCGCCCGCAAGCTGGACGACGAGCTCAGGCACAGCAGTGAACAGATCGCCAACCAGGCCGTAATCCGCGACACTGAAAATCGGCGCTTCCTCGTCCTTGTTGATCGCGACGATGACCTTCGAGTCCTTCATACCGGCCAGATGCTGAATTGCGCCCGAGATGCCGACCGCGAGGTACAGCTGCGGCGCGACGATCTTGCCAGTTTGACCGACCTGATAATCGTTCGGCACGTAGCCAGCGTCGACAGCTGCACGCGATGCGCCCATTGCTGCGCCGAGCTTGTCTGCCAGAGGTTCGAGAACCTTGTTGTAGTTCTCACCGCTGCCCAGACCGCGGCCACCCGACACGATGATGTTCGCCGACGTCAGTTCCGGACGGTCCAGCTTCGTCACTTCGCGGCTCACGAACTGCGAGATGCCGGAGTCAGCCGCAGCGTCGATCTTCTCGACCGACGCGCTGCCGCCTTCCGCGGCGACCGGATCGAAGCCCGTCGCACGCACCGTGATGACCTTGATGGGATCCGCCGATTGCACGATCGCAATCGCGTTGCCGGCGTAGATCGGGCGTTCAAACGTATCGGTGCTGATTACCGCAGTGATTTCGCTGACCTGCGCGACGTCGAACTTCGCGGCGATACGCGGCGCGATGTTCTTGCCGTAAGCCGTCGCCGGCGCGAGGATGTGCGAGTAATCCTTCGCGATGTTCAGCACGGTCGCCTCGACGTTTTCCGCGAGGCCAGCGGCCAGTTGCGGCGCGTCGGCGAGCAGCACCTTTGCCACACCGGCCACTTTCGCAGCAGCATCAGCCGCGCCCTGCGCGTTGTGGCCCGCAACCAACACATGAACGTCGCCACCAATCTTCTGCGCGGCAGCCACCGTGTTCAGCGTCGCTGCCTTGAGCGCCGCGTTGTCGTGTTCAGCAATTACCAGAATCGTCATTTCATTCGTCTCCGCGTTCCGTGGATCAAAGCACCTTGGCTTCCGTCTTGAGCTTTTCGACCAGCGTCTTCACGTCGGCGACCTTCACGCCAGCCGAGCGCTTCGGCGGCTCGCTGACCTTCAGCGTCTTCAGACGCGGCGTGACATCGACGCCCAGGTCTTCCGGCTTCACGGTTTCCAGCGGCTTCTTCTTTGCCTTCATGATGTTCGGCAGCGTCACGTAGCGCGGCTCGTTCAGGCGCAGATCGGTCGTGACGACCGCGGGCAGCTTCAGCGACAACGTTTCCGCGCCGCCGTCCACTTCGCGCGACACCGTCGCCTTGCCGTCAGCCACGACAACCTTCGACGCGAACGTCGCCTGCGGCAGATTCGTTAGCGCAGCCAGCATCTGACCCGTCTGGTTGGAGTCGTCGTCGATGGCCTGCTTGCCGAGAATCACCAGTTGCGGCTGTTCCTTGTCGACCAGCGCCTTCAGCAGCTTCGCGACAGCCAGCGGCTGCAGATCCTCATTCGATTCGATCAGGATCGCGCGGTCCGCGCCGATCGCCAGCGCCGTGCGCAGCGTTTCCTGACATTGCGTCACGCCTGCCGACACGGCGATCACTTCCGTCGCCACGCCCGCTTCCTTCAGACGCACGGCTTCTTCGACGGCGATTTCGTCGAACGGATTCATCGACATCTTCACATTGGCAATGTCAACACCCGTGTTGTCCGACTTCACGCGGACCTTCACGTTATAGTCAACGACCCTCTTGACAGGGACAATGATCTTCATTCCGTAACACCCTAAATAAAACACCGTTGCCTTCATCCACGGAAATGCCCCTTAGATAATCAGCTTCGATTGCCCCGGCTTCTCCGCGCACGGCCTGATTGGAGCAGATGCGATCAATATGTGAAAAAGCCACGTCCACTCTTTCGCCCGAGGTACCCCGCGTCCACCATTTCCTTGAGCAACGATGCCGGCCGGTACTTTGAATCGCTGAAATCCGCATACAGCACGTTCATGATGGCGAGCGTCGTATCGAGGCCGATAAGATCCGCCAGCGCAAGCGGTCCGATTGGATGATTTGCGCCAAGCTTCATACCTTCATCGATCTCTTCGGCACTCGCCAGACCCTGTTGTAGTACGAAGATCGCCTCATTGATCATGGGTACCAGAATGCGATTGACGACAAAGCCCGGTGAATTGCTCACGCATATAGGCTGCTTCCCAATGCGCTTTGTGAAGGCAACGGTTGCATCGACCGTGGCATCGCTGGTCCGAAGGCCGCGGATGACTTCAACCAACGCCATCACAGGTACTGGATTAAAGAAGTGCATCCCGATGAAGCGCCCCGGATCACCGAGCATTGAGCCCAATCGCGTGACGGACACCGACGATGTATTGGTCGCGATGACCGAACCAGGGCGTACGATGGCGTCGAGATTCCTGAGAATGTCTTCCTTGATCTGAATGTTCTCTGTCGCCGCTTCAATCACGAGATCGGATTCGATGAGTTCAGCCAATACCCCGCCCGCCCTGATTCGTCCCAGCGCGGCAGTTGCCTCATCCGAAGTCATTTTCCCCTTTGACACCATCCGCGCAAGATTCCCGGAGATGCTGTTGATGCCGCGTTTCGCCGCTTGCGCATCGACATCGTTGAGGGTCACATCGAGGCCGGCTGTTGCACAGACTAACGCGATACCGCAGCCCATCTGCCCCGCACCTACAATTCCAATCGTTTTCATATGGACCTTTGAACTACATGTTCGGATAGTTCGGACCGCCACCACCTTCGGGCGTGACCCACACGATGTTTTGGGTCGGATCCTTGATATCGCAGGTTTTGCAGTGGATGCAGTTCTGCGCGTTGATGACGAGGCGTTCGCTGCCGTCGTCGTTCTTCACGAACTCGTAGACAGCGGCGGGGCAATAGCGGCTTTCCGGACCCGCGTAGGTTCGCAGGTTGACCTTCATCGGGACAGTCGGATCCTTGAGCGTCAGGTGGGCGGGCTGATTCTCTTCGTGGTTCGTGTTCGAGATGAACACCGAGGACAGCCGGTCGAACGTCAGCTTGCCGTCCGGCTTCGGATACTCGATCGGCTTAAACTGCGACGCCGGCTTCAGCATCTCGTGATCCCAGTGCTGATGATGCAGCGTCCACGGCACGTTGCCGCCCATGAGCTTTTGCTCGATGCCGACCATCAGCGTGCCCAGATAGAGGCCCTTGCTCATCCACTGCTTGAAGTTGCGCGCGCGATAGAGTTCGGTGTGCAGCCACGAAGTCTTGAACGACTCGGGATACGCGGTCAGTTCGTCGCTATGGCGACCGGCCTGCACGGCGTCGAACGCGGCGTCGGCGGCGAGCATGCCCGTCTTGATTGCCGCGTGCGAACCCTTGATCCGCGACGCGTTCAAAAAGCCCGCATCGTCGCCCACCAGTGCGCCGCCCGGGAATGCGAGCTTCGGCAGCGACAGCAGTCCGCCTGCCGTGATCGCCCGCGCGCCATACGACACGCGCTTGCCGCCTTCCAGGAATTTGCGGATTTCCGGGTGCGTCTTGTAGCGCTGGAATTCTTCGAACGGCGACAGGTACGGATTCGAATAGCCGAGGCCGACCACGAAGCCCACCATCACCTGGTTGTTGTCGATGTGATAGAGGAACGAGCCGCCGTAGGTCTGCGTATCGAGCGGCCAGCCTGCGGTGTGAATCACCAGACCCGGCTTGTGCTTCGCCGGATCGATTTCCCACAGTTCCTTGATGCCGATGCCGTACACCTGCGGATCGGCGCCATCACGCAGCTTGAACTTGTCGGAAAGCTGGCGGCCCAGATGCCCGCGCGCGCCTTCGCAGAACAGCGTGTATTTCGCGTGCAGCTCCATGCCCAGCTGAAAATTCTCCGTCGGCTCGCCGTCCTTGCCGATGCCCAGGTTGCCGGTCGCGACGCCCTTGACCGAGCCGTCGTCGTTGTAGAGCACTTCAGCGGCAGGGAAGCCCGGGAAAATTTCGACGCCCAGTGCTTCGGCCTGCTGGCCGAGCCAGCGCGTGACGTTGGCGAGGCTGATCACGTAGTTGCCGTGATTCTTGAAGTTATCGGGCAGCGCCCAGTTCGGCACGGACTTCGCGCCCGTTTCGTTCAGGAACAGGAAGCGGTCTTCCGTGACTTCGACGTCCAGCGGCGCGCCTTTTTCCTTCCAGTCCGGAATCAGTTCGTTCAGCGCGCGGGGGTCCATCACCGCGCCCGAGAGGATATGCGCCCCAATTTCCGAGCCTTTTTCGAGCACGCAGACGCCGATTTCGACGCCTTTTTCCGCGGCACGCTGCTTCAGGCGAATGGCCGCCGACAGGCCCGCCGGGCCGCCGCCGACGATCACCACGTCATATTCCATCGACTCGCGCGGGCTGCGAAGTTCCGGGGGATTCATGTATTGAGGTTCCAGTCAGACCACACAAGCAGAGGTGGCGCACGGTCGGCATTGATTAGCAAGGCGATGAGCGGTGTGATTCGTCGATATCCGCCGCAGCCAGATCCAGCCAGTCCTGAAGGACCTCCTCCGTGTGCTGCCCCAGCGTCGGTGGTGCATGACGGTACTGCACCGGCGACTCCGACATACGGATCGGATTTGCGACCAGCGCCACCTGTTCCGTCAGCGGATGCGGCATCTCGATGCGCACGTTGCGCGACTGCACCTGTGGGTCCACGAATACCTGGCTCAGGTTGTTGATTGGGCCACACGGCACGCCCGCCCTCTCCATCAAGCCTATCCACTCACCTGTCGCACGCAATACTGTCGTGTCGCGAATCATCGCGACCAGCTGGTCCCGATGCTTAACACGCTGCGCATTGCTAGCAAAGCGTTCGTCCGCGGCCCATCCCGGTTCGCCCAGTGTTTTGCAGAGGCTCGCGAACTGACTGTCGTTGCCGACCGCAATGATCATGTGACCATCGGCCGTCGGGAAATCCTGGTAGGGCACGATGTTCGGATGCGCATTTCCGATACGGCGAGGCACCACATTACCAACAAGATAATTCGTCGCCTGGTTGGCAAGGCAGGCGACCTGCACGTCGAGCAAAGCGAGATCGATATGCTGCCCAGCTCCAGAGCGCTCGCGGCGAGCAAGCGCCGCCAGGATCGCGACCGTCGCATAGAGACCTGTCGTGATGTCCGTCAGTGCAACGCCCACCTTCAACGGACCTTCGCCTTCCGTGCCATCCGCACGACCTGTGACGCTCATCAGCCCGCCCATGCCCTGAATCAGGAAGTCGTAACCGGCGCGTGCAGCATACGGTCCCGTCTGGCCAAATCCCGTGATCGAACAATAGATGAGGCGAGGATTCAGCTCTTTGAGGCTCGCGTAATCCAGCCCGTACTGGCTGAGTCCGCCGACCTTGAAGTTCTCAATAAGCACGTCTGCCTTGCTGGCCAGCTCCCTGACGAGCCGTTGTCCATCGGGCTGACTCAGGTCGATCGCCACCGACCGCTTGTTGCGATTGGCGCACAGATAGTAAGCGGACTCGCCGGTCGACTCACCATCAACATCGTTCAGCCACGGCGGCCCCCAGGCACGCGTATCGTCGCCCGTACCGGGTCGTTCGACCTTGACCACATCCGCGCCCAGATCGGCCAGCAACTGGCTCGCCCATGGACCCGCCAGCACGCGGGAAAGGTCCAGCACGCGCAGACCGTCGAGCGCTCCCTTGTTCGAAGTCTCGTTCATGGCTACTCAGAACGCAGCGATGCCGGTGATTGCACGGCCAAGAATGAGCGCATGGACATCGTGCGTACCCTCGTAGGTGTTGACCACCTCCAGATTCACCAGATGCCGCGCAACCCCAAACTCATCGCTGATTCCGTTGCCGCCGAGCATATCGCGCGCAACTCGGGCGATATCGAGTGACTTCCCACACGAGTTGCGTTTCATGATCGACGTGATTTCGACGGCCGCTGTGCCCTCATCCTTCATCCGGCCAAGGCGAAGACACCCCTGCAGACCAAGCGTGATTTCCGTCTGCATGTCGGCCAGCTTCTTCTGGACCAGCTGGTTCGCTGCGAGCGGCCTGCCGAACTGCTTGCGATCGAGAACGTACTGGCGCGCGCGATGCCAACAGTCTTCGGCAGCACCCAGCGCACCCCATGCGATCCCGTAACGCGCGCTGTTCAGGCAGGTGAACGGCCCCTTCAAACCGCGGACGTCCGGAAACGCGTTTTCTTCCGGGCAGAACACGTCATCCATCACGATCTCACCCGTAATCGACGCACGCAGGCCGACCTTGCCATGGATTGCCGGCGCGGAAAGCCCTTTCCAGCCCTTCTCAAGCACGAATCCGCGGATCGCACCTTCATCGTCCTTCGCCCAGACGACGAACACATCGGCGATGGGGCTATTCGTGATCCACATTTTGCTGCCCGTCAGCAGATACCCGCCGTCGACCTTCCTTGCACGCGTCATCATGCTGCCCGGATCAGAACCGTGATTGGGTTCCGTCAAACCGAAACAACCGATCCATTCGCCTCGCGCCAACCGGGGAAGATACTTCTGCCGCGTCGCTTCACTGCCGAATTCGTTGATCGGCACCATCACGAGCGACGACTGCACGCTCATCATCGAGCGATATCCGGAATCGACTCGCTCCACTTCCCGCGCGACGAGGCCATAGCAAACATAGTTGAGACCTGCTCCACCGTACGCTTCGGGAAGCGTGGCGCCCAGCAAACCAAGCTCGCCCATCTCACGAAAGATCTCGGTATCCGTATGTTCGCAGCGAAAGGCCTCGAGCACACGCGGTGCGAGACGTTCCTGACAATATGCATGCGCCGATTCGCGCACGAGGCGCTCCTCCTCCGTCAGCTGCTGGTCCAGCAGTAGTGGGTCCTCCCACTGAAACGACGTCGACTTGTGCTGTGCACTCATTTCATACTCTATACAGGATGGGTATGAAGCGAATTTACAGACGCTTTTCGACCTATTCAAACGATTTGTTTGCACTGACCTGTGCGAAAATCGCACAAATCAGCCACGATCATCCAAGGCGCCATCATGCGCAGAAAGATCCCTTCGACGGCAGCGCTGTCCGCATTCGAAACGGCCGCTCGCCATCAGAGTTTCACCAAGGCGGCGGATGAACTCGCCGTGACGCAAAGTGCGATATGCCGTCAGATAGGCTCGCTGGAGGAATTCCTCGGCGTGAAACTGTTCCGACGTGACCGGCGCGGCGTCGGCCTCACCGAAGCCGGCGTCATCTACAGTCGCAAGGTTGCATCGCGCCTGGATGAAGTGGAACGCGACACGCTGGAACTCATGGCTAAGGGCGGCCACGGTGGATCACTTGAACTGGCTGTCGTCCCGACGTTCGCGACAAAGTGGCTTTTGCCGCGCATACCCTGCTTCAATGAGGCGTATCCGGACATCACCGTCAATCTTACGGTCCGCACGCGACCATTTCTTTTCGACGACACGGAGTTCGACGCGGCGATTCATGCGGGCACCGCGATCTGGCCGGGCACGGAAGGCACCTTCCTGATGCGTGAAAGCCTGATCGCCGTATGCAGCCCGAAGCTGATTGCACCACGCACCAGACTAACTGCGACGGACTGGCGCCGGTACCCTCTTCTGCAACAGAGCACGCGCCCCTATGCGTGGCGAGACTGGTTTGCGTCGCGCAACATGCAGGTTGAAGGGGATATGTCGGGTCCGAGACTCGAGCTATTTTCGATGCTCGCCGAAGCGGCAATTCACGGTATGGGTATCGCGCTCATTCCTCGCCTGCTCATCGAGGACGAACTACAGCGCGGCGCATTGATCCAGGCGGCGAGCCACGAATATCCCGGCAATCGCTCCTACTACCTGATCTACCCGGAGCGTAAGGCCGACAATGCGGCGCTAAAGATGTTTCGGGCATGGATCGATGCGCAGGCGCAGCAATATCGAAAGCCCATGGGACTTGAATGAAGTGAAGTCGGACGGCTCTTACAAGCCCTCCTCGACGGGTGAGTCATTCTGCTATGGAAGACCACCCGCCCGCACTCATGGCATCAGAACTTGACGCGCAAACCGGCACTAGTCAGGAACTGCTTGTTGGTGGACGAAGGGCCACCGCTGCCGCCAATGAATGCACCACTGAAAATCGTTCCCGACGCCCCTGTCACGTGCTGATATTCGGCCATAAGATAGACGTCTGTGCGCTTGGACAACGAATACGATGTCATCAGATTGAACTGGTTCCAGCGCGGCTTCGCATGCATCGAAGCGTTCGAATACGATCCATCCGTGAAGGTGTATGACGCGGCCACCACCCACGCCGGCGTAATCAGATAGCGAACATTCGCTTCGTAGTTGTCGAAAGTCAGGTCGGTGGGCGAACCAGTGGGAGCCGGTGCAAGCGTACTGCCGCGATACACGGCTGTAGTATCGTCGTAACGCGAGTGACTCCACACCACCCCCAGCGTCGCCGGACCAATCACATACGCGCCGCCGACGCCCCATACCTGCTGGCGCGCCGCATGAAATGTCGCATCTCCCGAAGTAGATGAGCCGTCGAGTGCACCCGCTGCGCCATCCCCCGGATTGTCGATACGCATGTACGCAGCACTGAGCGTGAAGGGACCGTGGTTATAGGTCGCACCCGCACTGAACGCGCGATTGTCGGCGAAATCCCCAGCCTTGTTTGAGAAAGCATACAAACTGCCAAACTTCAACCCATTGATATCCGGGCTGGCGTATTTAACGGCGTTGTCGAGCCGGAAGAAATCGCCGAAGTTATCGTTATCCATCGGATGCATGAATTCGAGGCCGCCCACAAAGCTTTGTGCGAGACTTCGCGGCGCGAGATAGTCGACGACTGAATCGTACTGGCGACCCAACGTGACTGCGCCATATGAACTGGACATGCCGACCCATGCCTGGCGTCCAAACAGACGCCCACCTTGCTGAAGCCCGCCGTTGGTACCCGTAAACCCGTTCTCGAGTTTGAAGATCGCCTGCAGCCCGCCGCCCAGATCCTCACTCCCCGTCAGCCCCCAACGGTTGCCAACAATATTGCCCGACGAAGCAAAAACGTTGCTGCGACCCGCACCGCTCGCCGTGCGCTGATTGTTCACATACGACACACCATTGTCGATCAACCCGTAAAGGGTGACGGAACTCTGTGCATGTGCCGCTACACCCAAGCAACCGCAAATCGCGGGTACAAGAAGCCTCTTCATTCCTTTGTCTCCTGCCAGTCGTGGTAATCAGGTTTGTTTTACGTAGTGCTATACCTTCAGAGAACAACGCGGCGCACCGCACAGCGACATCACATGATTTCAAACGCGCATTTTTTTTGCACGTCGCTGTTTCCTTTCGTTCTTGTCGTACCAATCGTTCACAGGTGAGCGGAGGAATTCCGCCAGCTCGCAGATGAAGCTGGCTCCGTCTCCCTATTGAGCGCGAACGTTAGCATTGACGAGCGGAGTCTAGTTGTGGATTTTTATTGTGTCAATCGGGTTTTCGAGTACCTAAATCAAGGGCTTACGCTAAATTCACAGGTTCCGTCGCAGGACATCCATGACAAACCCACGCTTGGCATCATCCAAATGTCATGCTAACGTTAGTGCAAATGAAGCACACCGTTCAACACCCGCGGCAAGCACTTCCCTACCAACACCCAGGTTCAATCCCATGATCGATACAGTCTTTCTGACCGACTATGCGTGGCCCGACGACAGCGTCGAGCGAGAGGTCGTCGAGCGTGCCGCGATGCGGCTGGTAAGCGGACCGGCGATCCCCCTACCGGCCGCCGAAATCGAAGCGATGGTTCGAGAGCATCGACCTTCCGCAATCCTCACCTGCTGGGCTCCCGTCTCGGCAGAAGCCATTGAAGCTTCTGCACGGCTGCAGATCGTTGCAAGGCTTGGCGTGGGTCTCGACAACATCGCAGTGGACGCCGCCACCGCCCGCGGCATTGTGGTGACGAACGTGCCGGACTACTGTGTCGAAGAAGTCTCCGATCACGCCATCGGATTTGCACTCGCATGGACACGCGGGCTGGTGTTTTTCGATCGGGAAGTGCACGCTGGGCGCTGGTCTCCCGCCGAAGCCAGACTGCGCCGGTTGGGCGCACTCACGTGCGGACTCGTCGGCTTCGGCCGCATCGCCCGCGCAACGGCGCGCAAGCTCGGCGCGTTCGGTTGCAGGCTTCTCACGCATGATCCTTTTCTGCGTGAGGACCCACCAGGGGTGCAAGCCGTTGGGCTCGACGAACTTCTGACAAATAGCGACATCGTGATCGTCCATGCGCCGCTCACGGAAGGAACCCGGCATCTGATGAATCGCGAGCAAATCGCGCGCATGCGTCACGGTAGCCTGCTAATCAATGTGAGCCGTGGCGGCATCGTCGATACAAACGCCGTTATCGAGGCACTGCAAAGCGGCCAACTGTCGGCGGCGGCGCTGGATGTTCTCGAGTCGGAGCCCGTTGTCCCCGGCGAACTGCTTCGCGAGCGAGGCGCCATGTTGACACCGCACGTCGCGTTTTCTTCGGACGCGTCGCTGCTGGAACTTCGCAGACGGGCGGCTGAAGAAGTCGTGCGGGTACTACGCGGCGACGCGCCACGCAATCCCTGCAATTTGCCCCCGGCGTAACCGCCTTCAATCGCCCGATTTCAAAGAACTCAAGATGACGCAAACGAATTCTCCCGATCCGCAGCTCGATGCCTTTCTCGTCGAGCACGATCTGGCTCGCAAGGATGAAATACCCTCCTGGCACCCACTCGCCGGCGGAGTCTCCTCCGATATCTGGCGTGTCGATCTCTCAATGGGCTCGCTGTGCGTCAAGCGCGCCCTGGCTACACTCAAGGTCGCCGCATGCTGGGAAGTACCTGTGTCGCGCAACGCCGATGAATGGGCGTGGATGGAATTTGCGGCGCGGCATTGCCCCGACAATGTGCCAGCTCCCATCGCACACGACGAGAAGCTCGGCGTATTTGCGATGTCGTTTCTTGCGCCGTGCGCGCATCCCGTCTGGAAGCAGCAGTTGATGAGCGGCCACGTCGAGCCCGAAACAGCCCGCGCGGTCGGTCGTCTGATCGGGCATTTGCACGCGGTCAGCGCCGACGACGGTGAGTTGAGGGAGCGCTTCGACACGCTTGATAACTTTCGCGCGCTCCGCCTCGATCCCTATCTGATCGCCACATCAAAACGTCATCCCGAACTCGCATCGAAGCTCCAACATCTCGCGCAGCAGACGGCCAGTATCCGGACTGCACTCGTACACGGCGATGTGAGTCCAAAAAACATTCTCGCGGGCCCGAAGGGACCGGTATTGCTCGATGCCGAGTGCGCGTGGTTCGGCGACCCTGCCTTCGATCTCGCTTTCTGTCTGAATCATATGCTGCTCAAGTGCCTGATTCGACCTGACTGTCGGGACGCACTCATTGCTTCGTTCAAGGCGCTGACGGAGGCATATTTCGACGAAGCAGACTGGGAACTGCGCGCAACACTAGAAGCCCGCGCCGCCGAATTGCTACCGGCGCTGCTGCTCGCGCGCGTCGACGGCAAGTCACCGGTCGAATATCTGACCGATGAGACACAGCGCGATCACGTTCGCGCGGTTGCGGGCGCCTTGCTGTTACAGCCAGTCGACTATCTGTATCAGGTAGCTGAAGCATTCGTGCGACAGATCAACGCCTGACAGACTTGAGACTCAGCGGGCATGCCAAGCATGGCCGCCGCCACCGTCACACGAAAGCATCACCATGGACGGCCGCAAAAAATAAAGAAATGGAGACGGGCAACGATGCGACTAGAGAGGATCACGACCGATGTCGAATATGTGCTCGACAGTTCCGTTGCGATGATTTCAAAAGGCGACCTCGAAGGCAAGATCACCTATGTCAATCGGGATTTCGTCAAGGTCAGCGGATATACCGAGGACGAGGTGCTTGGTGCACCGCAAAGCATCCTCGCCGATGGTGAAACACCCAGCGAAGTATTCGAGGACTTCCTTCGGACAGTCAAAGGCAACCGGACATGGACGGGCGTCACCAAGGGCCGCCGAAAGAACGGTGACTACTTCTGGGTCCACATGACCGCAGCACCGATTTTCAAGGAGCGCAGGATTGCCGGATTCATCACGATCCGTTGCAAGGCAACTCCAGAGATGATCCACGAAGCTGAGCTGGCCTATGCTGCGATGGGTGCCGGGCGTAAGGACCTCGAACTGGATGAAGGCCGCATCGTGAAACGGCCCGCATTTCGGGTGTTGAAGGTTTTCGCCGCGCTCTCGTACGCAGCGAAAATGAATGCACTGTCGGCGCTCGCCGCGTCAATCTACGCAGCCAATCTCGCGGCGTTCACGTTCGACAGCAACCTGCCTCGCATCTGGGAGTCCACATCTTGTGCGATCGGCATCGCGATTTCGCTGGCATCCCCTTTGATGCTGCATCGCGGGATGATGAGGCCACTGGCGCAGCTCAAGCGTCATATAGACGACATGGGTGAGGGCAACCTGTCCAACATCATCGAGACGCACCGGGACGGCGAAGTCACCCAGGTACTGCATGCACTACGCGTTCTTCAGATCAATCTCAAGCTTCTGGTGTCGCAAATTCAGGAGACCACCGATCTTGTAAAAGACGGCGCGACGTCGATCGCCACAGGCAACGCCGACCTTTTTGCGCGCACCGAAGCGCAAGCCGCATCGCTCGAACAAGTTGCGGCTTCCATGCGCGAACTGATCGACACGGTCACTGCAAACGCGGAAAACGCTCGGCAGGCAAACGTGCTTTCGACGGCTGCCTCCGAGATCGCCAGTGAAGGCAGGCGCGCCGTCAGCGAAGTCACTAGCACGATGCGTTCAATCAATGACAGCTCCTGCAAGATCGTCGACATCATCGGGGTCATCGACAGCATCGCATTCCAGACCAATATTCTGGCGCTTAACGCGGCAGTGGAAGCTGCTCGCGCAGGCGAACAGGGACGCGGATTCGCAATTGTCGCCAGCGAGGTGCGCAATCTCGCGCGCCGTTCCGCGAGTGCGGCAAAGGAAATCGCGATTCTCATCGGCAATTCCGTGGCCAGCGTCGAGACTGGCGGCAAGCTCGTTGACGATGCCAGCACGACGATCACAGACATCGTCGCATCGGTCGAACGCGTCATCGCGTTCATGGGCGACATTTCGATGGCGAGCCAAGAGCAAAGCCTCGGGATCGCTCAGGTCAATGATGCAGTGAAGCAAATGGAAGCAATGACGACTCAAAACGCTCGTCTTGCGGAACATGCCGAAAACGAGTCGCGCGCGATGCGCACCCAGGCGCTCAAGCTCGCAGAGCTCGTAGGGTCGTTTCGGCTCTTGAGTGCCAGCGGGCAGGCGTCAGACACGCTAGAGAAACGGTAGCTGCACTGCATGCCCCCAGTCAGTCGCTGCCTGCGCCTGCCGCTCACCTCAGCGCCCTGCCTTGGCATCCCTGCTAACGTTTGCCTTTTTTGGCAATCTGCTAACAGACTTGCCCGGTGTTCCACCAATCTCAACACGGCAAAACTCCCTTAAATCCGCTATTGACAACAAAGATCAGCGTTTGCCACAATCTATGCGAACGTTAGCAACGTATCAGGCGTCATGAAAGCAGCCAACACCGCGTGGCGCCTGTTCAAACCCTGCAGGAGACATTCAGCATGGCCTCTGATACCTCGATCACAGGAGAGGTGCCCGTCGCGCTTCGCCGCGTAGTCACCGGGCAGGACGTGACCGGCGCCTCGACAGTCGCACTCGATTCGTCATCGCCCCGCTCCGACGTGTACCGGCATATCCCGGGCATGGTTTCCCGGCTGATGTGGTCGACGGAGCCGGCGCAAGCCGTTCCATTTGACGGCAACGACCCGGCCCCTCGCGTCACGAGCTTCGTCCCCCCCGTTTCAGGAACGCGCTTTCTCGTCGTGACGTTTCCGCCCGACAGCGTTTTTTCTTCACCCGGCTTCGACCCGCAGGCGGCCATCGCCGAAAACCTCGCGATCAGCCCTGGCCTCGCCGAACTGTTCGAGGCCGACGGTATGCACACTACGCCGACTGTCGATTACGGCATCGTGCTCGACGGTGAGATCTGGTTGGAACTCGACGAAGGACGCGCTGAGCTACTTCATAAACATGACGTCGTCGTGCAGAACGGCACTCGCCACGCGTGGCGAAACAAGAGCAACCAACCGGCGACGCTGGCCTTTGTGTTGATCGGAGCACACAAAGCACCGGCACACATTACCAATGAACAAGGTAGACAATCGATATGACTGATTCAACAATCGCCCACGTACGCGGCCGACGCGTCTGGGACTCACGCGGCCGACCGACGGTAGAAGTCGAGGTTACGCTTCACGGGGGCATGAGCGGCCGCGCCATCGCGCCAGCGGGCGCTTCGACGGGCAGCGGCGAAGCGCTGGATCTGCGCGACAGCGGGCCCGCATTTGGGGGCCTCGACGTGACCAACGCGCTGTCGAAGGTCAACGGCGAAATCGCGCGTGCGCTCGAAGGGCGCGATGCAAGCAATCAGGCCGCCATCGACGCGAGCCTGGTCGCCCTCGACGGTACGCCCAACCGCAGCCGTCTCGGCGGCAACGCGATCGTTGCAACTTCGATGGCAGTACTCCACGCTGCAGCAGCGGCCAGCAGGCAGCCACTATGGCGCTATCTCGCGGGCGACCGCGCCGTGCGTCTGCCGTTGCCGGAGATCCAGATCTTCGGTGGTGGAGCGCATGCGGCGCGCCGCGTCGATGTACAGGACTTCATGATCATGTGCCCAGCTGCAGGCAGTTTTACTGAAGCGCTGGAGTGGACCGCGGAGGTGTATCGCGCGGCCGGATCGTTGATGAAGAGCGCGGGCAAGCTTCAGGGTGTGGCAGATGAAGGCGGCTACTGGCCCGCCTTCGATTGCAACGAAAATGCGCTCGACACCTTGATGCAGGCCATCATCGATACGGGACTGCAACCGGGCAAACAGGTTGGCATTTCGCTCGATATCGCCGCATCCGAATTCGGCCGCGACGGACGCTACGTGCTGGCGCTCGATGGGCAGACACTCGACACCGACCAGATGATCGGCATGCTGGGGCGCTGGCTCAACACCTACCCCATCCTGTCGATTGAAGATCCGCTTGCTGAGGATGACATGGAAGGCTTCATGCACTTCACGGAGTCGTATGGCGCACGCTGCCAGGTCATCGGCGACGATTTCCTCGTCACTAACGCAGACCGTGTGAGAGCAGCGGCATCGCAAAGCATGTTGAACGCCGTGCTCATCAAACCGAATCAGGCCGGCACGGTAACGGAGGCGCAAGAGGCCCTTCAGGCAGGCAAAGCAGCTGGATTCGGCACGATCGTATCGGCACGATCCGGTGAGACGGAAGATGTCACCATCGCCCACCTGTCCGTCGGCTGGGACGCTGGTCAACTGAAGGTTGGTTCGTTCTCGCGCTCCGAACGGATGGCCAAGTGGAACGAAGTATTGCGAATCGAAGAAGCGCTGGGATCGAAAGCGCAGTTCAGCGGATGGTCAGCGCTGCCTTTCACTGATCATCCCCTTTAGATCGTCGTCGCACCGCCGCAAGAGGATATCTAGTGACCTTCACCGAGCAAGACCTGTTGGCATCCACGCACCGCCCCGATACAGGTCGCGACATTCGGACTGGTATCCCCGCTTGCTCGCCACCAACAATCGAGAGGTAATCATGTTGCCTGCTGTCAATCACCGACCACCCTTCAACATCACGCGCGCCAGCCACATCGTACTGACTGTCGCCGACCTCGCAAAAAGCCGAGCGTTCTATGTCGACGTAGTCGGCCTCGTCGTGACGGAAGAAACCGCGGACACGTGCTATCTGCGCGGCCTTTCCGAAGCATGCCACCATAGCCTGGTTCTGGTCCAGGCCGACAAAGGTGTCGCCACCTGCAAACGGATTGGCTTCCGGGTCTTCCTCGAAGAAGATCTGGATCTCGCATACCAGTTCTTCAAGGAAGAAGGACTTCCCGCTGAATGGGCCGAGGTCGCCCACCAGGGAAGAACCCTGCACGTGTCCGATCCGTTCGGCACAAAGATCGAATTGTGCGCACAAATGGAAACGCGCCCTCGTCTCTATCTGGAACGCAATCTGTTCAAGGGTGCGCATGCGCAGCGAATTGATCATTTTCAGATCTTTTCGCCGGACACGTTCCAATCGTGCGTGTTCTACAGCAGGCTTGGTTTCCGCAACTCTGAATATCTCGCGCATGGCGACCGGCTGCTCGGCGCATTCATGTATCGCAAAGGCACATGCCTGGATCTCGCTATCGTTGAAAACGACGGTCCGTGCATGCACCACTTTGCGTATATCGTGCCCGAATCGCACAACATCTTCACCGCGTGCGACCTCGCCGGTATCTACGGCTATGCGCACGAAGTCGAGCGCGGACCGGGCCGCCACGGCCCGGGGGGCATGCTGTTTGTCTATCTGCGCGACCCCGATGGTCACCGCATCGAGTTGTGCGACGGCCACTATCAGACCATTGACCTTGAGATCGAACCGGTCCGATGGGATGCCTCATCGCTCAATACGAGCGTGCGCTGGGGACTGCCGGCGGAGCACCGCTGGTACTTTGAGGCCTCACGGTTCGAAGGTACTGAACTGACCGAGACCGCCAACAAGCCACGCCCCACCACACTCGAATCCTATATTCAGAACCGGCTTGTACAAAGCTGATTACACCAGGAATAACGCATATGGCACGCGTCAAATATCTTCAACGTTCCGACGTGACGGGCGTGAACGATGCCCTCTTCGATCGGCTCGAACGTGAGCGCAAGGTACCCACGGCCAACATCTTCCGCGCGCTCGCACACGCTCCGGACATTCTCGACCAGTTCCTGTCCTACGCCAATGCGATCAGGGCATCTTCAATTAGCCCGAAACTGCGTGAACTTGCGATCCTGACCGTCGGACATTGCACTCGCTCCGAATACGAAATCGCACATCATCAGTCACATGGATTGAAGGCGGGTGTCAGCCTGGAACAGCTGAAAGCCATTCCCGACTTCGAACTGTCGCCGTTATTCGACGAAGAGGAACGTGCCGTAATGGCCGTCGCCAAAGAGTCGACCCTGAATGTCGATGTGAGTGACGTAACCTGGAACAGAGTCATCCCGTTCCTGAATGATCAGCAACGGGTCGAACTGGCCCTTAACATCGCCTGGTACAACTCCGGCGTGCGCATCATGGGCGCACTCGGGATCGAACTCGAGGAGAGCTATCGCTGACGGATGCCGGTCCGGATCGACAACTCTGATCCGAATTGATATCGGCTAACAGGCTTGGCAAATTCCGCGCAGCCGCTTGCAATGCTCACAGCCTCTGCGGCTATGTGGCGGGTAACGCGGAAAGTATTCACCCAGAAAGAGGAATGTATGGAACGAACGATGGTTGCAGCACGGCTGCATGCTCTCCACACCCCGATGACACTCGATACGATCCCGGTTCCGAAGCCGAGACCGACCGATGTGCTCGTGCGGGTCAAGGCATGCGGCATCGTGCCGAACATGGCAAACGTCATCAACAACTGGCCAACGTGGTTTCCGCATCAGCCGCTGCCGAAATTCCCCGCCATCTTTGGTCTTGACCCCGCAGGCGTTGTTGAAGAAGTCGGCGAAGCGGTAATCAACGTGAAGCCGGGTGACCGCGTCTATGTGAGCCCCTTGCGGTCATGCGGATCGTGCAAGGCATGCCGCGCTGGCCGTCGCAGCGAATGCCGCTACTACACGCTGAACGGCTACTTCAGCACGAGTCGCGACGGTCAACGCATCTTCGATCTTTACCCGTATGGCGGTTTCAGCGAATACATGACCGCACCCGAGTATGCGGTCGTGAACCTTCCCGCGAACATGACCTTCGAACAGGCCGGGAGGTTCGGGTACATGGGTACGTCGTATGGCGCCCTGAAAAATGCCGCAGCCGGTCCCGGCCAGGTGGCGCTGATTGACGGTGTCACGGGCACGCTCGGCGTCGCCGCAACGGTACTCGGTCTTGCAATGGGCCTATCGCGTATTCTCGGCACAGGGCGCGACGAGGGACTACTCAAACGCGTCAAGGCGCTAGCACCGGACCGTATTGAGGTGATGCAACTCGGAGAGGGATCCACTGGTGATTGGGCGAAATCCCTGACGGGCGGAGAAGGAGCAGACTTCGTTATCAGCGCCCTCGGCGCAAAAGCTCCTGCTGCAACGATGCTGGACTCAATGAAAGGTGTTCGACGCGGCGGCCGGGTGGTCAATGTCGGCGGCGTGGCGGAAGACCTGCCGATCGACGTGAAATGGCTGATGGACGAACAGGTGCAGATCATCGGATCGAACTGGTTCACTACTGCGCAGGGCCAGGAAATGGCCGACATGGTAAGTACCGGGGCCATTGACCTGTCCTATCTCGAACACCGGAGGTTCCCGCTTGAACGCGTCAATGAAGCCATTTCTGGGCTGAAAGATCGGGACGGAGGTTTCAGTAACTATGTCGTCCTTCCCTGATTAACGGAGCTGTGTGCGCGGGATTGCCCATGCATCATCGAAGTGAAGCGATCCCGTCGAGTTGAAACCAGGACGCGCCCGGATCTTTCGCTGGCGCGTTGGATGCATTGGACGATGCGCTAACCTTCAGTCGAGGGGCGTCGCCGCAACTGACTTGCACTGCGCTACCATTCTCTTGTTTTTGTCAATCAGTGTATTCCCTTGACGCTTTTGTCAGCATATACTCGACTCGACGATTGCAATACAGCAATCAAGCAATCCTGATTAATGTCTAGTCGAGGGTCTCCCCATGAAAATGCTTGTCAATATGTTATTCATCGTTTCTGCCTGCACACTTCCCGTCGCCTCTTCCGCACAATCGACTAGTTCTGCTACGCGCGCCCAAGTGAAAGCAGACCTATCCCAACTGGAGGCCGCCGGCTACGACATCGCAGGCAGCGATCTTGACTATCCGGACAATCTCAAATCGGCCGAAGCCAAGCTCGCAGCCCAACAGGAGAGGAAGAGCCGTGCGACGCAGTCAGGCTATGGCAGCACAAGCAACGGAACGTCAAGCTCTGGAGCCCGCTAAGCATCCTAATTGACGCATTTGCACTTCAATGCTAACGTTCGCAATACAATCACTTACCGGTTGATGGCCATGAAGATCCTTCGATATTCGGTTGACGGAAGTTCCTATTACGGCATCTTGGGAATTGACGGAAACGTCGAGAGGCTTAAGTGCTCACCGCTTGAACAACTTATCCCTGCGGGCTACGTCGATCATCTTGAATCCGCTCGCATACTGAGCCCGTTTCATCGGCCACGCATCTTCGGCCTCGGGTACAACTACCGTGCTCACTCACAGGAAGTTGGCAAGAGCACGCCGACGCTCCCCGTACTCTTCATGAAACCGAGCACAACAGTGATTGGCCACGAGGACGCGATTATCTATCCGTCAGACGGGGAGAACATCCACTTTGAAGGAGAACTCACCGTAATCATCGGCAAGGAAGCTCGCCATGTTTCCGAAGGGGACGCTCTCGACTACGTGTTCGGCTACACGTGCGGAAACGATGTAAGCGATCGCGTATTGCAGCGCCGGGAAAGCGAGTTCGGCTGCCTGCTCGTCGGCAAGGGATACGATACATTTGCGCCTATCGGGCCCGTGGTTGAAACGGATCTGGATCCCGCCAACCTTCGTCTGGTCACACGCGTCAATGGCGAGGTCCGCCAGAACGGAAACACGGCGGACTTGGTGTATGGCGTGTCCGCGTTAATCGCCTATCTCAGCAAGTACATGACGCTGCTTCCGGGTGATCACATCATGACCGGAACTCCAGCGGGAGTCGGCCCGATCAAACCCGGTGACACCATCGAAGTTGAGATCGAAGGTATTGGCGTGCTCCGCAACAGAGTACTGGCAGCCGCAGAAGCAATGGGTTGATCGTCGTCGGTGTTAGGGAGGCACGACAACAGTGCGACTCGAACTACCTGTAATCACGAATGCGATTCTCGGAGAATTATTTCTCTCGACATCTTTGCCGATAGCCGTCGTGAACGCATCTTTGCGTAGCGATTCTGAAAGATCGCGAAGAGAGCCGGACTATGAGCAGACAGTGGATGTTCGGACTGACACTTGCAATCTTGGCTCGCGGACCGCAATGTGACGACAATATTGTGGATAAACATGGCTTTCGAACCACTGTCGGATCAAGACTGGGACATCGTGGCCCATCCTTCTCCTGGGCGTCGAACCGATAGCTCGATGTCAAACTCATCATAATCTCTGCATTTCCGACCCTATCTTTGTTCCGCGCTGACGGAATATGGTTGAGATCGAAGTGCAACTCTGCATAGTCGGCGTTGCATCGCCAGGCTTCCTTACCCCTTATGACGCTGCAAGACTGTGAACGGACTGAATGTATCTGGCGCACCGCAAGGAGAAGATGCATTGACGGCTGCGATGAACGGCCACGTTGCCGTGTACCCCGAGGCAAGGTGAACGCCCGTGAGACGGTTTTTTGAGCGCGATGGATGTCCGGCCGGTTTTGTTCGCACTCTAGTCTAACGGGGCGACGTTTTGTGCAGATCTCGGGCGCCGGGATTTCCACAAAACTCGTGCGTGAATCACGCTATTAAGATAACTGTTCTTCAATTAACAGCACGATTTCGCGGCACCACCAGACCGGAGTGCGACTTGCAACTTGCAACTTTTGTCTTTCGGGCTGCTACGCAACCATTCTCCGCCGCGGTCCATATATCAAGTTGTCGCCCACGAGATTCACGGCGCCGGATTAACCATTGTCGGATCGGGCATCGGCGCACCAGATTGCGCCTGAATTTCTTTTTTAATTGGTAGTCCGAACAGGCTCCGCAAGAAAAGAAACGCTGCCGCAATTCGAAACTGAAGTTTAGGTGGCTCGCGGGTTATTTCCCGCCTTCACGCCAGGTCGCAGCAGTCAGGCGCTCCACTGCTGCGAGGTAGCGCGCTTGCGAAACATCAGCATCGTCGCTCTGCCCCGTGTTCAAAGCATCAAACACATGCTCGGCGACCACCGAAGCGATCGCGTGAATCGCATCGTGTCGCATCAGCCCTTCTTTCGCAAGGCGATGCATGGCTCGGACCACCGGTTCGAGATTCATCGCAATCTGGTTCTCAACGATGGTGTGCAACGCGGCATGTGCGGTGACATTCGGAAGTTTGATGCGCGCCGCGCGATGCCACGCTTCGACCAGAACAATGCGCTCCTGTTCGTCGAGGTTCGAGCCACGCCTCTGGTTCTGGCGCGCTCTCGGGGTTGTATGTTTTCATGCTGCAAGCCTTCTGGGAGCGAACCTCTACTATAAAGTATCGTCGGCCAATTTAACCGATCGAGCCATCATGGCGCCGGTACATCCGTCGCAGCCCCGGGACAGGGTTGGGAAATATGGCGGCTCTTTCGACCCATGGAGCGGCTGACGCATCAAATGCCAGCATAGCCTTAAAGAGGTCGCGATATTCCTCGATAAGTTTCGCCGGGCCTCTGAATCGCTACCCCAAGGATCTTAACGCTCCCGCGTCATTCAAACGCGAAGTGGCAGAATTATTAGCGCAACGGGATCACTTTCAATACTGTCTACGGAAGCCGAACGCTTCCGCTCTCCTCGCGCAGTGGTAGCGCAGTATCCGACCACACCTCACCATGATCGCTCAACGGCGCCATGGCTTCGTCCACCAGACGCTCCATCTGCGCATCCCGACTTTCAACGTGCTGCTGCAGAACGCAGACCGAGCCGAGGACCGCGGTATCGTCGTTCAGCTCGCCTCCTCGCGCCAAGATACGTTATACGGGGCAAGTAGCGCGCCGGTTTGCGCTGGCCTCAAGCAGCATGCCGAGTATCTATCTCGCGGCACCCGCGCTCCCCCGTGTGTCATTCGCCAGCGCGAGCATTGAGTCACTGGTGTATCAGCTATGCGGCAATGGAAGTTCCATTTGGCGAGCTTATTGTTTAGGCTGAGCACAGCTACTGCAGTCTTCAAAGGATGCACACATGTCGATTCACTCGAAAGTTTGTGCCTTCAACCAAACCCGGAGCGATTCGAATTTGACGAAGTCCGTGAATCGTTTAAGGTATCTTGCGCCCCTGCGACATGCAAGGGCCGGGGTGAGATAGTCCGTGAACCGGGAGTGTATTCAGACGATGATATGCGTGAGTCGAATCTTTAGACCTGCTCAGGCGAAGACGAAGTATTTGCGCACCGTCTCCACCACCTCCCAGGTCCCTTTCATGCCGGGTTCAATCACGAACACGTCGCCGGCCTTCAGATGCACCGCCTCCTCGCCTTCCGGCGTGATAATGCAGTAGCCGTCGAGGAAGTGGCAGAACTCCCATTTCTCGTAGTTCACCTCGAACTTGCCCGGTGTGCAGATCCAGGTGCCCATGATCTTGCTGCCGTCCCTGGAGAGGTAAGCGTTGAGGTTCACCGTGTGCGGATCGCCGCCGATGCGCTTCCATTTGGTGGCGTCGACGACCGGAGTCGGGCAGGTTTCGCGCAAAACGGTTATGAAATCGGACATGTCAGCTCCAAACGATCGGATAAGAAGTCCATCACGTTAGTTCAATAGCGTTACTGGGGCTAGTATGCTTCCGACACCGACTCATCTATTTGCGACACTGACTCGCCCTATAACCTGGAAGCACACGTTCGCGCTCATCAGATCGCGGCATAGAACCCCTGCTTTGGTGCATCCGTCAAGACATGACGCGTGGCCATCGACGAGATAACGCGCAAGGGGAATCTCAAGGTGTCAGTCGGCATGAAAGCAATGAGCTCGATATGCTCTTCCGGGCGCCGTTTTTCGGACTCGATTGCGGCCGACAGTTCGGGGTCGATGTTTTCAACGGTGCAGGTAGCGCGATTGAATATTCGCTGGCGCGCGAATGCCGATGCGCCCGCGACGATGAGCTTAGGCTTGATCTCCTCGAAGCTGCTTGCGTTATCGTAGCGATGATAGTTCTGCCAGCGCACCGCGACGAGGTTGCATCCAACTCTGCCCTCGCTATCGTCCTCATCGGTATCGGATTATTGAAGTCGAGGAAGACTCCAGACGCTGGCTTCGTCTTACCGGCAACTCATCAGGACTAGGTCAAGACCACGCCCTGGCCTGACGTGCGGTAACAGAGCGACGCTTCCCGCAAGGCGGAGACCGTGCCCGCGCTACTGTCGCGTGCCCGCAGTGATGGCGGTGATGGGCCGGGCGGGCGCCTCGAGCCCATCAGCGAACGGCCGGCGCAGGCGCGCGTCGCGATCGGTGAGCCTCACGCTGCGTTCACTGCATCCTTGAATGCCTTGCCCGCAGTAAACTTCACGGTCTTTGCCGCGGCGATCGTGATGGTTTCACCCGTCGCCGGATTGCGGCCCGTACGCTCCGAACGTGCACCCGTCGAGAACGATCCGAAACCGACCAGTTGCACCGTATCGCCACGGGTGACCGCTTGACTGATCGATTCCAGCACGGCGTCAATCGCCGCGCCTGTGCTCGCCTTGCTTTCTCCCGTGGCGCTCGCCACCGCGTCAATCAGTTCCTGTTTGTTCATATCCGTGATCCTTGAAAAGTGTCCATCGGGGACGGAACGGACACCTTAACGCATTTTCCGTCCGTAGCGAACGAGTCCGCGATGACCTGAAACGGATGCCAGGGTAATGCGGCGCCTTTCGTGCAGACCGGCGCCGGCGACGCGAATGTATTTGATAAGCCGCGCGTAACGTTAATCTCGTCAAGGAAGCGAGGCTTTCCGACGGATGCTCGCTCGTCCATCGCGAGTGCCGTGATGCTATGCTTCGGCGCATCAAACCCGAAACACGACCGCTCGGAAAAGGAATCCCTCATGAGACGCATCGCAGTACGTCGTTCGGACGTGCATGGAAAAGGCGTGGTTGCGTTGCGGCCGATCGCTGCGGGAGAAAAGCTGATCGAATACAAGGGCGAAGTGACAGGCTGGCGCAAGGCAGCAGCCAGGCAACGTGCTGAAGAAGGCCATACCTTCGCCTTCGGACTCTCAGATGGCCGCGTGATCGACGGCAGTCGCGGCGGCAACAGCGCGCGTTTCCTGAATCATGCGTGCGAGCCGAACTGCGAGGCCATCGAGATCGGCAGTCGTGTCTATATATACGCCCTCAACGATATCCGCGAGGGCACAGAGTTGACCATTGACTATGCGCTCTCCATCGACGGCGCAATGAACAAGGAGATGCGCGATATCTATGTTTGCCGGTGCAGCAGTTCCCGATGCAGGCGATCCATGCTTGCACCCGTCGCTACCTGAGGTCAGGGCCGTGCCTTGTTTGTGGGCCGCTACGCTGTCAGCTTGCGCCGCTACTGATGCCCCGAAAATTCTCGCTCGCTTGCATTACGTAGTAGTATTTATCAATCCGGCCTTTGCGGAAGTGCCGCCGAACCTTCACGTCTCTGCCTTGAACGATGTCGAGCACATGAGGTATGGTTTTTTCTCACGGTTGCCACAGGGTCCGGTTTTTGCGGTTCAATTCTCCGTTCCTTCATTGAGAACCGTTCTTCGTCGCAGCTACAAAGAACCGCTCGTTTGCATGCAGGCATTGGCAGCGAACCGGAGGTTTTGAGATTCCTTCAGAACTGGTGTAATCCACGTACATTTTTTGAGATAGCGGGGACCGGTGCTGTGGACGCACCGGCTACCCTACCCCACCGTAGAGCGTAATGATTCTGTCACCACCCTTCCCTAGCAACCGCGGGCCAAAGAGCGATCGTGTTGTCACTTTTATTCCCCTTCGAATCGGAATGAAAGCGTCAACTCACGTAAGTCCGTATTAATTTTGTCAACTGGCCTCCTACACTTCGAATCCCGGTAACTGCTCAATAACGGGGGGCGAATGGGAGCGTTCTCGAGAATCGGAGGCGTTATCTGTACGATGGCGGAGAGCGCGAGGACGGCCACGTAATTCGTGCGGTGATCGAGGGCAACTCAGCACGTCACGCTCACGCACAAGATCGCCGTGGAAATGCAGCGTATCGTTGGCCTATAACCTCTTCCGATCCAATCATGCCCAAGCCCAGAATCGACAGAAAGCGCGAACAACGAATCACAATGGAGATCGTCGTCGATGCTTACAACGAAGAAGAACGCGCGATGGGGTGGTACTGCTATCTCGAAGAGCAACTCACGTTTCCATTCGAGGCTCGCGTCCGCCAAGACATGGCTGCTTCACCGCTGCGGACCGGTGAAACTGTTTCAGCCACCGGGCTTGCTCATGAAGACCTGTGTCGAGTCGGCATTTTCGTGTGGGTTCGATGCAACCAACGCGATCTGGTGGTGCCCTTAGCTCAACTCGTCCCGGTGAGACCTGATGAGCCGACACGAGTGGCAGTCGCTGACTGGCACTACTGGCATGATCACGGCTATGTTTTCTGACTCCTGGAACGCGCGGACGGAGATGTTAAAGCAGATCGAACGAGGCGTTGTTCGATCAAGTGCGGCAGCAGTGGAACGTTATCGCTGCGCGAAATCCGATCGGTCAGGTAAGCCCAGAACGAGATGCCTAGCTTGCGACAGGTCTTTTTCAGACTGGAGAAAGTATCGCGACATTGCCTACCGAGCTCGCTGCGCGTGCCACCACTGATCTTCTGCTTTTTCACGTGATCACGAATATCGCGCTCACTGCCGTTGGTATGTAGCGGAATCTCGGGGCGTTCCAGCACCAGTAGCAACTCGGACTTGTTTAGGTGGATCCGCCTAAGCAAACGATCGAGTGTCGCGTAACGGGTCTTCTGGATGAAGACAGCGTCAAAGCGCTTCTGAAGTTCATGTTTGCGTTTAATGGTAGGGTGCCGCTTGTAATCCTTGAGCTCCGCGTACAGCGACCAGATGTCGCTGCGCACGCGTGCAATATCCTCGCGGTGTTGATCGTTCAACGGTAGCAGCTTATGGACCAGACGCTCCGCATGTATCCAACATAACCCGTGAATCAGGACATTGAATTGTCCTGCATCGTCACTGACGATGGCGAGATCCTGAGCTACGCCGCACCGCTTCAGGCTGCCCAGCAACGCGCCCTCGGTGGCGATGTTGCGCAAGCGGTCAATGCCCATTCCCAAGCTGTCGAGGTGGAGTTGCCACTCGCGCTGATCGGCAAAGCTTGTGCGGCCGTGCTCACGCAGTGCATCGAGGAACGCCTGCGAGAGCTCTTGCTTTTTCATGTAAGCGAGCGCCTCCTCGTTGATCTGGTAGCCATGTCCCGCGCTGAGCAACTCGAGGAAATTGATGCGGCTTTTCGAGCACGTACTTTTGAACCAGGCGAAGTGCTCGTTACCGATGTGTGTGACATAACCGTTGTTGCCTTGATGGCGCGTGCCTGTGTCATCGACCGTCACATACGCTGAGAGCGCCAGACCAGTCGATAACAGACCGTCTTTTTCAGCGTGAAACCGCTCTTTGCCTTCTTGCAGCAGCGCGTTCATCTGCCCGGACGAGATCTCGATGCCCCATTCGCGCAGTTGCTCGCGTAACAGCGGTTGCGTCACGTGGCAATGATGGTGCTGATATAGGACATAGCTGACGAGCGTCGCACCAAAGTGGCCACCGGCGACTGCCTTGTGAAGTTGCCCGGTTAAGGTCTGACCGTCTGGTGTTTGCCAGCGTGCGAGCCTATAGCGCGTATTGCGTGAGCTGACCACGAGGTCCTGCACCACGAAGTCCCGATATCCTTTGAATCGGGAGCCTCGCGGGACCCGCTCGACCGGCTGAATGATCTCGTCGCAATCAATCTTCAGTTGTGCCGTCTTGCTCTTGCTGGGCTTACCGCGTCGTCTGGCCAACTTCGTTTGCCGCGGCCCATCTGGCGCGCTGACTTTGCCCGCCTCCTCATGCATGCGACTTGGCTTGAACTTCGGGCGCTTCTTCTCGCCCTTGAGCACCGCGACTTCATCCTTCAGGTGCAACTCCTGCTCACGGTGACGAAGAATGATTTCGAGAAGCTGTTCACCCCAAGCGAGCAACTTCAGAACCGCCGGGGTGCGTTCGGTTTTGGGAATGTACGGCGCAGCGAGTTTCCTCCTCACGACTGCGTCAGGCTAGGTGCACTTGCCGGCTTTGCGCAGCCCGGCGATTTCCTGTTCCAGTGCCTGAAGCCGCTCTTGCTGGCGATTGACCATGTCGGTCAGTTGCTCAAGCATCGCCACCAATTCAAGCTCCCGCGACGTCAGCTCCTCTCGTGCAATGTCCGGCGGGATGAATTTTTTAGAAACGCTCATGACCTGGCAACGGAGAGTGGTGACGCGACAAAAGTTAACATCGCCGCCAACCGTTTACAACCGAATTTTGTCGCGGCCTGAGAGATGATCGTCGCCGACATCCTGGCCCAATGCTGCCGTCAAGGGCGACGCTGCGCCTGGCAGGATTGCCCCCGGATTTATGAGCAGTTAC
>NZ_CYGY02000022.1 GCF_900007165.1 Paraburkholderia piptadeniae
CGCGCCTTGCCGGACCTCGCGTGCGTCGGGTTGAGTCGACTTCTGCCCGATCAAGGCGGGCGCATCCATGAACTCCGCCACCGCGGGTCGAACCTGCTGCGGCGTGCTGCGTCACCTGAGCCGGCGAGATTTTTTCGGCAAATTTGCGTGGATGCGGCGGTGTAGGTCGTCAATTGGGAAGCACGCCGGATGGACAACTAACTTCTCCGGTCGATGGGCACAATTGTCGCGTCAATTTGCCATAGTTGTGGTTCCTTCGGCTGTGGTGCAAATAGCGATCAACGAATCGGTTAGGGTGACGGGCAGAGGAATTCGAGAGCCCACGATCGCGGACGCAAACACTCAAAATAATTGATGAGGATGAGATAATTTGCCGACAGAACTCACCGTGCTGTCGGCAAGTTGACAATGCCCGCGGCAGCGCGTTGCGCGCTAATTCGAGCTCGTCCTCGCGGCCTTCCTTGCGCCCTTAGTCGCCGCGCCTTGGCCACGAACGGTTTGATGCGTTCGTCCCAATCGGAGAGAAAAATAGCCTCGTAGGACATAGCAATGCTCGGTGACGACGCCCACCTGCTCGCGGGAGTCACGCTGGCTTTGCTGCAAAGGCCAGATCACTATGATGAGCTAACGGCGAACCTTGCAGCGGCACTCGACCAGAGTTTCAAATCTGATCCGATCTGGGGTATGCCTCCGGCTGACCCGGTATGGATTCGCTATCCAGATCAGTTCGTCTCGCGACGAAATCGAAGCACCGAGCCGGCGTGACGACCGATCGTAACCGGGTTGCCCGCGAGGGACTGCTGCCGCGTGGTGTGTCAATTGGGCCGCGTGACCAGTTCGATTTTACCCGGGCTGTCGACGCATCGCGCCGAAGATAGCGCCAGGAATTCAGACAGCGCATGCAGTGGAGCAACTGGTTCTTGAGCCTGACAGAACAGCTGCACACCGACGCTCGATTGGATCACGCACGGTGGCGACGTGCAGCTGTTTTGCGATGCGATCGTCTGCACAAACCCCGACGTACCTGGGCTTCTTCGAAGACGACATCGTCGACAGCGATCGTCGTGATGCACCCGGCGCGCCGGGAATGCATCAACTGTAACCCGCTCGCGCCAACGAGCGAATTACTGATAGTGTCGCCATCTGGAGTCAGGACATGTTCGCCCGTTCTCTCGCTGTCATCTGTGCCTGCGCGGCGGCGCTGCCCGCATCGCAGGCGTTCGCCGCCGCGCCGCGTCCGGTCGTCGTCGAACTGTTCACGTCGCAGGGCTGTTCGTCGTGCCCGCCGGCCGATCGCTTCCTGTCTGAGCTGAGCGACACACGCGCCGATGTCCTGCCCCTGGCATTTCACGTCACATACTGGAATCAGCTCGGCTGGAAAGACCCGTTTTCATTCGACGCCGCCGATGCGCTTCAGGCGCAGTACGTCCAGCGGTTTCGCGACTTCGCGTACACGCCGGAGATGGTGATCGACGGCAAGGCCGAAGTGGTCGGCTCGAATCGCATTGCGGCCAGTTCGGCCATCGACCAGGCGCGGTCCACGGGCGTCACGGCCGCTACAGTCAGCGCCGCGCGGGGCAATGGCAGTGTTTCGGTGTCCATCGGCCCGGGCAGCGGACGCGCGCGCGTGCTGCTGGTCGGCTACGACGCGCGCCACGTCACGGCGATCGGGCGCGGCGAGAACGCGGGCAACACGCTCACTGAATCGAACATCGTGCGTGGCTTTGCGCCAATCGGCCAGTGGTCCGGCACGGCGCTGACGTTGCGTGCCAACGCCGTCGCTGGCGAGCATCTGGCGGTACTGCTCGAAGCGCCCGATGGCGCCATCGTCGGTGCCGCACGCGTTGTCGATGCGCGTGAAGCGCCTGCGCGCTGAGCGATTGGTTGTTGGTCTCCAACGCACTCGATGCAGGCGCGCCGCATGCGGGTCGCTCGCCCGACTACGTGCGGATCGCTGGTTCATGGATGAAGAACCACTCCGCTTCGCGTGCCGCTACACTAGATACCTGCGCTTCCGGGTGTTATGTCAAGCGCCGGTACGTCCCTGTCCGCTGCCAGACAGGCCATGGCGGCTGATCTTAAGGTTTGTTCGACGCCTGCCAACCCGGCGCGTCGAGCCAACCGAAATCGGCCTGAAGCTCTACGAACACGGCCGCACGATCCGGAATGCACTTCGCGCAGCGCAGGAATCGGTGTCGACGCTTGGCGAGAGCCTGCAAGGCCGAGTGCGTCTGTCGCTGCCGAGCGGCTACGGGCAACCGGTGATGTCGGAATGGCTGATTGCGTTCAAACGCGAATTTCCGGGCACCATGCTCGATGTGATGTTCGAAAATCGCGTCGAAGACCTGCTGCGCGATGAAGTAGACGTCGCTGTGCGCGTCATGTCGGAACTGCCGTAAAACCTTGTCGCGCGCGATATGGGGCGGGTGCGATGGATCACATGCGCGTCTTCGATTTATGCGGCACTGCACGGCATGCCAGTGCAGCTCGAAGAAACTCGCACACCAGACCACTGATCACCTCGGCCGTCGTCGGACGGCAATTGCGGCTTGCTGCCTATCCGCGCGACGAACGACACGGGGTAATGCTCGAACCGGGGCGTCATCTCCGAGAACTTTCTGTTCCTGCACGACGCGATACTTGAAGACCTCGGCGTTGGACTGGTGCCCGACTACGTCGCGCACGAGGACATTCGTCGCGGTGACGTCATCACCGCGCTCGACCAGTGGCGACTCAGCATTTTCGGCACGAACATGTACATGCTGTACATGCCGAATCTCCACCACGCGCGCGACCGCAAAGTTCATCGAGTTCATGCTGGACCAGGCACGAAAGGCCAGGCGCGGTTCACCGGCAAGTGCGTCTCATTGAGCTTAAAGGTCGACGTCTTTTGTCTCCGGCCCGATGAGCGCGCCGACACACGCAATCGCACCGCCAATGCACAACAACGCGACGGGGGCATAGCGCAGCGGCATCGCGGAACCGAGCCAGTTCATATAGAACGCGTAGAACGATGGCAATATCACTGACAGGCTGTAGCCGACGCCAAAACCTGTCGCTCGCACACCCGTTGCAAACCGCTCGTTGATATATGTAACGATTACGGCCCACGCCGAACTCACCGTAATCGCAATACCACATACGATCAGCACGACAACGGGCAGTGCAACTCCAGTCGCCCCTATGAGTAAATACAGTAGAAAGGCTCCAAGCGTGGCCGAGAGAGCGCCCACAAGGGAAAGCATCGTGCGGCGGCCAATCCGTTGCCCCAACATGCCTGCTCCCACATAACTGAAACAGAGCACTGTATAGGACAGCATGAGCGTCGTTGTCATCTGAAGCGCTGTAAGGTGCAGCGTCTTCAACAAAACGCCAGTGGGAAGGAACAGGCCGACGATGTTTTGTGTAAGCCAGAATCCCGTCATCATCAGCAGGACCTGAACAAGATTGCGCAGCGCTGGGCCGCTAACGAGCCGGCTGGTTGACGTCGCTTGCGGCTTTCCGGCCGATTTCCCGACCCAGACTTCGGATTCGGCAACCTTGTGCACATAGTAGAGTGCCAGAAGCGCCGCCATAAGTGCGCCGATCATGAAGGGAATGCGCCAACCCCACTGTGCATAGGCAGACTGCGGACCGCCTACCGGAAAGAGCGCGAACATGATCATCGCGATCAGATTGATCGCAACGTAGGCCGCCGGAAAGCCAGCGAGAATCAAACCGCCCACGAGGCCTCGCTGCTCCTTCTTCGAATATTCGATGGCAAGCGGCAATGCACCGGTGTATCCGCCACCAAGGAAAATGCCGTCGATGAAACGTAGAATTACCAGAATCCAGTACGACGCGATCCCGATGGACTCATAGCCGGGTATCAGCGCGATCAGGAAGGTTGCGACACCGAACCCGCTGACGGAGAGAATCGAGGCCGCGCGTCGTCCGACGCGGTCGGCGATGCGGCCGAACAGCAGTGCACCGAGAGGACGTCCGAGCAGCGTGGTGATGAATACCAGCGACTCGAGTATCGCCTGATGTGCCGTGGACACATGCGCGGGCAGAAAGAACGACTGAACGGGCGCGAGAATGATCACCGGAAGATAGATATCGAACATATCGATGAATTCCGAGAACACGGCACCCTTGATGGCGTTTTTTCGTTTCGTGTCAATCGTCTCTTCTCGCGCTATTTGCCCGAATTCGTTGACGCGTACAGATTCCATTACAGTCTCCAGTTTTGTACTGCCTACACGTATTGCTTGACCAAACGGACGGTGCTTGCCGTGACGGTCCCATCGGGCCGCCCGGCGTGGGCCGTAGCAGGGTCAATTTGAGTGCGCCTATTTCCTGACAAGCGGGCAGGCGCTTTCTGCAAGCGGTTCGAAGGCTTCCTCCTTCGGAATCACGGAGCGGATCTTGAGCAAGTCCCACTCGCCTTTCGATTCAGATGGCTTCTTGGCTTCCGCGAGATACATGTCGTGCACCATCAGGCCATTTGCCTCGATACGCCCATCCTTCGCGAAGAAATCGTTGATGGGCGTCGCACGCATTGTTGCCATCACCTTGTCGCTATCGGCTGTTCCCGACGACCGGACCGCACTCAGGTAATGCATCGTCGCTGAGTACATTCCGGCCTGGACCATCGTCGGCATCTTGCCTGTGGCCGAGTAGAATTTTTTGGCAAACGCCCGCGTCTGGTCGTCGTGATCCCAGTAGAACGCGGTGGTGAATTGCAGCCCTTGTGCCGTCTTCAGCCCCATTCCCTTCAGGTCGCTGTCGAAAATAAGTAATGGCGCCACCACAAGGTTGTTGCGCGACAGGCCAAATTCCGCCGCCTGTTTGACCGCGTTCTGCGTGTCGCGCCCCGCGTCGGCCAGACCGACTACCTGAGCCTTCGAAGCCTGTGCCTGCATCAGATATGAAGCGAAGTCTGATGCAGACAACGGATGCTTCACAGAACCCACTACGTCGCCGCCCATTGTCTGCACGACCCGGGTTGCCTGGCCCTGAAGTGAGTTGCCGAATGCGTAGTCGGCCGTGAGAAAGAACCAGCGCTTGTAGCCTGCCTGCACAAGTGCGCGCGCCGTTCCATTTGCAAGGGCATACGTGTCGTATACATAGTGAACGCCATAAGGTGAGCATTGCTTGCCCGTGAGTTCTGTCGTGGCCGAGCCCGCAAAGATTGTGATCTTCCGTTTCTCGACGCCGAGCTTCTGTAACGCAAGTGCCGACGCGGAATCAGTGGACTCGAGCACGGCCTGAACATCGTCCTGGTCGTACCAGGAGCGCACCTTCGTAGCAGTCACATCGACCTTGTTCTGATAATCCGCCGACAGTATTTCTATCGGGCGTCCCAGCACCGTACCGCCGAAGTCCTGCGCTGCGAGCTTGACGGCCGCCACTCCACCTGCACCGCCAATCCCCGAGTACACGCCGCTCATGTCGACAATCACGCCGATCCTGAACGGCTCTGCATTCCCCTTGTCGGCTGCTTCGCAGGTGCCGGCTATGGCAGTGAGCGAACATGCCGCTACCAGATGTGCGCATACCCAACGTTTCAATCCCGATGACGATTTCATGGTGTGTCTCCTAAGATTACTCAAATATTATTTTGTATCTCTAAGTAATTTAAATGTCTGGACGCAGTCGCAAACAGTGTTCCTCCGTTAGAAATGAAGAATCACACGCCCCGCCACGGCACGCGTATCGACAGCCTCCAGGCCTTTCGCCGCCTCTTCGACGGGCAGCCGTAGAGCAATGCGCGGACAAATCAAACCTTTTTCAAGAAGCTCATGCAACTTCTGTTGCGCCAGGCCTACCCGCTTCGGCTGCCGGTCGCGATAGTCGCTCCACTGCAAACCAGATACCTCAATGTTCTTCACCAGCAGATAATTCGCCTTGATCTGAGGGATCTGGCCACCTGCAAAACCAATCACGACCGCCCTTCCGCACCACCCTAACGCTCTGAGGGCGGCACCGAACACATCGCCGCCTAGCGTGTCCAGAACGATATCGACCCCGCGACCCTTCGTTACTTCAAACACCTGCTGACGCAGACCTTCCCGGAGGTCCGGCATCGACAGATCGACAACATGCGACGCACCATCCGCAAGCGCCTGCTCAGCCTGTTGCGTACGATTCACCGCAGCGATCGCTTTCCCGCCAAGTGCCCGCACCAGTTGCAACGCCGCAGCACCGACGCCGCCGCTCGCTCCCGTCACAAGCACCGTCTCGCCAGCGGCGAACCGGGCGCGTTCCATCAAGGCGAAAAAAGCGGTCTGGAATGGCAACCCCATCGCCACGGCATCATCGAAAGGAATCGCAGCCGGCAAGATCTCGCACCTGTCTTCCGACACGAGAACGCGAGACGCGTAGGCCCCATATTCCATATGAGCGACGACGCGATCGCCCGGCCTGATATGACGGACGGACGGTCCGACTGTCACTACCACACCCGCTGCATCCTTTCCCGGCGTGAATGGCAATTGCGGCAATTTCTGGTACTTCCCCCGGATCACAAGCAGATCCGGATAGTTGATCGCGGAAGCACGGACATCGATGAGAACGCTATTGTCTTCGACCTCAGGATCCTGAAGATCCGTGACTTCGACTTCGCCGGGTTCTCCAAATTTACCTACTACAACGGCCTTCATAGGTCACCACCATTTTTCTCATATGTCTGGAATGACGCAGCGTCCGCGCCGAGCCGTGGTGCATCGAGTGTTTCCTGCCGGGAGCGGAACTGTCTGTCGACGGGTACCGGCAGCGCGGGGATCATGGTTCCATCGGCGAGTCGCACCGTCCTGTCGAACACGCTGCGTTGCGTGAAGTGCGGGTCCGTAGCCGCCTCTGCGAGGTCAACGACACGAACCACACACGTGTCGGTTTCCGCAAACTTGTTCAGCCAGTAGGCAGCCGTTCTTTGCCGGATCGCCGAAGCAACACGAACTCTCACCTCGGTCCCAGTGCCATCGGCGGCAGCCAGTTCAGGAACGCCCAGGGCATTTGTGAAATTGCGCCAGAACTTGTCTTCAAGTGGCGCGGCAGCCAGGTATTGCTCGTCGGCTGTGACGTAAATCTGATAGCGCGCGGTTCCGCCCGTCACGAGCTCGCCCCCTGGGCGCGGCCAACCGTTGCCGGTGAAACCTTGCCCCAGTCCCCAATAGGCAAAGGTGAAAAGATTGTCCGACATCGAAATGTCGAGATACCGCCCTTGCCCATCGAGATCGCGCTGTCGCAATGCCAACATGATGTTTAGCGCGGCCGGGTACGCTCCGCCCGCAATGTCGGCGACAAGCGCAGGAGGCAGAACTGGCGCTCCGTCACGGCTACGACTCAATCCCAGCAACCCCGTCTCGGCCATGTAGTTGAGGTCATGCGCGGCACGGTTGGCCTTCGGACCGGACTGGCCGTAACCGGTAATGGAACAGTAGATCAACTTCGGATTGATCTGCGAGAGTTCGCCAAAGCCCAGTCCCAGGCGCTCCATCACGCCCGGCCTGAATTGCTCGACGAGGACATCCGCTTCGCCAATCAGCGGGAGTATTGATGCCCTACCCTCATCGGATTTCAGATCGACCGCGACCGATCGTTTGGCCCGATTGAGCAAGCCGAAATTCACGCTATCGTCGCCGGCCCTCGGCGTGTACGAACGCATGTCATCACCGCCTGACGGCTTCTCAACCTTGATCACGTCGGCGCCCGCTTCGGCAAGCAGCAATGTGCACAGCGGACCCGGCAGGAGCGTGCTGAAGTCGATGACCTTGACATCGGTTAGGGGCTGCTGCCTCATCTGTCGCCGCCTTTCGCACGTTGATGCGCAACGTGAGCGCGGCGCGCTGGCATGTAGGCCGCATCCCCAAGCGCCTCGTATAGCCGCATCGAAACTTCGTAGTGGTGGCCCAGGCCTGTCCGGTGCAACAGGGCAATCGGGCCTTCCGGATACCCGAGGCCAAGCCGCAACGTCATGTCGAGGTCGTCGGCCGTAGCCAGTTTCTCGTCGAGACGGCGCAATGCCGCGTTGTAGTACGGCCGGATCAGCCGGTCGACGATACGCCCGGGAAAATCGCCGCAAACGGCGACGCGGAACCCTGCTGCTTCGAACGCAGCCCGCGCGAGCGAGAGCGCTTCCGGATCGGTTGCCGATTGGCGCACGACTTCGATCAGGTTGCTCGGCTCCGCGTCTCCCAATCGAAAACGCGCGAAGCCAACAACGTTGGAACCTTCCTTGCCGCCATTTTCGCCCGTGTGGGACCCAAGACATTCGCTGCCCAGTTCGATCGCGACAAACGGCGCATCCTTCGCTACCTGCGCGGCTTCGCGGAACGCTTCTCCTGCCTTGTCCCCGATGAAGACCAGCGATGGCCCCTGCGCTGCTGCCTCGAGAAAAGGATGACTAGACGGAAACGAGCGGCTCTCGCCGGATTTCAGAACTTTGTAGGTCATGGTCATGCTCCGAACATTTTCGTATCGCCGTACGTATGGAAACCCTTGCCCGTCTTCTTGCCGAGCCAGCCCGCCGCAATCATCCGGCGCACAAGTGGAGGACACGCTGCGCGCGGCTCATTGGTCAGGTCGTACATCGCCGCGCATAGCAGCTTTTGCGTGTCCATCCCAATAAGATCGAGCAGTTCCAGCGGCCCCATTGGGTAACCCAATGCCGTCTTGATGGCGACATCGATGTCCGCAGCTTCCGCGACGCCCTGTTCGACAAGGCGAATCGCGTCGTTGTTAAAGGGAATCAGGAAGTAATTCAGGATGAATCCCGGCGTGTCCTGCGTTCGAACGGGCTTCTGGCCCAGCGCCCGCGCAAAGCGCCAGGCTTCTTCAAACGTTGCGTCGCTCGTCGTCAGCCCGGCTGACATCTCGATTAGCTTCATCAACTGCGCGGGAAGACAGAAGTGCATGCCGACGAACCGGTCAGGCCGTCCCGACCCGCCCGCAATTTCGGTAATCGAGATAGTCGACGTATTCGAGGCAAAGAGCGTATGGGGCGGGCACACGGCATCCAGCTGTTTGAAAAGCTCATGCTTCACCCGCAGGTCTTCGAATACCGCCTCGATAACGATGTCGCAATCGTGCAGGTCGGCGAGATCTGTCGTGCCATGCCAGCGCGACATGATCTCCGGAATTGAGTCGGCGGGAAGCTTGCCCCGTTGGGCCGATTTGTCCAGAAAGGCATTGGTCTGAGCGCGCGCATTGGCGAGCGCTTCATCGCGCGTGTCGTACACCTTCGTCACGAATCCCGCTCTTGCAGCGACGATCGCAATGCCCGCGCCCATTGTGCCGGCTCCGGCAATGCCTACGGTCTTGATTGATGTCATCCCAGTCTCCTATTTCTGAATGAAGCTTCGACCGATGAGTTGCCGATGGACCTGATTGGTGCCCTCCCAGATCTGCGTGATCTTGGCATCGCGCATCAGCCGCTCGACCCGGTAGTCTGCGCAGTATCCATAGCCCCCGAACAACTGCACTGCATCGGTCGTAATACGCATCGCGGCGTCGGACGCGCGCATCTTCAGTATCGATGCCTCGATCCCGAAATCCGATGCGCCGCTGTCGACCATTCCCGCGACCCGCCATAACAGCGACTCGCACAGCACCAGTTCTGCAGCCATATCGGCCAGCATGAACTGAATGCCCTGGAAATCGATGATCCTGCGGCCCGACTGCTTTCGCTCGTTGATGTATGCCGTTGCGTCTTCGAACGCAGCACGCGCGATACCGAGGGCATGGGCAGCCACGCTTGGCCGGGACCGGTTCAGCGAGCCGAACAGAATCCGCAAGCCGTCGCCGGGCTTGCCAAGAAGATTCGCACGCGGGACGCGGCAATTTTCGAACGACAACGCAGCCGTGCTCGACGCGCGCGTCCCCATCTTGTGCTCTGTGCCCGTCACAGTCAGGCCCGGTGTTCCCTTCTCGAGCACGAGGACAGAGATGGCGTCCTTGCCATCGTCGATTTCCGACCATTTCCCGAACAACAGATACAGATCCGCCACGTCCCCATTCGTAATGAATACCTTGCTGCCGTTGATGACGATATCGTCACCGTCCGGCGTGAATGTGGTTCGCATGCCTGTCGCGTCGGACCCTGCACCGTTTTCGGTAATGGCCAGTGATGCAAGTCCGCCCTCCGCGATGCGTGGTAAAAGGCGCTTCTTTTGCGCGTCGGTTCCGTACTCTATGACGGGCTTGATAGCGTGGAAATTCGTTGCCCAGACGATCCCCGTCGATGCGCACGCTTTCGATATCTCACGCACACATGCGACGTAACAGGTGAAAGAAAGCGGCGCGCCGCCGTATTCCTCGGGGATGAACATCGCGTTCAGGCCGAGTTCGTTGATGGCGCGCACGTTGTCCCACGGGAACGCCGCTGTGCGGTCGTAGTCGGCCGCACGCGGCGCAATCTGCTCGTGTGCGAGCGAGCGCACGCTTTCGACGATCATCTTTTCCTCGTCGTTGAGCGTGATGCCTACATCGAGTCTTTCAAGAACGTTCATGTTGGAGTTGCCCTGGTCGTTTGTGCCTGGAGCGTCAGAGCGCCATACCCTGTCCGCCGTCGAGATATAGCGTCTCGCCTGTCATGAACCTGCCGGAGAGCGTAAAGAGGAGGCGCACCAGTTGCGCGACGTCTTCGGCTACGCCCGGTCCTCCTGTCGGAATACGTTTCGCGAGGAACTGACTGAGCGGTCCGCTCGCGAGCGAATCCCGGTTAAGGTCCGTGGCGATGTAGCCAGGTGCGACGTTGTGAACGCGAATGCCCTTGCTCGCCCATTCCACGGCGAGGCATCGCGTGATGGCGCCCACCGCTGCCTTCGACGCGCAATAAGCCGCATTGCGCTTCACGCCGAGCTTGTCGAAGAACGAGCCGATATTGACGATAGTCGCTTCACCCGTTTCGCAAAGGTGCGGATACGCCGCCTGGCTTGCGATGAGTACAGAGGTGGCGTTCGCGGTCATCACCGCTTCGAAATCGGAGACCGGCAGTGAATCCGACGGTCCCTCCCTGTGCAAACCTGCGTTGTTCACTAGCCCGACGAGCGGTCGACCCGCGCGCCGAACTACATCCTCGACCGCGGCTTTCACCGAAGCCTGGTCGGTTACGTCGCATGCCGCGGCGATGAAACGGGCATGGATCTCCGCACTGGTGATGTCGCGCGCTGGCAAATCGCCCGAGCGCGAGAGACAACCCACGGTAAAGCCTTCGCGCGCGAGCGTTTCGGCGATTGCCGCACCAATGCCCCTGCTAGCTCCAGTAACGATGATGCAACCTTCGTTCATTTCACTCATCCCTGAAAATCGCATTTCGCTTCTCGACGAATGCGTGCATGCCTTCAGAGGCATCGGCGGTCTGGAAGGCAAGCGTCGAGAGATCCGCCTCGATCTTCAGCCCTTCTTCAAGACTCGTCTCGCTCGCGCGCTGTATGGCTTCCCGCGCGAAGACTGAAGCGCAACGACTGAATCCTGTGAACTGCCCGGCGAATTCGCGGCCGAGCGCGACCGGATCCTGTCCCTCCACGACCCGGTTCACGAGGCCAATGCGTTCAGCCTCCGCAGCATCGATAGTCTTGCCCGACAGCACCATCTCCAGTGCGCGCGCCTCTCCCACGAGACGGGGAAGCCGCTGCGTGCCGCCATAGCCCGGAATAAGCCCGAGCTTGATTTCAGGCAAGCCCATCTTCGCGTTCGGCGTGGCAATGCGAAACGTGCATGCCATCGCCAGTTCAAGACCGCCGCCGAACGCATAGCCGTGAATGACCGCAATCGACGGCATCGCGAGCCTGCCAAGCTTCGAGAACGTCGCCTGCCCGAGAAGGGCGCCTTCGCGCTGGGCCACCAGGCCTCGCCCCATCAGTTCCTTGATGTCGGCGCCCGCGCAAAACGCCTTATCACCGCTTCCTGTGATGACAAGCACCCGTGCACCCGACCGTCCTGCTTCGTCGAAGGCCGCTGAGAGTTCCCTGAGCACCGCGAAGCTCAAAGCATTGAGTGCTTCTGGACGGTTCAGTCGCACGGATGCGAGGCCGTCGCTAATATCGAGAGTGACCGACACTTCAACCTCCTGCCATAGCCTTGACGCGATACCGGACGGGCGCCGGGGACAAAACTCCAGACTTCACCCATTCGACCAGTTCACGCTTGAGAATCTTGCCGCTCGCGGTGAGCGGGAACGCATCTAGCAACACGAAGTACTCCGGCATGTCGTACTTCGACAGCCCCGCTTCCGCCAGATGCTCCAGCACGGCTTCGGCGCTCAACGGCACCGTCTCGGACTTTGCCACGACCGCGAGACACACCTTCTCGCCAAGGCGCTCGTCGAAGACAGGAAACGCTGCCGCCCGCTCGATACCTGCATGGCGAATGGCGAGTTCTTCGATGCCCGCAGGGAAGATGTTGTGACCGCCCCGAATAATCAAATCTTTCTTGCGTCCGACTATTTGCAGGCAGCCATCCTCCGTCAGAACACCGAGGTCGCCGCTCATGAACCAGCCGTCACGGTTGAACGACGACTCGGTTGCCGTCTGGTTGTTGAAATAGCCAAGCATCAGCACTGCGCCGCGCCCGCCGATTTCGCCGACTTCTCCCGGGTCAACCTCGACGTCGATGTCGTCCTGTTTGAAGAGCCTGATTTCGTATCCTTGGCACGGACGTCCGCAAGTCGACACAATCGTATCGGCCGAATCGGTCGGCCTCGTATAGTTATGCGATCCGTTCTCCGTCATGCCATAAACGTTCTGAGGCGTCACGCCGAGGCTCATGAATTGTTGGGCGATATCACGCGGTATCGCCGCACCCGCCATGTAGAAGGTCTTCACGCGGCCAAGGGTCGTCAGACCGCGTCGGCGCACTTCGCCCAGAACGTCCATCGCATGGGTCGGCACGCCCATCACATAGTCGGCGCCTGTCTCCAGTACCCAATCGAGACCGGCCTTGCCTCTTTGCGGATCGGTCATGACCAGTTCGAGGCCCTTCACCAGCATCTGCTCGACCGCAACCGTCGCAATATGGTGGCTCATTGGACTCAGCGTCAGCAGCCTCGTGTCCTGCGTATGCCCCCAGTCTGCCGCGAGTGCGCGACCGTTCGCGAGCAGTGTGTTGTCACTATGCATGACGCCTTTGGGTGCCCCTGTCGTGCCTGATGTAAACGCGAGATACACGATCTTGTCAGCGTCGAAATCGGGGGCCAGCAGTACCGCTGGAGGCGCGCGATCGGGAAACGGCAAGGCGGTGGCCTCCTCGGATTCCGCCTGACGGTCGAAAATCATGGAAAGGCCCGGAATAGCCTTTGCGCGCTCGAAGATAGACTGCTCCCGCGCGTTCGCGCCATAGTCGCGTTCGGCAAACAGCGCCTTGCACTGGATGCGCTCAAGCAGACACGCTATCTCCTCAACCGTATAGTTCTGGTGGAGCGACGGAGCGCAGACATAACCGTTGCGCGAGCATGCGAGAAAAATGATGACGGTTTCAAGGACGTTTGGAAGCCAGATTCCTACGCGGTCACCCGGTCTCATTCCGCCCCGGTGCAGGGCTTCGGCAACGCTATCTACCCACTCGACAACCTCGCGCCACGTGAGCCTTCGCGTTGCATCGCGTAACGCGAAGGCACCGGGTCGCTCGCGGGAGTGAAGGCGCGCGAGGCTGTAGAGCGTGTCCTGCTGCCACGCACCGGTGAGGTAATACTCCCTCGCCTTCTGCGGGTTATGAAGCGTCAGAATGTTTTGCATGACGTGCGTCCGATAGTCATTGAGCAGGCGCGTATCAGTGGCCGAACTTGCTGGCATCGGGCTCACGCCGTTCGGCGAAAGCGGCGGCGAGTTCAGCGTGTTCATCAGTCTCGAGATAGCCACGCAGCAGCAGGTCGTGGGACATTCTCGACAGTCCGCTCACGCCGCCATGTCGAGCGTTGAACGCCGACTTAACGGAGGCGAGTGCAACCGCGCCGCGCTGTGCGATCTCAAGCGCGTACGCACGCGTCGCATCCTTCAGTTCGTTATCGGACACAACCTTGTTGATCAGGCCCATTTCGAGTGCCTCACGCGCGCTGATTTTCGGGTTCCGATACCAGATATCCTTCGCGCGCTTCTTGCCGACGAGGTCCTCCAGATACCACGTGCCGTACCCAGCGTCGAAGCTCCCAACCATCGGACCGACTTGACGGAACACAGCACTTTCCTTGGCGATCGTGAGGTCGCACACGACCTGAAGCACATTCCCACCACCAACGGCGTAGCCATTCACCGACGCGATTACCGGCTTCTGAAGGCGGTCTATGCTTTCGTACATCTCAAGCGTGGGTAGTACGCCGGCGTACAGCAATGAATCTTCCATGCCGTCTTTTCGCCCGCCGGTGCAGAAGAACCTGTCGCCGGCACCTGTAATCACAATCACACGTGTTCGAGTCTCACGACGGATCTCGTTGATGCAATCACGAATCTCATGGCACATCTTTGCTGTGAACATGTTTCCATCATCCGGGCGATTCAGCGTAATGGTGCCGATCGGTCCGTCTTCGTGATACAGAATCTCTTCGAAGTGCATGTCTCTCTCCTGTGGAATGGGTTCAGATAATCTCGCGCTCTCGGAGCCCCGCTATGCATATGTCCGACATGCCGAGCCTTTCGCGCAATACACGCTCCGTGTCAGCGCCTAGTGACGGCGGGGCACGCCGATGCGTCTCGCTATTGCCATCGAAGCGTATGCCGAGGCCAACTTGCGGCACCTTGCCCGCCGCGCTTTCTGCGGCATAGAACAGGCGCTCTTCGAGCAGGTGACCATCCTGTACAAGCTGGTCAACCCGATTGATCGGACCTGCGGGAATGCGATGTTCGTTGAAGAGACCAAGCCAGTACTCGCGGGTACGGGTGGCGAGCAGTGCCGCGATGGTGCGAACGATGCGTGCGCGTTCCTTGCGACGGCTGGCGTTGCTGTCGAACGCTTCCGATTGGCCAAATTCGGGCTGACCAACCGCTGCCCAGAACCGATGCCATATCGCGTCGTTACCAAGGCCCAGTGTGATCGGCTCGTCAGCCGTGTCGAACACCTGATAAATCGCGATCACCGAATCGCGACCACCGGAACGCGTAACCGGCTCGCCCGAACCGAGATAGGGAACAATGCGTGGTGCCATGAACCGGACCATGCTCGCCAGCATCGAGACATCGATACTCTTGCCGAGACCCGTTCTCTGGCGTTCGAACAGCGCAGCGACCGTTGCTAGCGCGACATCCTGTCCTGCCAGCAAGTCCGCTGCGGGCGTGCCAACCTTCTGCGGACCGCAGTCCTTCTCGCCCGTCAGGTCCATCACCCCGGAATAGCCTTCTGCGATGAGGTCGTAGCACGGCAGGTTGGCCCTCGGCCCATGCGAACCAAAGCCCGTCAGCGAAACATGGATCAACGAAGGAAACTTCGTTCGGAGCGTCGCGAAATCGAGGCCGAGTTTTCGCTGCGCGTGCTGGACCATGTTCACGACGAGTACGTCGCTCGATGCCAGAAGGTCATCAAGAATGCTTCGGCCTTCGGGCTGGCTAACGTCGAGGGTGACGCTCTCCTTGTTGCGGTTCATGCTGAGATACCAGAGCGACTCGCCGTGCAGGAACGGAGGACCCCATGCGCGCGTATCGTCTCCAGCGCGAAGACGTTCAATCTTGGTCACATCGGCACCGAGGTCCGCAAGAAGCTGGGTGCCGTAAGGCCCCGCAATCGAAGTAGTCAGATCCAGCACCCGTACCCCCTTCAGGAGTTCAAGTCCCGAGGCCGTCTTTACGATGGGTAATGTATCGATCGGTGTCATCGTCGTCTCATTTGGCGTTTGGCAGTCTTACTGCGACTTCCGTGCCAGTGGGGGCTAGACCTCGTGCAAGTGCCGCCCGATAAGGCTTCGCGCCCTTCACAGCCACTCCTCCCTCCTGCCGACCGGACAAAATCGACCGAAATAGTGTCTTCGAGAAATACACATTGCGACAGAGCCTGTGTTTTTCGACTACACTTTCATCGAGACGAATACACAAAACGGAGGAGACATGGAGCAGCCCTCTACGGGCGTGCTGGTGCTCGATAACGCCGGTCAGGTGCGGTTCGCAGCAGGACTCGGCAGCGACACGTCGGTGATTGATGCCGTTACTGCGCTCTGGCGACGCCGGTCTGTGACACCGTTGAAGCGTCTCTTCGCGCTCGATTCGTCAGAACAGCCGTTGACTGTCGCAACGGTCAGCACGGCACAAGGGGCGTGCTTCCTGCTCTTCCAGGCCGCGCAAGGTGACGAGCTCACCGAATTCATCGCGAGTGTCGATTTCTCCGACGACATCCTGCGCCATTTCGTCACGAACCCTTTCGAAGCCGTCACGGTCGTCGATAAGGAAGGGACGCTGCGCTACATAAGTCCTATCCACGAAAAATTCTTCGGCTTGCGTCATGGCGAAGGTGCGGGTCGACCCGTAACGGAAGTCATCGAAAACACCCGCCTCCAGGAAGTCGTCAGGACGGGGAAAGGCGAGATCGGCCAGGTGCAGGAAATGAATGGCGTGACGCGCGTCGTTACCCGTACGCCAATCTTCGACCGCAGCCGCAAGTGCGTTGGCGCCATCGGGCAGGTCATGTTCAAGGGCCCCGAGTCAATCGAGCGACTAAGCTCCGAGTTGGCGCGCGTGCGTCAGGAACTCGCCTTCTACAAGCGGGAGTTGTCGGGTATCCGCAATCGCGCGTACGGTCTCGATCAGATAGTGGGGAACAGCGATGTAGTGCGCCGTTTGAAGGAGGACATCATTCGCGTAGCGCCGCTGGACGTACCTGTTTTACTGGTCGGGGAAAGCGGTACAGGTAAGGAACTCGTCGCTCACGCGATTCATCTGCTGAGCAGTCGCAATGACAAACCTCTCGTCCTGGTGAATGCAGCCGCGATGCCTGCGAATCTCGTGGAAAGCGAACTGTTCGGATATGAGGGCGGTGCATTCACTGGCGCCGACAAGAAAGGACGCAAAGGGAAATTCGAGCTCGCCGACACTGGCAGTCTGTTTCTCGACGAGATTGGCGACATGCCGCTCGAAATGCAGGTCAAATTACTGCGGGTCTTGCAAGATGGCACCTTCGAGCGCGTTGGCGGCGACCGTGCAAAGCACTCCGACTTTCGCCTGATATCCGCCAGCAACCGCAATTTCGATTCGATGATCAAAGAGAAGACATTCCGTCTCGATCTGTTCTATCGCATCAGCGCCGTCACGCTGCGCCTGCCGCCTTTGAGGGAGCGTCTGGACGACATCCCCTCGCTCGCAGAAAAGTTTCTCACGGACTTTGCGAGGCGTCACGGCGTCCCCAAAAAATCGGTCAGCCCGGAAGTTGTGCGTCATCTTCAGACGCGTGCATGGCCAGGGAACGTCCGACAACTACAGCATGCGATCGAACGGGCAACAATCTTCAGCGATGGAGAATGGCTTTCCGTCGAAAGCTTCGAAGGTGTCGCAACAGACAGCACTTCTGTTCTGTCTGTCGAACACGCCGCGATGACAACTGCACCACTGGCAAACGGCGACGTACGATCAGCGAAAGAAAAGGTTGAATCGGACCTTATTCTGGAAGCCATGGAAAGGCACAAGGGAAACAAAAAACGCGTCGCCGAGGTCCTTGGGATGTCGCGTTCCTATCTCTACAAGCGTCTAAAAGAACTGAACATGGCGTAGGTTCTGTTTCCCCGGGTGTCTAACGCTCAACTCGGAAGGTAAGGCTGTCAGGCCGCGTCGCGAATCATGTTGCGCACCCAAGCGCTGCGGATAGCAACGGATGTGCCGAGATAACTGCCTGGTTATCACGGCAATCACGCTGACGCCAATGGGTCATCGGACAGGCCGCGGTTACGCAGTGCCTGGACGTACCGACGGCAGTCGGTCAACAGACAGCTCGCCAACTGTCGAAGTCAATGACGCCCTTTCCAAGCTCAAGTCCAAACGACCGGGTTGTCCAGAAAGGCGGCTGGATGCTGCCCAGTGCCGTACGCATTGCCTAATGCAGCCTGGCGCCGCCCACGTGACAATTTGAGTCCCTCCCTCTCTTATCTTCGATAGCCCAATTGCGTTTGGGCGAGGGTGACAAAAAGCGTTGACTCGAGGATCCGACCGTACCTGCATTTGATCCCACCACAGCCTGCACCAGCCATCATCCAATCAAAATCTCTGCTTCCTTGCTTGTTAGCCTCAACGTGTGACTTTCTTGCGCGTTTTCGCCGGCTGCATTTGATCCGTCCACGCCGACTCGTCAAGCAAGCGATCAAAGAGCCGGTTCATCATCGCATCAGGCAACGGCGAAAGACCAAGCAGCGAATGGAATGCGAGGCCGCTGGCGGCGAAGTAGCGCAACAAGGAGAGTTCGAGGTCGCTCGACTCTTCCCGCAGTTTTTTCATTCTCGCGGCATCGGTTGCCTTGAAGTCCGCCAGAAGCTCCGGACTCTCGACCAGTGCAGCAAGTATCGCGCGCGCGACAGAGTGCGGCTGCTTGACGGATTCGCGATAGATAGCGATCTGCGATGACAGACACGGTTCTGTCTTCGTTGTGCCCACCTTCGCCATATGCGCGTGCGCGATCTGCTCGAACTGCTGCCGCTGATGTTCGAGCAACGCCTTGAGCACGCCATTCTTGGTACGGA
>NZ_CYGY02000006.1 GCF_900007165.1 Paraburkholderia piptadeniae
CGTCCGAGGAAAACCCTGAACTATGAAACGCCAGCCGAGCGATTCCAGCAAACTATTGCATCGACCGGTTGAATCCGCAATGCCTTCCCTGTAACTCCACAGCCACGGGGTTGCCCGGTGCATCCTGGCGGTAGCGCGACGACGTGACATACGATCGACACATCGGTACGAGTGCGATATTTTCGAGGCGGTTTTGTCGGTGGAGCGCGCGGATGGCAGGCGATTTCGATGGCGGGGTGACGACGCTGCTCGTGAGAGTGACGGGCACGGTTCAGGGCGTGGGGTACAGGGCGGCGTGCGTGCAACAGGCGGCCGCGCTCGGTGTCGCGGGCTGGGTGCGCAACCGGATGGACGGTTCGGTCGAGGCACTGCTCCAGGGCGCACCGGAGCAGGTACGCGAGATGTGCGACTGGATGATCGACGGCATGCCCGCCGCGCTCGTCGACAGGATGGAAGTCGAAGAGCTTGCGCCGCCTTTTGCGCGGTTCGATGCGTTCAGGCAGATTCCCGATGCGTAGTCGCTGAAAGCCGCGCGCCCCACCTTTGCGAGCGGCAAATGTATGTCGCACCGTTGACCATGGGCGCCCGCTGCGCATTTCCGTGCGCCTTAGACTATGTTTGATGATGCCTGGCCTTCGGAGAATACGACAATGGGTCTATTGCGCTGGCTGTTCCGTCGCGAGCGAGTCCACGTTCCAGCGGTCGACGCCGCGCGTATCGATGAAGCGGTCGGGCGCATTCTCGCCATTCATCCGCGACTGAAAATGGCGAGCCATTACCGGCGTCGTCTGAAACGGCCCGTCGCAGCAACGCTCCAGTACGTAGACGAGTTGATCGCCTCGCTGCCCGCCACGCTCGAGGCCAATGCCGCTGCGTGGTCCAGCAATCCCTGCCTGCGCGCGTTCTTTGCGACGCCGGACGATATTGCGCGCGCGTTCGGCCGCTCCGAAGCGGTGCGCACCTTTTTCGAGCAGCACCCCGGCGCAGCGGATGTCCACGGAACGCTCGGGATGGCCTTGACCGAGCGCCACGTGCTCGGCGTTGCACTGGAGGGCGACACGCTGCGCCATGACGTCGTGCAAACGACGTTGTCCTTCAGCGATCATCGCGTGAGGATTTGCGGGCGGACGGAATCGGAGTTGCGCGAGGAACTCGTGCGGCGGCTGATCGACCAGATGGCGCTGGAAGGGCTTTCCCGTTTGGCGACCGATCGCGCGGATCGCCTCGCGCGAGGACGCGAACTGATGCAGGAGCGCGTCGCTCTGCTGCATCGGCAGGGCACGGGTATTCGGTCCGTCGTCGGCGGCGACGGTACGACCTCGGAAGAACTCGCGCATGTGCAGGCGCAGATTGCGGAGAACGCGGACAGCCTGGCGGCGCTCAGAGTGCCGACAGATACCATCGAACTCGACCTCAAGGGCGTGTGTGAAGTGTTGAGCAAGCCATCGGAGCATGTCTACATCAAGATCCGGCGCATTCGCATCGACATGATGAACGTGATCCAGAAGGCCAACGTGCAAGGCGCGCGCGAAATCGAATTTCACTTCGCGCGCATTCCCGGTCCCAGGCCGGAGACGCGGGCCTTCGCGCTGGTCCGCTTTAGCCGTTCGGATTTGCCGCCAGGTGGATTGAATATCGACGCGGCGATGCGCGCCTTATAAGATTCAATTCGAAAGCAGGCAGCGGAGAAGACCATGAACAGATTCGATCTGGCTGTACTGGCAGTCGCGGCAGGTGCCACCGTTTCGTTTGCCATTTTGATTACCGCGGCGCCCGTCGCCGTCGCGCAGCCGGCCGCAACGAAGCAGATGCAGGACGCGCAGCGCAAGGCAGAGCAAAAGGCTCGCGAAGCAAGAAAGCAAGCTGAGCAACAGCAAGCAGAACCTCAGAAGCAAGAGAAAGATAATAAGCCGGCTTCCGCGCCTTGAAAAATAGCACGTTGCAATTTTCGAATTGATCACTGTCGTCATTTCGTATTTCGCAGCGTCGATTCATCTTTCTGAACGGACGCAATGCGTTTTCGGGCAGGTATTTGCCACACGCGAGCGCACAATGAATATATTGAGTGTGTCGGGGCGTGCGATGCAGGGGTGAAGTGATCAGCGGACTTCCATGAGGAGAAATGCGCTATGGCTGAACTATGGGTAGGCAACGTCGAAGACAGCACGACGGATGAGGAAATCAAGACCTTTCTTTGCCACTATGGGTTTCCGCCTTTCGATACGATCCAGCGCGTCGAAGGAACGGGCGAACGTCCCGCCGTCGTGCTCGGTTTCAACGATATAGCGTCGCACGTGCTGCAAACGCTGCAGCCGCGCGTGCACAACATGTTCTGGAAAAGCCGCACGCTGGTCGTGCAGGTCGTGCCTGAACGCGACGAAAGCTGAGGCGTTTCGGCCGCACGGCATCGCGTAGGGTCGCGCCTGGGGCAACATCGCGTCTGCCTCGCGGACGGCTGTGCAAACGGCTCCGATGCCGCGGCGCCTTCGTCAACAACCAGTCAGCAACCAGTCAGCAACCATTTTGCGTGGCGGTCACGGGAGATCAACGATGGCTGAGATGATGAATGACAAGACCAGGAATGACAGGAACGGCGCGAATGGCAAGCACGCGGAAAAAGCACAGGAAGCAGTAGCGGCGCACGGGCGCCTGAAGAACAAGCAATATGAAAAAGAACTCGCGTTGCTTCACGTCGAACTGGTGAAGCTTCAGGAATGGGTTGTGCAAACGGGCGCGAAAGTGTGCGTGATCTTCGAAGGGCGCGACAGCGCAGGCAAGGGCGGAACGATCAAGGCGATCACCGAACGCGTCAGTCCGCGCGTTTTCCGGGTCATCGCGCTGCCCGCGCCGACCGACCGCGAGAAGACGCAGATGTATATCCAGCGCTATCTTCCGCATTTGCCTGCTGCCGGCGAGATCGTTCTGTTCGATCGAAGCTGGTACAACCGCGCAGGCGTCGAGCGCGTAATGGGCTTTTGCACGGAAGAGCAGGTGCAGCACTTCTTCAAGGCCGTGCCGCTCATCGAGCATGCGATCATCGGCTCGGGCATCATTCTTCTGAAGTACTGGCTCGAAGTCAGCGAGGACGAACAGACGCGACGGCTCCAGGCGCGTATCACCGACGAGCGGAAGACATGGAAACTCACGCCGATGGATTTGCGCTCATATAGCCGCTGGTATGACTATTCGCGCGCGCGGGACGACATGTTCGCCGCCACCGATACCGAGCAGGCTCCCTGGCACGTCGTGCGCTCGGACGACAAGAAACGCGCGCGGCTGAATCTGATCACGCATCTGCTCAACAGCATTCCGTATAAGACGATGCCACGCGAAAAGGTGAAGCTGCCGAAACGGCAAAAGCCCGAAGGTTATCGGGAATTGAACCGGCCACTTCGATACGTTCCGGAAAAGTACTGAATACCAGTAGGGACGATGCGAAGGGACAACCCAGCGCTCCATCGCAGCCAGAAGACGCCCGTCACGCCACGACGCCGGCGTCTTCTGATCCTCGGCGCGATCGTCGTGCTGACCGCGCTGGGCTGGGTGCTGTTCACGATCATCGAGCCGGCATTTCAGACGCGAATCGTCATCACGACAGGCGCGGACAAAGGCATCTATCGCGGCTTTGCAGACCGGTATGCGCCCGTCCTCAAACGCGACGGCGTCACGCTCGATATACGCAGTTCTTCAGGTTCCGTCGAAAACTATCAGCGGCTGAGAGATCCCAATAGCGAGTACCAGGTGGGCTTCATTCAATCGGGCACCACCACGCCGCAGGAAACGGACGGGTTGCAGACGATCGCAGCAGTTTCGTACGAACCGATCTGGGTGTTCTATCGCGGCGACGCCGTCGTCAACCGCCTCGTGCAACTGCGCGGCAAGCGGATCGGCATCGGCGTGCCCGGCAGCGGGTTGCTGCACGTGTCGCTCGTGCTCCTCGGCTATAGCGGGATCGATCGCGACAATACGCACCTGATCGAAACCGATGCGGAGAAAGCATATCGCTGCCTCGAAGACGGCTGTCTCGATGCCGCATTCTTTATCGGCAGACCGGATGCGCCGATGCAGAAAGCGCTGTTGAACAGCGACCTGAAGCTAATGAGTTTTGCTCAGGCGGACGCACTCGTGCAGAAGTTCCCATCGCTTTCGAAGGTGACGTTTCCGCGCGGCTCGACCAGCATCGTGAATGACCGCCCGCAAAACGATGTCACGCTGCTGGCCGCGACGGCGCTGCTCGTCGCAAAAGACACGTTGCATCCGGCACTCGTCTATCTGCTGCTGGATGCCGCCCGGACCGTTCACTCGGGCGAAGACTACTTCACGCCACTCGGCGCATTTCCGAATCTGAATACCGACGAGTTTCCTCTTTCCGGTGAAAGCGAGCGTTATTTCAAATCGGGGCGTCCCTTTCTTCAGCGCTATCTTCCATTCTGGCTGGCGAGCTTTATCGAAAGACGCCTGCTTATTCTATTGCCGTTCATGGCGGTGCTCATCGGCGTCGTGCAGGCTTTGCCGCGAATGGTCGAGACGCGGATAAAGAACCGCTTTATCGTCTGGTATTGCGAACTGAAATCGCTGGAAGATGAAATATGGAGAACTGCGCGGCCGTCGAATGATCTCGTTGACCAATGGCGCAATGAAATCGAGAACATCGACGCGCAGGCAAGCCAGATACGCGTGCCAACGCGTTATCTACATGACGTCTATGCGCTCAAGCAGGCCATCAGCGTCGTACGTCAACGCATTGCGATGGCGGCGGCGAAGCTGAATGAGCGATAGTTCAGCGCTGCGCAGTCGCCTGAACGGAAGACGCGTCCCGTATTCGCATGATGGTTTGACGCGAGGTGCCGAACTTGCGCGCGACTTCGCTGACGGACAGCCCTTTGTCGAGCGAGCGCATGACGCGTGCCCTGTCGGTGCGCGAGAGCGACGCGGGGCGGCCAGTGTGCCGTCCGCTTTCCTGCGCGGATTGCAAGCTCTTCCTGCTTCGCTGGCTTCGCGTCGCGATCTCCATCTGCACGACGGCGCGCAGCGTTCTGACGGCTTGCGGTTCAGGATTGCCCGTCAGATCCACGCTGCCGAGCTCGACGCATCGCACGGACACCTTTGCGCCGCGGCATCGCGTCAATGTCGCGAGTACATCTCGTGCACTGCATCCGAGCGCGGAGAGCTTCAGTACGACGAGCAAGTCATCGCGAGCGATGCGTCTAAGCAGAACATTCAGTTGTGGGCGATCCGCTGCGGGAAGGTACTGCGGCACGTCGTCGATTGCGACGCGATTGAGCGCGACGGTATAGCCGGCCTTGTCAATCTGGATCAGCTCGCGTTCCGGAGTGTGGCTGTCGCTCGCGCCGTTGATGTAGAAGTACGTTTGTCGCAAGTGTTGTCTCCGGGAAAGCATTGAAGGGCGATGCGTGCCGCTGTCAGGTCTCGAACAGGATGGCCTGAACGATCGTATCGATCGAAGCCGGCTTCACGAGGACGGCGTCGAAGCCGACGTACTCGTCGTGTTCCAGCCCCTCCGGAACCATCGCGATGATGCGGATCGACGGCTCCGTTTTGAGTTCGCAGATCGCCAGCACGGAGGCCTCATCGAGCCTCCTTTCCACGTCGACGAGAATGGCCGTAGCAGGTCCGTGCGAAACCGCATCCGGGAGACGCTCCGTCGGCAGCACGGTTGTCTTGAATCCTCGCAGGCGCAATAGCAGCGCAAGCGACTCGCCGACATGCGCATTGGCGTGAACGATAGCAATGCTCTTGCCCGCGTACTGCGTCGGGTTCTCGACGATTGCGGCGCTACGCAACACCGCTTCGCAGCTCAGCCACAACAGCCGCGCTTCCTTATAGGCCTGCAGCGCAGTTTGCTTCGCCGTTTCGTCCGCGAGCGGATTGGCGGAAAGAGCCCGGACGCGCGCATCCGCTGCCTCCAGTCGCCTGACGGCTTCGTCGAATTGCGCTTTCGCGTTGTTGCCGAGATTGTCGAAACTGTCCATGATTTCCCGCTTCGCTCCCATCGCCCGATGCTTCTCCGAAGCTCGCGGCATTCGCGTCGGTCGTCGAGCATGCATCACGACGGTCGTGCAGATGCACGCTCTATTTGCGCAGACGCGAGAAAACCGTGAGCAGATCTTCCAGCAGCACAGGCTTCTTCATGTGAGCATCGAAGCCGGCATTTTGTGCCTCGCTGACATCGTCCTCCTCGCCAAAGCCGCTGAGCGCAATGCAGAGCACGGATTTCATCGACGGTTCCTGCCGTAGCTTGCCGACGAATTCGAGTCCGCTCATGCCAGGCATGCCGATATCGGACAGCACGACGTCGGGCGCCTGGCCGTCGAGCATCGTCAATGCTTCTTCGCCGCTCGTGGCCGTCCGAACGACGGCGCCCTCGCTTTCCAGAAGCAGCTTGAACGTTTCCACCGTTGCCGCGTCGTCGTCGACCATCAGAATCTGCAAGCCGTGCAACGACTGTAGCGCGCCGCCGCTGTCCGCGTTCACGTGCGCGAGCGATCCGTGCGTCGGAAGCGTGACCGTGAACGTCGCGCCCTTGCCGACGCCGTCCGATTCCGCCTGCACGGCGCCGCCATGCAGGTTCACGAGATCCCTGACGAGCGCGAGGCCGATGCCGAGTCCGGCGCGGCGTGTGGTGGGGTCGCGGCTCTGCTGGAACATGTCGAAGATGTGCGGCAGCAGCGCGGGCTCGATGCCGCTGCCCGTATCGGACACCCGCAGCACCGCCTCCGCATGTTCGTTGACCTTCAGCGACACATTCACTGACCCTCGACTGGTGAACTTCAGCGCATTGCTGATCAGGTTCCAGACGATCTGCTCGATGCGCGTGAGATCCGCATGGATGATGACGGGCGTATCGGTCATCGAGACATTGAGCGCGAGCCCGCGGTGTTTCGCATCGTCCTGCACGGCGTAGCTCACGCGCTGCACGATCTCGCGCATGTCGACGGCCGTGCGCACCACGGACAGCTTGCCCGTGCGCACGCGCGAAATGTCGAGCAGATCGTCGATGATCTGCGCCTGGCCGATCACCGTGCGCCGGATCGTATCGGTAGCTCGCGAGATGTTGAGGCTTTGCCGCGTTTCCGGCGCGCGCGCAATCAGCTCCGCGCTCGCCGAGATCAGGTTGAGGGGATGCTTGAGTTCGTGCGAGACCACCGCAAGAAATTCATCGCGCCGCCGTTGCGCGTCTCGCTCGCTGGCTTCGCGAACCGTCTGGACCTGTGCGCCGCGGCCGGCCGTTTCCGCGTCGACGGACTCGCCGAGATCGCGGGCGATCTTCGCAAAGCCGCTCACGCCGGGTTCGTCCAGACGCGACAGCACGCCGCTCGTAAAGAAACGCGTGCCGTCCTTGCGCAGGTGCCAGCGCTCTTCGTCGGTGCGCCCATGCAGACGCGCTTCCGCAAATTCGCGCTGGGCAACGTGATTGGCGCGGTCTTCGTCGGTCGAAAGCATGTCGGCGGACTGGCCGATCATCTCCGCTTCCGTGTATCCGAAGATCCGTTCCGCGCCCGCGTTCCAGCTGGTGACGATGCCGTCGTCGTCGAACGTGATGATCGCGTAGTCCTTGGTGCCGTCGGCCACGATCCGCATCCGGCGTTCGCCTTCGCGCAGCCGGTCTTCCGCCTCGCGGCGGCCCGTGATGTCGATGAACGACAGCACGGCGCCGTCGATGCGGTCCTCCGTCGTGCGATACGGCACGAAGCGCGCGAGATACCAGCGGCCATCGTTGCTCTTCAGTTCGCGCTCGATGAGGCGCAATGAATCGAATGCTTCGGCGGCATCGTCGGCGAGCTTGTCGTATTCGAGCCGGTGCGTGATGTCGAGCAGCGAGCGGCCGATGTCCGAGGGGATGATGCTGAACACGTCCGTCGCGCGCGGCGTATAGCGCTTGATGCAGATATTGCGGTCGACGAAGATCGTGCCGATGTCGTTCGCCGCGATCAGGTTTTGCAAGTCATCGTTGATCTTGCCGGTTTCCTCGACCTTCGATTTCAGCTCGGCGTTCACAGTCGTCAGCTCTTCGTTGATCGACTGCAGTTCTTCCTTGCTGGTCTCGAGTTCTTCCGTCGCCGAACGCAGCTCTTCGTTGATCGCCTGCAACTCCTCGTTGGAGGCTTTCAGTTCTTCCGTCGATGTTTCCGATTGCTCGATGGTCGACTGAAGCTGTTCTTTCGTGCGCAGCAATTCACGTTCGAGCTGGGTGATGATCGGGTCTTTCTGCGCATCGGCCGACGGAGTCTCCGCGCCAGCCATGCTGTCTTCGACTTCATCGAACAGCACCAGCACGAAGTCCGCATTCGCTTCGGCATCGTGCACGGGGCGTGCCGTCATGTTGACGAAATACGAACGCCCGTCGCGCACGATCCGCACGCGCCGCGCTTCGACGCTTCGATTCGTGTGCAAGGCCTGATAGATCGCGGTGCGCAGTTCGAGCCGCAGTTCGGGACGCACGACGGCGACGATGTTGTGCGACGGCTCGCCGCCCGAGTATTGCAAGAAGCGGCCCGCGCGATCGGACAGATGCACGATCTCCGAATCGCGGCTGACGAGCACGCTAGGCGGCGCATATTGCTCGACGAGCCGCTGATGCAGGTCGCCGAACGAAAAGCGGCGGCGTCCCGGCGGCTGCACCGTGGCGACGACAGGGCGCGTGCTCATCGTGCCGGAGATCGCGACGGGCACGGGCGTGTCGCCGCGCACGGCCATGTTCGCGCGGTAGATGCGGTTGCGCTTGTCGACGACGCTGAACATCGAGGTGACGCTGTCGGCGGACTCGGAGCTTCCGAGAAAGAGCACGCCGCCTGGACGCAGCGCGAAGTGGAACATCCTGAGGATTTCCATTTGCGCTTCGCGATCCAGATAGATGAGCAGATTGCGGCAGCAGATCAGATCGAGCCGCGAGAAAGGCGGATCGCTCAGCACGTTGTGATGCGCGAACAGCATATGCTCGCGCAATTCCTTCTTCACACGATAATGCGCAGCGTCTTTCGAAAGGAACTGGCGCACGCGGGCGGGCGTCACGTCGGCGAGAATCGAGTCGGGATAGAGGCCGGCGCGCGCGAAGGAGATCGCGCGCTCGTCGATGTCGGTCGCGAACACCTGGAACGAGATGCCCTCCGACGACTTCAACGATCGCTCCTGCAGCAGCATCGCGAGCGAATACGCTTCTTCGCCCGTCGCGCAGCCGACCGACCACACGCGGATGCGGTCCTGCTCGCCTCGTCCTTCGAAAAGCTGCGGCAGCACTTCGCGCTCCAGCACGTCGAACGCTTCCTTGTCTCGGAAGAAGTTCGTGACGCTGATCAGCATGTCTTGCAACAGCGCCTGCGTTTCTTCGGGATGCAAATGCAGATGGTCGCGATAGGCCTGCAGATCGACGATGCCGTTGACCTGCAGCCGTCGTTCGATCCGGCGCAATACAGTCGCCCGCTTGTAATGGCGGAAATCGTGCGCGGTGCGCGTGCGCAGGATGATCATGATCTCGCGCAATGCGCGCTCGGCCGTCTCGTTCGAGGGGTCGTCGACGCGCGCTTCGCTTTCGACGACGGGAAGATGAATTTCCCGCGCAGTCGACCACAGATCCATCAGCCGTTGCGGCATCTCCGCGGCCGTCAGCACGAAGTCGACCATGCCCGTGGCAATGGCGCTTCGCGGCATGCTGTCGTACTCCGCTTCCGACGGGTCTTGCGCGAGCGTGATGCCGCCCATTTCCTTGACTCTCGACAGCCCGACGGAACCATCCGAACCCGCGCCGGACAGCACGATGCCGATCGCGCGTTCGCGATGGGCTTCCGCGAGCGTGCGGAAGAACAGATCGATTGCGGCCCTGCGGCCATCCTGCGGCTGATTGGGCGCGACGCGCAGGAAGTCGTCGACCATGGTCAGTTCGAGCGAAGGCGCGATCAGATACACATGGTCGGGCTGAATGGGTGTCGCGCTCGTCACCTCCGCCACGGGCATCCCCGTCGCCTTCTGAAGCAACGACGGCAGGTTGCTTTCGTGATCGGGCGCCAGATGGACGACCACCACGAACGCCATGGAGGTATGCGCCGGCAACGCTTCGAAAAATTCCAGCAGTGCACCCAATCCACCCGCCGACGCGCCGATACCGACGATCGGATAGTTTGCCTGGCTCGGTATGGTCTGTGCCCGTCTCTTAGGCATGGCTGCGCGTCCTGTTCGAAGAATGATAGTGTCGCCCGAGACCCGGTCCGGGCGGGCAATGCGGACCGCTCCCGCATTGCGCCTACGCAAATCACTATTATCCCCTCACAAACATAGACTGCAAAAGTCCTGCCGCTTTCTGCGCCGCCCTTTGCATCTTCCTTTCCCGCCTTTGCGCGCCGTATCGCCGATGTCTGCCGAAACGCCCCAGAAATGCCCCCGAAATGCCCGGTGCGCACCTCATCGCGATGACGTCATCCTCCGCCCCGCGCGCCAGAGGGCGGCGTGTCGGGAACGCGCACGCGCGGTGCGGTCGCGTCGCGTTCGACGGCGTCGCAAGGCGGCGCGGCCTCGTCCGTCGTGCGCGCGTCGCTTCTGCCGTCGATGAGTTCGATCAGCCGGCCCGCCAGGCCGGCCAAGGGCAGGATGTCGTCCGCGAAGGGCGAAGCGTGCAACGGCATGCCTCTCGCGAACGCATCTGCTGGGTCCTGGACAATTGTCGCGCCGCCGCATGTCTGGATTGCCTCGAGGCCGGCCGCGCCGTCGTCCAGCAGGCCAGTCAGGATCACGCCGATCACACGCGGGCCCATCTCGGCGGCAGCGCTGCGAAAGAGGGGATCGATGGCGGGCCGTGCAAAATTTTCCTTCGCACCGTGTACGAGCCGCAACCGGCTGCCTTCGACAATCAGATGCTGATCGGGCGGCGCCACGTAGATTCTGCCGCACGAGTAGGTTTCGCCGTCTTCGGCATGGACGGCGCGCAGCGGTCCGGCCGTGTTCAGAAGCGAGGGCAGGATGCTGCCGTGGGCGCCTACGTGCAGCACGATTGCGATGGCCGCCCGCAAGTCGTGCGGAAGCCCGGACACCACGGCGCGAAGAGCATCGACACCGCCCGATGATGTGCCTATCGCAATGAAGTCCCGGCGGGTCAAGGTCGCTCCCGTATGTCCAATTAATTCTTCGTAGCAATTGCTGTGCCGCGCGGTGCGCGCGGTTGTGCTGGAAGCGTGCCGTTACGGGAGCGCCACATTGGCTGTGCGAATACGGCTGTGCGAATACTTTTGATGCCCGGCTATAATCCCGCTCGAATGTGACCTGAGAAGACTTACACGTGAAAAAGATCACCGCCTTCGCGCTCATTGCGCTTGCACTCGCTGGTTGCTCGTCCCCGGAAAAGCAGGAGAAGCAGGCCCAGGAGTTCATCCATAACGAAACCAGCCTCGCCGATGCCCAGCGCAATGCGGTGGTCGATTGCGTGCCGGCGCAGTGCGACGCGGCCTGGGCAGCGACGAAGCGCTATATCCAGCAGCATTCCGACACGCCCGTGACGCGCGCGGACGCCGTCGCGATCGAAACCGACGTGCCCTACGATTCAGGCAAGGCCGCGTTCTCCGCGACGCGCGTCGCGAAAGGCGATGGCGCGACGCTCACGCTCTTTGCGCAATGCCGTGGAATGTATGGGCCGGAGAAGGCGAAGGGCGGAGACTACGACGAGTGCGCCGACAAGATCCTCAAGACGCAGAACGGCTATGTGGCGTTTCTCAGGACGCACGCGTCGGGTCAGTAAGCCGTTATCGTCTCAGCCTCATCGTCTCGGGCACCGTACCGCTGTAGCTGAACGCGACGCCCGCTTGCTGCGCCGGAGACGCGCGCGACACGTGCTGCGACCTGTGCTGCTCGTTGCGGCGGCGCTGGCGCCGTTCGAGCCGGGGCGCGTCACGTCGAATCGCGCGCCGCATCCGGGAGGCCTTACGCGACGTGCTGCAAGCGGTGTCGGCGCACATCGCGTCAGGTCTTATCCGCAGTGCCGAATGTTGTTAACGTCATATTGTTTTAATAACTTGATGGGACGACGTCCGGACCTCGGAATCGGATGGCGTCGGCAGTGCCGGGATAACCGGGACGTCCGATATGCATCTATTACGTACAGCTTCGCCATATTGGATTTACGCGCGATCGTGTGTAGGCTGATAGCAGCAGATCGGCACCCTCGCTGCTCTGTGGCGGTGGACGGAGAGAGCCCTCCGTGCCCGCCTATGACGGCGGCCAGCGTTGACCAGGCGTTGGCCGCCGATTTTTATGGCCATCGCTCGCGGTGGCGCGCGGGCGGGCAGTTGCACGGCGCCGCAATTCATTACGTTTGTCGTGAAGTCATGTGCGTTGAGCCACGAACAACGGTCCGATTCCAAAAACGATATATACCGTTTCTCCGCCCCGATCGCACAACCCGGCAATACCGTTCATGTGCGGATCGATCCTCGATCAGCACCAGGGACGCGCTCGTCATCCGCAAAAAATACATAGATATCCTGTCTACAGGAAGAGCTTTGCTTTGCGCCTGACGCCGTTTTCCTCGAACTGGGCGCGCTCGATGCTCGCCGCTACGCGAACGCGTTCCGCGTGACTTCGTGCAACGATCGGGACAAGGAGCATGTGCCCATGAATGGCGGCAACGAAGGACCACTCATCGAGCGGCTATCGCTGATCGATCTATCGGCGATCAATCGTCATCCCATTGCCCGTGATGTCCGTGGCCTCTGTGCCATCCATTGCCATGCCACTGGCCATAGCCGTAGACGGGTGGCGCCTGATAGTAGATGACGGGCGGTGGCGCCGACTGATAGGTGCCCTGCGGTCCGTAGGTGCCGGGAGGGCCGTAGTAGGGCTGGTTGATAACCGACGGTGGAGGGGTCGCCACTGGCCCCGGAACACCGAGACCCTGATAGACACCGACGTTCCCCTGAGCAGAAGCCGACACGGGTGTACAGACGGCCACTGCGACTGCAAAAAGCAGAGAGATCGAGTACTTCATGATCAACTTCCATTTGGCGCGCAAGTTCGGCTAAACGCACTGTAAGGCAACGGTTTACAGAATAGTCCCAGCCGTCGCGAGTAAGTAAAAACCGTTGCCTCTCAACTTGTAACGGTCAGTAACTCGGCAGACCCGACTGCGGCGACACGCCGTGCGTGGTTGCGATCAGGGTCCGAAGAACGTGTCGCAGAAATGGCCCGGCACCCGGCATGCGGCGGCCTGAGACGCTGGCGGGACAGCGTTGGGCGACATCGATGTGGAGCAGGCCGCCGTCACGAATAAAGCTGCCGCGTAAATGCCTGCACGCGCGCACGCGTAGATGGTTCTGCCCTCGTTGGCTCGGCGCCGCGCCGCGCGATATGTCATGGGACGGGTTGGCAACGCTTGCATACGCGAAAACATAGCGGATGTGAAGTGTCCGTGTTGCGCAATCGCTTGCTGGAAGCTCTCACATATTTAGTTCGCGCGACGCTTCAAACGTTCAAATGCGGGGTCAGGCCAACATCCAGCCCAACGCCCGCCCCGAGGAACCCGATTTGCTCACAGCACATCGATCAGTTCGCCATCGCGTGCGACGATGCGTCCGTTGGCAACGACGAGCTTGCGCTTCGGCCGGGACACCACGGCATGCGCAACGGTTTCCGCGTCGACCAGCACGAGGTCCGCGCGCGCGCCGGCGCGCAAACCATAGTCGGCGAAGCCGCATCCTCGCGCGGCCGCATCGCTGACGCAGTCGAACGCGATCGCGAGGTCGTCGTCCCGGCGCAAGTCGTAGCGCAGGCCGATCAGCATCGCGCGTTCGAGCATATCGGGCACGCCATACGGCGACCATGTGTCGCGTATTCCATCGTTGCCGCCGAAAATCGTGATGCCTTTATCCCTGCAAGTCATCAGCGGCGGAACAGGGACCGAAGCGGGCGCGCTCGTGAGAATGGCCACGCGCAGATGCGCGATCCGCTCGAGCAGCACGTCGCGTGCGCGCTCCGGCAACGCGCCAAGGCAAAACGCGTGACTCACGACGACCTGTCCCTGCATGCCCATTGCCTCGACGCGATCGAGCAGCAGCTTCAACGTGAATGCGCCGACTTCGCCGGGTTCGTGAAGATGAATATCGATGGGCTTGCGATAGCGTTGCGCCAGGTCGAAAGTCTCGTTCAGCGATGCAACGGGATCGCCGTCGATCAGCGCCGGGTCGAGCGCACCGAGCACATCGGCGCCTTCGGCGAGCGCGCGGCCGAGCAGTTCCGTTGTGCCGGGACGGACCAGCATGCCGGACTGCGGAAACGCGACGATCTGCATGTCCAGCACGTCACGCATTGTCTGCCGCGTGCCGAGCACGCCTTCGAGGTAGCGCAGACCCGCATCGGTATCGACATCGACATGCGTGCGCAATCGCGTCGTCCCGGCCTGCACGAACGCACGCGACAGCGCGAGCGACTGCGCGGCCGCATCGTGGCCTGACGTCTTGCGCCATTCGCGCTCGTTGTCGATGCGGTCGATGAGCCGCGGCCCGACTTCGTTGCGATACCACGGCCGGCCCCAGTTGCTCTTGTCGACGTGCGTATGCCCTTCGACGAAACCCGGCAGCAGCAACGCGCCGCCGCCGTCTTCGACAGGCACGCCGGGTTGCGCGGCGGCTTGCGGTCCGAGCGCCACGATACGGCCATCGGCCACCGATACGGAAACACGCTGGCCGTCGGCCAGTCGGACGTTGGAGAGATGAAGAGAGCGAGTCATGTCTGTCATGCCGATTCGACCGGGTTGGTGATACGAGGACGCGGCGCGCGTTGCGCGGCGTTGATCACCATGAAGACTACCGCATTGGCGAATAGCTTGACGAGGCCGGTATCGATGGACGTGAAAACGAAGGGCGCGTTGGGGACGTCGCTGCCGTCGCGCTCACGGTGCATCGTCGACGCACAGTTCGGGGTCGCTTACGAGGCAATCCGCATTCGATACCGCCGGCGCGCCGCCTCGCGTTTTCAGCGTCGCCTCCTGCGCGGCGATATGCAGCCCTTTCGGCAAAAGCACCCACATGCGAATGCGTTCCTTGGTCCGGCTTGCCTGCGCCTGCGCGTTTTGGCCAAAGCCATAGAAGTAGTCCGCTCTCACCGCGCCCTGGATCGCGCCGCCTGAGTCTTGCGCCATCATCAGCCGGTCGATCGCACCGGGCGTTTGCGGATCGTCCTGCGTCGACACGAACACGGGCGCGCCGAGCGGCGTCGTGCGGGGATCGACGGCGACCGAGCGACCCGCCGACAACGGCACACCCAGCGCGCCAAGCGGTCCGTCGGGCGAATCGGGGATGCGCCGGAAGAAGACATAGCTGGGGTCCGAGATCGCGAACACGCGCTTGACGGACGCGCTTGCAGTGGACGCGGTTGCCGGTCCCGTCGCTGCTGCTTTTGCTGCTCCCGTTGCGGCATGACCCGGCTTCGAAGCAGCAGCACCGATAGCCGGCGTGACAGCGCCACCGCTTTGCGGCGTCGCTGCAGCGAGCTTGAAGCCGCGCAGCAGCGGCGACACGGGTTCGTCGTCGTCCTGCGCGCGTGCCGATGTCGAGGTCACATCACCTGTTGCATCGCCCGGCGTTTGAGCATCAGCGGTGCTGGTTGCGCCCGTCGACGTCTCGTCGACGACGTCGATCTCCACATCCATTCCACGAACGGTGATCCGCTGTCCGCTGCCGCCGCCCGTACGCGCGACAGGCGGCACGAACGGACGGCCGTTCTGCTCGGCATAAGCGAAGCGGCGGACGGTGCCATCGGGCATGCGCACTTTCCCCGCGCCCTGTACCTGCATCGAGTAGAGCATCGCCGGGTCGTCGACGTACGCGAGAATCGGCGCCTTGAGCGCGCCGCGCTCGATCTCGGCGCGCGTGTAGTACGGCACGATGCGCTCGTGATCGAGCCGCAGGCGGATCTTCTTGTCCCGTATGTCGGGCACGCTGTCGCGCAGATCGAGCGCGTAGACACCCTTGATGCCACCCGCCGCGCTATCGGTGACGGGAACGACCGTGCGCCCTTCGATGCGAGCCGCGCTCACGGCCCCGCGTGCGCGCTCCGGCAGGCGCCGTGCGTCGAGATACAGCATGTCGTCGGGCGTGCCATAGAGCGGGTAGAGAAAGGCGCCGCCGTATTGCTGGCTGCCGTTCAAAAGCGGCTCGTAATAGCCGGTCAGCGTGCCTTCGCCGCTCTTGTCCGTATTGCGGATCTGATACGCGTTGAAGTACGTCTCGAAGAAAATCCGGATCGCGGCGACGTTGCGCGCATCCACCGAGCGCGACGCGATGCAGGGTGCCGACCAGCCGGCGCGCGAGCCGAGCACCGCGCAACTGCGTTTGAACGCATCCCACGAATTGCCGAGATTGTCGGTGCTCCAGCCGGGCAGGTCGGCGAACCGGGTCGGCGCATAGTAAGCGTGACGCGTGGAGAAGGCGGTGCTCGTGCTCGCGTTTGCGACTGCCGCAGACGGGTCGGGCGTCGTCGGCATCGTGCCCGAAGCGGCGGGCGCGGCCGGGGCAGCAACGCTTGCGTGCGGCGTAGCATCGGGCTTCATGGAAGGTGCGCCTTCGGCAGGCGAGAGCGACGAAACCTGCACCGACGATTGAGCCGATGACTGAGGCGATGACTGAGCCGAAGATTGCGCCGCAGCGCCGAACGTCATCGACGTGGCCGGCTGGTTGCTGGCGCAACCGGCGCACACTGCCGCCACACCGAGCATCGCATACAGGCTGTGCATGCCGCCTCCTTCCCGCGCGCTCGCGGACGTTCGCGTCGTCCGCTACGTCGACGGGCCGACTACGTCGATCGTGAAAGTTGCTGCGCCGAATGTGTCTGGACAGTCGGTGGCGCTGGCCGCGCAACGCGGCTGACCGGCGAATGGCGAGTAGCTGGCCGTGCGGCGCACGGCTGCCGCGCGCTGCGCCTGCTCGGGGAACTCGGCGAAGACGGATTCGGCGTGCAGGCCGCCTCCGGAGAAGTCTCGCTGCGTCGGCGACACCAGCACGAGGAAGCGATTCGGGCCCGCCGGCGCACCCGCCGTCATCGGCCAACTGGCGCGCGGCAGTGCGATCGCCTGGCCGGCCGCGATCGTGTTGTTCTTGTCGAGTCCGTTCGGAAACAGCATCAGATATTGCCCGGCGGGGTCGACCATGAACACGTACACGTAGCCCGCCCGATTGCTGCTGATCCTGAATTGCAGGCGATCCTTGTTGATCCGTGCAGTGCCGTTGCGTGAAGTCGCCGTGACGCGAATCGACGGATCGGAAAGCGCGGCGATCCGCTCGAGTTCGCCGCCGGGCGTATAAGGCGGGAGCGGGGCTGCCGTGGCCTGGGTCGTGTTTGGCGCTGCATTGCCGCTTGCACTCGCGGTCGCGCTCGATGTCGATGCCGACGCGGGTGAGCCGGACGATGCTTGTGCTTGCGTCGGCACTCCGGGCGCAACATGACTGCTGCTTGCCGCATGAGCGATGTCGGTACGGCCTGCCGAACCGGCAGCACTGGCACCGGCAGAAGGCGTGGTCGATGGTGCGGGACGCATCGCGTACCAGCCGCCGAGCGCGGCGAGCCCGGCGACGGCAACTGCGCCAACGGCTATCGCCGCAGAACGGCTGCGCTTCGCATGCGGTTGCGTGTTGGCTGCTTGACGTGCCGAAGCAAGCGAACTGGCGACTCCCGAGTCCGCTCGCATGTTCCCCTCCGAACGAGCCGCAGAAGCCGCGCTTGTCTCGCGCGATTCGACAGCGCCGAACGAAGCAGCCGCAGCGACGCGCGGCACAGCCGACGCAGGCGCATCGTCGCGCGAGTCGTGCTCGCCGCCCAGTGCCAGGCCCAACCCGGTCGCGAATGTCTGCACGCTTTGCGGCCGCTCTTCGGGCCGTACCGCGAGCGCGTTGTCGATCGTCTGCACGAATGCGGGTGAATAGCGGTCCGCGGCAAGCGTCGCGAGCGGCACGTAGCTGTCGCTCATCATGCGGCCCACGGAAGGCGGTGGTGTCTTGCCCACGATCGCGAAGTAGACGACGGCGGCGAGCGCGTAGATGTCCGTCCACGGACCCTGCTTAAGCGTTGGGACTTCCGCATACTGTTCGACGGGGGCATAGCCGGGCTTCAGGATCACCGTCAGCGCCTGCGTCATGTCGCCGATCACGCGTCTTGCCGCGCCGAAGTCGAGCAGCAGCGGCCGGCCGCTGCCCTTGAGCAGCAGGATATTGTCGGGCGCGATGTCGCGGTGGTAGCACTGCGCCGCGTGCATCACGCCTAGCGCGCTGAGAAGCGGTGTCAGCAGCGCGCGCAGCCATGCTTCGTCGGGCGGCGAACTCATCGCCCGAAGCGTGTCGCGCAACGTCTGGCCTTCGTAATACGGCATCACCATGTAAGCGGTGCCGTTCGCTTCCCAGAAGCGGTAAACCTTGACGAGCGAATGATGATCGAACTGCGCGAGCAGACGCGCTTCGTTGACGAAGCTCTTCAGGCCCGCACGAAACGTCTCTTCGTGACGTTCCGAGCGCACCGTGACTTCGGCATTGTTGCCGCGCGACGCGAGTGCCGCGGGCATGTACTCCTTGAGCGCGACGTTGCGGCCCAGCTGAGTATCGTAAGCGAGGTAGACGATGCCGAAGCCGCCTTCGCCGATCAAGCCCTTGATCTCGAACTCGGCGACGCGCGTGCCGATCGCCAGTGCGTGATGCGAGTCGATGCTCGCGGCCGATGACGTCGCAGGACGGCTGTCGGACGCGGGCGCTTGCGACACGATTACCGTCTTGTCGTCGGGACTTGTCATCGGGTCGGGATGCTCATGTGAGTCCAGCCGCGCGGCGCTGCGAACACGCATGCGCCATCCTCACGCACACGCGCGTGTACTTACAAGACGAATCACGCGATCGATTTTGAAGGCGGCGCGCGAGGCCTTTCCGTCGAGGCCGCCTGTATCGCGAGATGCCACTCCCGTTCGCGCGCCCGTCGCTTTCGAGCGCCGCTTCGTGCACGCCGGCCGCTTTCAAAATAGCGAGCCCTGATTCGTCTAGTTCTGTGTAGTTCGAGGTCTCCGCGCGGCGCTCACGTCGGTTGCCTGCGCTCTCAGTCACAACGGCTCTCCAGTCAGTCGCGTCCCAGGTCCGTCCCGTAGGAAGGCGATGTGAACGAACTCAGAAGAATCCGTCGATCCTGGAGAGCGTGCAACGCATCGCGAACGGTGCCGGGCGCGGCTCCGCGCACAGGTTGGTCCGATGCGAAGCATCACATCGCGCGCTCTCGTTCCGTAGGGTTGAGCGGGTGCCTCGCTGCGCTTACCGTCTGCGTGACGCTCGTCGTGAGCGCTCCTGCATGCGGCGCCGACACCGCCGCATCTTCCAGTTCCGCTGCACCGGGCCTCGCGCCCGAATCATCCGGCTTTCGCCAGGCCGCCGAGCGCGAACGCGACGCCGAAACACTGCAGACGCTGACGGCCGAGGGACGCTTGCTGCTGTCGCGCGATCACGTCACGCTGCCTGCCTACGACTATTGCAGCATGGCGGTGTCGGCGGCCGAGCGCGGCGACTTCCGCGACAGTGTCGAGGCGGCCGCCCGCGCGCTGGTGATGGCGCAGCGCGCCGACAACGCCGATCTGGCCGCGCTCTCGAAGCGCGACCTCGCCATCGCGTACAGCTACGCAGGCGATCTCGCCGACGCCGAAAAATACGCACAGGAAGCCCTCGCATCGACGCCCAAGGCGCCCGAGCAGGTGTTCGCGCCCGCGAACAAAGTGCTCGGCGATGTCGCGCTGCGTCGCGGCCATCCGCAGGATGCGCTCGCCGCGTACAACCGCGCACTGGAAACGGCGTCGCCGCGCTATCGGCCGCTGGTGCTGCTGTCGATCACGAATGCGCAGATCGCCGCGGGCGATACGGCGGACGCGCGCAAGACATTCGATTCCGCGAGTCCTCCGCCGACGGCCGAACTCGCGCCCGCGTACCGCCGTATCGAAGGCAATCTGCTGCTGGCCGAAGGCAAGCCGGAAGATGCGCGCAACGCGTTCAACGCGCTCCTGAAGGAGAGCAGTTCGGGCGATGCGAACTACGACCGGCTGTGGGCGCACGAGGGCATCGGCCGCGCCGATCTCGTGCTCGGCGACAAGGGCAGGGCGCGCGAGGCATATCTGCTCGCCGTCGACGATTCGGAAAAGATCCGCGCGCGTTTTCGCAGCGACGAGTTCAAGACGGGCCTCTTCGGCGACACGCAGTCGGTGTTCGAAAAGGCGATCGCGCTGACTGTCGAGGTCGGCGATTATGCGTCGGCATGGAGCCTTTCCGAGCGCAGTCGCGCACGTGCGTTGCTGGATGTCGTGCGCAACCGCGTCGATGCCGGTGTCGACGACCGTCAACTGAACGGCGACGTGCCCGGTCTCGATGTGGTGCGCAATTCGCTGAAGCCGAACGAGGCGATCGTCGAGTATCACAGCCTCGAAAAGTCGATCGTCGTCTGGGTGATTCGCAATGAAGGGCTCAAGGGTTATACGCTGTCGATTGCGCGCGCCGACATGGATGCCGCCGTCACCGACATCCGGAACGCGATCGTGCGCCGCCGGCCGGCCGCGATCACGTACGGCGACAAGCTCTATGCGCTGCTGATCGCGCCACTCGGGCTGCGCGAGAACGAACGGCTGATCATCGTTCCGCACGGCCCGCTTCACTATCTGCCGTTTCAGGCGCTGCACGGCCCCGATGGCTTTCTGATCCAGCGCCATCCGATCGCGCTCGAACCGTCGGCCAGCGTCGCGGTGCAACTCGAAGCACGCGAGCGGCAAGTCGCGAGCAATCTCGTCGCGTTCGGCAATCCGACGATCGCACCCGCGTATGCGCTGCCCGGCGCCGAGGCCGAAGTGCGCGGCATCGCGCCGCTCTTCGCGCGCAACGAAGTGTTCCTGCAAGCGAGCGCGACGCGCGTGAGCTTTCGCGACAACGCGCCCGCTGGCCGCGTTCTGCATGTGGCCACGCACGCCGAGGCGGACACGATCGACCCGCTGCATTCGCGCATCCTGCTCGCGCCCGCGACGCAGCCCGCCGACGGCCCCGACTCGCTGCTCGCTAAGGACATCTACAACCTGAAGCTCGACAACGTATCGCTGGTCACGCTGTCCGCGTGCGAGACGGGACTGGGCCGGATCGCGCGCGGCGACGAAATTCTCGGCTTCACGCGCGCGTTCTTCTATGCGGGCGCGGGCAGCCTGATCGTGTCGATGTGGCCCGTGGCCGACGAATCGAGCGCGCTGACGATGCGCACGTTCTACTCGCAACTCGCTGACGGCCACGAGGCGATCGACGCGATGCGCACCGCGCAACTCACGGTCATGCAGAACCCGCGCTTTGCGCATCCGTTCTTCTGGGCACCGTTCGACCTGATGGGAGGTTGGCGCCTGAGCATCGCGCGCTAAGAACAATAATGAAGACACCACTTCGACTGATCGCGGCGGCATTGGCCTGCGGCGGAACATTCGCGTGGGGCCAGACGCTGCCGAACGCGGGCAGCATTCTCCAGCAGACCGCGCCGCGCGAGACGCGCCCAGCGCCGCCCGGCGGCGGCGAGGCGCTGCCTGCCGTGCCGCCGCCGACGACGCCTCCCGTCGCGGCGCCCGGTCCGACGTTCACGCTCAAGGGCATCACGTTCAAGGGCAACGATACGATCCCCTCCGACGAGTTGCTTGCGCCCGTGCGCGACCAGATCGGCAGGCAGATCGGCTTCGCTGATCTCGAAGCGATCGCGGCCAAGGTCACGCAGGTATATCGGGCGCGCGGCTACCTGCTGGCTCAGGTGGTGATTCCGCAGCAGGACGTGAGCGCGGGGACGGTCGAGTTCACCGTGCTCGAAGGGCGCGTGGGCCATGTGCGGCTCGATATCGCGGCGGGCACGCCGATCCGCGAAAGCCTGATACGCGAGCGCGTCGCGCAGATCCCCGTCGGCCAGCCGTTGCAGCAGCACGATATCGAACGCACGATGCTGCTGCTGTCCGACTTGCCGGGCATCCAGGTGACGTCGGCGATCGAGACGGGCGAGGAGCCGGGCACGGTCGATCTGAGCATCAGCGTCGCGCCCGCCAAACGCTGGACCTTTGCTGTCGACGTCGACAACTACGGCGCGCCGGAAAGCGGCACGTGGCGCCTGGGCGCGCTGGCGCGGCTCAACTCGCCCTTCATGATCGGCGACAACCTGGACTTGCGGCTGCTCGGCAGCGAACGGCTCGACACCGTCTATGGCCGCATCGGCTACGAGGCGCCTGTCAATGCGTATGGCACGCGCGTCGGCGTCGCCGTGTCGCGGCTCAACTACGCGCTCGGCAAGGAGTTCGCGTCGCTCGACGCGCAGGGCGAGGCGACCGTCGTCGACCTGACGCTCACGCATCCGCTCGTGCGCACGCGCAGCCAGAACCTGCTCGCGCGCGTCAATCTCGAGTATCGCGATCTGATCGACAACGTGGGCGTCGTCGATTCGCACAATCCGCGTTCGCTGATCGAAGGCAGTGTCGGCCTGAGCTACGAAAGCCGCGATACGTTTTTTGGCGGAGGCTTCAACAGCGCTGACGTGGAACTGCTGATCGGCAGCGTTCACTTCAGGAACGCGCAGGCCGAGGAAATCGATGCGTCGCCGTTTGGCCGCAACACGCAAGGCAACGAAATGCGCGCCACGTTCTTTGCGAACCGGCTGAATGCGGTGACGGAGCGCGTCAGCATGTTCGCCGGGATTTCCGGCCAGTGGGCAGCCACGACGCTCGACAACTCGTCGCGCTTTCTGCTCGGCGGGCCGCACGCGGTGCGCGCCTATTCGCCTTCCGAGGCGCTCGTCGACGAAGGATTCGTCGCGACCGTCGAAGGGCGTTACTCGATCACGTCGAAAGCGACGGTGTTCGGCTTCTTCGATTTCGGCACCGGCTGGTACAACGCGAACACGCGGCCGAACCAGGGGGCGAACGTGATCACGAGAAGCGGCGTCGGCCTTGGTGCATTCTGGTCGGCGCCGGGCGGCATCGCGGTGCAGGGCACGATCGCGTGGCGCACGACGGGCTCCGATACGACGGGCAACGACAAGGTGCCGCGCTTTTATGTGCAGTTGACGAAGACGTTCTAGTGGACCATCGGCCTGAGGTGTGCGATGAACAAGCCCTCCAATGTGCGACCGGGTATGCGATCGGGTGTGCGGCCGGGTGTGGGACCGTTACGCGCCGGCACGATCGCCAGCGCGGTGACTGCGCTGTTCGCTGCGTCGTGCGGGCCGACGGCGCTAGCGAATCCGACTGGCGCGCAGGTGGTGTCGGGAACGGTGAGCGTCGCGGTGCCCAGTGCCGGGCAAATGAACATCACGCAATCGTCGCCCAAGGCGATCGTCAACTGGAACACGTTTTCGATCGGCGCGAGCGAGGGCGTGAAGATCGTCCAGCCGTCGGCGAGCGCGGCCTTGCTCAACCGCGTGATGGGCAACGACCCGAGCGTGATCGCGGGACGCCTGCAGGCAAACGGCAAGGTGTTCCTCGTCAATCCCGCCGGCGTGATCTTTGCGCCCGGCTCGTCGGTGAACGTCGGTTCGCTGGTCGCGTCGACCCTCAATATCTCGAACGCCGATTTCCTTGCGGGCAACTACCGCTTTGTCGGCGCATCGGCGGCGCCCGTCAGCAACGCCGGCACGCTCACGGCCGAATCGGGCGGCACGATCGCGCTGCTCGGCGGGACCGTCAGCAATACGGGTACGGTGAGCGCGCGTCTCGGCACGGTTGCGCTCGGCGCGGGCAGCGACATCACCGTGGACTTCGCCGGCGACGGCTTGACCACGCTGAAGATCAACGAAGGTGCGGCGCGCGCGCTGATAGGCAACACCGGGACACTCGCGGCCGACGGCGGCACCGTGATCATGAGCGCGCAGACAGCCGATGCGCTTGCCGGCACCGTGATCAACCAGCAGGGGATCGTGCGCGCGCAGAGCCTTGCCGAGCGCAATGGACACATCGTGCTCGACGGCGGCACGAACGGCGTCGTGATGGCGGGCGGGACGCTCGATGCAACGGGCGGCGCGGGCCTGACGGGCGGCCGCGTGGACATCACAGGTTATGACGTCGCGCTGCCCGATGGTGCGAGTGTCGATGCGAGCGGCGCGGTGGGCGGCGGCACGGTGCGCTTTGGCGGAGGCGCGGCAGGCGGCGATGCCGACATTCGCAACGCGAACGCAATCTGGATGTCGCCGACTGCGAGCATTCACGCCGATGCATCGCTGAACGGTAACGGAGGCCATGTCGTCGCGTACAGCGCGATGGCGAGCCGCATTTACGGCACGCTGTCGGCGAAGGGCGGCCCACAGGGCGGCGACGGCGGACTGATCGAGACCTCGGGCCATTATCTCGACACGGCCGGTGTGAGGATCGATGCGTCGGCAGTCAGAGGGAAGGCCGGGACCTGGCTGCTCGATCCGTTCGATGTCTTCATCCAGCCGGACCCGATCGGATTTGCGCCAGGCAGCACGACGACGTTCGCGGCAGCGAGTGACAACAGCGTCGTGTTCCGTTCCGACATCGAAACGCCGCTTGGCAACGGCACGTCGGTCACGATCACGACGGGAACGGGCGGCGCGCAGGCGGGCAATATTTCCATCCAGACGCCGATCACGAAAACCTTGCTATCGCCGGCGGGCAACAACGCGACGACGCTCACGTTCAGCGCGGCCGGCTCGATCACGGATATCGGACAGAACATCTCATCGCAGGCGGGCCCGCTCAATCTCGTGTTCGACGCGAATGTGGGCGGCACGACGCCCGCCAATTCGGTGACCCTCACCAACGTTGCAATCGATACCAACGGCGGATCGCTGACGATCGGCGACACGGGGCAGAGCGCGGTGAGCATCAACACCTCGACGGTGCATACGGAAGCGGGCGCGATCAATATCAACGGCGCCGCGGCGGAAATCGACGGCGTCACGATCGGCTATTCGCTGCTTGCCACGACGAGCGGCAACGTGACGCTCGCCGGTTCGGGCACGTTCGGCAATGGCATCAACATGCAGCAGAGCGCGATCGAGACCGCGAGCGGCGCGATTTCGCTCAGCGGCAGCGGAAGCGCGGGCCAGTTCGGCGGCACCGCGTTCGGCGTGACCATCTCGGCCGGACCCTACGCGCAGCTCAATCCGGACGAATCGACGACGCTGATCCCGAACATCGACGTGACGGGCAGCGGCACGGTCACGATCAACGGTGTCATCACGAGCAGCACGAGCGGCTCCGGCGTGAACCTCAACAACGCGCAGCTGACGGCGGCGACGGGCAATGTCGCGTTGACGGGTTCTGCAAACATCACCAATCAGGGCGCGGGCGTGACGTTGCAGAACGCGGCGATCAACACGACGGGTGGAGGCGTATCGATCACGGGTTCGGTGTCCGCCGATCAGGGCGTCGCGCTCGGGTATGCGACGACGGGCCTCCCTTCGGGCGTCGCGCTCGGCTATGCGCTCGTCAGCACAGGTGACGGCAGTATCGGCGTGACGGGCTCGTCGAGCATGCGCGGCTTGTCGAGGTTGGCCGGTGCAGGCGTCGACATCGAGCAAAGCGCGCTGCGCACGACGGGGCAAGGCTCGATCTCCGTGACGGGCGCTGCGACCAGCGCGGTCGACGGACCGGCGACGGGCGTGATCGTCAACGGCAATTTCACGAACCAGTCGCCGCCGGGCACGACGCCGGCTTTTTCAGCGACGGGCGCCGGCGCGATCTCCGTCAACGGCAGCGCACAAGCGACGGCTGGCACCGGCATCAGCGTGCACAACGCGATGTTCGCGGCCGCGTCGGGCGCGATCGGCGTGGCGGGCGCGGCGACAGTGAGCAGCTCGGCTCAGGGCGTTCACCTGGAGAATACGCGGATCAGCGACGGCGCAGGCAACGTGACCATCAGCGGCACTGCGAATGTCCTGCTTGACGGCACCGGCGTCGTGCTTGTCAATACATCGGCGAGCACTACGAGCGGCAGCGTCTCGGTGAACGGCACCGTCACGGGGGCCACGACATTCGGCATGGGCGTCAGCGCATTCGAGGGATTCCTGGTCACCAACCCCGACACCACCGTTACGCAATTGCCGCTGATCATCACGGGCAGCGGCAACATCGTCGTGGCGGGCAGCACCCCCGCGACGACGTCGGGCAGCATCGCGTTCGACCTGAACAACGGATCGATCTCGTCGACGAGCGGCTCGATCTCGCTGTCGGGCAGAACCACGGGCACGCCCGCGACGAACCTCGCGTCGACGGGCGTGGTGCTCGAAAGCCAGACTGAATCGATTGTGCCGACGCCTTCGACCATCACGACGGGCAGCGGCCAGTTGAGCATCGACGGCAGTGGCTCCGGCGCGAACGCGCAAGGCGTGCTGATCGCCGACGGCACGCAGATCGTGTCGAACAACGGCGGCGCAATCGATATCCGCGGCGTCGTGACCAGCCCGACCACCAGCGCGAACGGCGGCAACGTTCAATTCGACTACGGCACGCTGATCCTGAACGGCAGCGTGATTTCGACGAAGCCCGGCAGCACGATTTCGCTCGCCGGCTCGACCAACACGTCGGATGCGGGTCTCGCGTTCGGTGCGGTGCCCATGCCGCAATTGATGAGTTCGTTCGCGGTCTCGAGCTTCTTCCACGCGGCGGGCCCCGTGTCGATCAACGGCGCCCCGGGCAGCTCGGTCGTGCTGCGCGCCGCGAACGACAACACGTCGCAAAGCATCTTGAGCCGCAGCGCGAGCATCACGGGCGGCGGGGGCGTGCTTTCCATATTGCCGGCCAGCGTCGATCCTTCGACGTTCGCGCTCACGCCGCAGGACGCGACGCCGATCACGCTGTTCGGTACGAGCGGCGGCATGAGCATCGACGCGCAGACGTTCGGGAGCTTCACGAACTTCCAGACGCTCACGCTCGGCTCGGACACGCAGACTGGCCTCATCACCGTGAACGGCGTGTGCGGCTCGGCGAGCAGCTCGTGCCAGCTCGTCAAGCCCGGGCTGAACATGAACCTCGCGTTGTCGAATCCGGGCGCAGGCAGTCAGGGTATTCAACTGACGTTCGGGCTGTCGCTTGGCGCGGGGCATACGTTGTCGCTGGTGTCGGCGGGCGCCGTGACCGACCCGGGTGGCATCCAGGCGGCGAACCTGCTGCTGTCCGGGCCCGGCTCGTTTACGCTGACCGATCCGCAAAACGACGTCGGCGTGCTCGCGCTCGTCAATGCGGGCAACGTGAACTTTGTCGATTCACACGGCTTCGCGATCGGGCCGGTCATAAGCCAGTCATACAACGCGACCTCGGGCACGTTGACCGCGATCGACGGCACGAACTCGACGCTGACGGGCAATCTGATCGCGCAGGCCGCGACGGGCAATGTCGCGCTCAATACCAGTCTGACCTCGGGCGGCACCGTCGACCTCGTGATGGAGAACGGCGTATTCACGGCGGGCAGCACGGGCGCGCTGAGCGCCTCGAATGGCTGGCGGATCTGGGCGGCCACATGGAATCAGGAAGTACGCGCAAACGTGCAGCCCAATACCGCGCAGCCCAACTTCTACGGATGCATCTTCGGCGCCGGATGTAGCTGGGGCGGCACGGTGCCGACGACGGGCAATCATTACGTGTATGTCGCAAGGCCCACTGTGATCGTCACCGCGAACGGCACGACGCGCTTCGCCGGCGCACCCAACCCTGCGTTCACGTTTACGGCCAGCGGACTCATCAACGGCGATACGGCAGCAGGCGCGCTGACAGGTTCACTCACCACGACGGCGAACCAGAATTCGCAGCCAGGCCAATATCCGATCGATCCGAACTTCCTGTCGAGCGTCGGGTATGTCGTGAACGAAGTGCCCGGCACGCTGACCGTGATCACCATGCCGAATCTCGTTGCGCAAGCCGGCTTGCAGTCGTTCTTCAGCAACCAGGCGCAAACCTTCGTCTACGAAAACAACCTGCAAGGGACGAATATCTGCATCGGTTCGAACCAGCCGCTCTTTACGACGGCGGCACCCGGCGACAATCAGGACATACTCGCCGTCGAATGGAAGCGCGTGCGCTCGCAGCCCAATCTGAACAGTTGCATGTTGCTGAACAGTCCGCATGGGTGTGGCGATTTCTAGCAACGTTCGGCGGCTGGCGTAGAGATCGACGGCAGGCGCGATGCGCACTGTCATGAAGGCGCGCGGCTCGTCTGCAATATGGTGGCCTGCGTGTCTTCCGCGTCGACGATCCATACTGCCATTGCGCTCAGGTTATCGCGGTTCGCATCCGCCGATGCGCGCACTTGCGCGGCGAGTGCGTCGAGCCAGGCGTCCGGTGTCGCGGCGTTGTGCAGCGCTTCGCACATGCCGGTTTCGTCGACGTACTCCCACAGCCCATCGCTGCACAGCAGGAACGCGTCGCGATCGAGCAGGTTGAAGGTGCCGGTGGAACCCGTTATGTGCAGATCTCCGCGCGTGCCGAGCGCCGCGAGCAGCACGTTGCGGCGCGGATGATGGCGCGCCTGATCGGGGGACAGCAGGCGCGCGTCGACCATTTCCTGAACCATGCTGTGATCGCGCGTCTGCACACGGACATTGCCGCTACGGAAGCAATAGAGACGCGAATCGCCGCAATGCGCCCACGCCGCCGTGCGCTGCTCGCAGTCGATCGCGAGCACCACGGCCGTCGAGCGCATGTCTTTGAGCGCGGCGCCGCCACGCGTCTGTTCTTCGACGATGTTGTCGTTCGCGTGAGCGAGCGCGCTCACGAGACGCTGGCCCGTCGGCGGCAACTCGCCAACGGTCAGATAACGCAGATCCGCAAGTACGGAATCGACGACGATCGCCGATGCCGTATCGCCGCCGCCATGTCCGCCCGCGCCATCCGCAAGCACGCAGTAGTAAAGGCGCTCGCTCGACCAGTCGCCTAGCGAGTCTTCGTTGCGTTGCCGGCCGCCGCGGTCCGTCAGGCTTGCTGTGACAAGTCGCACAGAAAGCCTCGCTCAGGAGCGGGCTCGGCCGCTGGCGCGTGCGACTGCTCGGCGAGGATGCCCAGCACGAGCAGGATCGCGATCCTGTTATCCGCGACGATGTCGATGCCGAGCGTCTTCGCGATCCACTGACCGATGCTCGTCGCGGCGAAATCGGTGGGCAGCGAGCCTTTCTTCAGCGTGACGCCGAGCTTGCGGGCGCGATAGTGATACGACGCGATCCTGTAGCGCGTGGCAATCTCCGCCAGTCCGCCTTTTTCGTTCGAGAGCCAGCCGAGGCTGCCTGCAAGCAGCAACTGGTCGACTTTGTCGAGCCCGGCAATGAAGCGCGCTGCCGATTCCCGCACAATGCGCTCGTCAAGTCCGTGTTGCAGCAACACGGAGCCGACTGGGTCGCCTTGCACGGCTGCCTGTTGCTCGATCTCGGCCAGCACGTCTTCGTTGTCGAACACGACGTTGCGCTGATGACCGGCATTGCGCAGGCAATCGATCAGATAACGGCGAAAATATGCGCACACTGCATGACCGTTTGACGGCGCGCTATGTAGTGGGAACGCTTCCGGATGCGCATGCGCGGCTTCGAGACGAAAAACCTTGAAATAAATGAACTGCGAGATCAACTCTTCCTTGTCTTCGCCTAGCGCCTGTAATTCGAATGGGTAATACGTCTGAAGTGCGCGGCGAACGATTAAATACATCGAAGCCATTTCGTCATGGTTCAGACATGTACGGCGCCGCCACAAGTCCGGCAACGCCGCATCGCAAGCACGGTCGACCGCACGTGCGCATTCTATGTGTGTCACACGTCACCCCGCATGATGAGCACAGCGTCACGCTGTGCGGATTCAGTACCCGAAAAGCGTCCGTTCGTTTGAAGCTGGGAAACTGACATACGGCTATCGGTCCGTGGCCGTTCAGCGTCGACTAATAGAGGAAACAGGTATTCACCGCAATAGTGCGAAAAGTACTGCCTTAGGTATTGCACACGCCCGGCCAAAACCAATATGAGGGTTTACCTTATTGCGTCCAATCGTGCTTTTTTTCAATTTCGTGAGACTCGAACGTTTACTAGATGGTAATGCCGCCGAGTGACGCGCAAGTTGCGATCGATGCAAAACCAAGACCGTATGCGCATCTTGCGTTTTTTTAAGGCGTTTAGAAACGCCATTTTTAATTGAATTTTTGAATCGGCTTTACAAAAGCGAGAGCATCGAACCTGTCCTTTAATTTTAAGGATTGCGTGCTATGCTCGTATCGGTCTGTCGCAGCAGTGACCGCGTTGCATCGTGGCTGTATAAACGCGTCCATACATAAGTAATCCGAATTGATTAAATTGACTATTCGATCCGGGGGAAGTCCAGTTTCGACGGTTAACGTGGCGTGAGTCGTCGCGAAGAGCGAGCACGCTAAAACTATTCGTCTCTGACTGCAGCGAATACAAGAAATGGCCACGCTCGATGCCGGGGTACTGCTTGCCGAAATCTCACCAGAAAGCCCTTGTGGGGATGATGTCGAATACGACCCGCTGTTCCTCGAACTCGAACAGGCTGTCCACGGCAAGCCGGATGTCCAGTACGGCGCAACCGTAGTCGCTGCCACGCCGCCGGACTGGAAGACAGCTCAGTCGCTTTCTCTCGAACTGTTCGGCAAGAGCCGCGACTTGCGTGTGGCCGCGCATCTTGCGCGCGCGCTGCTGCATCGTCAGGGCTTCGAGGGTCTTGCCGAAGGGCTTGCACTGATCGAAGCGCTGCTCGAACAGCACTGGAATCATGTCCATCCGCAACTCGATCCCGACGACGACAACGACCCGACCGCGCGCATCAATGCACTGACCGTCCTCGTCGATCAATCCGGCATGCTGCTGGACGTGCGCGATACGCCGCTTGTCGCTTCGCGCTCGCATGGCATGGTCAGACTGCGGGACATCGAATATGCGAACGGCGACGCGCCCGCGCCCGAGGGCGTCGAACCGTTGTCCCTCGCATCGATCGACGCGGCGATCGCCGACGTGCGCGACGATGCCGTGCGCGTCGTCGCTGCGTTGCAGGGCGCGCGCACCAGCAACACGCGTATCGAAACGCTGTTGACGGAGCGCGTCGGCACGGCCCAGGCGATCGACCTGTCGCCGTTGTCGCGTCTGTTGCAACAGGCGGCGGGATTTCTTGGCGAGCGTGTCGGCGAAGCCGTGCCGCAAGTTGCGAACGACGCAGCGGCGGGCGACGGCGAGACAGACGTGCCCGCAGGCACGGCCGCGCGAGCGGGCACGAGCGCGCCGCCGACGGGCGACGTGAACAGCCGGCAGGACGTGATCCGCCTGCTCGACAAGATCTGCGCTTACTACCAGAAGCACGAGCCGTCGAGCCCGGTGCCGTTGTTGTTGAACCGCGCGCGGCGTCTCGTGGACAAGAACTTCATGGAAATACTCGAGGACCTGGCGCCCGAAGGTCTTGGCCAGGCCCGGCAGGTTGGCGGTATCGAGAACGAATAGTCGTGGGGAGTTGATCGCATCGCAACTGATACGCTGCCCCATCTTTCGACGGTGCGGCGTCAACCAGGGGAACTGTCGTGGCCAAGGAAAGCAGCCAGAAATTCATTGCACGCAATCGCGCGCCGCGCGTGCAGATCGAATATGACGTCGAGGTGTATGGCTCGGAGAAGAAGGTGCATCTGCCGTTCGTGATGGGCGTGATGGCCGACTTGTCCGGGCAGCCTGCCGATCCGCTTGCACCCGTCGCGGACCGCAAGTTTCTGGAAATCGACGTCGACAACTTCGATGAGCGCCTCAAGTCGATGAAGCCGCGCGTCGCGGTGCAGGTGCCGAACATGCTGACAGGCGAAGGCAATCTCGCCGTCGACATGACATTCGAGAGCATGGACGATTTTTCTCCCGCCGCCGTCGCGCGCAAGATCGATGCGCTGTCGAAGCTGCTCGAGGCGCGCGGCCAGTTGCAGAACCTGCTGACTTATATGGACGGCAAGACCGGCGCCGAGGAATTGATCGCGAAAGTACTGAACGATCCGGCCTTGCTGCAATCGCTCGCATCCGCGCCGAAGCCACAGGAATAAGCGCGACCAACAGTGGAGTCTGACCATGGCCGAACCGACCCCCCAGGAGCAGGCGCAGCAGGCAGAAGGCACGCTCGAAATGAGCGACTTCGCTAATCTGCTGCAAAAGGAATTCAAGCCGAAAAGCGAGAAAGCGAAAGAAGCCGTCGAGACGGCCGTGCGCACGCTCGCCGAACAGGCGCTGCGCGATACCGCTGTCATTTCGAACGATGTTCTCGCGACCATCGAGGGCTTGATCGCGCAGATCGACAAGAAGCTGACCGATCAGATCAACCTGGTCATTCACTCGGAAGAGTTCCAGAAAGTGGAGAGCGCATGGCGCGGTCTGCACTATCTCGTGAACAACACCGAGACCGACGAGTCGTTGAAGATTCGCGTGATGAATATTTCGAAGGGCGAGTTGTACAAAACGCTCAAGAAATACAAAGGTACGGCATGGGACCAGAGCCCGTTCTTCAAGAAGCTCTATGAAGAAGAATACGGCCAGTTCGGCGGTGAGCCTTATGGCGCGCTCGTCGCTGACTATTACTTCGACAACAGCGGTCCCGATGTCGACCTGCTGACCCAGATCGCGAAGATCTCCGCCGCCGCGCACGCGCCGTTCATCGCGGGCGCGGACCCGGCCGTCATGCTGATGGATTCGTGGCAGGAGCTGGCCAATCCGCGCGACCTGACGAAGATCTTCCAGACCCCCGAGCATGCCGCGTGGCGCTCGTTGCGCGAGTCGGAAGATTCGCGCTACATCGGTCTCGCGATGCCGCGCTTTCTTGCACGCGCGCCCTATGGCGCGAAGACCAACCCCGTCGACGAATTCGACTTCGAAGAAGACACGGCCGGCGCAGACAGCGGCAAATACGCATGGGCCAACGCGGCCTACGCGATGGCGACCAACATCAACCGCTCGTTCAAGATGTACGGCTGGTGCTCGCGGATTCGCGGCATCGAGTCGGGCGGCGCGGTCGAGGGCTTGCCGGTGCATTCGTTCCCGACCGACGACGGCGGCGTCGACATGAAATGCCCGACGGAAATCGCCATCAGCGACCGGCGCGAAGCAGAACTGGCGAAGAACGGCTTCATGCCGCTCGTGCACAAGAAGAACTCGGACTTTGCCGCGTTCATCGGCGCGCAATCGTTGCACAAGCCCGCCGAGTACGAAGATGCCGATGCCACGGCGAATGCGAATCTCGCCGCGCGTCTGCCGTATCTGTTCGCGTGCAGCCGCTTTGCGCACTACCTGAAGTGCATCGTGCGCGACAAGATCGGCAGCTTCAAGGAGAAGGACGACATGCAGCGCTGGCTGCAAAACTGGATTCTTCAGTACGTCGACGGCGATCCTGCTCATTCCAGCGAAGAGTCGAAAGCACGCCGGCCGCTTGCCGCCGCCGAAGTCGTGATTGAAGAAGTCGAAGGCAACCCCGGTTATTACACGTCGAAGTTTTTCCTGCGTCCGCATTACCAGTTGGAAGGCCTGACCGTGTCATTGCGGCTGGTCTCGAAGCTTCCGTCCGCCAAGGCGGCATGACGGAATTCCGTTGTTACCGACGAAACGTTTTTGAGTGGAGAAGAACATGGCCGTCGATATGTTCATGAAGCTGGGCGACATCAAGGGCGAGTCCCAGGACAAGACCCATAAGGAAGAAATCGAATTGCTCGCGTGGAGCTGGGGGCTGAGTCAGAGCGGCACGATGCACATGGGAACGGGCGGAGGCGCCGGCAAGGTGAACGTGCAGGACCTCTCGTTCACCAAATACGTCGACAAAGCGTCACCGGCGATCATGGCGGCCTGCTGCAAGGGCTCGCACATCGAATCGGCGGTGCTGACCGTACGCAAGGCGGGCGGCGACAACCCGCTGGAGTACTACAAGGTGACGCTGACCGCGTTGCTGATCAGTTCGTACTCGACGGGCGGCTCGGGTGGCGAAGACCGTTTCACCGAAAACGTGACGCTGAACTTCGAGAAGTTCCATGTCGAATATCAGCCTCAAAACGCGAAGGGAGCGAAGGAGGGCGGCGTCGTCGAGGTGAAGTGGGACATTCCGAAGAACGACGCGACCAACTAGACGGGGGCGGCGTGCCGTGCCGCAATCGAACAGCGCTGTGGCACGGCAACGCGATGGCGTGGGCAATGGCATGCGGGTCTCGCGCGGTTGCACGCAATTGCACGTAGTTGGATTTTGACCCGGCCTGACGGAGCGAACTGACATGACCGCAGAGGAAAGCTTGCGTGGAGGCGATCTGGACGAGAGCCTGCGCCAATTGCAGATGCAGGTTCGCAACGATCCGTCGAAGGCGTCTCTTCGCGTGTTCCTGTTCCAGTTGCTCGCGGTGCTGGGCTCGTGGGACCGCGCGCTGACGCAACTGAATGTCGTCGGCGATCTCGACGCGGCCGCGCTGCCGATGGTGCAGACCTACCGCGAAGCGTTGCAATGCGAAGCGCTGCGCGAGGAAGTCTTCAACGGCACGCGCGCGCCGCTGATTTTCGGCGAGCCGACGGGCTGGCTCGCGTTGCTCGTCGAAGCGCTGCGGCTCGATGCGGCGGGCGATGGCGCAGCCGCCACGGCCGCGCGCGAACAGGCGCTCGCCGACGCGCCCACCACCTCGGGCAGCATCAACGGCGAGCCGTTCGAGTGGATCGCCGATGCCGACGGCCGGCTCGGACCCACGCTCGAAACGGTGCTCAACGGCCGCTACTACTGGGTGCCGTTCTTCCGGATCAGGCGCATCGAGATCGAAGCGCCCGTCGATCTGCGCGACCGTGTCTGGACACCCGCGATCTTCACATGGGCCAACGAAGGCCAGGCGGCCGGGCTGATTCCGACTCGCTATGCGGGCACGCTGGCGCACAAGAGCCACGCGCTATGGCTCGCGCGTCTGACCGAATGGGTCGGCGGCGAGGCGACGGAGGCGCGCCCCGTCGGACAGCGGATGCTGACGACGGATGTGAACGACTATGCGCTGCTCGATATCCGCACGATCGAACTGGCGGTCGACTCGCCGCCTGGCAACGAGGGCGGCGCAGGCGCCGCACCGGATCATGGCTGAATCGAGCACGCGCGACCGGCTGCAACCCTCGCTGCTCGACCGGCTGACCGACTACGAGCCGGAGGTGAAGCAGGAGGCTCGCGAGCGCCGCGTGCTGTCGATGCGCGCGCTGCGTCAAAGCGTGCAGCGCGATCTGGCGTGGCTCCTGAACGCCAACGGACTCGCTTCCGTGCAGGACCTGTCGGGTTATCCGTATGTGAGCACGTCGGTATTGAACTTCGGCTTTCCGGATATCGCGGGCAAGACGGCTTCGGGCATCGATGCAGCGAAACTCGAAAAGCACGTGCGCGACGCGATCTGGGCATTCGAGCCGCGCATCATCCGTGACACGGTGCGCGTGACGGCCGTTCAGGCCGAAGAAACCACGGGTCGCCACAATACCGTGTCGTTTCTGATCGAAGGCGACTTGTGGGCGCAGCCGTATCCGGAGCGGCTCTACTTCAGGACCGAGCTCGATCTTGAAGCCGGCGAAATCAGAGTGATCGACCAGAGCGGGGCACGTTGAATTCATGAACCCCGAACTGATCAAGTACTACAGTGAAGAGCTCCAGCACTTGCGGGAGATGGGCGGGGAGTTCGCGAAGGAGTATCCGAAGGTCGCCGCGCGCCTCGGGCTGGAAAGCCTCGAATGCGCGGACCCGTATGTCGAGCGCCTGCTCGAAGGGTTCAGCTTTCTCGCCGCGCGCGTGCAGATGAAGATCGATGCCGAGTTTCCGCGCTTCACGCAGCATCTCGCGGGACTGGTCTATCCGCACTATCTCGCGCCGACGCCATCGATGGCCGTCGTGCAGATCCGGCCCGATCTGAGCAACCCCGGCCTCGCGGAAGGCGTGAAGGTCGCGCGCGGCAGCGCGTTTCGCAGCGTGCTCGACAAGAATGGCTCGACGCGTTGCGAATATCGCAGCGCTCACGACCTCACGCTGTGGCCGCTCGAAATCGCCGATGCCAGGTTCTTCACGCATTCGGGCTCGCTCGGCGGCGCGGACATCGCGCTGCCGCCCGGCGTGAAAGCGGGCCTGCGACTGCGGCTGCGCGCGACGGGTGGCCTCAAGATCAACCAGTTGAAGCTCGACAGGCTGGCCCTGTATCTGCGCGGCGCCGACGCCTTGCCGACCCGCACCTATGAGCGCCTGCTCGGCTCCGCTGCTGGTGTCGTCGTGATGCCCGTCTCGCGGCCCGCAACGTGGCATGCGCAATTGCCCGCGACGGCCATCGCGCCCGTCGGCTTTGCGCAAGACGAAGCGTTGCTGCCCATCAGCAAGCAGTCGTTCCAGGGCTATCGGCTGCTACAGGAGTATTTCGCGTTCGCGCAGCGCTTCATGTTCGTCGCGATCGATGGCTTGCAGCCGGCGCTGCGCCGTTGCGGCGACAGCGAAGTGGAAGTGATCGTGTTGCTCAAGCGCGGCGACCCGCTGCTCGAGCAGTCGCTCGACGCGTCCAACTTCGCGCTCTTCTGCACCCCCGCGATCAATCTGTTTCCGCGCCGTACGGACCGCATCGCGCTGTCCGGCGAGCAGTTCGAATATCACGTGGTCGCCGATCGCACGCGGCCGATGGACTTCGAGATCTACTCGATCGAGGAAGTCACCGGCTATGGCGCGGGTGCCGCCGCCGAGCAGAAGTTCGACGCGTTCTATCACGCGCGCGACCTCGGCGCGGGCCACGGCGCGAACGCGTACTACCAGGTGCGGCGGGAGAAGCGGCTGCGCTCGTCGCGTCAGGCCGAACGCGGACCGCGCACGAGCTATCTGGGCAGCGAGACGTTCATCGCGCTCGTCGATGCGGCGAATGCGCCGTTTCGCGGCGATCTGCGCCAGCTCGGATTGCAGGTGCTCTGCACGAATCGCGACTTGCCGCTCACGCTGTCGATCGGCAGCGGCCCGAGCGACTTCACGCTCGATGTCGAAGCGCCCGTCGAGAGCGTGCGCTGCGTAAGCGGCCCGAGCCGCCCGCTGCCGTCGTATGCGCATGGCGCCGTCGCATGGCGGCTGCTGAGCCATCTGTCGCTGAACTATGCGTCGCTCGTCGATAGCGACGCGAAAGAGGGCGCACGCGCGTTGCGTGACCTGCTGAGTCTCTATTGCCCCGTCGGCGACCCGGCGACACAGCGGATGATCGAAGGCGTGCATTCCGTCGAATCGCATTCCGTGACGCGACGCCTGCCGTTTGCCGGACCGATCGTGTTCGGCCGGGGCCTCGCGATCACGCTGACGCTCGACGATGCCGCCTTCGAAGGCGCGGGTGCGTTTCTGCTCGGCGCCGTGCTGTCGCACTACTTTGCGCAATACGTGTCGATCAATTCGTTCGCCGAGACGGTGGTGAGAACGTTGTCGCGCGGCGAGATCATGCGCTGGCCAGCGAGGGGCGGACAATGCCTGACGCTCTGACTCTGTTGCGCGAACTCGAAACACACGCATGGCGCTTCGATTTCTTCCAGGCCGTGCGGCTCATCGAGAACGCGCATCGCGACAAGCCGCGCATCGGCGAATCGCTGCGCCCGCGCGACGATGCCGTGCGTTTTTCGCAGGAGCCGGAGCTGATCTTTCATCCGGCGACGCTCGCCGCGATGATCCCGTCGCGTGACGGACACGCGGCGCGGCTCGCGGTGAATTTCATGGGCCTGCTGGGGCCGAACGGGCCGATGCCCGTGCATCTGACCGAATATGTGCGCGACCGCGCGCGCAACGCGAACGACCCGACGTTCGCGCGCTTTCTCGACGTGTTTCATCACCGGATGGTGTCGCTGTTCTATCGGGCGTGGGCCAACGCGCAGCCGACCGTGAGTCTCGACCGGCCGGAGCGCGACCGCTTTTCGGTGTATGTGGGCAGCACGTTCGGTCTCGGCGAAGCGGCGCTGCGCGAGCGCGACGCAGTGCCCGATTTCGCGAAGCTGCACTTCGCCGGACTGCTCGCTGCACCGACGCGTCCCGCAGCGGGCCTGCAACTGATTCTTGAGCGCTTCTTCCAATTGCCCGTGCGTATCGAGCAATGGGTCGGCCACTGGATGCCATTGCCGCGCGACACGCTCTCGCGGCTGGGCGCGCGCGACGGATCGTCCGCGCTCGGCGTATCGACGCTGCTTGGTGCACGCGTGTGGGACTGCCAGCACAAGTTCCGTATCATCATCGGCCCGCTGACGCTCGCCGATTACGAGCGCTTCCTGCCAGGCGGCGACAGCTTGCGCCGCCTGACCGACTGGGTGCGCAACTACGTGCGCGACGGTCTCGACTGGGACCTGAACCTGTGGCTCAAGCAGGAAGACGTGCCGCGTCTCGCGCTAGGCCGACGCGCGCGGCTCGGCTATACGAGCTGGGTGCTCAGCGGCCCCGCCGCGCAGGATCAGCGTCAGCTCAGGCTGCATCCCGCTTTGCATTCCTCTTCGTTGTCCGGACGGCCCGGCGAACCCGGGCGCGGCGACGCACACGCTCGCCAGCCGGAACCCCAACACTCATCCAAGGACTAGCAAAATGGCCGAAATCAAACGTGCAGCGTTGTTCGGCAAGCTGAACAAGCTGGCCTATCGCGCGATCGAAAGTGCGAATGTGTTCTGCAAGTTGCGCGGCAATCCGTATATCGAACTCGTGCACTGGTTCCACCAGATCCTGCAATTGCAGGACTCGGATCTGCATCGCATCGTCAAGCACTTCGGCGTCGAGCCCTCGGCGCTGGCGCGCGATCTGACGGATGCGCTCGACCGGCTGCCGCGTGGCGCGGGCTCCGTCGTCGACATCGGATCGCAGGTCGAGGAGGCCGTCGAGCGCGGCTGGGTGTTCGGCTCGCTGATGTTCGGCGAATCGCAGGTGCGCACGGGCCATCTGGTCGTCGGCCTCTTGAAGACGCCGTCGCTGCGCAACGCGCTATACGGCATCTCGCGCCAGTTCGAGCGGGTCAAGCTCGAAACGCTCGTCGACGAGTTTGACAGCCTGCTCGGCGGTTCGCCCGAAGCGGGCATGAGCGCGAGCGACGGCTTCCAGGCAGCGGGCGCGCCTCATACGGGCGATAGTGGCGGCGCCGTGCCGCCCGCCGCGATGGGCAAGCAGGAGGCGCTCAATCGCTTCACGACCGATCTGACCGAGCAGGCGCGCAGCGGCAAGCTCGACCCGATCGTCGGCCGCGACGAAGAGATCCGCCAGGTCGTCGATATCCTGATGCGCCGCCGCCAGAACAATCCGATTCTCACGGGCGAAGCGGGTGTCGGCAAGACGGCCGTGGTCGAGGGCTTCGCGCAGCGCATCGTCGCGGGCGACGTGCCGCCGACGCTGCGCGACGTGCAGTTGCGCACGCTCGACGTCGGCCTGTTGCAGGCGGGCGCGAGCATGAAAGGCGAGTTCGAGAACCGGCTGCGCCAGGTGATCGAGGAAGTGCAGGCATCCGAGAAGCCGATCATTCTCTTTATCGACGAAGCGCACACGCTGGTCGGCGCGGGCGGCGCGGCAGGCACGGGCGACGCCGCGAATCTGCTCAAGCCGGCGCTCGCGCGCGGCACGCTGCGCACCGTCGCGGCGACGACGTGGGCCGAGTACAAGAAGCACATCGAAAAAGACCCGGCCCTCACGCGGCGCTTCCAGGTCGTGCAGGTGCCCGAGCCCGACGAGACGAAGGCCATTCTGATGATGCGCGGCATCACGTCGACGATGGAAAAGCATCACAAGGTGCAGGTACTCGACGAGGCGCTGGAGGCGGCCGTGCGGCTGTCGCATCGCTACATTCCCGCGCGCCAGTTGCCGGACAAGGCCGTGAGTCTGCTGGACACGGCTTGCGCGCGCGTTGCAGTGAGCCAGCACGCGACGCCGCCCTCCGTCGACGATTCGAGAAAGCGCATTGCCGCGCTCGAAACGGAACTCGCGATCATCGGGCGCGAGACGGCTGTCGGTATCGAAACGGGCGAAAGGCTTGCCGCGGCGACCGAACGACTTACGACGGAGCGCGCGCGTCTCGAAGAACTCGAAGCGCGCTGGCAGGGCGAGAAAGAACTGGTCGAGCGCATCCTCGCGTTGCGCGCGCAACTGCGCAACGAGACAGGCAAGGTCGAAGGCGCGGCCAGCGCCGGACCCGCTGCGTCCGTCGAACCCGCTGCATCCATCGATCCCGCCGCGCACGAAGCGCGTGCTGCGCGCCTTGCCGAACTGCGCGAACTGCAAGCAAAGCTCGCGCAGCATCAGGGCGAAGACCCGCTGATCCTGCCGACCGTGGACCAGCAGGCGGTCGCGTCCGTGGTGCAGGACTGGACGGGGATTCCCGTGGGCCGGATGGTTCGCAACGAGATCGAGAACGTACTGAAGCTCGCGGAAAACCTGAACAAGCGGATCATCGGCCAGGGACATGCGACCGAGATGATCGCGCGGCGCATCCAGACGTCGCGCGCCGGACTCGACAACCCGAACAAGCCGATCGGCGTGTTCATGCTCGCGGGCACGTCCGGCGTCGGCAAGACGGAAACGGCGCTGGCGCTCGCCGAAGTGCTGTACGGCGGCGAGCAGAACGTCATCACGATCAACATGAGCGAGTACCAGGAAGCGCATACCGTGTCGTCGCTCAAGGGCGCGCCGCCGGGTTATGTCGGCTATGGCGAAGGCGGCGTGCTGACGGAGGCGGTGCGGCGTCGTCCGTATAGCGTCGTGCTGCTCGACGAAGTCGAGAAAGCGCATCCCGACGTGCACGAGATTTTCTTCCAGGTGTTCGACAAGGGCTGGATGGAAGACGGCGAAGGGCGCGTGATCGACTTCAAGAACACGCTGATCCTGCTCACGACGAATGCGGGCACCGATCTGATCGCGAACCTGTGCAAGGACCCCGAGCTGATGCCCGAGCCTGAGGGCATTGCGAAAGCGCTGCGCGAACCGTTGCTGAAGGTCTTTCCGCCGGCGCTGCTAGGACGCCTCGTCGTGATTCCGTACTACCCGCTGTCCGACGAGATGCTCGGCGCGATCATCCGCTTGCAACTGGGGCGGATCGAAAAGCGCGTACGCGCGACGCACAAGATTCCGTTTGCGTATGACGACGATGTCGTGAAGCTGATCGCGAGCCGCTGCACTGAACTGGAAAGCGGCGGCCGCATGATCGACGCGATCCTGACGAACACGCTGTTGCCTCACATCAGCAACGAGTTCCTCACGCGGATGATGAACGGCACCACGGTATCGAAGGTGCAGATCGGCGCGCGCGACGGCGAGTTCGTCTACACGTTCGATTGAGCGCTCGCACTCAGACGGAGTTTGCATATGCCGCAGCAAGTCAGCATGGGAGCAACGTTGCAGTGCTCGTTCGGCGCAGCGCCTTCGACGCTCGTCGTCTTGCCCGTGAACCGCGTGATGGGCGAAGGGCCGCCCGCCGCGAACATCATGGACCATGTGCCGATGGTCAACATCATGCCGTTCGGCATGTGCAACTCGCCCGCGAATCCGACCGTCGCCGCGGCGACGGCTGCCGCGATGGGCGTGCTCACGCCGATGCCGTGCGTGCCCGCAACGGCGACGCCGTGGGTCACGGGCGCGCCGACCGTGCTGCTGGGCAACCAGCCGTCGCTCGACAACGTTTCGAAGTGCATGTGCAACTGGGGCGGCGTCGTCACCATCGTCAACCCGGCCACTGTCAACACGATGATTCCGTGACATGACTACGCAAGATCCGCTCCGCCACATCACCGTCAGTTGCGCGCCTGCCGGCAGCGACCTGCTGTTCCTGCGCCTGACAGGACACGAGGCGCTCGGGCGGATCAGCGAGTTTCATCTGGATCTGCTCAGCACCAGCAACGATCTGAAGCCGGGCGATCTGCTCGGCCAGGATATCTCGATTGCCGTGTCGCTGCCGTCCGACGGCGAGCGGCAGATCAACGGCATCGTCACCGCGTTTCGCATCGTCGCGCCCGGCGATCGCACCCGCAACCGGATGGCGCGCTATGAGGCCGTCGTGCGGCCGCGTCTGTGGCTCCTCACGCGCGCGTCGCACAGCCGCTTCTTCCACGAGATGACCGTGCCCGACATCATCGCGAAGGTGCTGCAGGATTACGACATCGATATGAGCAACAAATGCTCGGCGACCTATCCGTCGCTGGAGCATTGCGCGCAGTATCGCGAGACGGATTTCGCGTTCGTCAGCCGGCTGATGGAGCACGAGGGCATCTATTACTACTTCGAGCACGAGAGCGGCAAGCACACGCTCGTGATGACGGATTCGGCGGACGTGCATGCGTCGATCGATCACTACGCGACGATTGCCTACGACGGCTGGTACGAACCGGGCCACGAGAAGGAGTGCGTCTATCAGTGGTCGTCGGGTGCCGAATTGCAGACGGGCAAGTACGAAGTGAACGAATACGACTTCGAGAAGCCGTCGTCGAGCAACCAGCAAGGGCTGCTGTCGCGCGCGACGCGGCCGAAGGTCTACGATCCGCCCGTGTACACGATGCAGGAGCATCTGAGCGGCCACATCCAGTCCGGCGACGGCGACCGTTACGCGAAGGTCGGCGTCGAGATTCGCCAGGCCCGCAACGACAGCATCAGCGGACGTTCGAGCGCGCGCGGCGTGTGGCCGGGCGGCCTGTTCAAGCTGCAAGGTCACGCGTGCGATGCGCAGAACCACGACTATCTGGTGGTCGGCGCGGAGTACGAAATCAATTCCGACACGTACGTATCCACCTATAACGACGACCGCAACGACAATCGCCGCGACAACCGCGACGACAAGCGCGCGCTGCCGTTCTTCGATTGCAGCTTTACCGCGCTGCGCAAGGAAAACCAGTTCCGCGCCGAACGTATCACGCCGCGCCCTGTCGTGGCAGGCCCGCAGACCGCGATGGTGGTCGGGCCCGACGGCGACGAGATTCTCACCGACAAGTATGGCCGCATCAAGGTGCAGTTTCACTGGGAGCAGTTCGCGCCGCCCGCCGATGCGGCCGCAAGAATGAAGCGCTGCTGGGTGCGCGTATCGCACGACTGGGCAGGCAAGCGCTGGGGCACGTTCTTCATTCCGCGCATCGGCCAGGAAGTGCTCGTCGATTTCATCGAGGGCGATCCCGACCGGCCGCTCGTCACCGGCTGCGTGTACAACGCGAACACGATGCCGCCGTACGATCTGCCGGCGAACGCCGCGCTTTCCACGCTGAAGAGCAATTCGACCAAAGGCGGCGGCGGGTTCAACGAAATGCGCTTCGACGATACGAAGGGCAGCGAGCAACTGTTCTTCCACGCCGAAAAAGACCATGAAACGTGGATCAAGAACGACATGCTGACGAACGTCGGCAACGATCGGCATCTGAAGGTGACGGGCAACGAATTCATCGCGGTGACGGGCGCGCGGCACGACAGCGTGACGGGCGATCGCAACGCAAAAGTGCAGGGCAACGACTCGCTGAACGTCAGCCAGAAGTTGCAGGAAAAAGTCGGAATGGACTATGCGATCGACGCGGGCATGAACATCCATATCAAGGCGGGCATGAATGTCGTGATCGAAGCGGGCGCGAGCATCACGCTCAAGGCAGGGGGCGCGTTTGTCGTGGTGGGGCCGGCGAGCGTCGCGGTATCGGGCACGCCGATCCTGTTGAATTCGGGCGGCTCGGCGGGGTCGGGCAGCGGCTCGTCGCCCACCGCGCCCACAGATCCGAAGGACGCTGATGATGGCACGAAGAAGCTCAAGTGATGATGGGGTGCGTGGTCGATTTGCATGGGATCAGAGTAAGGCGGTCTGCATGACTGAAGCACTGACTCCAGCCGACAGCTAAAGCGCCGACTCCGATCGACAAGCCAAGGGGATGATAGAAGTGAGCAATCCGGTTCTTTCGTTGCGCGTCGCGCGCTTCAATGACGAGCCTGTCGCCGAGCCGATCGCAGTCGAGTTCGGCACGGCGGGTGGCACCATTGGACGCGCAACCGACTGCACGCTGGTCCTGCCCGATCAGCAGCGCGCGATTTCGCGCGTGCACGCGCGCATCGAGTTTCGTGACGGCGAGTATCTGTTATGCGATCTCGGCAGCAATCCGAGCGTGCTGAATCAGCGCGCGCTCGGCGGCACGCGCGAGGCCCGGCTCGCGAGCGGCGACCGGCTGATGATCGGCACGTATCTGCTCGAAGTGTCGATCGGCGAACGCGTTGCGGGCGCGCGCAGCATGACAGGGGCGGGGCTGCCCGATCCGCTGGCGGCCGTGAAGGTGCTCGGAGAACCGTCGCCCGCCGACGCGCAAGGCGATCCGTTCGGCCTCGGCGCGCTCGATCCGCTCGGGCAGCCCGCCTTCGGCGAGCGCAAGCCGCTCGCATCGGGGCCGCGCTATGCGGGCTCTGAAAGCGATCATGTCGCGCCGGAGTTTCAGGCGTTTTCCGCGCCTGTGGCGTCCGTGCCTCTCGTGCCGCCTGGCGTGTCGGGCTCGTCCGCGGCGCCGGCTGTGTCGCCGGGAGGCATTCCCGCCGATTACGATCCGCTCGCGGATGCGCTCGCGCAATGGGAGTCGTCGCCGCGTCCTGGCGGCGCGCCTGCCGTGGCCGCGCCCGCACCACCTGTGTTTGCGCCGCCACCCACGCCCGCGTTTGTGCACGCTGCGGCGCATCCGGCTCAGACTGCAACGCCTGCCGTGCCTGCACCGTTAGCGCAACAGGGACCGACAGGCTTGCCAGCCAGTCTGCTCGACGATGCCGCCGCGAGTGGCCCAGCGACGCCATTCGACGATCTTCTCGCGCAGCCCGCCCAGCGAGAGCCTCTCGAAGATCCCACCGAGGTCGCGCCCGTTCCTGCGCCTGTCGCGCGTGAGCCCGTGCCGACAGCCGTGTTCGAACAACAAGCGCCAACGCCTGCGTCATCGCCAGCATCCGTATCTGCCGCAACCACTGCCGCGATGACGCCACCCACGCCAGCACCCGTGCCCGCACCATCGAATGAACAAGAAGCGCCGCGCGCCGCGCAAGCATCGGGCGACGCATACGCCGCGCTGCTCGAAGGACTCGGCCTCGATCCTTCGCGCGCGCCCAATCTTCCGCCCGCTGATCTTGCGCGTCTCGTTGGCGCGATGTTGCGCGACGCGCTGCGCGGCACGATGGCCGTGCTGCGCGCGCGCTCGATGACGCGTCGCGAGGCGCGTCTCGACGTCACGCTGATCGTCGCGCGAGACAACAACCCGCTGAAGTTTTTCCCCGATGTCGACAGCGCGCTCGCGCAGATGCTGACGGGCCGCGGCGCCGGTTATCTGTCGCCGGCGCAGGCGCTGGAGCGCGCGTTCGACGACATCGAGTCGCACGAACTGGCCGTGATCGTCGGCATGCGCGCGGCGCTCGCGGAAGTGCTCGGGCGCTTCGATCCCGCCACGATCGAAGCGCAGTTGAAGGAGGGCGGCGTGATCGACAAGGTGCTGTCCAACCGCAAGTCAAAGCTGTGGGACCTGTTCGTCGAACGACATGAGAGCGTCGCGCGCGAGGCGCAGGACGACTTCCAGCGCCTGTTCGGCAACGCGTTCAACGACGCGTACGAAGCGCAGATCGATGCGCTGCGCGCCGCGCGCAAGAACGGCAAGACAGACCCGTCAGACAAGCGCTGATCATTTTCGCCACGAGAACGCCACTAGCTAGCGACAACAAACATGTCCTGGAACAGCAAAGTCATCTGGTCGGAGGGGATGTTCCTGCAGCCGCAGCATCTGCAGCAGCACGACCGCTATTTGCAGACGCAACTGGAAACGCGGGCTGCGGGACTGCGTCCGTATAGCTGGGGGCTGACGGCGCTCGAGATCGACGAGCAGCTGCTGAAGCTCGGCAAGGTCGCGCTGCTGTCGTGCGCGGGCGTGATGCCCGACGGCACGCCGTTCAACCTGCCCGCCGACGACGACCTGCCCGAACCGCTCGATATTCCGGAAGGCACGCGCAATACGCTGATCGCACTCGCGCTGCCCGTGCGCAGGCCGGGCATCGCGGAAACGGGCAACGACGGGAGCGAAGAAAATTTCGCGCGGCATCGCGTGTCCGAACTCGAAATCGGCGACAGCAACGATCCGAATGCCGCGCCGGCGCTGATGCAGATCGGCAAGCTGCGCGTACGGCTCGCGCTCGAACCCGATGTGGCGAATGCGTATGCGGTGCTGGGCGTCGCGCGCGTCGTCGAGCGCTTGCCGGATAACCGCGTCGTGCTCGAAGGCGACTACAGTCCGCCGTGTCTCGACTATCGCGTGGCGCGCCGGCTCGCCGCATTCGTCGACGATCTCGTCGGCCTGCTGCATCAGCGCGGCGAAGCGCTGGCCGCGCGTCTTGCGCAACCGGGCGTGACGGGCGTCGCGGAAGTGGCGGATTTCCTGCTGCTGCAACTGATCAACCGGCACGAGCCGCTCGCTGCTCATCTGTCGACGATGACGGGGCTGCATCCGGAGACGCTGTACGCGATCGCGTTGCAGCTTGCGGGCGAGCTCGCCACGTTCAGCCAGCCGACGAAGCGCCCGCCCGCGTATCCCGTGTACCGGCATGACCGGCTCAAGGAAACGTTCGCGCCCGTCATCGACGATCTGCGCGCGTCGCTCAGCATGGTGATGGACCCGCACGCGGTGCCGATTCCGCTCGAAGAGCGCAAGTTCGGCCTGCGTGTCGCGCTCGTGCCGGACAAGAACCTGTTCGCTTCGGCGATGTTCGTGCTGGCCGTGCGCGCGCAGATGCCCGCGGAAAACATCCTGACGGGCTTTGCGCCGCAAGTGAAGATCGGACCGATCGAGCGCATTCGCGATCTCGTGAACTTGCAGTTGCCCGGCATCGGGCTGCGCGCGTTGCCCGTCGCGCCACGCCAGTTGCCGTTTCATGCGGGGTTCACGTACTTCGAGCTCGATCGCGGCAATGATTTGTGGAAGCAGTTCGCGACGTCCGCCGGCATGGCGTTGCACGTCGCGGGCGAATTCCCGGGGCTGGCGATGGAGTTTTGGGCCATCCGCCGCTGAAGAGGACTGACATCGTGACTCCAGATGAACCGCGCGGCCCGCTCGACGATCCCGGCGCGACGATCCTGATCCCGACGCCGGGCGGCGCGCGCGCCGCATTCGTGGCGGCCGCCGCGAGCGCGGCGCCCATCGCGCCGAACGCGGGCGGCCTCAATCCGCTGCTGCGCGCGGCGAATCCGCTACTCGAACTGGCCGTGCCGCTGCGCCAGCTGCCGACGCATCCGAACGTCGAGGAGTTGCGTACTCAACTGATCCAGATGATGCGCACGTTCGAAACCCAAGGGCGCGCGAGCGGCATCGACGACGAGAAGCTCGGCGCGTCGCGCTATTGCCTGTGCACGTTCCTCGACGAGTCGATTGCGAGCACGCCGTGGGGCGCGGGCATGTGGGCGAGCCGCAGCCTGCTCGTGACGTTTCACAACGAAGCGTCGGGCGGCGAGCGCTTCTTCCTGATCCTGCAGCGGCTCGCGCAGAACCCGGCCGCGAATGTCGACGTGCTCGAACTGATCTACGTGATTCTCGGGCTCGGCTTCGAAGGCCGTTATAGATTGATCGACGGCGGTCGCACGCAACTCGACACGATCCGCGAACGGCTCGAAACGATGATCCGCTCGCAACGCGGCGCCGCCGAACGCGATCTGTCCGTGCACTGGCTGCCCATCAAGGCGGAGCGCAAGCCGCTGTTGCAACTGGTGCCGCTGTGGGTCGCGGCGGCCGTCGCGTGCGTGCTGCTCGTCGGCGTGCATCTGGTGCTGAGCCTGCGTCTGAACGACGAGTCGGACCGCGTGTTCGCCGCGTTGCATGGCGTGCGCGTCGCGCCACCGCCGCTCGCCGCCGCGAAAGCCGCGCCGCCGCCCGCGCTTGCGCCGAAGCTGTCGCAGTTCCTCGCGCCCGAGATCGCGCAAGGGCTCGTCCGCGTCGCCGAAAAGCCGGACAGGACGATCGTCGAGATCAACGGCGACGGGCTCTTCGCGTCGGGCAGCGCCGAACTCACGTCGAGCTATCTGCCGTTGATCCAGCGTATCGGCGATGCGCTGAAGGATGTGCCGGGCAACGTCGTCGTCGCGGGACACACGGACAACCAGCGTCTGCTGTCGGCACGCTTTCCGTCGAACTGGCACCTGTCGCAAGCGCGCGCCGACGTCGTGAAAGACATGCTGGCCGCGCGCGCGGGGTCGCCTGGCCGGTTCACCGCCGAAGGCCGCGGCGACACCGAGCCGATCGCGCCCAACGACACGCCCGCAAACCGCGCGAAGAACCGCCGTGTCGACATCACCATTCTTGCGCCCGGGGCGGCATCGTGACTTCGTTCGCCATCTGCACGCAACGCACGCAACACTGCGAGGGTCATCGCCCATGAAACTCTTTGGCTGGCTGAGGCGCCCGATCGTGCTGACGTTCCTCGGCGTGCTGGCGCTTGCGCTGATCGTGTGGATCGAAGGCCCGTTGCTGGCGTTCGCGGGCAAGGCGCCGCTCGAAACGGCGACGAGCCGCTGGATCGTGATCGTCGTGCTGTTCGTGCTGTGGGCGCTCTATTGGGGCGTGCGCTGGCTGATCGTGCGGCTCGCGAACGTGCGCTTTACGCGCGTGGTCGCCGAAGAGACGCCGCAGCCCGGCAAGAAGGAATCGGAGGCGGATGTCGCCGCGCTCAAGCAGCGCTTCGAAGACGCGATGGGAATCCTGCGCAAGGCGCGCATCAAGGGACGTTTCGGCAGCCAGTATGTGTATCAGTTGCCCTGGTACATGTTCGTCGGCGCGCCCGGCACCGGCAAGACGACGGCGCTGCTGCACTCGGGCCTCAAGTTTCCGCTCGCGGATCGGCTCGGCAAGCAGGCGGTCGGCGGCGTCGGCGGCACGCGCAATTGCGACTGGTGGTTCACCGACGATGCCGTGCTGCTCGACACGGCCGGCCGCTACACGACCCAGGACAGTTTCGCCGAAGCCGATCAGGCCGCATGGGGCGGCTTCCTGCAACTGCTGCGCAAGTACCGGCCGCGCCGGCCGCTCAACGGCGTGATTGTCGCGCTGTCGGTGCAGGATCTGCTGCAACTGTCCGACACCCAGCGCGCGGTGCAGGCAGGCGCCGTGCGCGAACGTCTGAAGGAACTGTACGCGCGGCTCGGCATGCGGTTCCCTGTGTATGTGGTCGTGACGAAGTGCGATCTGCTGGCGGGCTTCGCCGAGTTCTTCGACGACCTCGGTCGCGACGAGCGCGAACAGGTGTGGGGCATGACGTTCCCCTACGCCGCGCAAGGCGCGCCGGACGAAGCGCTGGCGTCGTTCCCCGGCGAGTTCGCCGGGCTGGAGAAGCAGTTGCAGGCGCGTGTGCTCAGACGCATGCAGCAGGAGACCGACACGCGACGGCGCGCGCTCGTGTACGGCTTTCCGCAGCAGTTCGCGGGTCTTGAGAATGTGCTGACGTCGTTCTTGCAGGAGACGTTCAGCGCGTCGCGCTTCGACGAGGCGGCGCTGTTGCGCGGCGTCTATTTCACGAGCGGCACGCAAGAGGGACGGCCCATCGATCGCGTGATGAGCGCCGTCGCGGCCGCGCTCGGCTTGCAGCGCCAGGTCGTGCTGCCCGACCCTGCGAGCGGGCGCGCGTATTTCATCACGCGGCTGTTGCGCGACGTGATTTTTCAGGAAGCGGGGCTCGCGGGCACGAACCCGAAACTGGAGCGTCGTCGAACGTGGTTGCAGCGCATCGCGCTTGCGCTGATCGGCGTCGCGGTGGTGATCGCGCTGGTGCTGTTCTTCATCAGCTATCAGCGCAATCGAGCGTATATCGCCGATGTTCAGCAGCATGTGACCGCATTGCAAAAGCTCGCGCAGAACACACGGCCCGGCGACGATCCGCTCACGCTGCTGCCGTTGCTCAATGCCGCGCGCGATTTGCCGGGCGGCTACGCGGATCGCGACAGGAGCGTGCCGTGGCTCTCGCGGCTCGGCCTGTATCAGGGCGACAAGCTGGGCCTCGAAGCGCAGGCGAGCTACCGGCGGCTCCTGAAGCAGACGCTGCTGCCCCTCGTCGTGCGCAGAATGGAAGAAGAACTGCGGCGCGGCGATGCGAACAATCCCGACTTTCAGTACGAGGTGCTGCGCGCGTATCTGATGCTCGGCGATGCCTCGCACTTCGACGCGGATTCCGTCCGCCTGTGGGCCGACATCGACTGGCGGCGCGGACCGCTGCGCGATGCCGGCGACGATCGGCGCAACGATATCGACGGTCATCTCGCCGCGCTGTTCCAGCCTGCGCAGTTCGATGCATCGCTGCCGCTCGACAAGAACCTGATCGCGCAGGCGCGCACGAACCTCGCGAAGATGCCGCTCGCGCAGCGCATGTTCAATCGCGTCGCGCGCGATCTGGAGCAGGCGAAGCTGCCGGAATTCAGCGTCGCGGCAGCGGGGGGGCGCAATGCCGCGCTCGTGCTCGTCAGAAAGAGCGGCGCGCCGCTCACGCGCGGCGTGCCGGGCGCCTATACGCGGGCCGGCTATCAGAAGTTCGGCCAGCTACGTGACGCGGCCGTGGTCGATGTCGCGCGGGACGACTGGGTGCTCGGCCGCGAAGAATCCGTGCTGACGCCGAACGGCATCGACGATCTGAAGTCCGAAATGACGCGGCTCTATTACGACGAGTACATCCGGCAGTGGGACGCACTGCTCGCGGATGTCGACGTGGTGCCGTTCGATGGCGTCGAGAAGGGCGCGCGCGTCGCGAACCTGCTCGCCGCGCCCGATTCGCCGTTGCGTGCGCTGATGCTCGCGGCCGCTCAGGAGACGACGCTCGGCACGGTCAAGACGGGCGGGTCGCTGGCCGGGCAGGGCGTCGCCGCGCTCGGCAACAAGCTCGATGCGGTGAAGAAGCGGCTCGAAAGCGCGCTCGGCAATCAGCCGGACGAAGCGCCGCCGCCGACCGCGCAGGTCAATCCCGTCGATGCGCACTTCCAGGCGCTGCATGAACTCGCGGGCAAGCCGGGCGCGGCAGGGCCCGTGCCGCTCGATACGCAGCTCGCGGCGCTGAAGGACGCGGCGACGTATCTCGAAGCCGCCGATTCCGCGCGCAAGCAGGGACTGCCTGCGCCGCCCGGCGACGCGCTGAACAAGCTGAAGCTTGCCGCGCAGGGCGCGCCTGCGCCGCTCGCGAACGTCGCCGACGACATCGCGAACGGCGGCTCGATGCTGATGATCGGCGGCGAGCGTGCGCGCCTGAATGCGCTGTGGCAGGCCAATGTCGCGCAGCTTTGCCGACAGGCGCTCGACGGCCGCTACCCGCTGGTGCGCGGCTCCACTCGCGATGCGGCGTCCGACGACTTCGGGCGGTTGCTTGGGCCCGGTGGCCTCATCGACGATTTTTTCCAGAAGAACCTGGCGACGCTCGTCGACATGTCGGCGCCACAGTGGCGCTGGCGCAACGGCGCCGATTCGCTCGGCATTCCGCAGGACGTGCTCGCGCAGTTTCAGCGGGCCGCACAGATCAGGGATGCGTTTTTCCGCGCGGGCGGGCGCGACGTCTCCGTGCGCTTCTCGCTCAAGGTGCTCGATATCGATCCCGCGATCGACCACGCCACCATCGACATCGACGGGCAGCAGCTGATTGCCGCCCACGTCGATCAGTCGATGGTGTTCCAGTGGCCGAGCGGCAAGGGCACGGGACAGGCGCATGTCGATTTCGAGCCGTCAGGAGACGCGTCGGCGCCGCGTGCGGATGGGCCGTGGGCGCTGCTGCATCTGGTCGACGACGCGCGCTTGCAGCCGACCGCGCAGGCGGACCGCTTCAAGATGACCTTCGACTCGGATGGACGCACGCTCGTGCTTCAGCTCGACGCAAGCAGCGTGACCAACCCGTTCCGTCGAGGGATATTCGAGCAGTTTCGCTGTCCCGACCGGCTATGAGCGAGTTCGCCGCAGAAGGGCCGGGTTTTTTCGGCAAGGTGCGCACGCATGGCGATTTCGTCACGCGGCGTCTGCCTGCGGCGTTCGTCACGCCGTGGGACGCGTGCCTGCAGCAGGGCATGCTGTTCGCCCAGCGGTGGTTCGGTGCGCAGTGGCTGCCTGTGTATCTGAATGCGCCTGTCTGGTGCTTTGCGCTCGGCGCGGGCATCTGCGGCGAGTCGGCATGGGCGGGCGTCGTGATGCCGGGCGTCGACAGGGTGGGGCGTTATTTTCCGTTCACGATCGCCGCGCCGGTCGCGTGCGGCGATGCGGCCGAGTGGCTCAGTGGCGCGCAGTCCTGGTATGACGAGGCGACGCGGCGCGCATTGTCGACGCTTGCCGACGATTTCGTGCTCGAGCGCTTCGACGCGGAACTCGATGCGTGGGGCGCGCTCACGGTCGCATCGACTGCAACTGACGCGCCCGCATGGCGGCTGTGTCCGATGGAACAGGCGCAAGCGGACGACATGCAGCCAGTCGCCACGCAAGGCGGCTTTTCCGCGTTGCTGGCTGTCGGCATCGAGACGGGATCGAGCGCGTGGTGGACGCAAGGGTCGAGCGCGGTGCCGGCGTCGCTGCTGTGCGGACGAGGACTGCCCGATGGCGAGCGCTTCGTCGGCCTGCTCGATGAAGCGCGCAGCGGCTGGCAGTCGGTTGTGAGACTGCGCGAGTGACAGCGGGTGAAAGCGGGCGAAAGCTTGCGCACGTGTGAACAGGTCAAGCGTTGATCGGAGGTCGCGGTATGTCTGGCTCAATCATTTCGTTTGTGGACGGGCGCACGGCACGCAGGGCGGTGACGATGGCGCTGTGTGCGATTGCATGCGCGCATGTCGCCCATGCCGCGGACCCGGTTGTCAAGGAGCAGGACATCGACGAACAGTCGGTGACCAGGGCGCTCGCTCCCGAGGACAACGGCGACAACATCGTCACGCGCGGCTTCGTGCTGTCGAACAAGCAGCCCGGTGCGGCGGCGAAGCCTGCCGGTCCCGCGAAGCATCCGTCGCTACAGATGCTGATCACGTTCACGACCAACTCGTCGACACTCACCGATAGCGCGCGGGCCGCGCTCGACAAGGTCGCTCATGCGTTGCAGTCGGAACAGTTGGCGGCCTATCGGTTTCGCGTCGAAGGGCATGCCGATCCGCGCGGCTCGGCGGATGCGAACATGAAGCTGTCGGAGGATCGCGCGGCTGCCGTCGTCGATTATCTGACGCACAAGGATGGCATCGCGCCGGAGCGTTTGTCGTCGGTCGGCAAGGGATCGACCGAGCCGCTGAACCGGCGCAATCCGATCGCGCCGGAAAACCGCCGCGTCACGATCGTCACCGTGACGGACTAGCGGCGAGTGCGGGCGCTGGCGTCCATGAAGTCTTTTCTCACACGTGGCATCGGGCTCACGGCGGCATGCGCGTTGTCGTTGTCGGCGATGGGATGGCTCGCCGGCGACGCCTGCGCGCAAGCCGGCGCCGCGGAACTCGAAGCGCAGAGCGAACACGTCGAGATCAGACGCGTTCCGCTTGCGAGGCTCGAAGCATCGCTGCCGGGCGACGCGCGGCTCGTCCTCTTTGCGATCATCGACCGGCCAGGTCTTTATGTGATGCACGCGCCGGGTCTCGCCGGACAGGGCGCGATGTTTTCGCGGGTCGTCGCGCTGTTCGAACGCCGCGACATGCCGCGCGATCACATCGTCACGATGACGGAGATCGCCACTCACGCGCGACGCTTCCGCACCAATGCAGCGGACCTGACGGCGGGCAACAACTTCAGCTCGACCGAGCTCGCGCATTTCTTCGATCTGGCTCGCGGTCAGCATCTGACGCTGACGCCCGGCGAGCGCGCGTTGCAGCGCATCGCCGTGCAGATGGGCCTGATCGGCGAACGCAACGGTAACTGGCAGGCGCGCAGCGCACGCGATTTTCTGATCACGATTCCGGGGCTCGGAACGGGGCCGGGCGGCGAGATCATCGATGCGCCCGTAAGGGCCGCCATCCTCAGCCACGAACTGGGTCATTGGCAGTATTTCTCGGACGACGCATACGCGCAGGCGTGCCGTTCGTTCTGGTGGCGCGAGCTCAGCTACGAGCAGCGCGCGGAACTGACGCGTCAGCTGGAAGCGTTGGGCTATGACGCGAGCGACCGGATCGTCGTTGATGAAGCGCAGGCTTATCTGCTGCATACGCCTGCGCCTTATATGCCGCTCGCCGACGTGCCCGGCCCGAACGGATTCGATGTCGCGGCGATACGCGGCAGGCTGAAGCAGAAAGTGGCCCAAGCCACGCGTTGACGCGAGCCGATGCGATCGAGAGGTGCGATATGTCGACGCTCATGGAAATCGAACTGCAACGCAAAGGCGAGCACGCATTGACGCTTGTCGCGAATCGACTCAAGGCGCTCGGCGACCGCATGCGCGGAGCGACGATTCAGATCGCCTGGGTCGAGATCGGCGAAACGCGGCTGTTCATTGCGGGCATCAATTCGTCGGCGGGCTTCAATGACAGGCAACGGGACGAAATGAAGCGACTCGGCATTCTCGAAGTGCCATGTCATCTGAAGGGCGTCAGGCGCGAAGAAGGAGGCGCCCCTCAAGCGGAAGAAAACATGGCCGCTTTTATCCATGATCGCGGCGGCAGGGGACTGCGATGGAGCCGGGCGGTGGTAGGGGGCGTATTCGATACGAGGCGCGGTTCTCAATCGTAGGTTTGCGCGGCGTGTCGGGCGATGGTCGAGCGTGTGGGTGGGGTCATAGAACCGGCGTTCTGATTCGAACAGGCAGTTGCGCAGTTGGCGCGGCAGACGATGTCAGCAGTAGCGGGCACGGTTACTTTACTTTTAAGGGGCAAAATCATGGCATTGGCAGATAACATTCGGCTGGGCGAAAGCGCGGTCAGAGAGGTGAAGAGCCTGGGCGTTCTGGCTTGCAACAAGCTCGCGGATCGACTGAAAGCTGCGGGCGGCGTAGAGAACGTGGTCGGCCACGGCTACGACGATACTGCGGGACAGGGTGTCGACAGAACGCGAAACGCCGGTGTATGCGCGATGACAATCGGGAATATGCGCGGCACCGCGGAGCACGTGAGAAATACGAAATACGGTAACTGCTGGGAGCAGGCCATCATCGCCTTCGTTCATCTCTACGACAAAGGCCTGCGTCCGCTCGACCTGATGGCGTTCACAACGGCCGGTTATGACCATGTGTGGGTCGGCATCGGCCTGCATCCGGGATGGCAGGCCAACAACCTGCGCTCATGGGGCCCCGACGCCGTCTGGTGCGATCCGTGGCAAGGCGACGGTGTCGTGTTCGCGGTCTCAGATCTGGTCAAGGGCGCCGTGCGCAATCTGAACGCCATCTACAAGTGCAATACCTGCGAGCTGGTTGAAGCGGGTATGCCGAAGTCGGAGATACGGGTCGATTGATGGTGGGTCACGCAGCCGGGGGGCGGGCCCGCGATGCTGGATCACGAGCCGCTGGACCTGACGCATCGTGAGTCCGGCCGCCTGGCTGCATGCCCCCGGCTTCAGACTCAGCTCGACGATCGGCCGGATGACGTTCAGTCTGTCCAAGGTGATTCAAGCGGAATCCTCGGCGAATGAGGGCCTGCCTGATGAAACCGATCCGAACCATAGGGCTGGATCGCGGACTGACCAGCGTAACGCTAGTGAGCGCGTGGGCCGACCTCAACGACCTGAACATAAGCCACTGGCTCGGCCAGCACCTACCCGCGGCGCCACCGCAACGCTCTGGCCGACCTTGACCAGTCGAACCGCTACCAGCTTGAATTCGAGTGCGTAGCATGCCCCGCTTCGACTTGCTCGTCTTCCTGACTCTCCTTGCGTGAGTTTAATGCTCAGCAAGGGATTCGTCTTTCGGGGCAAGCTCAGGGCGCAAGGTTTGCGAGGGGAACTCCCCAAAAAGATTGCGATAGTCGGTCGCAAACCTTCCCAAATGAACGAACCCCCATCGAGCCGCAGCATCCCCGACCGTCGTTTGGTCGGCAAGGGTCGAGCGCAATAGATGGCGTACCTGGCCAAGGCGTATGCGGCGCAAATAGGACGAAGGCGACTGTCCCGTGATATTCAGAAAACCTGTCTGCAGTGTGCTGCGGCAAACACGCAACTCAGTACACAGCGATTCGCCTGTTTGACACCGGCGTCCTCAATTTTACATAAGACAAATTATCAACATTCTGGCTGTAGGTCCCAAATAGATGGAATGGTCGCCTCCCGCCTTAACCCGAAGTTCCTCCCTTTCTTGTAGTCATCACGCGGTCGCAAGTCCGCGTGATTGCTGGGCACTGGCGCCATTAGGGCGTTTTTATTGGCTCAATAA
>NZ_CYGY02000124.1 GCF_900007165.1 Paraburkholderia piptadeniae
ACGTCGTCATCAAGCTTTCAGCCGTTCATGTTGTTCCGCACATCATAGCGGATCGCCTTATTGCAACAGAACCGTTGCACGTACTCAGGGAACTGCCCCAGCGTCCACCGGACGCCGACGTGACGGACCTCTTGCCATTCAACTATGCGCGGCAGCAACAGGCCAGGGCTGACATATCGAGCGCGCCTCGGTTGCGCCATTCTCCGGTGTGCTAAAGCTGCCGCTTACGCTTAACCGCCCGTCGACGACCCGCACGTACAACGGCACGAACGGCGACACGATGTTCCAGCCTGGCAACGGCTCGCAAGGTGGCCAGTAACGCCGCGGCTAGCGCGGCGAAAATCGGTTTGACGAACCGATTGGCTTCGACACCGAGTAGAGCGGTTTGGCGGGAAGAATCGGCACGCGGCTTATTCAGCATTATCCGAGGCATCACGCAGCACGTATCGCGACTACGCCTTCGGTGCATATCTCGCATGGGAAGCGATCACGCGCACACGTCTGTCGGAACATCGTTTTGCCGATGCGAGGCGCTTTGACAACATGGTCGAGTTCCCAGGTTCTGATCGCCCATGATCCGTCCGGAAACATAGCTAAGCCTCACGCTGAATAGCCGACGGGGCTCGTTCGCGTGTCACGCCTCAACGTCGCGTTTGCGCGGCACTGGTTGCGTCATCGTTTAACATGAAGTGGATCTTTCAGTAATTATGTAGCATTACTATTTAAAGCAATTTGGCTGCACTCGAAGCATCCCGCGCTGAAAGTGATACAAGGATCAAGATTCGCCAGAACAAGGATCTGAGCAACGTTGTCGTATCGCGGCATCAACTGGGTCGACCAGCACTTCAAGCTTACGATGGTCGCGAGCAACCTCACGCGCGTGACACGATAATGTGAGCGCTACTCACGGGAGCGGCGCAATGAGCCGCCGGGGCGCGGGGCCTTCGCAAACTGCCCGGCGCATCCGTGTTTCAACTCAAAGTACGATCACCCCAACCCACTTGCCAAGCTTCGCCAGAAAATCCGGTCGACAGAAGGATGGTGGCCAGGGAAATCTTCCGTGTGAGGACGGGAGGCCGTACGGAACACGGCGCGTCGTCTTTTCCAAAGACAGGTGGGTTGCGCGGCGCCGTATGCATGCGTCAGGGTGCGCGTCCCTGTCCCGGAGGCTCGGGCGGCAACCGACCCGCTGGCATGCGGCAGGGTCGGCCGGGTGCCAATCAGCTTGATGGATGGGCGATGACGCGGCGTGGCGAAGCCGTGGCATCCCAGGCATTGATGGATGTGGACACCGAGTTCCAGAATTGCGTAAGCGCCGGATGAATCGTGTCGCGCCACCTCCTGCCGCTAAAAAGCCCATAGTGGTCGCAATCGGCAATTGTGATCTTCAGCCGCCTGGACTCGGGAATCGCGCCGCACAACGTGTGAGCGGCGTGAGTTTGCCCGGCGCCGGTGACGTTGTCGCGGTCGCCCTCGATCGTGCAAAGCGCGAGGGAGGAAAGCGTCCGCGGGCGTACGAGACGGGCGCCGATGCGCCATTTGCCACGCGCGAGCCACTGCTCCTGAAAGATCACACGAATCGCGTCAAGAAAGTAGCGTTCACTCATGTCAAGGAGCGCTGCGTAATCGCCGAGGCTGCGCAGACTACGTGCGGTCCCTTCCGCATCGCCGGCGATCCAGTTCGACCAGTAGCTCGCCTCGAGCTGCCATTTGTGATGCGGGAAGACGCCGATCATGGCGGCCTGTTGATAGAAGCCCGGATAAACGCGGCGGCCGGCTCCGGCGTAGGGTGGCGGGACCGTGTCGATCAAGTTGAGACGGAACCAGTCGAAGCTGTGCGACTGCGCAAACCGGGCGAGAGCGGTCGGGTTGATGCGTGTGTCAACAGGGCCGCCCATCAAGGTGAGCGCGGCGGCAGGCGTCGCGCCATCGCCTGCGGCAAGCGCGAGGGCTGCTATCGCGGGCACGGCGGCCTGGCAGACGGCGATCACGTTGATGCGTTCGCGGCCGATCTTGCGCAGGAATCGCTCGACGGCGAGGACGCAGTCCTCGAGGCCAAAATCCCCGTCGTTGAGCGGGACGTCGCGCGCATCGGCCCAGTCGGTCAGATAGACGTCGCCGTCCTCGAGCAGCGTTTCGACCATGTCGCGCAGCATCACCGCGCGGTGACCGGCCAATGGCGCGCAGATCAGGATGCTGGGAGCTGCCCGGCGAGCGGGAGGCAGCGGTGCGCCTGGCTTGAGCGAGAAGCGCCGCAGCTCGCAAAAAGGGATGCGGTCGACGACCTGCTCGACGACCGGCACCTTGTTCCCGTCGATGTTGACCGCCGCGATATCGAACGCAGGCACGGCCGGCGGCGGCTGAAGCAGCTGCGACATCCAGTCATAACCTGGAATCATATGCCAGCCGAGTGCACCGAGATGGCGAACGAGATTTCGCTCGGCGTCGATCCACGCGTACCACATTTACGCACCAGGTTGCTGCTTTGCGTCGCTGGCGGGCAGGCCGATAGTCTGCGCAAAAATCGGCGACCGGTCCCCATTCAGGCTCAGCACGCCGCCGGGCAGATGGTGATCGATCCAGCTTGCCGCTCCGGGTTGAGCAGCGCGTTGGGGCTTATGCGTCAAAAACGGCATTTCGGTTATTTCGAACTCCAGTGGGGGTGAGGCATCGCGTCTCCTGGCGCGGCTGCTCTGGCGCGGTCGGGCGTGCCTTCAGCATTCGAGCACGTACGATCCGGGCGCATCGCCCAGCGTGGTCCCTGCACCGACTGGCGGCGGATCGACCTGGCTGCTCGAACGATCGGCGAGCCATTGCTGCCAGCAGGGCCACCAGGAGTCGTGCTGCACCGGTGTGGCGTCGAGCCACTCGGCCGGGCTCATGTAATGTTCGCCCTTGTGCCTGATTCGGAAGCGAAACCGGTGCGCATGGCCAGGCGCCGAAACGATACCTGCATTGTGCCCCCCCGATGTCAGCACGAAACCGATCTCCGCATCGGTCAACAGGTGGAGCTTGTAGACGGAGCGCCATGGGGAGACGTGATCGCGTTCCGTACCGACAACAAATATCGGCACGTTTAGTGCGCCAAGGTGCACCGGCTTTCCGTGTATATGATACCTGCCTTCGGCGAAGTCATTGTGCAGATAGAAATGTGTGAGGGTCTCGAGATGCAACCGATACGGCAACCGGGTGGTGTCTGCGCTCCATGCCATCAGGTCGGTAGGCTGTGTACGCGTGCCGAGCAGGTATTCCCGTACGAGGCGCGACCAGATCAGATCGTGCGAGCGTAACATCTGAAAGACTGCGGCCATCTGTTCGCCATCCAGATAACCCTGTTCCCACATAAGTGCATCAAGATACGCCAGTCTGCTGGAGTCGACGAACAGACCCAGCTCTCCCGGCTCGCTGAAGTCGGTCTGGGCAGCAAAGAGCGTGATCGTCTTTAGCTCGGGAATCTCCTTCCCGTGCGCCCGCGCATGTGCGGCGGCCCCGAGTGCGAGAAGCGTACCGCCAAGGCAATAACCTGCCCCGTGCACGGGAGCGCTCGTGATGCGGTGGACCTGCCTGAGGGCGTCGAACAGGCCCGTTTCAAGATAGTCACTCAATCCGAGTTCCCGCGCTTCCCCGTGAGCGTTGCGCCAGGAAATCATAAAGACGGTATGTCCGCGCTCGACGAGATAGCGGACCAGGGAGTGATGTGACGAAAGATCCAGAACATAGAATTTGAGGATCCACGAAGGCACGAGCAGTACGGGCTCACGCCACACCGTAGGACTTTGTGGCTGGTACTGGATCAGTTCGATCAGCGGATTGCGATAGACGATCTTGCCGGGCGTGGCCGCAACGTCGCGGCCAAGTTGATGGGGAGCGAACCTGCGATTTGAACTGCCCGGTACACGGGACGTAAGCAGGTCCTCCAGGTCTTCGAGCCAATTGTGCGCTCCTTTGACGAGGTTACTCCCCCCGGTCTCAACCATCACTCGCAGCACCTGGGGATTCAGCCACCAGCAATTGGCCGGCGACAGGACGTCCGTCGATTGCCGAACAGCGAAGTGCATCAACTGTTCGTTGCGCGGGGAAACGCCACGCACGTTGGTGGTCGCCTGTTGCCAGAACGAATCGTATTGAGCGAATGCGTTGCGCAGCAGGTTGAAGGGCCAATGGCCCCACCCAGGGTCGTCGAACCGCGGATCGTCGTTCCCGAGGTGATCGGGCAAAGAGCCGGTCATGAAGGATTCCAGGTACGCAAGCACGTGAGTAGCGAGTTCGTAGTGCTTGGCCGGCGTGCAGGCAAAATGGAGCATCCAGTCGAGCCACGCCAGCACGGGAGTGGCAGGCGACCCGCCACCCGAGACGCGGGCGAATGCCGCATAGACGGCCCGGTCGAGTCGCGTCAATGCGGCATCGAACGATGCCTGGGGCAATTCCCTTTCAGGACCCGCCCCAACGGCCGCCCCGGTCAGGCGTGTCGGCGAGACGGGGGCAGGGGAGGATGTTGTCTCGATGGCTCGCATACGAATGAAAAGAGAGTCACATGTAGCCCATCATTGCCTTGTGGCAGGCGGCGCTTGCCGTCCGCATCGCATTTTGCGTTTGCGGTCTGGGAAACCTAACGGCCTGTTTGTTCGCTGAACCTGACCGACGCGCGCACGTCTGCAAGCGCTCCTTGTAAACGCCCGATGCGGCTGTGGCGAGGGCTAACCGGGCGAGTTTTTCCTCTGCATCGGCTGTCTCGAGTGCGAAACCGAACAGGACACCCACATTGGCCATTTCAACGCGTTGCTCGCTGGTCGAATCATGATAAGCCCTGAAAAAGGGATACGCTAAGTGCCGGTACCGCGGACGACTGCCGATAGCGGAAGTGTGCCGCACGGATTGCGAATCACATAGCCGTGGTAACACTCATCCACGATTGACGAACGCCGCCACGGCCTGCCGCCTTCGCCGTAGTGATTTTGTCGTCTGGCACGGGTGTCTGCGTGACGACGTACGGCCGATGGCATCTACCGCACCTTCCGGCGATGGGAGGCGGATGACTGTATCGCCGCCATTTTCGCCGGCTCGGTGCGCAAACTTCACGGGGACAGGCTGCTCGATATTGGCGTCATTCACGGCGATGGTATGACGACGGCTTGGCAGGTCTACCACGAGCGGCGGGGTTCGAAGCCTATGTCGACGGCTGCTGGCAAACCTTCGATCCGCGCAATAACGTGCCACGCGCTGGGCGGGTATTGATGGCACGCGGACGAGACGCCGCCGACGTCGCAATCAGCAACACGTTCGGCCCGGCGAAGCTGACGAAGTTCGTCGTGCATTGCGAGCCGGCGGAAGTCGGATCAGACTGAGCCCTCCACGGCGGTTCGGCAAGCCCTCAAAGTCGCCATTTTCTTTTGACGTGTGTAATGACGCTTTAACGCCTATACCGTTGACACGGGAGATTTCCATGCAACGAACCGTGGAGTAACGTGGATTCGAGATTCACCTGATCTGCAGTCCACATCGCCGGATATGCGTTGGGCGTACTTTGTCGGGGAGATCACGGGGCAGGCGGCGGTCGAGATCCGACCGTGCCGGGTAGCAGCGCGTCAGGTATAGCAGCAGCCAATTGCATGAGAACGCTCGCCTCGCCTGCAGCAGGTGTCAACACGTCAGGCGGATGTCTTTCTTCTGGTTACCTAAAATATAAATACAGTTCCATGTTCAACGGAGGCTGCCATGAGCCAATCAATTGTAGTGCTGATAGTGGGGGTTGCGGTGCTGCTATGCGTTGCGCTACTCGCAGCCGCACGGGCAAAGCGCGAACCAAAGGGCGAGCATAACGGGGAACGAAATGGAGAGCCGATGGCCCGTTGGCTGGATACGCATCCAGTTCGCGACTGGATCCGCCATAAGCATTAAACGACACCGCGGAAGAATTTCGCCGCGGGGCTGGCGTTCATGTTTGGCGAGTCGTTGCTGAAGTAGAGGCGCAGCCTCATGCGCATGCATGAGATTCGCTGGCTGGATGAACACCCTGTACCGGACCGGCTGCGCAAGCAGTTCGGACGGTAGCCCAAGGGAGCAAGATCATGACCTTGAATTATGCAGGCAGGTCGCACGATGAAGCCATGGCGGCACGGCATCACCAGAAACAGAAGGCGCAAGAACAGGCCGGCGGTGAAATGGCCGTGGAAGGAAGCGAGAGCGATGCCGAGCATAGCTGCGGCGAGCTGTCGGAACAGGGCAAGCAGGTATGGCGAAGGGTAAGCGGCATGAACGGCGGAGGGAAGGAGTGATTTTGAGTCGTCGATCGGATGCAATGCGGGCCGAAACTATCGGCCCGTCAGCATCACGTATGAATCAGTGATCGACACGAGTGAAGCCCGAAGGGAGCCGGTAATGCATCGCGCGATGATCGCGGGACTGATCAATCTGCCAGCGCGGATGGACGCGCGATCTCACGATGCGATCTCCTCACTGAAACGTCGCGACAGAATGCCGTGACCAGTGCACACTATCCGTATGCGCGAGCTTTTCGGCGTGTGCCAATACAAGCGGGAGTAGTGTCATGGTAAAAGGTCAGTTACGCAGCAATCGCGAAGTAAAAAAACCGAAGCAGCCGAAGGAAGCCGTCTCCGGTTTCGTTGCCGTCCGGCGCGGCTCGTCTCAGAGAGACGTCCAGTGTTGCCGATACGCATAAAAATCATTGACGGTGGATTCGCTCAGTCATGGCGTTTGACAATGCGCGTTCGACACTCCCTCTTGCAGCAACACAGGCGGACTTTTCGTTCGTGCGCGTTTGGGTAAGACGTCTTGTGATGATGGCGCCAGCCTTCGTGGTGGTGATGGGTGTCGACGCAACGCGCGCGCTGGGTGTTGACGACGATGTCGAGGTGGCAGTCAAATTCAGTACCAATCTAAGGGACTCAATGCGTACCTTGTTGGTAGCCCTAAACTATTAGTATCGGTATCGTCCGAGGATCCTGCAAAATCATCCCATCCATATGAGTTTCAGCGGCGGCACCCTGACCGTAGCTGGCGAGGTGCCGGATATCGCATCCAGGAAGCGCATCATCCATTTGGCGCACTCGCTCAGCGGTGCGGCGGAGTTGGTCGACCACCTGCGCGTGAGAGTTGAGTCGCCGGTCGGTGACGGGGCCATGCGCGACAGTGTGTGCGAGCGGCTCTTGCAAGCCGTGGACTTTCGCAACTGCGTGATCTGTGCGCGCGTCAAGGGGCAGGTGGAAATACTGCGCGGCAACCATGGACGCGGCAGGTAACGAGGATGGCAGCGGCGCCATCGAAGTCACGGTTCAGGACGGCGTGGTGACGCTGACGGGACAAGTGATCAGCCTGTCCCACAAACGCCTCGCCGGGGTGTTCGCCTGGTGGGCCGGCAGTTGCCGCGAAGTGGTGAACCTGCTGGACGTGTTTCCAGCCGAGGAAGACAACGACGACGAAATCACCGACGCCCTACACCTTGTGTTGGAAATCGATCCCTGCGTGCATGCCGACCAGATCACGATCAAGTCGCTGAACCACACGGTGACACTCGAGGGTTGGGTGTCGAGCGAGGCCGAGCGAAGACGGGCGGAACAAGACGCCTGGTACCTGGACGCGATCGACCGGGTCGTCAACCGCATCGACGTGCGGGCCTGATTCATCGACAAAAACTTTCTCCCCATGGCTTACCCCCGATGGTTTCGGCTACCCGCATTGAGAGGTTGTTGCCAAATCAAGGGAAGCGGTTCCGGCGGCCGGGCGCGGCTGCAAACAGTACAAGTAGTACGGCAAGGCCGCGCCGGAGCGCCAGCCAATATCATTTTGCAACAGCCCCCAGGAGATGACCTGTGGCTGCAACCTCCGTGCCGATCGCCGGCATCCGCAACATCGGCGTCATTGCCCACATCGACGCTGGCAAGACCACCATTACCGACCGGATTCTCTTTCACACGGGACGGACCCATCGCCTGGGTTCGGTCGACAGCGGCACGACGGTGACCGACTGGATGGCGCAGGAGCGCGAACGCGGCATCACGATCGTGGCGGCGGCCATCAGCGCGCGGTGGCGCGACTGCATGATCAACCTGATCGATACCCCGGGGCATATCGATTTCACCGCCGAAGTGCAGCGCTCGCTACGGGTGCTGGATGGCGCCGTGGTGGTATTCGATGCGGTGCACGGTGTGCAGCCGCAAAGCGAGACGGTATGGCGGCAGGCCGATCGCTACCGGGTGCCGCGGCTGTGCTTCATTAACAAAATGGATCGCATCGGGGCCGACTTCGAGCGCGCGGTGGCCAGCGTACATGAGCGCCTCGGTGCGCGGGTGGCATGCCTGCAAATGCCTGTCGGCCACGAAGTGGCGTTCGAAGGCCTGGTCGATCTGCTGTCGATGCAGGCGCTGCGCTGGGGGGCTGCACAGGAGGGCAAGCCGGAATGCGGTCCCGTACCGGCTGACTATCGTGCGGCGGCCGAGGCCGCGCGGGAGCGCCTGATCGAGGCCGTTGCCGAGGCTGACGATGAACTGCTCGCGCTTTACCTGGCCGGCGGCGACATCGGGCCGGAGCCGTTGCGCACGGCGCTGCGCCGTGCCACGCTCGCCAATCGCCTGTTTCCGGTTTGCTGTGGCGCCGCTTTACGGGATATCGGCGTGCAACCGCTGCTGGACTGCGTGGTCGACTTTCTGCCGTCACCGCTCGATATCGGCGACGTACAGGGGACTGATCCCGACAGCGGCCTCACGATCTGTCTCGCGCCGCGCGACGAAGAACCGCTCGCGGCGCTGGTCTTCAAGATCGTCAACGATCCCTACGCCGGCCATCTGGCCTATGCGCGGATCTATTCGGGCATGGTCAGCGCCGGCATGGCGCTGCACAATGCCACACGTAACCGCAAGGAGCGGGCAGGGCGCCTGTTGCGCATGTATGCCAATCACCGCGAAAACGTCGAGGCGCTGCACGCCGGGGAAATCGGTGCGTTTCTGGGCCTGAATCAGACCTATACGGGCGATACGCTGTGCGACGCGGAACACCCGATAACGCTGGAAACGATCACTTTCCCGGAGCCGGTCCTGCGGGCTACGGTGGAACCGAAAACGCTCGCCGAGCATGGCCGTATGGCCGAGGCGCTCCGCCAGCTGACCGACGAGGATCCGACCCTGCAACTGAGCCTCGATGAAGACAGCGGCCAGTTGCTGATTGCCGCCATGGGCGAACTGCACCTCGAAATCTTGCTCGACAGGTTGGAGCGCGAATACGGTGTAGCGGCGAAAATGGGGCGGCCGCGCGTGGCCTACAAGGAAACCATCACGCGCGAAGTGGTGGCTCAGGAGGGGCGTTTCGTGCACCAGACCGGCGGACATGGCCAATACGGCCATGTGATTCTTTCGCTGCACCCCGGCGCGCGTGGTTCGGGCATACGCTTCGAAAACGCAATCACCGGCGGGGCGGTGCCGCGCCAGTTCATCCCGGCGGTGGCGCAGGGCGTGCGCGATGCCGCCGAAATCGGAGCGCTGGCAGGCTATCCCGTCACCGACATCGAGGTGCGTCTCGAAGGCGGGTCCAGCCATTCCGTCGATTCGAGCGAATTCGCTTACCGCGCCGCGGCCATCCAGGCATGCCAGGCCGCATTTGGCAAGGGGCGGATGGTGTTGCTTGAACCGATGTTCCGCATCGAGGTGCTCGTGCCGACGGAATACACCGGGGCCGCGCTGGCGCAGCTCGGCGCCCGCCGCGCGGAGATTGAAGCGGTGGCGCCGTGCCCGGGTGATGTGGAAGCGATTGCCGGCCAGGTGCCTCTCGCCGAAATGTTCGGCTACGTTACTGAATTGCGCTCGGTCACCCAGGGCCACGGGCTGTATTCCATGGAGTTCGACCACTATGCCGAGGTCGAGCTTGAGGTGGCAGGCGTGCCGCCCCGGAATTAAACGGCGGTACAACCCTTCGTCGGTCGAATTCAGCCCTTGCGGAGCCCCCAACTCCGGACGTCGTACGCCTGTTCCCAACTTTCGTGTGGCAGAGCCGCCTCGAACCTCGAAGCTCGAACCGCCGTGCTATGAATCACTTAACCGGGATCTGCTGGCGTATGTCGAAACCTTGATGCGCGCTGGCAGCGGAACCGCGCCACCTGGCAATCCGGGAACAAACAACATCAGATGCCCGAATTTGCTGAGCTTATCACCCGCATCGAAGCCACCGCGGGCAACGTGCTCGCGGGTAACCGATGCCCGTTCCGCATCACGGCGTGTTGGGTCCAGGTGCGGAAGACGCCATGCCCAGCCATCCCAACAATTTCCTCAGCGGCGTCTACTATCTGCAAACGCAGGCAGGCCCAGACGCGATCAATTTTCACGATCCGCGCCCTCGGGTGCCATTTTTCGTCCGCCGGTCACCGAATTGTCGTCGCACAACACCGACCAGGTGGTGGTGAAGGTGAGCGACGGCACCTTGCTCGTGTTCCCGGCCTGGCTGCCACATTCGGTGTCAGTGAACACGAGCGCCCGCACGCGCATCAGCGTTAGTTTCAATCAAATGGCGGTCACGCGAAAATCCGCAGCACTTGAGACATGATGTGGCAAGCGCGACCGCCTTCGCGAAGTCGTGCAACTCGGGTATGTTGACGAGCGCCGACAGTTGCGCATTCTCACGATGAAGCTTTTCGACCTGATCGAGCAGGGCCAGCACCGTTGTAAGGGACGACAGCTGATATGGGGTCGACGGCGGCAGCGCCGAAAGCGACCTCGGCATAGTCTCGGCGTACCATAGTCGCATGCAGTACGCTGCCGTCGGGGCCGCGCCCCGCAGTGAGGCGCCTGGCGCTATTGCTAGTTCACCATTTCCACCGTCCCGGCGTCGCGCGTTCGGCAATCTCACGCAGCTTGTTCGCGTCGATGTCCATGCTGCGAGTCCTCCTAAATGATGATGGAGATCGACATGGCCCACGCTGAGAACACGTACAAGGGATTTCAATACCTGTTCGAACGCTTGCGAAACCGGGCGTCGGGGGCGAGCGCTTGCAGATATTCGGATTCAACGGTTTCGTGCTTATCCCGCGCGAATTTGATGCAGAGCAACCCATGCAAATCCCCGTTCAATGCCTCGAGGAAGAGAGGTATCGTCAAGAAGACTGTGCGTTGGATGCAGCGATTGACGAAGCGAGGGCGATCATCGACGGCAAGCGCCCGGTGAAAGACCCGAAAACGTTCCGATAGGACGAGCGTGGGCACCGTCAACTTGTTGATCTGAGAATGCAATGGCGGCAGACGGTGCAGCCGCTCACCAGGCACCTGACGGACTTTGGGTGACGTTGGTCAGTATGTGCCACGCGCAAATCGGGCAGCGAGGTGTGTGCGATAAAGCGACGCGCGCAGCATGTGCCGCTTGAGCGCAAAGTGCTGTCGGATCGGACCGAAGCTCGAAAGGAACGCCTGGGTCCGCTGCGGGTCACGGAAGCCGCGCATGCGCCGCTAGCGCTCACGGGTAGGTTGATGACTATTCTCGGCCCGGTTATTCACGCGTGCAGCAGCCTTGACGAGCACGTGTTTGACGCCGGCCAGCTCGGGGATCTTGACCTTCGCGGCCGGATAGCTTCGTAATTGATCGGTGACGATCTTGCGCGGCACGGGGCATGAACGAAGCACGCGCTTGAAGATGCGCTTCGCCGCGGCCTCGTCACGCCGCTTCTGCAGCAGGATGCCACGCACGGCGCTGTTGGCGCGGATACCGGACCGCCCGCCATTCCATGGCAATGTTCTTCATCATCTGGCGCCAGCCGAAAAGCTCTCAGCCAACTGATGCCCGCTTTGGCTGCGCCCACGTGCACCTCAAACGCAGGAGGCAACAGTTCCTTCTGCGCCGGATCGGCGAGACGCTTCAACCCTTCCGTCTCCTTGGACCAACGCCGTCTCCTTGCGCCGCACGGGCACGCTGGTGCAGCGGCCAATATGCCGTTCTTGCTCACACCCGCAATTTGCACCCAAAACTGCCCCGAATTAGCCTTCGGTAAGTGTCAGCAGGATGTCGGCGTACCAGGCGCAGTTCAGTCCGAGCGCCTCGTCAAGCTTCAGATCGCGTGAACCCACATCCAGGCGCGCCGAGTGGACGCCCAGTAGTGTCCACGGCAGGTCGCACTGGGTCGGGTCGGGCCCAGTTTCGCGCATCACGACGGGCGCGCCACTGGTGCCCCGGTGCGTGCGCGCGTCGGTGAGAAAGTAGCCGTTGCCCTGGAAACGAAGGCCAAACGAAGAAGCCACTACCGCATGGCGCACTACGGGCATGTGATGCACCGTGTCGTGGAAGCCGAGCGGAAACCCCACTACCAGCAGCGACGTGCCTACTTCGACCCGATCGAGCGCGCCGCACAGGTGCTTTGGCGTGAAGGCGCAGTAGGCCGCCGTCATAGGCAGCGCAGAGCGCTCGATCTCGATGACTGCCACGTCGATCTCTCCGGCAGTGTCCATGCCCTGTCGCCAGATGCTCCTTCCCTCGCGGTATAGCGGGACGGAGAACCCAATGGACCTGGTCATATTATGGGGATCGGTATGCAATTCGATCTCGATCCGGTCGGGGAAGTGTTTGCTTTGTTCGTCGAACATCACGTGACGGGTCGTCACGAGGAACAAGCGCCTGTCGCGCTCAAAGAAAAAGCTCGTCGCATTCGTCAACAGCCGCTGATGTTTGAAGGTAGCCAGGCGTGCCACGGTCAGCAGAATGGATTCGAACATCGGTGTCAAACGAAGAGAAGTTGCGACGATTGTGTGACCAGTTACGCCAGCCTGAGATGGAGCGCGACACACTCTCTCACGCGGCCGCGGTGCAGCGCAAAGGCAGCTGCCTTCTTGCGTTTGCGTTCGGCAGTCGGCTTCACATAAGACATCCGTGCTCGCAGTTCCTTCAGCAAGCCGGTGTTCTCGATGGCCCGACGGAAGCGGCGCAGCGCGACGTCAAGCGGTTCATTTAACTTCGGAATTATGGTTGTCAAATCATCCTTGAGTTCGCCTCGAGCAACGTTGTCGGCTCACATGCGAACATATGGAAGATTCTCGTCGCTGTTGGCGCGTGAATTAGTTACAGGTCGGCAACGGTTGCGCCATCCACCTTTCCGTCGATGATATCTCTGCCTCGCTGATAGGCGGCCCTTCTGGCGACTCCGAAGTCGGGGATGGAGTCCGCCAACTGGAGTCGAAACACGCGGCTCCCGCGTGCCCCGGCCCCCGCGCGACCAATGCGTACCGCAACGTCGTAGCCTTCCGCATATCTGGAATGCGCGTCAAAACGCTTGAACCCACGCGAAAAGACCAACGGATAAAGTTCAAACCCCTTGTAAATGCCCAACTGCAGCGTCGACATAACAATTCTTCTCCGACAGGGGATACCTGACTATACACGCTATTTGTGAGGTAAAGCGGCCGATGGATCGCTGGCGATAGGCAAGCGCAGGCGCCGCTGCAGGCAAAAAGAGCTGGCCATGCAATTGCCGTCGCGGCGCTTTCACACCGTCACATGGCGTGAAGGCGCCAACGCCGCCCTGTCGTCGCGCCTTGCGGCAATACGGGTGCATTGCACCTCCCGCGCCGCCCAGCCAGCTGTGACGCCCGAGGACGAGTGGCTGCTCATCGAGTGGCCCAGGGAGGAGGCCGAGCCGACCAAATACTTCGTCAGTACGTTGCCGGCTGACACGCCAATCAAGGAACTCATGCGACTTGCAAAACTGCGCTGGCGCATTGAGCGCGATTACCAGGAGCTCAAGCAGGAACTCGGCCTGGGGCACTTCGAGGGGTTAGCTGGCGCGGTTTTGATCGCCACGCCACGCTGTGCATAGCCGCATACGGCTTTCTCGTCGCCGAACGCCTGGCGGGGCAAAAAAACTCCGGCTCATCGGTTACCCTGCGAAGTGCCTTCCTTACCCGAAGGCTTCCGGCCCCGGGGCGCCCTGTGTAAGCAGCGCCATGTGCCGGATTCCATCGTCACGCTGCGATTGGAGCTTGCTGCATCGTTGCTTGCCCGTCCTGATCGCTGCCCGTGCTGCGGCCGGGGAGCTGAATGATTGTTAAGACAGTAGTATCTAAAAAGCTGAGTGATTGGGCTGTTATTGCTGGTGCGCGATTAGGGGATCTGAGGCCCCGCTGAAACCATCAGCAGAAGTGCGCGGTCGTTCGCGAACGTCCGTCCTGCGCAGTGTTTCGTTGAACTCGACGGAAAATGATGCAGCCAGGCGTGTGTGCGTTCGACGCCCCGACACACTTTGCCAGGGCCGCTGCCACGAGGCTGGACGCGCCGGGCAATGTCGCGCCGACATTTACGAAGCTTTCCCCAAACCCGGCTGTTGCCTGGTCTACTGGAACACCTCGCGGCGGACCCGATAGTCTTTGTGAAACCGTCTCCAGGTGGAACGCGACTGCGTAACGCTCAGTGGCGAACTAGACTGGAATTATTAGCGGCACGCGGCGAAATGCACGTCAGTGCGCATGTGCGGCGTGATGGGCGTGATGAACCAGATCGCAGTGCGCACGAACGAGGCGGCTGCGGATGTCGGCGCGCAGCGGGATTTCGCCGGCATCGCGATCGACGCGCAGGACGGTGTCGCTGTCCGGCATGGTCGGCTCGCTTGCCAAAGCGTGCGGCCAGCGGGGCGGCGTGATCCGCGGAGAACGTGCGCGAAGTGGTCGACCATCTCGCCGTCGTGTGAATTTCGCGGCGCGAACAGCCGATCAGGATCGACAAAACGACATGATCAGAGGACAGGACGATGAACCGCGCTAACGAACGAACCGCCACGACGAGGATGCGTCGCGACCAGCAACCGCAGGCGCATACGGACGACAGCTACCGGTCGCCGTTGCGGATGAGGAGCGGAACGGGATGCAGCAAATGCGGCGCGACCTATGAAAACGGCCGCTGGACCTGGCACGCATCGGCGGATAAAACCCGCCAGATCGTATGCCCGGCATGCCGCCGCATTCTCGACCAGGTGCCGGCGGGCGAGCTCGTGCTTGCCGGCGACTATCTGGCGCCGCGGCACGACGAGGTGCTCGGATTGCTGCGTAACGAGGCAGCGGGCGAAGCGCAGCAGCACCCGCTCGAACGCATCATGGCCGTCGACGCGCAGCCGGACCAGGTCACGGTGCGTACCACCGGGCCGCACCTCGTGCGCAGACTGGGCGAGGCGCTCGTGAGGGCTCACCAGGGCCAGCTCACGATCAGCTACGGCGACGGCGAAGGGCTGCTGCGTGGGCACTGGACGCGCAGCGCCGGCAAGTAGCCGGGCGACGGCCTGTGGTCTGCCTGAACGTCGGCGAGCGGCACCCGCCGGCTGCATCCCGCGGCGCCGTGCTTGCGGGAGCAGACCGATCGTGCCGATCAACAACCTTGACCTGCGCTCTCACCACCTTACGTCCCCGCCTGGACGTCCCGGGGATAAAGAAAAACAGGCGGGTGAACGTTGGCCACGTTGCGATGGTGATTGACATGCGGCTGAAATAATCTTCGGCGAATGCCGTTTGCGATCGAGGAGCGGCCGCATCACCCGCGCACGTGACTTCAGCAACAGCACCGCGATCGCGCTCCTAGGAGCGTACCTCGCCGCGCAGCGCTCCTGCACATAGGCGGTCAACGCGCCCAAAAACCGCCGCCGGTCACGAACACGAGCAGCGTCGCCTCGCGGTTGACCTTGTCCGCCGCAATCAGCCGCGCGCCAGGGGCATACACGTCAAAACGCGAATCGACGGTAGCGGTTTCGCCGTACGCGTCGAGTGTCCTGCCATCCGCGCCCCGCGCGAGCAGCTTCGCCGTGCCACCTTGCAGGGCGTCGTGCAACTGCTGATGCGCGGCGTTGACAATCGGCGGCCACCGCATCCTTTGCGGGGCCACCGGAGCACGTGTGAAGCGCGCCCGTACGGCGTGCCTGTGGCGAAGTCGAGTTGCGCGACGCTCCAGGCCGGCATCCTGTTGCCGCGGTGCGCGGTCATGCCGATCGACCGGTCGCCCGATGCTGCTGGAACGCATGTGCTGGCTTGGCTGGGAGTGAAGGGAAGCGGTACGCTGCGTGTATTGCCCAACTGTCGGCGTGGCCGCATACGAGCCTGTTTTGCAATGGGTATTGGAAACGGCGGAAGGAGCCGCCGTCGCAGTGTTGAGTTGTCATGCAAGGTCTGCGGTAGCCTTGGGGCGTGTCGCGGTGCACAAGCCCCGACCACGGCATCGGGTGTTGGTCGGCGAAACCGCCAGAGGTGTCGCTCAGCAGCAGGGCGATGCCGTTTCAATAGCGGAACAATGCGAGGGCGTTGCTGCCGCCGGAAACGACATGCAAAATCAAGCCTCCATTCAGGACGACTTCCTGCAGTCCCTCATGACGGATGAGACGCACGCAAGCGTCTACCTGGTCAACGGCATCCGACTCAGCGGCCGGGTTCAGTCGTTCGACCGGTACGTTGTTATCCTGGAATCCGCATCCGGCCGCCAGATGGTATTCAAGCACGCGATCTCCACGGTAATGCCCGGCTCGTCGGACCGGATGCCAGAGTCGCCACACGGCACCGGCGGTCGCTTGAGAAAGGCGCACGCGTAACGCTTCCGGCTTCAGCCAGCGGCGTCTGATGACGCAACGGTTTACTTCGTCTCGCGCAAACCGTCGTGGCGGCCTTGATGGTCGTTGATGCCTTGCCGCTGTCGACCGATGCGGTCGACGAGGGTGATCCCCCGATATCGGCCCGTCGGAAATGAGGCGCAATCCCGTCAGTACCCCGAATGCCCCCCGTGTGACTCCGTCGACGGTACGTAAGCGTCGGCATCACATCCTCGCCAAGGCTGGGACGCGTCGCCAAGGGGAATTGACGTTGATTGGCCGGATCGCCGCCACCGCGTTGATTGATGTCCAGTCAGGGCCGCTGCCCTGCAGCCTTGCAATGGGATACCGCATCGCTGCGCGTTCGCACAGGACCCGTTACCGCGTTACTGCACTGCGGCGTATCAGCCGGGATCCGCCACCACTTCCTGGCAGATCACGGGATCGAAGCAGCGGGCGTTGCCTGCTGTGCAATCCATTCAGCGGGTTCCTTCGCGGACGGTGCTATCAGCATGTTGTCCTGTGCCTCGGTGAGCCGCGCGCGACTCGTTTTCAGATTCAACCCGAAGAGCTTCCTGATGCCGTCGGCAAAATCGATTACCAGCATTGCTGCACGGCTGCATCCTGGTTAAACGCCGCGTCGACGCGCTGCTCGCTGCAGGGCTCGAGTTGGTCGAGGCCGTGGTGAATGCCGGCCCCGGCACGCACAAGGTCGTGTGTGCCGGGGCGTTGCACGCCGACCCGCAGGTGCTGGCTGCCTGAATCGTGGCACGGACTGCTCTCAAACAATGTGGGCCCGTTCTTACAGGGTGTGGTACGGACCGTGCCGATATTCTCACCTGATGTGTTCCTGTCGACACCGAGGTGATCGGATCCTGCGATTCATGTAAGAGCGCTGCTACACGCAGGTTTGGTTCACCCGAATGCACCCTGCATCAGGTCTTTCTCAAATTCAACCGTCCACGCGGTGCCATGTCCGGTTTGGTACTCCCGTTCCCTGAGCGTCGATTTGCGAATGATGGTGACAGAGCCTCGAAGAGGGTAGACCTCGTCCACGACATCGGTCGTCTCGGTTTCCTGAAGAATAAAGTCGGTCTCGGCAAGCTGTTGACGGTGCAAGATGGCAACGAAGTCCGCTTTTTCGTCCGGCGCGATCACTGACATCTGGCATCCCCTCTCGAACGCTCGGCGTCTCCAGGTTAGCGCACGCGCCGACGTCATGGCGTAAGACGTCCTGCGTCCGGCTCTCCCAACGGTTCGGGCAAGGTCGCAGGAACCGCCGACCCGAAGTCGCTCGGGCATGGTGAACAGGATCCGCGCGGTGCACTGCACGGTTGGAAAAAAAGGGGCAGCAATGCGTAAAACAGCCGATGCGCGGTAATTTCTGCAACCCCGGACGCATCGTGACAACGGGCAATGTGTTGGCTCCGTTGTTCACCTACCGTGCGCTACACGGCTCTGCATTTGTTTCCAAGAGTCAATGCTTGCGATGCATCCAACCCATGTGGTGCGCGTCAAGCCATTGGACCATCCCCTCTCTCGGATGCTCGCCCCTGTAACGACGCACCAGCGCGAACGCAACAATCAGCACGACCGCTAGACCCACCCAAAAGCTAATCATCGACTGAGACATGGCAGGCTCCTTGTCAGGTCCAAACCATGCTTCCATTTTAGATGCTTGCGCCGCTCGTTACGCAAAGTTGCGGCGCCGATCACGCACGCAGGCTGCGGATAGGTGGGTAGCAACTATTGTCAGGGTATTCATGGGGGCAATCGAGATGACGAAAGCGGCCCCGCTGAGCCGCCAGGCGCAAGAGGAAATCGCGGAGATTTTTGCTGGCGAGCGCCGCAACAGACGCAGAGATGATGTAGCTGCTTGAGCAGCTGCGCAAGCGAAGCGGCGCATGGAGCTACTGCACCAGCTACGCGACGAGTACCGCGATCTGGCTGGCGCGCGGCCGCCCAAGACGCGCGAGCCCCAATCGCATCGCGACGAGGCGTCGGGACTCGACAGCGGCGATGCGGCGCGCGCCGTGCTGGCGCAACATGACTTTGACGAATTACACCAGATCGGCCAGGCGGTCGTGCGCGCCGCCCAGAACCGTTTTGGCCTGTGCATCGACTGCGGCAGCCCAATCGACCACGCGCGGCTCGCCGCCACACCGGATGCAGCACGCTGCGTGGCGTGCCGGGTCCAATACGAGCGGCACGCTTCAGGCGCACACAGGTAGAGCGCGGATTCGAACGGGCCGGGAGGCAGGGGTTTCTACCCGGCGACCCTGTCAATCACGCAGATCGACGAGTGACTGGATCAGCTGTCCGACGACCCCGTACTCGACCGCCTCGGCCGCAGACATCCAGTAGTTACGGTCGGTGTCTTCGGCGACTTTTTCATATGTCTGCCCGGTCGCCTCCGCGATCAGACGATTGATCCGTTCACGAATCTTCACGATTTCGCGCGCCTCGATCGCGATATCGGTGGCCTGCCCATGTGCCCCACCAAGCGGCTGGTGCAGCATGAAACGCGTGTTCGGCAGCGCGTAGCGGTGCTCCTTGCGTGCACCGAGATAGATCGTCGCCCCCGCACTCGCAACCCAGCCGGTGCCGACCATGCGCACGGGGGCGCTCGAGTCGATGAACCTGACCATGTCGTGTATGGTGTCGCCGCTTTCGACATGACCTCCCGGCGAGTTGATGAACACGTCGATCGGCTCGGAAGATTCGCTTGCAAGCGTCAATAACCGCGCACAAACATCACGCGCAAGCTTGTCGTCGATCGTGCCGAACACGAGCACGCGTCGCTCGTTCAACAGGCGGTTTTCGAGCACATTGACCTGATTGGACACCGTATCGTTGCGCTCGGAATCGTCACCGTCCGGCTCGTGCTGGCCGAACGGTTGCGCGATGCGGTGATTGGAATGGCCTGTCATGGATTCCTTCCTCCTTTGCATGCGCACGCGCGAGCCGGCGCGCACGCCGGGATTGAGGGTACCATGCGAGCGTTCCGGCCGCCGCTGTCACCACAACACCTGTGCCCAAACTTGCAAGGGGTTTCGATGCTAGCCGGAAAGCACCATCGCGCAGCGTTATGCTTCAATCACCGCGGGCACGACCTCACGCATCATCGCGACGAAGCGAAGCAGGGTTCGAACCCGGCGCCGCGCACAATCTTCACCGACAAGTTCCGCAGCCATGCGGCCGCGAAAGGCAAGATACCCAAGCTGGCGAACGCGAAGCATGGTTCGTCAAAGCAGCGGACCGCGTGAATAGCCGGGCGGAAAGCAGCCATCAGCCAACCCGTGAACGCGAACGACGCGTGAAAGGATTTCGCATCTCGAAGCGCACGCAGGCCTTCCTCTCTGCGTTCGGAACCAATCCGTCAGCACTTCGCATTACCGCGACACAGAATGAGTGCCTCGCGTCATCGAAAAGACCTCAAGGCGCGATTCGCCGCCTGACAACGCTCGACAATCACGGAAGTCGCTACTTTTGCTCGTTGATGAGCCGCTGGGTGGCGTCACTTGAAGTGATTACACACTCGAATTATCAATATTTGGTAGCAATCCCATATAAATGCAGTAAGTTTGCTGAAGTGTACACGCAGGCGAACGGCTTTCCGCTGGCCACCGCTTCCAGCCGATCTGGCGAGCCCGGCGCCTCGTCGAAAAGTTCCCTGATCCGGGTCGATAGAGCAGCGCGTGCGCGTTTGCAATTCGACTCGTTACATCTGACCACGTAAAGGCACATCAATGGACGAACTCAATGTCATGTGACAAGGAGTCCTATGTGAACGTGTCAAGCCGATGCACATCGACTAAAACATCGGTATCGGGGGCGTTTCAAGGAATCCCTATGCATGCCTTATCCCGATCTGCTGTCACACCACTGGATCGCCCAGCGCTGCGCCGCTTCGATAGCGTCCGCGTCGGAGGCAAAATCGCCGAGGTCACCCGAATACTTCACTTCGACAGCCTCCTCGGTCGCCGAGGTGCGCCGGTAGATCTTTGCACGGGCATAGTAACGACCGCATTCATCAAGAGGCGACGCGTCGATGTGAAAGTCCCTGTAGTCGAACTGCACGGTCGTCTCAGTAAAGCTGCTTTATTCGTTATCGCGTTGGCTAAGCAGCGGGCGTCCCGTCGCATCTGGACCTACGTTCACCAGCCTGTTTTGGTAGTCACAGTCGCGACAAATGAAAAAAAATCCACTTTCGTCGGTTTGGGCTTCGACTTCATCGAAGGCAAATCGCGCATTGCAGTTTCGACAAGTCCACATGGCTATCTCCATCGCCGCTTTCTTCGCTTCGGCGAGGGCGCGCACTGCCTCTCGCGCCTGATTCTCGCTTGGGAATTCGATTTCGGTTTCGTGCGGATCGTCCGATTCAGGTTCGGCTCCCACTTTCTCGCAGATGAACGATTGCGCGATAAGAGCCGGCAACCGTCTTCATCACACGAACTCGTGCGATGTGCGTGTGCGTTGCGTAGATCTCGTCTTCCACCACGATCTCCCATTCCCTTTACAAGGAATCGTAGCATGAGCCAATGGATTGACGGCTGCCACTTCGGTGACTGCCGCGACACGAGGCGCGCCATGATCGTCGCCGGCGTCAAGGTTCAGACGATCGTCATGCTCGTGAACTCACGCACGTTACAGGTCAATGACAGAAATCGTGGGATGGCGGCCGTCCACGATGGATCGCCCCATTTCATATCCCGCTTCGCGAGCCTGCGCCTCAGTTTCATACACGTCGTATTCGAGAGACTGGAAGGCTCTTGTGAGATACCCATGCCGCAGATCAACACCGGGACGGCAAACGTAGCCGGAAAACCTGAATCGATCATCGGGACCAACGGGCGTGCCGCAAGTATGGTTGATCAATATCGGCATGACGTTGATCTCGAAGCCGCCGTACTGGATGCTGTGCCACATGAGCACCTCCTGATTCTTCGCTGCGAGCGATACACCAGCGCAGGCCATCGGCCCTACTCATCGTTTGCGGTGCTGATCAATCTGTCGATGAAAGCATGGGCTCGACGTTCACCGTACGAAAAAGCCGAGTCCCACGACAAGAATCCGAGCTGTTCGGGAAAACTGTCGATCGAGGTAGCAGTCGGTTCAGTCGAGATTATTGACCAGAAAACAGAGTACCGAACCTCTTGCCCTTCCAGCGAGATGACGTTGCTGGTTATGACATGGACGTCAACGTTGAAACCACGATATGGCGCGCAGGACTGGGTATTCATCGCAGTGCCATTTCGGAGGCGGCAGAGAATAGATCTCGCATTCCCCGTGCCTGCCCGATGACGTCCGAAGAATAGCGCAATGCAATCAACCGCAACGACAATGACCCAAAGTCAACCGAAGCGCGGCACGCCCGAGCAGATTCTGTTTGAACCGCAGCTGACCGTCGATGCGATCGACGGCGCAATCGCGTTTGGCTACCGAGGGACAAATCAGGCACCCGACGAAGTCGCTGGAACCAGGCAGTGCTCGAACAGAAAGTTGCACGACTCAGCGCGGCACTGTCACCCATTGAAAGGCCGTTGGAAAGCGGTACAGCACTACGCACAAGGCGCAGCCTTGCGTTGTTGGGAAGCCTTTGCCAATCCAGCGCGAAGCGAAGTGCCGCGACGCGTCCGGTGTTTCGTTCACCTGGTTGCGGAACTGATCCGCACCAGTCACCCATCGGGTTCAAGGCGAGTGCCGGTGTTCTGGCCTTCGCCCCTGGCTCACGCGTGGAGCCCCAGAAAACCGTCGGTACCAGCCCAATGTCCAGGGGTTGAGACAACAATGTGGTTACCCGTTTGGGTACCAGGCTTGCTCGGGCTCATGGTCTGGGCGTCTCAGTCGTTACGCTGCATCGGGGATGGCCGGGAGTGTGTCCCAATCAACTTGCTGGTTTGATGCCAACAAAGCCGGCGGGCTCGTCACCCCCTGCCAAGGTCAGCCGAAACATCGGTTGAGGTCAAAGGGTTTGCCGTCCCGCATCATGTAATAAGAGGCCCGTGCGAGCTTGTGTGCGAGCGCCTTCATGGCCACGACGGGCAGGCGCTTTGACTTCTTGCGATCATAGAAGCGTCTGGCTTGTGGACAGCAGCGCAGCGCTCCAGCGGCGGCTTCGACGAATGCCCAGGCAAGGTAACGGTTACCGTTGCGTGCATTGCCTTTGCCCTTTTTCTTGCCGTTGGAGATGCGCTTGCTGTCCACGCAGCGGCAATAGGAGCTGAAATGGCCGACGCTGGCAAAGCGTGCGATAGTGCCGGTTTCAAGCATGATGGTAGCCGCCAGGATGTTGCCGATGCCGGGGGCGCTCTTGAGGATATCGAACTGGGGGCGCAGCTTGACTTCCTTGTGGAGAATGATCTCAAGCGCCTCAATCTCTGCGCACAGCGTATGAAGCACGGCAAGGTTGGCCATCAGCGCGCGCTCGACGTGTGGCGGCAACGCGAGTACTCGCACCGCTGTGTCGTCGAGACGCTGCACGTGTTCTCCATTGATGCGTAGATTAAGCTGCCTGGCGAGCAGGCTTTCGATACTCAGGATGTTCAGGGTGCGTTGCTGGACGAGCTGCATGCGCTTGCGTGCCAGGTCGCGCAACGCGCGTTCATGCGACGGATAGATGTAGCCTTCGGGCAGGAGTCCAAGCCGAAAAATATGGGCAAGGAATACGGCGTCGTGTGCGTCACCAGAGTACTTCAGGCCCTCGTACTGCTTGATCGCCGCAGTATTGGCCAGATGTACGGCAAAACCGGCGGCCATCAGTCCGTCGACAAGCCAGTACCAGTTGAACGTTCTATAGAAATGTTTCTATAGAACGTTTTATGGACGCCCCGGAATTATGCACGGTTTGGCGGTCATTCCGAGGTGCGACGCCTAATTCTTCAGGATGCCTAGTAGCGCCTCACCATCGGTCGACCTTGCATAACAGATACTGCTCTTCTCAGATGGCTTCATCACCATCTCTCAGGAGAGCGATCATGATCACGCAAGTCGTTTCTGAAGTCGTCGCGTGCAATCGTGCACGGTACGGCGCACTTGGACCCATCGTTGGGCATTTCGCGGACTACTTGGGGCGTCACGGATATGCGGGTATTACCGTAGAGAATTATCTGCAATGCGCCTGCCTGGAACTCAGCGATATTGATGCACCACTGGTTCTCCAGTTCCTCGACCACCTCGAAGTAGCCCGCCACAATAGCATCCGTAGCCGCAACCTTCGACTTGCCGCCATTCGCTCGTTTCTGCGCTATGCTGCGTCCCGAGTACCAGAATCGCTGGGCACGATTCAGCAGGTGCTCGCGATCCCGATGAAGCGTTATGAGCGCCCGCTGGTCCGCTTTCTCTCCCGAGAAGAAATATGCGCCTTGCTCGATGCACCCAACCCCAACACGTGGTGCGGCCAGCGCGATCGCGTGATGTTGGCGACCCTCTATAACACCGGCGCTCGGGTATCCGAACTCATCGGCATACGCGTCGGCGACGTCGATCTGGATCGAAGCCCTTCTGTACGTCTTCACGGCAAGGGCCGCAAAGAACGTGCGGTCCCGCTCTGGCGCAGCACCGCAAACCAGATCCGGCTCTGGCTTCAGCAGATTGGCGCTTCACCCGGACAGTGGCTCTTTCCAAATCGCTCAGGCGGGTTCCGTCGCGGTAAGGCGCTTGGGGTGTACGATAGCAATATGATGGGGACTGCTTATATCGCCAGCGAGTAGAATTGCCGGGCGGCAGATGGCTCGAATTTGTCTGCGTCTTTCATCTGCCCCTTGGCGATCATGTGCATGAGTTCAATGCCGCTCAACAAGATGCGGGCACAGCGAAAATCCTTGAATCCCAACATGGGGCGGGTACGGCGCTTGATCGCCCGATGGTCTTGTTCCACGATATTATTGAGATACTTGGCCTGACGGATTTTGATGGGCGTCTCACGCTCGGCGTTCACGGCGTGCAGTCCGGCCAGATTGGCACCACTCTTGTCGATGGTTACGGTTTCGGGCGCGCCATTCTGATCGATGGCCCTCTCGAAGTACCGTCGGGCCGCTTCCTTGTCCCGCTTGGCGCGCAGCAGGAAGTCAACCGTGTTGCCGGCCTTGTCGACGGCGCGGTAGAGATACTTCCATGTGCCTCGGACCTTCACATAGGTCTCGTCGACACGCCAGCTCTTGCCGACCGGGCGCTTGCATCGGCGGAACGCCTTCTCAAGCACCGGTAGAAGCTTGATGGCCCATCGGTGCACGGTCGAATGATCGACCGCGATCCCGCGTTCGGCCATCATCTCCTCGAGATTGCGCAAGCTCAGCGGGTAGGCGACGTACCAACGCACGCACACCAACATTATCTCGAGCGGATAGTGCAACCGCTTCAGCACCTTGGCTACCGCCGGACTCAGCGCTTTCATTGTCGTTCACATCATTCTGTAAGGTCCCGCAGCATACCAGCTTCCGTTATTGCAACAGAACCGCTTTGGGTGGTTCTGCCGCCCTTATCGCGACAGAACCGTACAATTTTGTGTCCTGATACAGGAGGGCACCGCCATGAACGCGGTCCAGGACTACCGGGATTGGAAGCTGGACATCGAGCCCGTTGCCGCTGCGGGAATGTATACGGCCAAGGCCACGATCTCGCGGACGAGCACGGACGCGGACGACGGATATTTCAGCTACACGTTCAAGAATCTCGGCGTCTCGGACACCCCTGAGGGCGCTATTCGGTGGGCTGCTGACTGGCTGCGCGGGTGGATCGACGAAAACACGTAGGCCGGTACATGGCCGGGCACAACCAGCAACTTTCACTTCGGGTGACGGAACGCTACACCAGAAGTCGGAGTTTCGGCGTGGCCGAGTATCAGCAGTCTCATCATGCTGCGGCGACCTCGAGTCCATGCATGTGCGATGTATGTCGGAAATGCGATTGGTTCGGGTGGAGGATTTGGAAAGCTACGGGACGATTGAGGAAATGCTGGCTCTCGATGCCCGGCCGCGTTTTACACTGCCGGGTGCCGTACATTGCATGCGTGCCCCGGGACGGGGGTTCCGGGACGACGGGCAAACCATCAACACGAGCCTACGGTAGGCTGGAGCTCCGCCAGTCTTTCCAGTATGCGCTCCTGATACTCCGGCGTCACAGCGACCAGAAACATGCACAAGCCGCCTTTCTCCGCCGTACGTTCCATGACGACGGGAAGTGTTTCTTCGAGCAGCGCGTTGATGTTCTTTGTCGGCACGGTCAGGCCGCCGGAGTAGCCCCACGTGCCCCAGATAGCCACGAACTCGAGGCCGCTCAATTGCCACACGAGAAAGGCCGGTGATTTGAGTCGAGCCTTCAGCTCGGGCAGGCCTTCCTGGGCAACGAAATCGAGCGCTTTGCGGGCGGCTTCGGAACGGTCGAAAATGAGGACATAGTGTGGCACTTCACCCCGGGCCATCAGCTCCAGGTTTGGAGGAAGTTGTTCTGATGATTCGAACATGGCCGCCTCGTCGCAGGCGTCACTTCTATGCTACGCCACATACGGGTCGTGCCCAACAGGTCCTCCGGTCCGTTCACGGTAGTGCGCTAGCTATAGCCACGGCTCGCACCGAACTGTTGCAAGATCAGGAAGCCTTGTACGACAAGGTCTTTTTTTGGGTCTGCAGGAAGACAATATCGATTCGATGAACATGGGGAAGTTGCTCGATGTTCTGGCGATGTGTGGATGAATCGCCTGACCTGGCTGTGAGCAAGAGGAACACCGACGTCGGTCGCGAAGGGGAAGTGACGATGCCGGCAAGGGATGCGCCAGGGGCAATCGCACCGACGGTATGATTCGCGTCTGGTGGGGTCACCAACGCTCCTGCAACACCGGTGAGGGGTGCTCGCCGAGCATGGATTGGCGGCAGGCGGAAGCGCTGCAGTGGCACGCATACTGGGCACGGATGTCGTCTGTGATCTCACCGTCGATGGTCAGGCCGTAGTCAATGAAAAGCTCTTCGCCGGCGCAAATCGCCTTGCGCGTGTAAATGAATACGCGATCGCCGGTTTCAGGCTTCGCAGTTTGGGTCGCACGCGTGATTCAGGAATCGCGCACTGTTCCCGCCAAGGCTGCCGTCAATCACGCGGCCGTCGGAAAGACCGAACACGAATGTATGCCCGACCTCTGACCGCTGACGGGCAGCAGCGCGTCGCCAGCCGGTCACTTCACCCTTGTACTCGATAAGCCGCTCGCCGGCGGCGATGGGCTGCAGCGCAAAGAGTCCCTTGCCATGCACTGAGGAACGTCGCGCGGTGATGCGTCGCAGTCGCATTGTGTCGGTTTCCCTTCCGTAACGTCTGTTGGTCGTTGTAATTCTGGTAGCGCGAAGCATAGCGCTGCGACGGTGCGCATTCAACGAATTGTTGTATTGTGCGCAACTAACCGTCAGTGACGCATCGACACCCACCCGGCTTCGCCAAAAGCGGCCGATAACAGGCAGGGCCCAACCTCGTGAGGAAATTCCGCTCTGTCTATCGCCGCCAGCATCGGTGAAAGCAAGGCCAGCACGGCTGAAGCCATTCATGCCATCCTGGAGGCCGTAACAGCTGCCGTGACACGTGGCGATACGGTGCAACTGGTTGGCTTTGGTTCATTTTCGACGGGCCGCACGGGCCGAGCGTAGCGGCCGTAACCGGTCGACAGGCGAGACCATCACGATTACGGCAGCAAAGACAATGAAGTTCACGGCCAGCAAGGCATTCACGGATGCCATGAACGGCGCGTGAACTGTCCGGACAGCAACATCCTGTCACCAGGGCAGTCCGGCTACATCAGTTGTTGACCGAGCAACCTGATCGGGAATAACCCTCTTGTTGTTTTTCGCGCGTGTCCGAATTGTTATTACGGCAGGTCGTCATGTAACGTCCGAGGTTCCGGAAGTCATAGCGGTTATCCCTGACTTTCGGTGCGTGTTCAGGCCCACCGTCCAGACCAGGCGGTGGGTCTTTTTTTGCCGGGGACATCCGGGTGCGGTCGGGCTTGATCAGGTACCGGTGTTAAGGCAGTCAACCTTTCCCGCCCGTAAGCTATCCTGGACCATTTGCCGGTTCATCAGGATGACTTGACGTCCCTCACAAGGCAGCCAACGCCTGCGCGTCAGGGACGCGCAAAATCGTCTGGTGTCAGTTCCAGGCGCGCAGCGGGGTGAGCGAGGAGCTTGCGCTCGCCAATCGCGCGGATGCGGCCGTAGCCGTCCCGGAAGGTCTTCAGGATCCGTGCGTCGCTGGCCCCGGTTTCAAGCCAGAAGTACGCTTCCAGCGTCGGGATCGTAATTACGCATTCGACCACGGTGTTCTGATGCGCCAGGCCGAATGCCACGCCGCGGCGATTCGCCAGCACCTGCGGTTCAAGATCAAGGGTTTCCATGGGCGGTCAGGGGCAACGCTTCAAGGTGCGTCGAAAAAGGATTCTTGCACAGGCGATGCAGTTTGAATACGGCAGCTGTCCTGTACTGCGCCGGGACGCCGGAATGCCCGGTTCGAAAACCTAACCGGCCTCACCAGTCGATGCGGTGTTTCTCGTCGGTTTCATGATGCCGGCGATCGTCATCGACGTGCAGATAGAGACTGGTTGTGCCCAGCGACGCATGCCCGAGGTTGTCGCGCACGAGCCGCAGGTCCACCTGCTGGTCGGCCATGTGAGAACCCGCCGTATGCCGCAGCCAGTGCGCCGAAGCCTGCTCGAGCAGGTCGGCGCGTCCCGCAAAGGCTTCGCCGCGTGCGCGCAGCCGGCCGGCGGCGCCCGCAAACACGTCCTTGACGATCGTGTGCAGTGCGGCGCGCGTCAGTGGCCGGTGTGATGGCTTCGCAGCCTTGTCACGGGACGATTCGGAAGTCGACCCGATCGGGAGCACGAGGGGCGTTGCCTCATTGGGCGAGGGCAGGGCCGTCATCCCGAACGACTGCCGGTAGCGCGTGAGCTCCGTCATCAGCTCGCGCGTGGCCGGGACCAGGCGATCCCTGTCACCCTTGCCGTGGACGGTCAGCCACCAGCGCATCGTGCCGTCGGTATCGCGCCGCACGAAGAACTGGCCCATCGTGTTGCCGCCGGCCTCGGCGATGCGCAGGCCGCCCAGGTACAGCAGTGTGAAGAGCCACCGTACGCGGTGGTAGTGCGCGCGATCCCGATGGGTCTCCTGCGGCATCGACGCGATGTGGTCCTTCACCTCCTGCCAGAGGCCGGGCTCGAGATAGCGGGTGATGCGCGGGGCGGCCTTGCGCGTGCGCTGGCGCGAGAGCGCGAGCGGGTTGCCGGCCAGATAGCCGGCCTGCACCAGCCACGAAAACAGCACATTCAGGATCACGGTCGTCTGGCGGATGCTCGCGGGCGAGAGCGGCCCGTAAAACGGGCGCCAGCGCGCGTCGCCACGCGGATGCTTGCGGCCACCGCCTGTGCCTGCGTTGGCCACCCAGGTGACCGCCGGCTGGGGGTCGGCGAGGAAGGCCTGGTAGCGCAGGCAGTCCTCGTGCGTGAGCGATGACAGCGGCTTGCCCAGTTCCACCAGCGACCAGAGCAGGAGCCGCTCGGCTTCCTTGCGGTAGTTCCCGAACGTGGTCCGCCTGTCGGCAAGGCGCGCGAGCCAGGCGCGGATCGCATCGAGGTCGTTCGCCGCGGCGATCTGCGCGTGGCCGTCCGAGGCGCGGTTCGTGCCGGCGTGGCCGTCGAGCGCGGTGGGAATCGCGAGCACCTCGAGCGGGGTGGGGTGCAGCGCGACGACGCTGCTGGACGGACGATCTGACATCAAGGTGAGCTTTTTCGGGAAAGGTGAGCGTTTCCGGGCGTCGGCGGGAAATGACTTGACCTATCAAATTCCAGGATCGGCCTGGATGATTATTTTTCAACATTACCGGCGTAATGTCAAATTAGGGACATCATTGAATTGGATATCGACCGTCTTACGTTGTATTATCAACGCACCAAAACACGTTTTCTGGTCCATGTCCGACGCTCCTGCCGACCTCCCATCCGGTGACGCGCGCCTCGCGGCCGAGATCGAGCGGCTCACGCTCGAATTCCCGAAGACCCGCGAGCTGTACCGCGAGGTCTGCGCCCTCCTGTTCTTCCGCTTCGGCCAGACGCCCACCGCCAACCGGCTCTATCAACTGGTGAAGCGCGGCAGCATGGGCACGCCCGCGGCGGTGCTCGGCGAGTTCTGGGCCGAACTCCGGGAAAAGAGCCGCGTGCGCATCGAGCACCCGGACCTGCCCACCGATCTGCGTGACGCGGCCGGGGAACTGGTCGCGACGCTGTGGACGCGCGCGGCCGCATCCGCGCAGGCGGAACTCGACGCGCTGCGCGCGGAAGTGGAAGGCGAGCGTACGGCTGCGGAGCAGCGCGTCGCGGCGGCCCGCGGCGAGCTGGCACGCACCGAAACGGCGCTCGAGCAGCGCACCGCGGCGCTGCTGGCCGCGCAGGTCGAGGTCCGCGAACTGGAGAAGGCGCAGGCCGAGGGCCACGCGGCGCGGCAGGCGATGGAAGCCGACATCGTGCGCCTGAAAAGCGAGGCGGTCGCGCGGGACCGTGAACTGGTGAAGGTGCGCGACGGCTTCTCGCGCGATCTGGAGAAACTGCGTGAGAGCGCAGCGCAGTCCGGTGAGCGCCTGCGGGCCACGGAAAAGCGCGCGCTGCTCGAGATCGACCGCGAGCGGGGCGCGGCCGCGAAGCTGCAGAAGGAAGTGGACGAGACCACGAAGCGCGCCGATAAGCGGGAAGCAGACCATCGCCGTGCGGTCGAGGCGCTGCAGGCGCAGCTCGGCGACGCGCGCCATCAGGCGGGTGTGTTGCAGGGGCGCCTGGATGCGGTGCAGGCCACGAACGTGACGCTGCAGCAGCAACTGGCCGCCCTGCGCGAGGCGGACGCCCGCGAGGCCCGGCCGGCACGGCCGGGCCGTGCAAAGGCCGCGCCTGCCGGCACCACCCAGGTACGTCCCGTGGCGACACGCCCGTCGCGTGCGGCGCGCGCCGCGTCCGCGCCCGCCAGCAAGACCGCGGTGCGCCGCAAGCGGGGCAAGAGCGATGACAGGTAGCCCCCGCCCGCGCAGGCGACCCAAGGCCCCGGCCTGCCCGCCGATCGGCGCGCTGATGCGCTACGGCGAGCGGACCGTGCGCGTGATCGCCGAAGCGAGCGGCCAGCGCGTGATTATCGAGTCGGTCGACGAAGACGGCCGCACCTTCCGCAGCACGGTCAAATGGGCTAGTCTGACCGCTCTTGAAGAGCAGCTTTTCTGAGCGCGATGACAATGCAGCCGACCATGCAGCAGCTCGATATCTTCGCCGACAGCCGCGACGTGATGTTGCGCAACGACGTGCTGGAGCCGCTCCAGCAGCGTGAGGCGGCGGCCGCGCGAACGGCCCTCGAACGGCTGGCGGGCGACTATCCGGACGATGGTGCGTTGCCTGCGCTGACCGCGCTGGTTGGCGAACTCGAACACGCATCGACGGCACCCTTTGCCGATCACGCTTCACTGGCCGTGGCCTGCCGTCATCTGGAGGGCGAGGTGGTGCCCGCGGCAAGGCGGGTGCTGCCTGCGCAGACGGTTCAGTCCTGGCTTGCCCCGAGCTGGCGGACGCTCGCCCGGCGGGCCGCGTCACTGCCGTTTCGCGGCGCCGACGCGGGCGATCATGCGCTGAACCATGCTGCGCCGCTGTGGCTGCTGGCGGGAGACGCAGCGGCCGCGTGTACTGCCGTCGAGCGCATCGATTCATGGTGGCGCATCCCGGCACCGCTTGCGTGGATGACCGAGGCGCGCTACCGGACGGACGGGCTGGATGCCGCATGGCCCCTGCTCGCGGAACTGGCGTGGCTGGCGCCCGCACGGTTCGCGGTATTGCTGCCCGTACTGGGTGACGCTTCGCTGGACGCGCTCCGCCGGCAGTTCGATGCCGAGTTTTCCGGCGCGGGCGAAGTCGACGATTATGCGTGGTTGCCGGCGTGGCTGGTATTGGTGAAGCCTGCGCTGGCGGGCCGGCTGGGTGAGGCGCGGGTGCAGCGCGACCAGGCGGCCTCGCGCGCGATGGCCCTGCTGGGGGAAATCCTGCGCCGGGAGCATGAAGGCGACCAGCACGAACTGATTATCCTGCGCCAGGAGTTCAGCCGGCTGCATGCGCCTCTGTTCGAGGTGTACATGGCGACGCGGAAAGTGCAGCACCGGTGAGCACGACGATCGGGGACCCGGGACCACGCCGTTGTCGCACCGATGAGCCGGGCACAGGCACGGAGGCGAAATGACATTGAAGGCCCAGTGGTACCGCGACAGGCTTGCGAAAAAAGCGCGCAGGGGTTTTTGTGGCTACCCGGTCGCAACCGTTGCCTTCTATGGGCCCGACGACATGCGGGCGACAAAGGTGTCGGTCGGCATCGTCGCGCACGACGGTGCGGATGCCGATCCTGTTGAGCGATGGTTCTGTGAAACTTCCGATGCGAGGACCGATCCGGCAACCATCGAAGCGGTTGTCCGGTTCATTGAACAGCAGGGTGCCCGATCGGTCGCAACCGTCGATCGCATCATCGGGTGTCCGCATGAGGAAGGCATCGACTATCCCGAGGGCGAAGCCTGTCCGCTGTGTCCGTTCTGGCGCAACCGTGACCGGTGGAGCGGCGAGATCATCGGGTAAGTGCAGCCTGCAGTTTCCGCAACCACAAGATTCACACGCGGCTACCTGTCCTTCGTCGGACGAGGTACGCTCGATAAAAGGCGAACTGATCGGTTCCGACCTGCCGTTTCGGTGCAAACAGCGGAGGCAATCCAGAGATGAAAGTGAAGACTTGATGATCAGGCGCGTGGTGACGGTAAGCTTCGACGACACGATCGAAACCATCATGGAGCTCTTTGAGCAGGCGGGGTTTCATCACTCCGCGCGTGACTGGACAACCCGACCCGCTATCGTGTGGTGACCTGACATGAACGACAGGCGGCGAAAGATCATCCATGCGCAGAGGCAACGCCTCGAAGCGCTGAAAGTCAAGGTCGAAGAACTGAAGGCGGAAGCCGGGAGTATCCGGAGCGAACTGGAAGCCATCCGCGACGACGAACAGGAAGCCTTCGACAACATGTCCGCAAGCCGGCAATCCGGCGAGCGCGGGCAAAATGCGGAAGCGTCCATCGACAACCTCGACACGGCCATCTGTGCGCTCGATGAAATCGAAGACCTGACGGACCTCGCCGATGCCATCGAAGCGCTCGGCGATGCGGAGAACGGATAACGTCTCCACGGTTGTTGCCCGGCCTGGGCAGCGCGAGAAACCCGGCATCAGGGAAGACGCCGCCCGGCGCTCCCGGTCGCGTCATTTTATGAAAGGCGTGTGACAGTTCCCAAAACAATCCAGTCCCCTGACGTCAACGAATCCGGGCCCGATGCGTTTTGTCGGTGGACGACGCAATGGTTCGTCGCCTTCCCCCCACTGGAGACTCCAATGAAGAAGCTTGCTGCCGCCTTGATCACATCGCTGTTGGCTACTGTCGCGTTCGCCCAGGCGTCCGCACCTGCTGCGACCGCACCAGCCGCTACAGCTCCGGCCACGGCCGCCACGACGCCGGCGCCTGCACACAAGACGACGAAGCACATGCACAAGGTGAGTCACCACGTGACGCACAAGAAGGCGGCGCAATAGGACACGGCCCCGGCGCGAAGTATCAGGACCCTGCCTCGGCAGGGTTTTATGCCTTGAGCGATGGGGGCACGGTTCGCGAAGTGCTCGAGGAACCTTTGCCCGCTTGATCGACTTGTTCACGATTTCACCCGTTTCCGGATCCGCGTAATGGACTTGAAAGACATGCTTGGCAATGTCAACACCAACTGGCGTAAGCTGCATGACGGATCCTCCGGTTTGCCTGTGAAGATCTGAATGATCTTCCACTTTGGGCACGTCGATGCCTTTGGTCCGTGAGGGGCCACCTTCCTGCGCTCTACCTTTCACGGGTGGGACGCGTTCATTTCAATTCGTGTAGGCCTCGCCAAGGTGTTCGCGGCAGTTGGTCGGTGGGCGCGGCTGCATTGGTCTCTCTCAAACAACGCTGCCTGATGCGAACGCGAGCACCTTGCCGCCAAGGCATTCGCGGCGGCCCGTGGGCGGGGCCGTCAGAGTGGACAAGCTGGCGCTTGTGCCTCTCAGAATCCCGCAAACGCTGCCTTATGCGAGCGCGAGTGCCTTGGCTCTTCACGTCGGCGCCGCGCATCGAATGCGCGCACCGTGCAGCTTACGATAGTGAAATTTCCGCGACGAGGGTTGTGCGCGCGCTTGACGCTTTTCGGCCTAGGCGTGAGAAGTTCCGCCAGCAAGTGAGAGGGTAGATCAAAGAGTTCTACATCTGGCGTGAGCTGACGGGCAGGTCGTCGGCCTTACCCGTCATTCAGGTATCCAAGCCATCAGGCGGCTACGAGTCGCTTTGCCGACACTCGCACGTCGGCCGCGGCGAACGTCAGCGTTCACTGCAAACGAATGCGTACTTGCGACCCGTTGCCGACGTTCGTCCTGCGTTACCCCCGCCGTCTCTTCCTGGATGCAAAAGAGCCATTGGAGTGACCGCGCTTTCGATGAATCGAACGACATAAGATAGCCGGTTGCAGCCTAACGCGGTCGCAGTCGACCGACGCGTTCACCAACCGAACCGATCAGCGCCTGCTGTTCCCTGGAGAAGCGATCGTTAATGGGCGGCACAGGCAGCGCGCTTTGAAATGATGCCTGCCTCAGCCTGGGGCAGGCTGAGGGGAAATGTTCTTGTTCATCCGGAACACATTGTCCGGATCCCGCCATGCGAGTGATGAATCTCGACGGCGTCGGCATGGCGTTGGCTCGGGCCTGATCCGACCATGCTCGAGTCTTCCCCAAACGTCTTCCTGATGCTGACGCTCTCCGCGCTCATTTCGCCTGGGGCAATATGCTCAACAATGCTCAGGGTTATCTCGAAATGGCTCGGTGGCTCGCGATTTTCCCGGGTGCCTTGATTACCCTGACCGTGCTGAGCTTCCGCTTCATCGGCGAGGGTATTGTGGATCTGTTCGACGTGTGGTCCCGCAATCCCCGATGACATGATGCCGGTCTCGGTGCGATGCCGGCATCACGGTCATTGGCCTTCGCGGCTTCCGACGCGAGGAGCCCGCCTGACCTCGTCACTCTGCAGCGCGGGGCCACAGGTCCACATCTAACTTTCTTCAATGACGATGGCGGCGTGCGTCCCTTCGGCTATACCGCTTGGTAACACGGCTCTCCTGAGTCGTTCCGCATTAAGATCAGTGGCGTGAAGCACAATGCGTTCGCCGCGATATTCGAACGTCATGGGCATGACCGCCTTCGTGATGCGAGGGCGGCCCAGTTCGAAGGCGAGCATTAGTTGTCGGGGGCTTGTATCGGCGGCACCTAGTTTGGCTTGCACAGTGTCGCCGTGAATCTCGAAGGCCCTGTAACCCCAGCCGAACTCATAGGCCGCAAACCAGAGCGAGTCACCGTGTACAACGGGATGAGAAAGGTTGACGTTGGCGGGGGCCATAACAGCTCATCGTTAGCATTCCTTACGGCGATTGTAAAACACCGCCCCCGACGTGCAAGAAGCTTGGCATCGTTTTCATGCGTCGTGTGGGACCTCTAGCGCATTGCCTCAAGTGCCAGTCGCTCGCGCACGTACTCGGGCGCGGCGGGCTGAGGCGGAATCGGTGTGGGGTGCGGCAGCAGATCGAAGGGACTCGAGGTCGCGCAATGTGACCGTCTCGAAGCCGCGCTGCGCGAGGCGGTCGTCAACTGGCGTTTGTATCCGACTGTTCTGGGCTTGCACGCGATGCGCGGCGTGAAGAAACTGAAAAAAACCCAATCCCCGATTGACAGGGGGAGTCATATCAGCAAGGCGTCATTGATACCGAAGTGGAGAAAGCGTCTAATCGTTCAAAGAAGGGAAGTCGAGAGGGCTATATGCGCTTCTCAAATTGCGGATCCGAGAACCCTGTTGGCGCCAAATTCTGCAAAGACTGTGGCGCCAAACTTTCCCAGCGCTGTCCGAACTGTGGGCACGAATCGAGTCCCGCCGACAAATTCTGTAACGAATGCGGCTCCTCCTTGGCCAGCGCGCTCGAAATGCCGCCCGACGGCACCCAGCGTGCGGTTTCCGCCCCCATAGGCGGGCGAACAGGGTAAGCAC
>NZ_CYGY02000004.1 GCF_900007165.1 Paraburkholderia piptadeniae
ACGCAGGGCATCGCTGATCACACTCTGACAGCCGGTCTCAACCAGCAACGCGACGTCGCGGGCAATGACCTGTGGCAGATGCGTCCGCAGAAACTCCACCCACGTCCGCGTCTTCGCGTCGATGAACTTGCGCGACGGATACAGCGCATAAACATTCATCTTCTGCAGCGTGTATTCCGGCAGCACGCGGACGAGAGATCCCGTTCGCAGTCCGTCGATGGCCGCGTACAGCGGCAGCATCCCGATACCCATGCCTTCGCGAATCGCCACGATTAGCGATTCGGCGATATTCACCTGCACGGGCCCGCTCACTTCCAGCGCCTCGCTGCCGTTCGGACCATCGAGTGTCCACTCGCTGGTCGGAAAGGCCGGCGTCTTGAGCAACAGACAGTCGTGATGCAGCAGATCGGCGGGTGTTTGGGGCGCTGCGTGCGCGTGAATGTAAGCGGGCGACGCGCACAAGATGCTGAATGTCGTCCCGAGCAGAAGCGATACGAGATCGGAATTGGGCAACGTCGACGCTCCCACGACAGCGACATCGGCGCTGCCTTCGAACAGATCCGGCATCTGCTGCGAAAGCGTGAGTTCGACGGCAACTTCGGGATAAATCTCGCGATATCGCGAGATCGCAGGCAGCACGTAGTGCTGGCCGATGCTTGCAAAGCTATGCATTCGCAGCACGCCCGACGGCCGCTCATGCGCGCCACTTGCTTCTTCTTCAGCATTATCGACATCAGCAAGAATCTGCTGACATCGCTTCAGATATCTCTCACCAGCGGTTGTCAACGCGAGGCGTCGCGTCGATCTGTTCAGCAGACGCGTCCGTAGATGCGCCTCGAGTTCTGAAACCGCGCGGGACATCGCGCCCGTCGTCGTATTGAGCGATTGCGCCGCTGCCGTGAAACTGCCCGCCTCGACAACGCGCACGAACACCCGCATGTTTTGTAACGTATCCATCAATTCTTCTTGACTGACATCAAGCCGTTATTGTCCGCCTATTGCATGCCGCCATTGTTGAGTGTTCTGCAAGGGATGTTCCCTACGCCTCGCATTAATTCGTACAACGCAGGCTCCTACAATCGGCGCCTTCAGGGCGGGAGTGTGCATGTTCGATGCCGCGCTCCTCCGACAATAGCCAAGCGCGGTCTCAACGAATGAAACCCCAGCATGCGATGAAGCAAGTGTCGTCCGATGCCACTCTCGGATGGCGAGCCGGCATGTTGCGGGCAATCACCGACGCGAGCGAAGAGTGGGCGACCACCGACGGCCTCGTCTGGCTTCATCTCTTCAAAACGGTGATGGCAGCGCTGCTCGCGCTGGGTATCGCGATGCTGCTCGAATTGCAGCAGCCGCGCACTGCGATGACGACCGTGTTCGTCCTGATGCAGCCGTTCAGCGGAATGGTGCTCGCAAAGAGCTTCTATCGGATTGTCGGGACGTTCGTCGGGATGCTGGCCGCGCTGCTGCTCGGCGCATTGTTCGCGCAGCAGCCCGAGCTTTACATGCTCGGCATTACGGCCTGGATGGGCGCCTGCGTGGCGGCGGCGGTCCGATATCGGCATTTTCGGTGGTACGGCTTCGTGCTTGCGGGTTATACCGCTGCGCTGATCGGCATTCCGACCGTCATGGAGCCGAACGGCCTGTTCCTCGCCGCGTTGACGCGCGCCGCGGAAGTGGCGATCGGCATCATCTGCTCGGCCGCAGTGAGCGCGCTGATCGTGCCGCGCCGTTCGAGCCTGGCGCTGCAAAACGCACTGCAACTGAGGCATCTCGATTTTACTGCCTTCGCCGTGAAAGTGCTGGATGGGGCGGTCGAGCGAGGCACGTCGGAGCGCTATTTCGCGGATCTCGTCGACGAAGTGGTGGGCTTCGAAGCGACACGCGCGTTCGCTGCCTTCGAGGACCCCGGCATGCGTTCGCGCAGTCAGGTGCTTGCAAGGCTGAACCACGAGTTTATGGACGTTTGCGCGCGTCTGCATGCATTGCATCAGTTGAGGAAGCGTCTGCGAGACAACCAGTCGATTCTCGTTCTGCAATCGACAACGCCGTATTTTCGCGAACTGTCGCGATTGCTCGTGGCACACACCGAACGACGCTTCGATTCGTCCGATGCTGCCCGCATCGCGATCAGACTCAAGAGCTTTCAGGCGACGCTGCCCGCAAGAATGCGCGCGACGCGGCGTCCGCTGGAATCGAGCGAGCCTCGATGCCTGCCGGACTTCGATACAGCGGGAGAGTTGCTGTATCGCTTCGTCGGCGAGTTCATTCGATACATCGATACGTACGCGTCGCTCGAGACCAATAACAACCCGGCGCGCGAGCGCCCGCCCGTGCGTTACGCGAGCCGGACCAATGGGTTTGTCGTCGCGTGCACGTTTGCGCGCACGGCGGTTGTCGTCGGCTCGATCAGCGGGTTCTGGATCGCGACCAATTGGCCGAGCGGCGGCATGGCCGTGATCGGCGCCGCGCTCACTTGCGCGTTGACGTCGTCCGCGCCGAACCCAGTCAAGCTCGCACTGCAGATGTCCGTCGGCGCGGCGTGCGCGACGATCGTCGGCTATCTCGTCACGTGCTACGTGTATCCCGTCATCGATGGCTTTCCGCTGCTATGCGTGATGCTCGCGCCTGTGCTCGCTGCGGGGACGTTTCTCGCGTCGCGCGCGAAGACTTCAGGCTACGGCGTCGGCTTCACGGTGTTCTTCTGCCTGCTCGCCGCGCCCGACAACGTCGTCGTGTACGCACCGGACCTGTTGATCAACAACGGCATCGCGATCGTCGTATCGATGCTCGTGACGGCGGTGGGCGCCGCGATCGTCTTCCCCGTGCAGATGCCATGGCTGATCGCGCGCATCGAAGGCGATCTGCGCAGTCAGATCACGCTCGCCTGCACGGCGCCGCTCACGGGTCTTGCGCAACGCTTCCAGTCGAGCACGCACGACCTGATGCACCAGTTGCGCATGCTGTTGCCCAGGCGCTCGCGACGTCACCGCTATGCGCTCAGATGGATGCTGGTGACGCTCGAAGTCGGTCACGCCGTCATCGATCTGCGCGCCGACGCCGAGCGCGCGGCCTACGCGACGCAGTTGCACACGCGTTGGAACCCTTCACTCGATCGCGTCACGCGCGAGCTCGCGCGACTTTTCGAGCGGCCCGACAAGGCGAATGCACAGCGCGCGCAAATCGCCGTGCGCGCCGCGATGCGTGTCGTGCAGCAGGTGCTCGATGCCGTCCATACGGATCGCGAGAAGCGCCACGACCAGCAGCGCATCCTCAGTTGCCTGCACTTCATCCGCACGACGCTGCTCGACAAGGATGCGCCATTCGGCGCGCGTTAGCCCGGTTAGCCGCGGCGAACATCGATCTTGCCGCAACCTGGAAGAATGCCTTCCGCCTGGCCCTCTTAATCCGCGCCGATCCCAGCCCTATAGTTGGAGCCACTGCTCCCGCAGTCACTGAACCGAATGGAGAGATTGAAATGAAAGCGCTGAAGTTGGTCCTGATTGCCTGTTCGTTGTCTGCTGCTGCCCTCGCGCACGCGCAGACAGCGCCGGCGGACGAAAGCGCGCAACAGGTTGCCCAGTCGAGCGCAGCACGCGTCGCTCAACCCGAAGCGCAGCGTCCCGCCACGGCACCGGCAAAGAAGGCCAACGACTGTGTCGGTCCCGTGAGCTACTGCGTGATGTACTTCGGCAGCTAACCCGAACGGCACGGCGAAGCACCTGCAACACAGCATCAACTGGCATCAGGCGGCAACCGGACGACGCACACCGACAACAAGACGTGCACTTCGGCTGCCGCGAGCGTGACATCGGAGAGACTTTCATTCATGTACGAAGACCGGATTCGTTGTGCCGCGTTGCGCGGCAAGATCACGTCGGCGGCGCAGGCAGCGCTGCTGATTCACGATGGCATGCACGTCGGCGCGAGCGGCTTTACGCGCGCGGGCGACGCGAAGGCTGTGCCCGTCGCGCTGGCCGAACGCGCGCGTAACGAAGGCAAGCCGCTGCGCATCACGCTGATGACGGGCGCTTCGCTCGGTCACGGCGTCGACAGCCTGTTGACGGATGCCGGCGTGCTCGCGCGCCGTTTGCCGTTTCAGGTCGACAACACTTTGCGCCGCGCGATCAATCGCGGCGACGTGATGTTCGTCGATCAGCATCTGTCCGAGACGGTCGAAATGCTGCGCGCCGGCCAGCTCGGCAAGCTGGACGTGGCGATCATCGAAGCCGTTGCGATCACGGAGACGGGCGGCATCGTGCCGACCACTTCCGTCGGCAACTCGGCGAGCTTCGCGATTCTCGCGGACAAGGTCATCGTCGAAATCAATCTCGCGCAGCCGCTCGCGTTCGAGGGCTTGCACGACATCTGGATTCCGGGCCGCCGCCCGCATCGCGAGCCGCTGCCCATCGTGCGTCCGGGCGACCGCGTCGGCACAACCGCGATCGGGATTCCGCCCGAGAAGATCGCCGCGATCGTCATCACGGACAAGCCCGATAGCCCGTCGACCGTGCTGCCCGCCGACGAAGATACTGCGCGGATCGCGGGTCATCTGATCGAATTTCTCCAGCATGAGGTGTCGCATGGGCGCATGCCCTCTCCGCTGCCGCCGCTGCAGGCTGGCATTGGCACGATCGCGAATGCTGTGCTGGCCGGCTTCGTCGAGTCGCCGTTCGAGCCGTTCACGATCTACTCGGAAGTCCTGCAGGATTCGACCTTCGATCTGATGGACGCGGGCAAGGTCACGTTCGCATCGGGCGCGTCGATCACGTTGTCCGAGAAGCGCCAGGCGCAGGTGTTCGGCGAACTCGCGCGCTATCGCGACCGTCTCGTGCTGCGTCCGCAGGAAGTCAGCAACCATCCGGAAGTGATTCGCCGACTCGGCCTGATCGCGCTGAACACGGCGCTCGAGTTCGACATCTACGGCAACGTGAATTCGACGCATGTCGGCGGCACGCACATGATGAACGGCATCGGCGGCTCGGGCGACTTCGCGCGCAACGCATCGTGCGCGATCTTCGCGACGAAGTCGATTGCGAAGGACGGCGCGATTTCGAGCGTCGTGCCGATGGTCCCGCACGTCGATCACAACGAACATGACGTCGATATCGTCGTGACGGAAATCGGCCTCGCGGATCTGCGCGGACTCGCGCCGCGCGAGCGCGCGTCGCTGATCATCGACAAGTGCGTGCATCCCCTCTATCGCGATCTGCTGCGCGACTACTATCGCGACGCGCTGCGCTTCGGCGGACAGACGCCGCACGTGCTGCGCGAAGCGTTTGCATGGCACGCGCGGTTTCAGGAAACGGGATCGATGCTGCCGGGCCAAAAGGTCACGGCGTGATAGAAACGGGATCGGAGCGTCACGGCCGAGGCCCAGTCGAAGCTCAGTTGATCCATCAGTTGATGCTCAGGCGCCGCTGCCGACCAGACGCAATCGCGTAATTTCCGACGGCGCGCCCAGACGCTTGGGCGGTCCCCAATACCCGGTGCCGCGGCTCGTATAGACCCACAGGTTATCGAGCCGCGAAAGCCCGGCGACAAACGGCTGTTGCAGCCGCACAGCGAAATTCCATGGAAAGAACTGGCCACCGTGCGTGTGGCCGGACAGTTGCAGCGTGAAGCCCGCGTCGGCAGCGGCTTCGGCCGTGCGCGGCTGATGCGCGAGCAGCACTCTGATCAGCACGTCGCCGGGCGCGCCTTCGAGCGCCGCGGCCGGGTCGCTCCGATGCGTGGGATCGAAGTGCCCCGCCGTATAGTCTGTGACGCCCGCGATCACCGCCTGCGCGCCGTCGTGCTCGACGACGACATGCTCGTTGAGCAGCACACGCAGGCCCAGACGCTGAAACTCGGCGATCCACGCATCGGCGCCCGAATAGTATTCGTGATTCCCCGTCACCAGGTAAGCGCCATGACGCGCGCTCAGGCGTGACAGCGGCCGCGTGTGCTCGGACAGCCGCTCGACGCTGCCATCGACGACATCGCCGGTCACTGCGATCACATCGGGCTCCAGTCGATTCACGGCATCGACGATGGCATCGACGTAACCGCGCTTGATGGTCGGGCCGACGTGAATATCGCTGATCTGCACGATCGTGAAGCCATTGAGCGCGCGCGGCAGATCGTCGATCGGCACGTCGATCGACACGATACGCGCGCGGCGCCGTGCATTGACGAAGCCGACGGCCGTCGACATCAGCGCGAGCAGTGGCACCGCGATCGCGCTGTCGGTCTCCCACTGCGCGACGTGAACGGCTTGCGGCGCGAGCATCTCGACGATCAGCACGACGAGCAGCATCAGCTCGCGCGCGAACGTCAGCACGAGCAGCGACGAAAAGAAGCCGAGCGGAAGCAAGCCCGCCCACGCGAGCCGGTCGCCGAGTGGCTGCCGTTCGATCGTGCGCGCGATCATGCCGAGCGGAATCAGCAGCACGGACAGCACGAGCCATAGCGCGCACAGCCACTTCACGGCGTTATCGACGGGCAGTTCGGGAATGATCCGGATGCCCACGTACACGTGCAGCAGAATGCCGATGGCGATGATCCGGACAAGAAACGATAGGCGGCGCATAGGTGGAAGCAGGGCGCTGGCGCAGCGCGGGATACGAGTCGCAGGGAGCACGCCGACAGACCAGGAGAGACAGACGGAAGGCGGCCAGTCATTCTACAAGCAGTTTTGCGCGCTTGCCGAAGGCTCGCCGCCGTGCCGCGGCGCAGGCGCTGTCCACGCGCTGCGATGCAGCACGATGGACGCGACAAGTTCTTCGTCATGCCTATTAAATGGGTATTGAGTTGCGGACATGAACGGACTATTCTGAAAATGAGCGCACTGTCGTCTGCAGTCACCGCGTTCCGTTTCCGGCCTGAACGAACGCGATAGATACCCTGCCAGCGACAGCCGCGCGCTTGATCGCCATATCGGATCGAGGTGGGGGGCAAAGATGAAAACGACAAAGATCACGCATCGCGAGCATCACATCGGCTACGAAGGCAGCCATGTGATGCTCCCGATGGTCGTGCTGTCGCTGATGGCGCTCGGCGTCTACTACGGCGTGCGCAGCATCGACTTTTCCGAGCTGGGCCGCACCGCGCTTTTCTATGTCGTGATGGTGTTCGTCGCGCTCGGCGTGGCGGGGCTCTTCGGCGTCGCCGCCGCATGGCTGCGCTCGCGAGGCGACGAGGCCGAAGAGGGCTTCTGCTTTGTCGGCGCGCTGGTCGGCGCGATCGTGTTTTACGTCGCGATGCTGACCAGCTGAAGCCGCCTTCCGCGTGCGACGCGTATCAGCGCGCCGCGATCAGCAAACGTCGATTTGCACCGTCCGCAATCAAACGATCCGCGCCGCTTCGTCGAACGAAAGGCGCGGGCTGCGCGGAAAAAGTTTCGAGTGATCGCCGTAACCGAGATTGATCAGAAAGTTCGACTTGATGGTCGTGCCGGCGAAAAACTCCGCATCCACCTTCGCCTTGTCGAAGCCCGACATCGCCCCCGTATCGAGGCCAAGCGCACGCGCGGCCATGATCAGATAGCCGCCTTGCAGCGTCGCGTTGCGAAACGCGGTATCGGCGATCGCGGCCTCGTTGCCGGCGAACCAGCTGCGCGCATCGGCGTGCGGAAAGAGCTTCGGCAGATGATCGTAGAACGCCATGTCCATGCCGACGATGGCCGTGACGGGCGCCGACATCGTCTTCTCCAGATTGCCTTCGGACAACGCGGGAAGCAGCCGCGCCTTGCCCTCGGGCGTTTTAACGAACACGAAGCGCGCCGGGCTCGAATTGGCCGATGTCGGGCCGAGCAGCACGAGTTCCACCAGTTGCCTGAGCAGCGAATCGTCGACGGGCCGTGGCTGCCAGCCGTTGTGCGTGCGGGCGGTGCGGAACAGTTGATCGAGTGCGTCGTCGGAAAGAGTCATGATGATGGGCAGTACGGGGTTTCTGGAATGCGGATGAAAGCGCAAGCTGGACGGCAACCGTGTTGCATGGGACGGGAGTAAGTGCTCTGCATGGGACCGGAGTAAGTGCTAAAGCGCTAACTCCGGTCGACACCTGACGCGTCGCAGCGGCACGTCCGATAATAACGCTGTTCCCTTGAAAGAGAGGCTTCGCGAGCGCTGGCTCGCGATCGCAATATGATGTCCGCCGATTTGTTCGACGATTTGCCGACCCCCGATGTCGCGTGGTTCCCCGAGTGGCTCGCGCCCGCCGCCGCCGCGCAGTTGCTCGCGCGCGTCGTCGAGGAAGTGGCCTGGCGGCAGGACTCGATGTTCACGCCCGCGGGCCGCGTGCCGCTGCCGCGCCTGACCGCGTGGCAAGGCGAGCGGGATGCCGTCTACATGTACTCAGGCATCCGCAACGTGCCGCAGCCGTGGACGCCCGCGGTCGCGGAACTGAGGTCGGCCGTCGAGGCAACCTGCGATGCGCCGTTCAACAGCGTGCTGCTCAACCGCTACCGCAGCGGCGCGGACAGCATGGGCTGGCACGCGGACCGCGAGCCCGAACTCGGCAAGGAGCCCGTGATCGCGTCGGTGAGTCTCGGCGTGGCGCGCCGGTTCGATCTGCAGCACAACAGGACGGGCGTCGTGCAGTCGTATCGGCTGAAGGGCGGCAGCCTGCTCGTGATGCGCGGAAGGACCCAGGCCGAATGGCGGCATCGCGTGCCGAAAGAGCCAAAGGTGCAGGGCGAGCGCGTGAATCTGACGTTCCGCTTCATTACGCCCGGAAAGTAGCCCCGCCGGATTGCTACACGCGCATTAAAAATTAGAAGAAATTTATGCGCATAAGGAACCGGTTTCAGCCAGCGGATTCGATGCGGCGATGAATGGTCGGCGCGAGCCGATCGAACGGCAGCGTGCTCGCCGCGATGGCGGCCACATCCCGATACTGCTCGCGGACGATATCGGTCAGCACCTGTCCCGGCGGCGCTTCGACGAACACCGTTGCGCCCATTTCGACCATCAGCGTCAACGCGTCGAACCAGCGGACCGTGTAGCGCATGTTGGTCGCCAGATCGTCGCGGATGGCGTCGGCCGTATGCAGCGCGCGGCCGCCGCGATTGCCGACGTAGAGACTCGAAGGCGCGCGAAACGGCACGCTGCGCGCATAGTCGGTCAGCGCGTCGGCGGCTGCGGCTAGCAGTTCGCAATGCGACGGCACGCTGACGACAAGCCGCGTCGCCTTGCGCGCGCCTGTCGCCAGCGCGCGCTCGATGAACGCATCGAGCGCACGGTTCGATCCCGCGACGACGATCTGGCGCGGCGCATTCACGTTGCCGACGTACACGCGCTCATTGCTGTCACGCGCTTGCGCATCGGCGAGCCGTTCGACTTCGTGCTCGGTCATTCCCGCAATCGCCGCGAGTCCGTAGCCGCTGGGGTAGGCGTCTTCCATCAGCTCGGCGCGCTTGCGGACCATCAGCAGCGCATCGGCGAACGCGATCGAGCCGCAGCTGACAGCCGCAGCATACGCGCCCACCGACAGGCCCGCGCTGATCTCCGGCGCGAGTCCTTCGGCTTCGAGCGCGCGCTGCATCGCGACGCCTGCGATCAGCAAGCCCGTCTGCACGGCGACGGTCGATTCGAGCGCCGTCGGCGTGTCGAGCGTGAGCACATCGACGCCGAGCGTCTGCGATGCCTCATCGAGCGTCGTGCGAATCGCGGCATGGTCGCCGAGACGATGCAAGAAGCCTTCGGATTGCGCGCCCTGACCAGGAAAGAGAAACGCGAGCATCAGCGACCCGCCTGCGTGTGAACCCGCGCCCACGGATCGGCGACGAGCCGTGGACCGCTCGCGTCTCGTGCCATCACGCGCGCCTTGCCGGACGCATATTCGACGAGCGCGACGCCGCCCGCTGGCGTTTCGAGTTGCGCGTCGATGCGGATGCCGGCGCGCATCGCATGCGTGTCGAGCAGGGTTTGCAGTCGCTGCGCTTCGTCGCGTGGAAAATGATTCGGCATCCGTATCAACAGATCGAGATCGCTCGTCGAAGTGACGGTCGGCGTGAAGGTCGCGAGTTCGAAGCCGACGCTTCCCGTCGGTCCCCATGCGAATGTGTCGAGCGTCGAAGACGAATCACGGCGCAACGCATCCAGCGCGACGAGCGCAGACAATGCGCGGCGATCCGCACCGAGCGTCGAAGGCGACGGCAACCCTTCGGGCTTCACCACAGCCTCGATATCGTCGGAGCGCGCCCACGTTCCATACCGCTCGTTACGCGCCGCGCCGCGCACGCCCACTGCGACAAAACCCGGCGCGACTTGCGCCCGTCTCACGACGACGAACGGCGCACGCGCGAATGCATCGCGGACCCACGCCGGCTCGTTGTCGAACGCTTCGAGTCGATGCAAACGCAGAATGTCATGTGGCTGCCAACGCGGGTCGCCTGAAGCGGCCGCATCGTCGAGCGCAAACGGAGCAACCGCGCTCTCACGCATCACGCAGCATCCCACTGCTCGGCGAGCCGACGCCGCACTTCGATCGACGCCGCGCGCGTCTGTTTCGCCGTATCCGATTGCAGCCGCCGCGACAGCCCGCGTTCATCGGACCGCGCGCTCTGCACTGATTCGGCCAGCACGCGGCGCACGCGTTCGATCTGTGCATCGGTCGGCGCGTCGGCATCGACGCCTTCGATCAGCATGTCGAGCAGCCCGAGCTTCGCGAACGACGCCATCGTGTACGACATCGGCGTGATCGTTTCGCCGAGCTTGTCGAGTTCCTCGACGGTGCGTCGCGTGACGCGCGCGGCCGCTTCCTTGCCCATCGCGTGCACCATCGTGCCCGGCGCGTCGAGCGCGACGATCCGGTTCGCCTGATAGCCGTGCGCGAGGAACGCGCCCGACATCGCCGGTCCGACGATCAATGCGACGACGGGATGCCCGGCATCGCGCGCGCTCGCATACGCATCGACGGCCGACGCGCACGCGAGATGAATGCCGAGCGTCTCTTCGCGATAGCCGTACGCCTGGCTCTTCACATCGACGATCGCGACGATGGGGCGCTTGCGGTCCGACGACGCATCGCACGCGATGACATCGCGCACCGCTTGCGCGAGCCGCCAGCCCTGTTCGAGGCCGACGACGTTGTCGGTTGCGCGCGGAAAGCGGTTGTCCGGATCGGGCACGACGGCGATGAAGCGTGCCGCTTCGCTGCCAAGCGCGCCATCGGCGGACCAGACGGGCGCGGCAACGGCTGTGTCGCCCGCGAGCGCCTTGAACCAGCGCATGCCGCGTGTGAGGGTCTCGTTGTTGCTCGTTGGGCTCATCATTGCTCCTTGCGCGGCGCGGCCGTCGAGTCTGGTTCGAACACCTCACGCATCGTGTCCGGCGATACGTTCGCGGGATCGATCCGCGCAAGCCGCTCCAGATACACCGACACCTGCTCGCTGCGATGCGCCGCGGGCACGCCGCGCGCGAACGCATCGCGAATCGCTGCGCGGATCGCGTGCGCGTCGTCGTCGACGAGCGCGTCGGCGAGTCCCGTCGCCACGCGCTGCTCGCCGCCGATCATCTGCCACACGCGGCGCCGGTCGCTTGCATCGAGCTCTTCGATGCCCGCTTCCTGCTCGATCACTTCGGGGCCGTTCATGCCGAGCCGCCCCTGTTTCGTCGCGATCAGATACGAGCACAGCCCGGCCGCGAGCGACATGCCGCCAAAGCAGCCGACCATCCCCGCGATCACGCCGACGACGGGCACATGACGCCGCAACGCGACGATCGCCGCCTGGATTTCCGCGATCACGGCGAGCCCGAGATTCGCTTCCTGCAAGCGCACGCCGCCCGTTTCGAACAGCACGACGGGCCGCACGATCTTGCCGCGCTTGCAATCGCGCAGCGCGAGCTCGAGCGCTGCTGCGATCTTGCTGCCCGATACTTCGCCGATGCTGCCGCCTTGGAACGCGGACTCGATCGCGGCGATCACGGCGGGCTCGCCGTCGATCGTGCCGCGCGCGATCACGGCGCCGTCGTCGGCCTGACAGACGATGCCTTGCAACGGCAGCCACGGCGATCCGATGCGATCGAACGGACCGAGCAGTTCGCGGAACGTGCCTTCGTCGAGGAGCGCGCGCGCCCGCTCGCGCGCGGGCAGCTCGATGAAGCTGTCGCGCAGCGCCGGCGCGGGCGCGACGGATGTCATCGTCGTGCTCATGCGCTCGCTCCCTGGTCGTTCGCTTCGGCGGCTTCGACTGCTTCCGCGAGACGCAGCGCGACGACGCCCGGCGTCGCGCCGAAGTCGTTGATTTCGATGTGCGCGGCGCCGTCATAGCGCGTGAAGAAGCGGTCGAGCACGCTCTTCCAGATATGCCCGTAACCGTCGACGCTGGTGCGTACCGTCACCGACGCCTTCATCGCGTCGGCGGGCGACAGCAGCACTTCGAGATCCCCCGAGCCGACGACGCCCACATGCGCGCGTGTCGTGATCGCGCGTTGCGCCGGATAGTCGAATGTCATCTGTTCCATCAGTTTCAGCTCCCGCTGGCCGCGCGATGGGCCAGCCTGTCGATGAAGAGGGTGGCGGCGAGCAGATCGGCCGCTCCGCCGGGAGAAGCGTTGAGCGACAGCAGCTCGGAGTCGAGCGCATCGAGCGCCGCGCGTCCCGCCGCCGTAGATGTGCCGCCCGCCGCGAGCACGACGTGCGCGCCGCGCTGACCCGCGCGCAGACCGGCGAGACCCGCGCGATGCAGCAGGCACGTATCGTCGAGCGAGGCCATGATCGCGAGCAGCGCGTCAAGACGCGCGTCGTCCTCGCGGATGCCCTTCGCGCGCGCCGCGCGCAGTGCGGGCAGACCGACGCCGATCACATGCGGAAAGCCGTCCTGCGCTTCCTGTCGTGCGCCGCCGACGCCATACCGCCGACGCACTCGCTCGCCGTGGCTGTCGGCGGGCGAGGCGAAGCGATCGGGAAAGCAGGCGATCTGCGCGGCGAGTTCGCAGACGCGTGCAGCATGCGAGTGTGCATGCGCATGCGCGTGGACATGTGCGTACGGCGTCAGCGCCGGCGTTGCAAGCTGAGCGTCTTCGTCGAACACGATGGCCGCGCCCGCGACCAGCAGGCCGACGATCCATATCGCGCCGCGATGTGCATTGCTGCCGTCCGTCGCGCGCATCATGTCCTGTTCGCCCGCGCGTCCGAGCTGCGCGAGTTCCGTGCGCAGCGTCGCGGACGGCATGCGGCCACGCGAGGCGCGCGCGAGCGCCGCGAACGTCGGTTCGAGCGCGCGCGCCGAGCGCAGCATCAGCGGCAAGTCGAGATCGCGATGCGCGCCGCTGCCGCGCGCATCGACGAGCGCGGGCTTCGGTGTCAGTTGCGCTTCTTCGATCAGCGAAGCGACGGCGAGATCAGCGAGCGTCGTGTCGGACAGCGCGCCGCACCGGCGGCCGAAATCTTCGACGCGCGCGCGGCGAACAGCAGCCGCTTCCGAACGCAAGGTGGAAAGCAAGCCCATCGCGTCACCAGCTACGGAAGCGCGCTGGCGGCGTATAGAGTCCGCCCGACCAGGTGACGAGATCGTCGATGCTGCGCGCCGCGAGCAGCGAGCGCTTCGCTTCGCCGCGCCGGATGCCGAGGTCTTCCGGATACGCGACGATGCCCCGGCGGCGCAGCTCGGCCGTCTTTTCAGGCTTCGCGCGCAAGCCGATGGGCGTCACGCCCGCGACGGCGGCAACGGCAGCGCGCCGCTCATCGATGCCTTCCGCCTTGTGCAGATGCGCGATGCCTTCTTCCGTGACGACGTGGCTCACGTCGTCGCCGTAGATCATCACGGGCGCGACGGGCATGCCGCTTTTCGCGCCGACGGCGACGGCATCGAGTTCATCGACGAAGGTCGGCTCGCCGCCTTTCTTGTACGTTTCGGCCAGTTGGACGACGAGCTTCTTGCCGCGCGACACGGGGCCCTGGTCCTTCAGCAGCTTGAGCCACGCTTCGCTCGAATGACGCCGGCCGCGCGGATCGTGTCCCATGTTCGGCGCGCCGCCGAAGCCCGCGAGACGCCCGCGCGTGACCGTCGACGAATTTGCGTCGCCGTCGATCTGCAGCGTCGAGCCGATGAAGAGGTCCACGCCGTACTGCCCCGCGAGCTGGCACAGCACGCGGTTCGAGCGCAGCGTGCCGTCGTTGCCCGTGAAGAACACATCGGGTCGCGCTTCGATATACGCCTCCATGCCGACTTCGCTGCCGAAGCAATGCACGCTCTCGACCCAGCCGGACTCGATCGCGGGAATCAGCGTCGGATGCGGATTGAGCGTCCAGTTGCGGCAGATCTTGCCCTTGAGGCCGAGCGATTCGCCATAGGTGGGCAGCAGCAGTTCGATCGCGGCGGTGTCAAAGCCAATGCCGTGATTCAGCGACGAAATTCCATACGGCGCGTAGATGCCCTTGATGACCATCATCGCGGTGAGCACCTGCAAGTCGCCGATGTGGCGCGGATCGCGCGTGAAAAGCGGCTCGACGGCGAACGGGCGGTCGGCCTGCACGACCACGTCGACCCACGACGCCGGAATATCGACGCGCGGCAGTTCATCGACGATCTCGTTGACCTGCACGATCACGATGCCATGCCGGAACGCAGCGGCCTCGGCGATGGTCGGCGTGTCTTCCGTATTCGGGCCGGTGTAGAGATTGCCGTGACGGTCGGCCTTTTCCGCGCACAGCAGCGCGACGTGCGGCGTGAGGTCGACGAACATGCGCGCATACAGTTCGACGTACGTATAGATCGCGCCGATTTCGAGCTGGCCGTCTTCGAGCAGTTGCGCGACGCGCAGGCTTTGCGGACCGGCAAACGAGAAATCGACCTTGTGCGCGATGTTCTTTTCGAAGAGCGTCAGATGCTCGGGCCGGCTGATGCTCGAAATCAGCAGATGCACGTTGTGCACCTTCTGCGGATCGACTTTCGCGAACGAGCGCGACAGGAAGTCGGCCTGCTTCTGGTTGTCGCCTTCGAGCGCGACGCGGTCGCCGGGACGGATCAGCGTTTCGAGCGCATCGACGATGCGCGCGGCGGGAAGAATCCCGTCTTCGAGCCAGGGCTCGATCGCGGCGAGCCGGCGTCTTTTCTCGTCGCGCCTGGTGGTCCATGAGCGCGCGGCAGGCGCTTCCGTTGCCTGTGCCAATTCGAGCTTGGCTGACTCGACTCGTTGATTCATCGGCGCTTCAACTCCCGATAATGGATGGAGTGCGCGCGGGCCGTCCGCGCCGTCGGCGCGGGGCCGCCTCGGCGGCTTCGGCTTGCGCGCGCTCCGTCAAGAAACGATAGACAAACTCGCCCGTGCCCAGCAGGTGCGCCGATACGAGCGCTTGCGCGGCCGCGACATCCTTGCGCTCGACGGCCGCGAGGATCTCGGCGTGCTCGGCATCGGACGCGCCCTTGTACTCGGGCATGCCGAACTTGAGTCGCAGATAGCGCTCGCCGCGCCGGTGCAGCGACGAGATCATCTCGGCCAGTTGCGGGCGGTTCGCGGGCGCGTACAGGCAGGTGTGGAACGCCTCGTTGCGCGTCACGTAAAGCGCGGGGTCCGGCTCGCTCTCGGCCGCTTTGCAGAGCGCCGCCGCTTCGGCGAGCGTCGCGGCCGTGTGATTCGGAATCGCGAGCGCGATCGCGAGGCTTTCGAGCGCCGAGCGGATCTCATAGATCTCGCGTGCTTCGTCGGGCGTCAGTCGCGCGACGGTCGCGCCCTTGTTCATCTCGACCTTGACCCAGCCTTCGCTTTCCAGCTGACGCAAGGCTTCGCGCACGGGAATCGCGCTGACCGAAAAATGGCGCGCGATCGCGTCCTGGCGCAGCGGCGCGCCGGGCGCGAGCGTGCCGTCGATGATCGCCGCGCGCAGCGCTTCCGCGATCACGCGCGGCGTGCTGGCCCGCGGCGTGTACGCCGTCGGCAGAAGAGGAGCGCACGGAGCGCTCTCCAGGGGAAAACCATCGGTTGCGTCGTTCATGACATCAAATATTATATATAAAAATGAACAATTTCCAGCGGGACAAACCCGGGGTTTTCAAGAGGCACGGCGCTGACGCGCTTCCACTCGCGCATGCGGCTTCCCGGCATGCAGGGGGAGCCGCTGCGTCGTGACGGTCACCCAATCCAACCGTAGCACTTGGAGGAGCAGGAGCATGAATTCATCGATATCGGACCGGGCAGGAACCCTCCGGCAGCGTACACCGCTCAACCGGTCGCAGATTGCCGGATTCTGGGGCGCCTGGGCGGGCTGGACGCTGGACGGGATGGACTCGTTCATCTACGCGCTGGTGCTGACGCCCGCGCTCACCGAGTTGCTGCCGCGCTCGGGCTATGCGGCAACGCCCGCGAACGTCGGCCTGGCCGGTTCGATCCTGTTTGCGCTCTTCCTTGTCGGGTGGGGTCTGTCGTTCATCTGGGGGCCGCTCGCGGACCGCTTCGGCCGCACGAAAGTGCTGGCGGGCACCATCTTCACGTTCGCGATCTTTACCGGGCTGTCGGCGACGGCGCACAACGTGTGGGAACTGGGCATCTTCCGCTTCATTGCGGGCGTCGGCATCGGCGGCGAGTGGGCGCTGGCGGGCACCTACGTCGCGGAGTCGTGGCCCGAGGACCGGCGCAAGATGGGCGCGGGCTACCTGCAGACGGGCTATTACGCGGGCTTCTTTCTGGCCGCTGCGCTCAACTACACGGTCGGCGTGCACTTCGGCTGGCGCGCGATGTTCCTGACGGGCGCCGTGCCCGTGTTCGTCGCGATCATGATCCTCACGCGCGTGAAGGAGTCGGACAAGTGGAAGAGGGCGGAAGCGCGCGACGTGGTGCACGTGAAGCCGATGCGCGAAATCTTCGGGCGGACCTATCGCCGCCGCACGTGGGTCGCTTGCGCGCTGTTGACCATCGCGATCATCGGCTTGTGGGCGGGCGCCGTGTATGAGCCGTCGGCTGTGATCCAGCTCGCGGCGCGCGCCGGCATGTCAAAGCCCGAAGCGACGAAGATGGCGTCGATGGCGACGGGCCTGCTGTCGATCGGCACGATTCTCGGCTGCCTCGCGCTGCCGCCGCTCGCCGAACGCATCGGCCGCAAGAAGACGCTTGCCGTCTATTTCGCGGGCATGGCCGTGTCGATCGTCGGCAGCTTCGGCTGGGCGTTCTATCTGCCGAACGGGCTCGCGCCGTTCATCGCGTGGCTTTTCGTGCTCGGCTTCTTCGGCGGCAACTTCGCGCTCTTCAGCCTGTGGCTGCCGGAGCAATTCGAGACCCGCGTGCGCGCGACGGCGTTTGCGTTCTGCACGTCGTTCGGCCGCTTCGTCGGCGCGGGCGTGAACTTCCTGCTCGGCGCCGCCGTGCTCAACATGCACACGCTCGGCGTGCCCGTCGCGCTGACGGCGGTTGCGTTCATCGTTGGCCTGTTCATCATTCCGCTTGCGCCGGAAACGAAGGGTGAAGAGTTGCCGCAGTAACGGCGTCTCTTCTTACGATCGGCCTGTCCATGCAAACTGCGCCGGAAACGAAGGGAGAGGATCTGCCGCAGTAACAGGTTTTCTTCTATCGGTCGGTCTCTCCATGCAAACGCGGCGCCTCGATGCGCCGCGTTTCGTTTTTCTGCCTTCGCTCGCGACGCTCAGCGCCGCGCGTGCCCCGGCTTCTGGATGCGCAACGCCGACAGCAGCGGCCAGCCGAGATTCACGCCCAGGCTCGCGACCACGATCAGCGCCATGCCGCCCATCTGCGGAACACTGAGCGCGCGTCCGTAGACGATCGCATCGACGGCGATCGCCGTCAGCGGATAGACGAACAGCAGCACGGCGATCACGGGCGTCGTGAGCTTCGGCAGCGCGCCGTAGATCAGCACGTACGACAGCCCCGTATGCAGCACGCCCATGCCGATCAGCCAGAACCATTGGACGGGCGCGATATGCCCGGCGCCCAGCGGCGCGATGAACGGCAGACACACGACGCCGACGGCACATTGCGCGAGCGTCAGCAGATGCGGGCGCAGCTCGCCGAGACTCTTCGCGATGAGCGTGACGCTTGCATACAGCACCGATCCCGCGAGCGCCTCGCCGATGCCGATCAGGTAGCTCGCATGCCCTTGCAGCGCGCCCGTTGCCGCGACGCCCGACGCGAGCACGAGCCCGACGAACGCCGTCGCGATCCAGCCGAGCCGGTCGATGCCGAGCCGCTCGTTGAACAGCGCCGCGCCGATCAGCACGACCCAGAACGGCTGCACGTGGAACACGACGGTCGCCACGGCGATGCTCGTGCGATGAATCGCATCGAAGAACCAGACCCATTGCGTGACCATCAGCACGCCCGACAGCATCGCGAGCAGCACGGTGCGCCGCGTGAAATGGCGGCGCGCGAAATAGCCTTGCCACGCGCAGTACGCGGCGAGCGAGATGAAGCCGAACAGACACCGGAAGAACACGAGCGTGAGTGCGCCGAGCCGCGCTTCCTCGACGAACACGCCGATCGTGCCCATCAACAGGCCGCCGCTCGCGAGCGTGAGCGCGCCTTGCTGGCTTCGGCTGAGCGATAGCGGCGACAGGGACGGCATGGCAAACGGCTCCTTGCTTTGAACGGCATTGAGTGGTCGGATGCGTCCGAGTATCGGTGTGTTTGCCTTCGCGTGACAAACGAATAAAATTGAGAAATTCCATAAGCCGGATTGATGAATCATGCATCCCGAGTTCGACGTCGATCTGTTGCGCACCTTCGTCGCCGTCGTCGAGGCGGGCAGCTTCACGAAGGCGGCCGTTTCCGTGCATCGCTCGCAGGCGGCCGTCAGCATGCAGATCAAGCGGCTGGAGCGCATGCTCGGCACGACGCTTTTTGCGCGCGACACGCGCAATCTTTCGCTGACGCGTCCGGGCAACACGCTGCTCGAATACGCGCGGCGCGTGATCGATCTGCACGAGGAGGCGTGGTCGGCCATCGTGCGGCCCGAAGTGACGGGGCGCGTGGTGCTCGGCGCGCCGGACGATTACGTGTCGTCGTTGTTGTCGCCGGTATTGAGGCGCTTTTCGAACCTGTATCCGCATGTGGAGATCGAGATCGTCTGCGCGCAGAGCACGGCACTCGCGCCGATGCTCGCGGACAACAAGATCGATCTCGCGTTCGTCACGCGCGACCGCAAGCTGCGCGGCGAATTCGTGCGCAGCGAGCCGATGGTGTGGGTGGGCGCGTCCGCCGATACGCCTGTGCTGAACGTCTCGCCGTTGCCCGTGGGCCTTTACGAGCCCGGCTGCGTCGCGCGCTCGAACACGCTGGCCGCGCTCGACCGCGCCCGCATCCGTTATCGCGCCGCGTACAGCAGCGCGAGCCTGAGCGGTCTCGTCGCGACGGTCGATGCGGGCCTCTCGGTGATCGCGCTCGCACGTTGCAGCGTGCCGTCGCGGCTCGCGATCCTCGGCGCCGAGCAGGGCTTGCCGACGATCGAGCCGCTCGACATCGTCGTCGCGCGCAGCGCGAAGTCGGACCGTCCGACCTGCGACTATCTCGCCGCGCAGATGGTGCAGGACCTCTCGGTGCGCGCGCCGGCCCGCGAGCCGCGAGAGGCGCGTGTCAGGGCGTGACGTGCTATTCGCGTTGTGTGTCGCTATCCGCGATTACATGCTGCGCTTACGCCATATGCGTGTCACGGGTGTTGTCGCTCGCATTGGGTGAGGCTTTCCAGGAGCAGGCCCGCGATTTGCCACGCGGCCTTGGGTCTGACGAAAACGCGAACGCGAGCCGGGTCCGCGTGTCGAAGCGACACACTCAGGACGAACTCGTCGGGCCGAACTCGTCGGAACGAACTCGACACGCATCCGCGACGTACGTCACGCATCGATCACATGACAGGAGGGCCTTCCATGAAGACACGCATTCTTTCCACGGCGCTACTCGCTACGGGCCTGCTCGTGAGCAGCGCCGCTTTTGCGCAGCTAAACCTGCAACAGTTCGGCATCGGCGGCGGCAATTCATCGGGCAATGCCGGTGGCAACGCGGGAGCGGCCGCTTCGTCGGGAGGCATATCGCAGCTTCTGCAGAACTACGTCGGCGCGAACCAGCAGGTGTTGAGCGGCCAGTCGAGCCTCGCATCGGCGATGGGGCTGTCGAGCGCGGCCAGCCGGGCGCAGCAGGCATCGGGCCTGTTGAGCGGCGGCACGCCTTCCGTCAGTCAGCTGTCGCAGGTCGGCAGCACGCAGCAGTCGCTGTCGCAGACGCTCACGCAGGCATTCGCGAACCAGTCGTCATCGGGATCGTCAAAGCCCGTCGACAAGCAGGCGTTCTCCAACGGCCTCGCGTCGCTCGGGCAGGGCGTGAGCCAGTATTCGAGCCTGCAGTCGAGTCTCGGCAGCATCGGGCAGATGAGCCCCTCGTCGCTGCTGCAATCGGGCATGAATCCGCAGTCCGCGCAAGCGGCGTCGTATATCGCGCAGTCGGCGCCGGGGCAGTTGCAGTCGCTCGCGTCGACGCTGAGCGCGGCCGTGCAGTACGCGACGAGCCATGGCATCAGCGTGCCGTCCATCGCGACTTCGGCGCTCAAGGGCTTTTGAGGTGTGTGACGGGCGAGGTCGTTGCGAGTGGACACCGCTTAGCGACGATCGATCGGGTGCTAATGGGCGTATGCGTTTAGGGACTTTACGCATCGCACGCTGCAATGAAGGTACGCTTTCGATTCGATGCCGCACGACGCATCGCGCTGCGTGAGGCATGCGCTTCACACAGCATGCGCACGATGGGCAACGCGACAGGCAACAACAGCAACCATCCTGGATGGGACCGGAATGTGTGCTCTGCATGGGGCCGGAGTAAGTGCTAAAGCACTAACTCCAGCCGACCGCTCTGCATGGGACCAGAGTAAGTGCTAAAGCACTAACTCCAGCCGACAGCTAAAGCGCCAACTCGACAAGGAGAACCCGATGTCCACCACACTCGATCTCGACCGCTATTTCAAACGTATCGGCTACACGGGCCCGAAGGCCGCGACGCTCGACGTGTTGCGCGATCTGCAACGCTTGCATCCGCAGTCGATTCCGTTCGAAAACCTCGACCCGTTGACGGGCCGCCGCGTCGAGCTCGGACTACCCGCGATCGTCGACAAGTTGATCGAACGTCGGCGCGGCGGCTATTGCTTCGAGCAGAACGGCCTGTTCGCGCGCGTGCTGATGCAGCTCGGCTTCGACGTGACGCCGATGATCGCGCGCGTGCTATGGAACCGCGAGCCCGATGCGATCACGCCGCGCACGCATATGGTGCTGCGCGTGAGCGTCGGCGATCAGCCGTGGATCGCCGACGTCGGCTTCGGCGCCGTCACGCTGACAGCGCCCTTGCGCCTGCAAACAGGCGTCGCGCAACAGACGACGCACGAGCCGTTCCGTCTCGCCGATGCGTCGCAAGGCTCGTTCGATCTCGAAGTGCAATCGGGCGAGACGTGGCTCAAGACCTATCGCTTCGATCTGCAGCGCGCGGAGTGGATCGATTACGAAGTGTCGAACTGGTACACGTCGACGCATCCCGCGTCGTTCTTCACGACGAGTCTTGTCGTGTGCCGCGTGACGCCGGAAGGGCGGCTCACGCTGTTCAACGACCGGCTCACCGCGCGCTCGAAAGACGGCGAAGCCATCGAGCGACACATCGAGAGCGCGCACGAACTCGAGACGTGCCTGCGCGACACGTTCCTGATCGAACTCGGCGATATCGACGTCGCGGACATCTACAGGCGCGTGTCGACGGCGGGCCAGCCCGCCTGACATCCGTCTGACTCCCGTCTGACATTCGAACGGGCACCAACGATGATCGCGCGTCTCGTCATCCAGAACGTACTGTGGATCGCCTTCATGGGCGTGCTGCTGTTGGGCGCGGCGCATACGCTCGCGTGGCCGGCCGCGTGGTGCTATCTGACCGAACTCGGCGGACTCGGCTTGTGGATCGGCGTGTGGCTCGCGGGCTACGACACGGCGCTGCTCGCGGAGCGGCTCGGCTCGTTCTCGCAGCGCGGCCAGAGCGCATGGGATAAGGTCTTTCTCGTGTGTGTCGCGATCGTATGGTGCGCGTGGCTCGTGCTGATGGGACTCGACGCGCGGCGCTTTCACTGGTCGTCGATGGGCCCTTGGCTGCAGGCCGCCGGTGCGCTTGCTATTCTGGTCAGCATGGTCGCGATGCGGGCCGTGTTTCGCGCGAACAGCTTTGCGGCGCCCGTCGTGAAGATCCAGGCAGAGCGCGGCCACAAGGTCAGCGACAGCGGGCCGTATGCATACGTGCGTCATCCGATGTACGCGTGGGCCATTCTGTTTCTCGCCGGCACGCCGCTGATGCTCGGCTCGTGGTGGGGCCTCGCATGCGTGCCGCTGCTCGTCGCGGCGCTTGCTTATCGCGCGGTGCTCGAAGAGCGCATGCTGTGCGCGCAGCTCGAAGGCTATGCGCAATACGCGGCACGCGTGCGCTATCGGTTCTTGCCGCATGTCTGGTGATCCCGCTTTGTCAGGCCGTTGCAAGCTCCGCTCGCGTGCCGACGAAAAACATGGCGAACCGAAGTAGCAGCAGCCATCGCAAACTCATCGCAAACGAGGAACGTTCATGGCCAGGAACACGATTGCGGATTACCTCGCAAAGACGCTCGCCGCAGCAGGCGTCAAACGCATCTGGGGCGTGACAGGCGACAGTCTCAACGGTTTGGCGTTCAGTCTCGATCAGGTCGGCTCGATCCGCTGGATGCACACCCGTCACGAAGAAGCGGCCGCATTCGCCGCGGGCGCCGAGGCGGCTTCGAGCGGGCAGCTTGCCGTGTGCGCGGGCAGTTGCGGCCCCGGCAACCTGCATCTGATCAACGGGCTCTACGACTGCCACCGCAGCCATCAGCCAGTGCTCGCGATTGCCGCGCACATTCCGTCGACGGAAATCGGCCTCGGGTACTTTCAGGAAACGCATCCGACGGAAGTCTTCAAGGAGTGCAGCTACTTCGCCGAACTGGTGGTGAACGCATCGCAGTTTCCGCGCGTGCTCGAACGCGCGATGCGCACGGCGATCGAGCAGCGCGGCGTCGCCGTGATCGTGCTGCCGGGCGATATCGCGTTGAGCGAAGGGCCATCGCAGGCGCCTGTGTGGAATCCCACTGTGCCGTCCGCAGTCCTTCCGCCCGACAGCGAACTCGCGCGCCTCGCGACGATGCTCAACGACTGCGAAGCGGTGACGATCATGTGCGGCAGCGGCGTCGCGGGCGCGCACGACGAAGTGGTGAAGCTCGCGGACACGCTGGGCGCGCCCATCGTCCATGCGATGCGCGGCAAGCAGTTCATCGAATACGACAATCCGTTCGACGTCGGCATGACGGGGCTGCTCGGCTTCAGCTCCGGCTATCACGCGATGATGTCGTGCGATGTGCTGCTGCTGCTCGGCTGCGATTTTCCGTACCGGCCGTTCTATCCGCCCGATGCGAAGGTCGTGCAGATCGACTGGAAGGGCTCGCAGCTCGGGCGGCGCGCGCCGCTCGCGATGGGGCTCGTCGGCACGGTGAAGGAAACGGTCGCCGCGCTGTTGCCGAAACTCAAGCGCAAGGACGACCGCACGTTCGTCGACATGGCGACGGCGCACTACCAGGAAGCGCGCCGCGACCTCGACGAGCTCGCGACGCCTTCCGACCCGGGCCGCCCGATTCATCCGCAATATCTGACGCGGATGATCGACGAAGCCGCCAGCGACGACGCGATCTTCACCGCCGACGTCGGCACGCCGACGCTATGGGCCGCGCGCTATCTGACGATGAACGGCAAGCGGCAACTGCATGGCTCGTTCAATCACGGGTCGATGGCGAATGCGATGCCGCAGGCGCTCGGCGCGCAGGCGGCGCATCCGGGGCGGCAGGTCGTGTCGCTGTCGGGCGACGGTGGCCTGTCGATGCTGCTCGGCGATCTGCTTACCGCGCGCCAGCTCGATCTGCCCATCAAGGTCGTTGTGTACAACAACAGTCTGCTTGGCTTCGTGTCGATGGAACTGAAAGCGGGCGGCTATCTCGACACGAACGTCGATCTGAGCAAGACCGATTTTGCGCAAATCGCGAAAGGTGCGGGCATTTTCTCGGTTCGCGTCGAGGATTCGGAAGAACTCGAAGGCGCGCTGAAGCAGGCATTCGCGCATCGGGGGCCGGCGCTCGTCGATGTCGTCACCGACAAGCATGAGCTCGCCATGCCGCCGACCATCGAGCTTTCGCAGGCCAAGGGCTTCAGCCTCTACATGCTGCGCGCGATTCTCAACGGACGCGGCGATGAAATCGTCGAGCTGGCAAAGACGAACCTGCGATAAAAAGAGCCAACGCGGCGCGCAACGCTTGCCGATGCGCGTCGCATTGCAATGCAGCGACACAGCATTGCAGTCTCGCGGCGAAGGTCTATAACAGAAGCAGCAGCGCGGATCTTCTCTGCGCAGCCGGCATTCGAACCACTCCATCCCGGCCTTTTCGCGCCGTGCTGCGCCGCCCGACAGACTCGGGGGCTGTCCGATCAATCGCGTACAAACAGATGGCACGCTGCGGCGCGGATGGCTGCTGCGCGCGGATTCGCGCTCGCGCGAACCGATCGAAACGATGCTGGTCACGCGAGCGGTGCATGAGCGTCCGGCGGATCGCGATGGACGACTGTCGCGTTCCGTCTGCATGGAAGGAGTTCGACATGAAGATCCTGATGGCGTTACCGATGGCGGGCGCGCTGTTGCTGGCCGTGCCTGTCGCGACAATGGCGGATGAAGTGGCGCAGAGCAGCGACGCATCGAAAGCGACGATGCAGAACAACGCGAATGCGTCGGCGCAGGCGACGACGGATATGTCGTACGGGGGCTCGAAAGATACGGGCATGACGTCGTCGGGCAAGGCGATGCCACATTCGCGCAAGTGCTCGACGGGCACGCAATGCGACATCTACTTTGGCAATTGAGCGGCGACTGAGGCGATATAACCCGCAACCTCATTGACTTCCCCAGGCAATGCGCAGGCCGGCGCGCGATGTTGCACGACGTGCATGAAGCGCCGGCTGCGATTGCTTCGATCCCATCGATTACTGCCGCGCGTGCCTTGCGGCGTCCTCCACCTTCGCGGCCGTGAGAATCTGCGCGGCGCGGCCCTGCGCCTGACAGTGGCGGCGCAGGGTCATGTGCGCGCCATTTAGCTGCCGAAGAAGATGTTGCAATAGCTCACCGGGCCCACACAGTTGCTGTTGCCCATCTCGGTGCGCGCCGGCTTGCCCGACGACGTGCCCGTCTGCGCGACGCCGCCGACGGCTTCGTTATCCGGCTTCGGGTTGTCTTGTGCGGCGATTTTCGCTTCGGCGGCCTGGATGTCGGCGGGGTAGTCGATGTCGTTCGCGCGGCCCGGCTGATAGCCAGCCTGTTCGACGCGAATGAGATCGGCGCGAACCTCTGCGCGTGTGAGGGGGCCGTTCGACTGCGCGAAGCTCAGAGCGGGAGCGGCCAGTGCGCCGGCTGCGACTGCGAGACAAACGAAGATTTTCTTCATGATGAGACTCCTTGAAAGTATTGACCGAAAAATAGTTCGGTATCCTTAAGTAAAAAGGCTCGATTTGGACCGTCGGATAAGGCCAGGGTCCGGCTACAATCTGGCTACAAACGTGCTGCTTGAACTGATGAATCAACTGCTGCGTACGGCTGTCGGCTCTTTGTCCCTGCGATGAGTTCTGGTTCGAATCTGCTTGCTACATCCACACAAACACAGCGGCTTCGAATTTCATTCCCGATACGCGGAAATTTTTGTCTTGCGGACACGGCCGATCGCGCGCAGCGCTCTGGAGATGAGCAGGCCAGCCTCGATGTGGGGAGTCGTCATGCGAAGGCATGACCGATCGTTCGTGTTGTGCCCAAGGGCGCGGCGGTTCGCTATGGGCGCACGCTCGCGGTGCATGCGCGCACCGCACAATTCGCGAACCTGTCTAGTCAGCTGCACCAAGCTGACGCGAACCCTTCATGCACGTTCCGGTGTCCATGTTCGCCTGTGAAGCCCATGTTCGTAGGGGCTTACCCGAATAATTCAATTATTTTCAGCGAATCCCGTTGCGATGATTTTTGTCCTCATGCAGACTTGTCTATACATGTCCGGCACGCGGGAAGCGACGGCATCCGCTCAAACGAAAAGGAGATTCGACGTGAAGGTGAACAAGTCAAACCGCACTACGTTGTCGAAGGCAGTGTTGGGCGCGGTTCTGAGCGCCGCGGCATTGATCGGTGCGCCTGCCCAGGCGAAGGAATGGAAGTCCGTGACGATCGCGCTGGAAGGCGGCTACGCGCCGTGGAATCTCACGTTGCCGGGCGGCAAGCTGGGCGGCTTCGAGCCCGAGCTGGTGGCGAACCTGTGCGAGCGCATCAAGCTGCAGTGCAACCTGGTTGCGCAGGATTGGGACGGCATGATTCCGGGCCTGCAGGCAGGCAAGTTCGACGTGCTGATGGACGCGATCTCGATCACGCCCGAGCGCGAAAAGATCATCGCCTTCTCGCGTCCGTATGCGGCGACGCCCGCGACGTTCGCGGTCTCCGATACGAAGGTCCTGCCTAAGGCGTCGCCGACGGCACCCGTCGTCAAGCTGACGGGCGACGCGAAGGCCGACCAGCCGACTGTCGACGCGCTGCGCAAGCAGCTGAAGGGCAAGACGATCGGCATCCAGTCGGGCACGGTCTATACGAAGTTCATCAACGACGGCTTCAAGGACATCGCGACGATCCGCGTGTACAAGACCTCGCCGGAGCGCGATCTCGACCTCGCGAACGGCCGCATCGACGCATCGTTCGACGACGTGACCTACTACGCCGCGAACGCCGACAAGAAGGAATCCGCGCAGATCGCGATGGCGGGCCCGAAGATCGGCGGCCCGATCTGGGGTCCGGGCGAAGGCCTCGCGTTCCGCAAGCAGGATGCGGATCTGCGGGCGAAGTTCGACACGGCCATTGCAGCGGCGCTCGCCGACGGCACCGTGAAGAAGCTCTCGAACAAGTGGTTCAAGACCGACGTTACGCCTTGATCGACGACGGCTGCGCGTCGCTGACAAGCGGCGCGCGCACTCGCTGGAGCGATCCGCTTCGTCGATATGACGAAGCGGATCTGTCAACGGAAGCACGGATGAGGGGTAGAGCATGGCTCTGATCGAGACGCTCGGCTTCGGGCAGGAAGGCTGGGGCGGCGTACTGCTGCTCGCGGCATTGATGACCGTCGCGCTGACGCTCGCGGCGCTCGCGGTCGGCGCGGTATTCGGCGCGATCGTCGCGGCCGCGAAGCTGTCGCGCTTTCGCACCGCGCGCGTGCTCGGCGATCTGTACACGACCGTGTTTCGCGGCGTGCCCGAACTGCTCGTCATCTATCTGTTCTACTTCGGCGGCTCGACGCTCGTGACCACGGTGGGCCAATGGTTCGGCGCCGAAGGTTTCGTCGGCGTGCCGCCGTTCGTGATCGGCGCGCTGGCCGTCGGCATGATCTCGGGCGCGTATCAGGCAGAGGTCTATCGCGCGGCCGTGCTCGCCGTATCGAAAGGCGAACTCGAAGCCGCGCGTTCGATCGGCATGCCGACCATGACGATGGCGCGCCGCATCCTCATTCCTCAAGTGCTGCGCTTCGCATTGCCGGGCATCGGCAACGTATGGCAACTGAGCCTGAAGGACTCCGCGCTGATCTCGGTGACGGGTCTCGCCGAACTGCTGCGCGCAAGCCAGATTGCAGCCGGCTCGACGCATCAATACTTCCTGTTCTTTGTCGTGGGCGGCGCGCTGTATCTCGTGATGACGGGCATCTCGAACCGTGTCTTCAATCACGCGGAGGCACGCGTGGGCCGATCCTTCCGGCGCAACTTCGCGCGCAACTGACGACGGAGCGCCAACATGTCTTTCGATTTCGACTTTCTGTTCGACACGCTGCGCCAGTTGCTCGCCGCAGTGCCGACCACGCTGGGCCTGTTCTTTTCGTCGCTGGTGCTGGGCGGCCTGCTGTCGCTCGTGATCGTCACGATGCGCGTGTCGCCGCACTGGCTGCCGAACCGCTTCGCGCGCGCGTACATTCTCGTGTTTCGCGGCTCGCCTCTCTTGATCCAGATGTTTCTCGTCTATTACGGGCTCGGCCAGTTTGGCGTGATCCGCGAGAGCTTCTTGTGGCCCGTGCTGCGCGAGCCGTATGTGTGCGCGGTGATGTCGCTCGCGCTGTGCACGGCGGGCTATACGGCGGAGATCATTCGCGGCGGCCTGATGGCTGTGCCCGTCGGACAGATCGAGGCGGGCTATTCGATCGGCCTGTCCGGCTTTGCGCTTCTGCGCCGGATCATCGGTCCGATTGCATTGCGTCAGTGCCTGCCCGCGTATTCGACGGAGGCTGTGCTGCTCGTCAAGTCGACGGCGCTCGCGAGTCTCGTCACCGTGTGGGAAGTGACGGGCGTCGCGCAGCAGATCATCCAGCAGACGTACCGCACGACGGAAGTGTTCATCTGCGCTGCGCTGATCTATCTGTTCCTGAACTTCGTCGTCGTGCGCCTGCTCGGCTTGCTCGAACGGCGCCTGTCGCGCCATCTGCGCGCGATGCCCATGCAAAGCGCGCCGCGCGCGATGCCGCCCGCTACCGAAGCACGTCGTGCCGCACCCTGACGGCCCATTCCGGAGAATCACATGAACGCTACGGCACCCGTTGCATTGTCGGTCAAGAACATCCACAAGTCGTTCGGCGACCATCACGTATTGAAGGGCATTTCGCTCGACGCGCACGAAGGCGATGTCATTTCGATTCTCGGCGCGAGCGGCTCGGGCAAGAGCACGTTTCTGCGCTGCCTGAACCTGCTCGAGACACCCGATGACGGCAGCGTCGCGCTCGCCGGCGAGACGCTGGCGATGAAGCGCCGCAAGGACGGCAAGCTACAGCCGGGCGACCGCAAGCAGGTCGATCGCATCCGCTCGCAACTCGGGATGGTGTTTCAGAACTTCAACCTGTGGTCGCACATGACGGTGCTCGAAAACCTGATCGAAGGGCCGATGCGCGTGCAGAAGCGCAGCCGCGCGGAAGCTGTCGAAGAGGCGGAAGCGCTGCTCGCGAAAGTGGGTCTTGCCGAAAAGCGCGGGCACTATCCGGCGCATCTGTCGGGCGGTCAGCAGCAGCGCGTCGCGATTGCGCGCGCGCTCGCGATGCATCCGAAGGTCATGCTGTTCGACGAGCCGACTTCCGCACTCGATCCCGAACTGGTCGGCGAAGTGTTGCGCGTGATGCGCTCGCTCGCGGAAGAAGGGCGCACGATGCTCGTCGTCACGCACGAAATGGGCTTTGCGCGGCACGTGTCGAATCGCGTGATGTTCCTGCATCAAGGGCAGACGGAATGCGACGGCACGCCCGACGAAGTGTTCGGCGAACTGAAGTCCGAGCGCTTCAGGCAATTCGTGTCGAGCCATCATTCGCGCACGACCAACTAGGGCGAGCGCCGCGCCGGAACCTGAGACATACAGAAGAGAAAAAGCAAACGCATACGCACGACAAAGGCAACATCATGGCTATCACTCGTACCGACCGTCCCTTGAACTGGCGCGAACTGGCCGCGGTTGCGGCCGGTGAGCCGCTCGTGCTTTCCGATGCAGCGCGCGAACGCATCGCGGCGGCTCGCGTGCTCGTCGAGCAGATCGTCGAGCGCGGCATTCGGGCATATGGCGTGAATACGGGTGTGGGCGCGCTGTGCGATGTGATCGTGTCGCCATCCGAGCAGCGCACGCTGTCGCGCAACATTCTGATGAGCCATGCCGTCGGTGTCGGCGCGCCGCTCGGTGTCGCGGAAACGCGCGCGATCATCGCGGCCGCCATCAACAACTTTGCGCACGGGCACTCGGGCGTTCGTCCCGAAGTCGTCGATCAGCTCGTCGCGCTGCTCGATGCCGGCTATATCCCCGAAGTGCCGGCGTTCGGCTCGGTCGGCTATCTGAGCCATATGGCGCATATCGCGCTGGTGTGCATCGGCGAAGGACATGTGCGTTGCGGCAATGAACGGCTTACGGGAAGCGAGGCACTCAGGCGTCTGAAGCGCGAGCCGCTCGTGCTCGAAGCGAAAGAAGGGCTGAGTCTCGTCAACGGCACGCCGTGCGTAACGGGCCTCGCAGCGCTCGCGCTGGCGCGCGCCGAACGCGTGCTCGACTGGACCGACGCGATCGCCGCGATGAGCTTCGAAAACCTGCGCGGACAACTTGCCGCGTTCGATGCCGATTCGCTCGCGTTGCGCGTGTCGCCGGGTTTGAATCTCGTCGGCGAACGCATGCGCAACGCGCTCGCTGATAGCGGCATTCTTGCTTCCGTCGTGGGGCAGCGCACGCAAGACCCGCTGTCGATGCGCACGATTCCGCACGTGCACGGCGCGGCGCGCGACGTGCTCGACGCAACGTCCGATGTCGTGAATCGCGAGCTGGCATCGATCACGGACAACCCGATCGTCGCGGGCACGCCGGATGCGCCGCGTGTGTATTCGCAGGCGCATGCCGTGGGCGCGTCGATCGCGCTCGCGATGGACGGCCTCGCGACGGCGATCGCACAGGTCGCGGCGATGGCCGAGCGGCGCCTCGACCGGCTCGTGAATCCGCTCGTGAGCGGCTTGCCCGCGTTTCTCGCGGAACCGGGCGGCACGTGTTCGGGCTTCATGATCGCGCAGTACACGGCCGCTTCGCTCGTCGCGCAGAACCGGCGGCTGGCCGCGCCCGCGAGCCTGGACGGCGGCATCACGTCGGGCTTGCAGGAAGATCATCTGTGTCACGCGACGCCTGCCGCGCTGAAGGCATTGGAGATCGTCGACAACACGGGCCGCATCGTCGCGATCGAGTTGCTGGCGGCGGCGCAAGCGTACGATCTGCAATCCGTCGATGCGCCGCGCGCGCCGCATACCGACGCATTGTGGCGCCGCGTGCGCGCAGTCGTGCCGACGTATCGCGACGACCGGCCGCTTGCCGACGACATGGCTGCCGCATTCCGGATGATCGGCGAAGCGGCGCCGCCGCTGCCGCCGAACTCGGGCGATCTGCATTCAACGGCGACGCATGGCAAACGCGCTGCACTCGACGATCACGGCGGCTTTGTCGCGCATGCAGCGAACGATCCGACTGCCATCGCGCAACAGGCGCCGCAGTCGGCCGCATGATGAGGGCGCAGCGAGGCACATGGAAGATTCGGCGGCGCGCGTATCGGTGTGCCGCAACGAGACGTGGGCTGCCGCATTGAACTGATGCGTCAAGCTCGCGAGGTCAACCCACGAGGTGATGAGAACATGACGATAAACGGGCACCTGGAGACAGAGGGTAGTAGAACGGCAGCTATGCGCACGACGCCAGCCAAAGCGATGCCTGCGTATGAGCAGATCAAGCGCTATGTGATCGCGCAGATCGAAGAGGGCGTGTGGAAGCCGGGCGGATTGATCCCTTCGGAAGCGGAGCTGGTGAAGGAGTTTGGCGTCGCGCGGATGACGGTTTCGCGCGCGCTGCGTGAGCTCACGACTGAACGCGTGTTGACGCGTGTGCAGGGTTCAGGCACATATGTCGCGCCGCAGCGTTACGAATCGACGGTACTCGAAATCCGCAATATCGCCGATGAAATTGCCGCGCGCGGGCACCGGCATTCGGCGCGCGTGCTCGCGCTCGAATCGAGCGACGACCCGTTGGCCGTCGATGCGCTGGGGCTCGCGAAAGGTCCTATCTTTCATTCGCGCATCGTGCACTACGAAGAGGACGAGCCGATTCAGTACGAAGACCGCTACGTGAATCCGCGCGTATTTCCCGAGTATCTGAATCAGGACTTCACGGCCGAAACGCCGAATCACTACATGGTGCGCCTTGCGCCGATCCAACGCGCGGAGTTTCGCATCTATGCACAGAAGCCGGATGCGCATGTGCGACGCCATCTGATGATGGAGATCGGCGAGCCTTGTCTGATGCTGTGGCGCAGGACCTGGGTGGGTGAGCATGTCGCCACATCGGTGCAGCTGTGGCATCCGGCGTCGCGCTTTCATCTTGCAGGGAACGTCTGACGCGCTTCTTTTCTCCGCGCTAGCCCTGCCGCTGCGACGTATCGGGCGCGAACCGGCAGCCCAGCCGATACCGCGAGCCCGGATGCACGAAGCGCGCGAACGTCACCGCGACGCCGCTCGTCCACGTGCGGCGCATGAGCGTGAGGCACGGCTCTTCGGGCGCGATTTGCAGCAGGTCGGCTTCGGAACGCGTCGGCAGGCCGGCATCGACGATGTGCTCGACATCGTGCGCGGGCACGACGCTGAACAGATATTCGGAAGGACGTACCGTCGAGAAGTCCTGCTCGATGAAATCCGGCGCGATGGCCGGGTTCACGTAACGGTCTTCGAGTTGCACGGGTAAACCGTTCTCGCGATGCACGCAGATCACATGAAACACCGAAGCACCGGGCGGCAAGCCCAACGCATTCGACACGTTGACGGGCGCCACTTCGCGTCGCATGAGCACCGTCTGATAGCTGTATTCATGACCGCGCGAGCGGATCTCATCACCGATATGCGCGATCATCAGCAGCGTCGATTGCGGCTTCGTTTCGGCTACGAACGTGCCGACGCCCGACACGCGCGTCAACAGTCCTTCATTCGTGAGTTCGCGCAGCGCGCGATTCACCGTCATTCTCGATACGCCGAGCGAGGCGACGAGATCGAGTTCCGATGGAATGCGCTCGCCCGCGCGGCGCTCGCCCGATTCGATCGTGTGACGGATGTATTGCTTGACCTGCTCGTATCGCGCGGCGGGTTGCGCGTTCTTCGCATCGGACGCGAAAGCCGTCGCGATTCCCGACACCGCATTCGCCGCGCGCGCATTCGGCCCGCGAGGCTTGCGCGTCTTCGCAAGCGCGCGTGCGCGGAGTTTGTCGCGGACGGCAGGGGCGGGCATCGTGGCGCCTCGTCAAAGCGTAGTCATACCGGCTCGGCGCTATCGCCGCCGCGCGACCAGAATGCATTGCGGTCGAAGTAGTTTTGCAGGAATTGCCGAAGGCGTGGCTGGTTCGCGTCGTGAAAGACGTCGTGCGGCTTGCCTTGCACGGCGATGCGCCCCTGGTCGATAAAGACGACCTTATCCGCGACCTGCGCCGCAAAGCCCATTTCGTGCGTGACGACGGCCATCGTCATGCCGTCGCGCGCAAGCTGCTTCATCACTTGCAGCACTTCGCCGACGAGTTCGGGGTCGAGCGCGGATGTAGGCTCGTCGAACAGCATGATGTGCGGCTCCATCGCGAGCGCGCGCGCAATCGCCACGCGCTGCTGCTGGCCGCCCGACAGCTTCGCCGGATAGGCATCGCCCTTGTGCGCGAGGCCAACGGTTTCGAGCATCGCGTTTGCGCGCTGCTTCGCGGCGTCGTGCGACAGATGGCGCACGCGCAGCAGTGCTTCCATCACGTTGCCGAGCGCCGTCATGTGCGGCCACAGATTGAATTGCTGAAACACCATGCCGACGTTGCGGCGCACGCGGTTGATCTCGCCTTGCGAAGCGCGCACGCGCTTACCGTTGCGTTCGGTATAGCCGAGCAGTTCGCCTTCGATGCGCACATCGCCGTGGTCGTAAGTCTCCAGGGCGGCGAGGCAGCGCAACAGCGTGCTCTTGCCCGACCCGGATGGCCCGATGATGCAGACGACCTCCGAGCGGTTGATGTCGAGATCGACGCCGCGCAGCACTTCGACGTCGCCGAAGCGCTTGCGCAGATCGCGCACTTCGATCAGCGGCGCATTGCCGGTTCGCATCGAACGGAGATTGGAAGAAGCAGGCATGTCGACGAGTGCATTCATGATGAACCTTGATTTCCGTTCACGCTTGCGATTGACGTTCAGGCCATGAAGCGGGCGATGCGTGCCTCGGCCCACATGCCCACGCGCGACGTGAGCTCGACGAGCGCGAGATAGCACACGCACAACACGAGCAGCGTTTCGACGAACGCGAACGTCGCCGAGCCGATGCCCGTCAAGACGAACGTGAGCTCGGGCACGGTGACGATCGACAGCACGGCCGTTTCCTTGCTGAGGACGATGATCAGGTTGGTCAGCGCGGGCACGATCAGCACGAGCATTTGCGGCACCTGGATGCGCAGCACTGCTTGCCAGCGCGTGAGGCCAAGACACGATGCGGCTTCGAGATGGCCACGCGGTATCGACTGAAATCCGGAGCGGAACGCTTCCGCGAAATAGGCGCTGCCGTAAAGGCCGAGGCCGAGCACGCCCGCAGTCAACGGTTCGAGCGTCAGTCCGATGGACGGGCCGCCGTAGTACAGCAAAAAGAGTTGCACGAGAAACGGCGTGCCGCGAAAGAGTTCGATATACACGCGCAGGATGCCGCGCACCCAGCGGCCGCAAAACAGTTGCAGCACGGCGATCAGAAAGCCGAGCACGATACCGATGGCGACGCCGACGAGCCATGTGCCGAGCGTCGTCGCGAGTCCGGCGGCGATCGGTTGCAGATTGTGCGTGATGACGGTGGGATCGAATTGCTGCATCGTTCGGCCCTCAGGTCTGCGCGAGGCGCTGCTCGGCGGCGTGCGCAACGAGCGCGAGCGCGCCGCAGATCGCGAAGTAGATGAGCCCCGCCGCGAGATACGCTTCGAGCGGCCGGTACGTGCTCGCCGCGATGTTCTGCGCGGTGCGCGTGAGTTCGGCCACGCCGACGACGGAGATCAGCGACGACGCCTTGATCAGCAGCACCATTTCGTTGACGAGCGAAGGCAGCGTCATCCGGAACGCTTGCGGCACCTGAATGCGCCGGAGCATATCGATGGGCGAGAGGCCGAGCATGCGCGCCGCTTCGATCTGTCCTGGCGGAATGCTCATGAAGCCGCCGCGCAATATCTCCGCGATATACGACGCGGAGCACAACGACACGGCGCTGATCGCGGCCACGATCGGCGATACGTTGATGCCGACGAAGGGCAGCAGGTAATAGACGAGCAGCAGTTGCACGAGCATCGGCACGCCGCGAAAGAAGAACACGTACGCGCCGCCGAAGCGTTGCGCGAATGTATTCGACGACAGCCGCGCCGAGCACACGCCGATCGCGACAAAGAAGCCGATCACGAGACCCGTCAGCGAAATGCCGATGGTCGCGAGCGCGGCCTGCAACAGCAGCGGAAAACCTTGTACGAAAACGTGGGCGCTGAACATGGCCTGATACCTGCAACAAAGGACATGTGGGCGGCGCGTCGCGTTTGTGGTTAACGCCGACGCGCCGCGCGATTCAGGGCATCAATAGTTGGGCGAGGGCATCGTGGTCGGCGCGTCCATCGTCACGCCGAACCATTTCTTTTGCAGCGACGCGAGGCGGCCGTCGTTGTGCATCTTGACCAGCGCGGTGTTGAACGCATCGGCGAGCGGCTTGCTGTCCGCGTCCTTGCGCAAGCAGTACGCGAAGTACACCTTTGCGCCGAACGGCGGCGTGACGACGGCGAACGTTTCGGGCCGCTGCTTCGCGACGTACGCGATATTCGTCATCGAGTTGGCGACGGCGGCGATGCGGCCCGCTGCGAGATCCGCATACGCCTGGTTGTTGTCGACGTATTCGCGCACTTCGGGCTGCTTCGGCAATGTGGCGATGTACGCCTTGAGCTGATCGAGCTGCGCGGAGCCTTTGCCCGCGCCCACCGTCTTGCCGACGATATCCGACGATTGCTTGAGCGACGTATCGCTCGCGCGCTTGAGCAGCGCGTCGGTGGCATCGGCGACGGGCAGCGTGTACGTGTAGCGTTCCATGCGCGCCTTCGTCACGGTGAGCGGTCCGCCGACCATGTCGAACTTGCCCGCTTCGAGTCCGGGCAGCACGCTCGGCCACGGCAGATCGATGAAGCGCACTTTCACGCCCAGTTCTTTGCCGACTTCGGCGAACAGGTCTTTGTTGAAGCCGGCCTGCTGGCCGTTTTCGAGGAAGTCGAACGGCGCGAATTGCATCTCCGTGCCGACGACCAGTTCGCCCGCTTTCTTGACCTTCGCGAGTTGGTCTTCCGCGTGCGCACTCACGCTCGCTACCGATGCGGTGGCGCAGAAGGCCACCATCGCGAGACGACACTTCCAGCCTGCAAAGATACCCATGAGATTCTCCCGTTGGCAAAGCGGCGTCGCGCTCGAAAGCGATTGGGGCGCGAGTCATGCGGGGCAGTATATACCGCTGCTTTTGCGCGAAAAAAATATTCGCATGCTGTCAAACCCTAATGCCGCGGCCGTTCCTTCTACAGATGAATGAAGGCGCGTGCAGCGCAACTTGCGATTGCTCTTTTGGCGGTATATACAACGTGAAATCGCTCGCTGCTTTGCGAGCCGATTCGCAAGCCGGTTCGTGTGCTGCGAGCGGCGCAAGCGGCATGTCGAATCGTCCGTTCAATCTTCATGATGAAGGAGCCTCGCGATGCAGCCAGTCACTCGCATTCCGATCGTCGATCTGGCTGGCGTGCGTGCCGGCGACCGCGACGCGCTGATGCGCGCGGGCCGCGAGATACGCGACGCGTGCACGACGATCGGCTTCTTCTACATCGTCAATCACGGCGTACCGCAAGCGGTGATCGATCGTGCGGAACAGGCCGCGCGCACGTTCTTTGCGTTTCCCGTCGACACGAAGCGGCGCGCGGCGGTGAATCATCGGCATCGCGGCTTCAATGCGCTCGGCGACGCGACGATGTATCAGGCGAAGCGCCCCGACTACAAGGAGTTCTTCAGCATCGGCCTGGAATTGCCCGAGGACGATCCCGATGTGCTCGCGGGACAGGCGTTGCGCGGGCCGAACAACTGGCCGGACTTCATGCCGGAATTGCAGCCCGTGCTGTACGGGTATTACGAGGAAGTGGGCGCATGCGGCGCCGATCTGTTACGCGCCGTCGCCGTGGGCCTCGGCGTCGACGAGCGCTTCTTCGCATCGCGCTATACGAAGCGGATGCAGCGCACGCAGATGGTCTATTATCCGCCGCAGCCGCCGCAATCCGATGAAGACCAGTTCGGCGTCGCGCCGCATACCGACTATGGCTGCATCACGTTGTTGTGGCAGGATCGCGTCGGCGGATTGCAGGTGCGTGAGATCGCGAACGAAACGTGGATCGAAGCACCGCCCATCGAAGGCAGCTTCGTCGTGAACGTCGGCGATCTGCTGGCGCGCTGGACCAATGATCGTTTTCGTTCGACGCTGCATCGCGTGATCAACGCATCGGGCCGCGAGCGCTATTCGATTGCGACGTTCTACGATCCGACCTATACGTCGACCGTCGATCCGCGCGATCTCGGCACGGCATCGGCGGACAGCAAATATGAGCCCGTCGCCGCGGGCGACTACATTCTGGGCCGCATCAACAGCTCGATGGGCTACCGGAAGAAGCTCGCGGCGGCACAAGGCACAACGGGTTAAGGAGCCGCATGACAGCGAAAAAAACGGCGTCGCTTGAATCGACTTTAGCCGCGACATTGGCTGCACTGCGCGACGCATTGGGCGACGACGCCGTGCGCGTCGGCGACGCGATCGGCGAGCGCCCGATGACGGACTGGACGCGTCACGAGCCGACGCGGCCCGCCGCGCTGCTCTTGCCGCGCACGACGGAGCAGGTTGCGCGCGCGCTGATGATCTGCAACGACGCGCGTCAGCCCGTGGTGCCGCAAGGCGGCATGACGGGCCTTGCGGGCGGCTCGATTCCACGCGCTGGCGACATTGCGTTGTCGCTCGACCGTCTTGCGGGCGTCGAGGAAATCGACAGCGCGGCCGCGACGATCACGGTGCGCGCGGGCACGACGTTGCAGACGGCGCAGGAAGCGGCGGCGCAAGCGGGCTTCGAGCTGGCGCTCGATCTCGGCGCGCGTGGCTCGTGTCAGATCGGCGGCAATCTCGCGACCAATGCGGGCGGCAATCGCGTGATTCAATCGGGCACGGCGCGCGACCAGGTGCTCGGGCTCGAAGTCGTGCTGGCGAACGGCGCGGTGCTGAGTTCGCTGAACAAGATGGTGAAGAACAACACGGGCTACGACCTGAAGCACTGGTTCATCGGCTCCGAGGGCACGCTCGGCGTGATTACGCGCGCCGTGCTGAAGCTTCAGCCGCAGCGCGCGTCGCGACATACGGCGCTCGTTGCATTGAACGGCTACGAGCAGGCGGTCGCTCTGCTGCGAAGGCTTTCGACGCGCTTTGGCAACGACATCGGCGCATTCGAAATCATGTGGCCGGACTTCTTCGATTTCGGCGTGAAGCTGACGGGCGCGCGCTCGCCATTCGCCGAGCCGCACCCGTTGTATGCGCTGATCGAGCACGCGAGCTTCGACGCCGATGACGACGGCGCGCGCTTTTCGAATGCGCTTACGGATGCGCTCGACGAATCAGCGATCCGCGATGCCGTGATCGCGCAGTCGGTCGCGGACACGCGCGCGCTGTGGGCGATCCGCGAATGCACGGCGGAATTCCCCGTCAAGCTGGACCCGATCAACTTCGACGTGAGCCTGCCGATCGGCGAGATCGGTGCGTTCGTCGATCGTTGTCGCGTAGCGCTCGACCGCGCGTGGCCGGGCAACGTATCGTATTTCTTCGGCCATATCGGCGATTCGAATCTGCATGTCACCGTCGACGGGCGCTCGGTGCCCGGCGTCGATCATCACGATGTGTATGCGCTCGTGTATGACATGCTCGCGCCGTTGCGCGGCTCGGTGTCGGCGGAGCATGGCATCGGGTTGCTCAAGCGCGAGTTTCTGCCTGTCTCGCGCTCGGCGGAAGAACTGGCCGCGATGAAAGCGATCAAGCATGCGCTCGATCCGAACGGCATTTTGAATCCGGGCAAGCTGTTCTGACTCGCGATGACGCGTGCGTGACGAATGCCTGGGCATTCGTCACGCGACGTCGGCGCGGCCATGCGCATCCAGATGCCTGACGATCTTCGGAAACACATCGAGCGCCGCGCGTTTGCCGAACACGCAGTCGATATGCCCATAGCCGTCGATAATGTGCCGTTCGTAGTGCTCGGGCCCGAACCGCTCGACCAGCATGTCGAACGTCATCTGCGTGCTGGTCGGCAGATAGCAGAGATTCTCCGAGCCATGAATGAACGCGATCGGCAGCTTCATCCCTTCGACGTTCGGCATGTACACGTCGTCGCCGTTCGCATCGACCAGATGCCCCGCGCGCACCATCGCCGCGAGCTGATTGAACAGCTCGACGTCGTGAATGCCGAATAGCTCCTGCAGATTCGCGTGCAACTGCTCGTCGAGTTGCGCGTGTTCGTACAGCAGGCCATACAGAAAGGTCGCGCGGTGGCAAACGGGGCTGTTGCAGGTTTCGCCGTGCTCGACAGGGAAGAACTTCAGCGCTTCGTCGAGCAGGTTGTATGGCCACTTTTCATGCTGCGTGTAAGCGGTCATATCCTTGATGCCCAGATGCTGAAGAATCTGCGGCGTATGCAGGCCCGCCTTGATTCGCTGCAAGAGTCCCGGCACGGGATGCGCCGACACCTGCGACAGCACGGCCGAACGCACGCCCTTGAGCCCCGACATCAGCGACATCGTGAAGGCCAGCGCGCCGAGGCAATGGCCGAACACCTGAATATCGTCGACGCCCGCCAGTTCGCGCACCTTCGCGACGGCGGCGGGGATGTCGTAGCGCGCGATTTCGTCGGCGGTCGTGCGCTCGGTCGCGCTCGGCAATTCGATGCTCACGCGCAGATCGACGAGCCACACGTCGTAGCGCGCGGCGCACAGAAACTCGACGAGGTTCGTGCCGATCAAATCCGTGGAGAAGATCCGGCTCGATACGCCCGAGCCGTGAATCAGCAGCACAGGGCCTTTGTTGCCGGCGTGATAGCGCGCGAGTCGCAGCGTCTTGCCGTCCTCGGTGTCGAAGTATGTGATGTGCGGCGCGGGCGCGCGCAGCGCGCGGCGCAGGCGTGGCGCGGCTTCGGGATTGAAGTACTGCAACGGCGCGGCGACGCCGCCATATTCCGTGTACAGCACGTCCGCAAAAAAGCGGCCGAATTTCAGCGTCCACGCGAGGCGCGTTTCGATATCGGGCGCATTCGTCACTTCGATCGTGCGCTGCTGCTTGAGGAAATTTTCCGGCGTGATGATGAGCGTCGCGTGACCGATGACGGGCGCATCGTCGGCCTCGGATTCGCGCACTTTCGCATAGGCGGTATTCGTCTGCGTCCACAGTTCGAGCAGCGACGTGTGCGTGATGATCTTCTCGGCCGTCAGATAGAAGCGCTTGCCGTCGACGGTATCGAGCGTCATCCGGTATTTCATGTTGCGCCGCTCGACATTCGCTTCGTCCACGACGAACAGGTTGAAGATACCGTCGCTGACGGTCATCGGTTGCGCCGACAGCGCGTTGCACGTCAACGTGCCGACCATGTGCGCTTCGTGTTGCGGATTCGCGAGCATGTCTTCGAGGTCATCCGATGCGACCGTCACCGTGAAGCTGATGTGCGTGCCTTCGGCGGGATCGTCGGCTTGCCCCGCAGGCTTTGCATCGCCCACGAAGTACGTGCCGATCATCGTCTCGGTGAAGCGCAGGCCGATTTTTTGCGCGGGCGGCGGGGCCGCGTCGCCCGGCGCGTCGTAGTCGATCTGCCAGCCGCGTGACGCCGCAAGCTGTGCGCAGTTGCGCTCGGCGAGCGCGGAGATCGTCAGCAGAGGATTCACGCCGAGCGAAAGCGGCATCACCGAGCCGTCCATCACATACAGCCCGTCGTGCACCTCATGACCCTGCGTATCCGAATACACGAGGCCCGCCTGATCGACGACCCCATACGTCGCGTCGTCGGCCATCGCGCAGCCGCCCAGCGGATGCACGGTGACGATGCGGTTCTGAAACGCCTCGGTGGAAATCGGGTTGCGCACGTAGGCGCCGCCTAGCGCACTCGTCGCGTCGATCAGCGCCTTTTCCACCGTCTCGTAGATCGGCTGCTTGCCCGCGTTCGGCCAGCTGACGCGCGGACGGCCGTTTTCCACCGTGATTTGCCCGCTTTCTTCGTCGTGGGCCATCACGAGCCAGGTTTGCGTGTTGCGCATCGCGCCGTGATACGGGCCGCGCAGAATGCTTTCGGCGATGCGCGCTTCGTCGGCGAGGGGCGGCTCGCCTTCGGGATCGGGCATCTCGACGCCTTCGAGAGGCGCCGCGACGCCGAGCACGCCCATCAGCGCGGCGCCGATGGGCGCGGCGATCGATCCTTCTTCGATCACGAAGCCGTCTTTCACGTTCACCGTGTCGCGATGGTCGATGATGCCCGTGATGCACGGGCCAACGGGCGGTATGTTGCCGGGAGGATGCGTGCCCCAGCCGACGCCGTTGATCGCCTTGTCGGTGTTGAACGCGAACGCGAGCACGTCGCCGTTGCCGGTGAAATGCTGGCCGAGCTGTTTCGACACGCTCAGGCCCGCCTGCTGCGAGCGCAACAGGATCGCCGTCGAGCCGAGCGTGCCCGCCGACAGGATCACGACGTCGGCCGTCACGAACAGTTCGGGCGCGTCGTACAGCTCGCGCTTCAGGTCGGCGGGCTGATAGCGGACACACCAGACGCCGCGCGCTTCGTCGCGCACGACCGAATGCACGGCCGCGCCCGTGAAAATCTGCGCGCCGTGCGCGACGGCGTCGGGCAGGTAGTTCATGTGCGTCGAGTTCTTCGCGCCGTGATTGCAGCCCGAGTTGCAGTCGCCGCAGCCGTTGCAGCGCTGCTGGTCGACGCCCGCCGCGTTCTTGCCGTCCTTGAACGTCACCGTGATCGGCGGCCGGTAGAAGCGCTCGCTCATGCCGAGCTTTTTCGCCGACAGCGCGAGCGCGTCGAGCTTCGGCAGATCGGGATAGTCGTCGGGCACGGGCGTCGCGCCGAGCATCGTCGTCGCGCGCTCGTAGCAGACGTCGAGGTTCGCCTGGTCGGCGCGCACGGCGGCGGGCCAGCGCGGATCGTCCCACAGGCGCGCGTCGGGCTTGAGCGCGACGTTTGCGTTGATCAGCGACGTGCCGCCCAGCCCGCAGCCGACCACGACATTCACGTCCGGGTTCACGTGCATTTCGAGCAGCGCGAGCGGCGAGCCGATCTGTGCGAGGCTGGTGTTGTACTGGATCTGCTCGGCGCCCTGGAAAGGCGTCGCGGGAAAGTCGCCCGCCATGAATTCGCGGCCGCGCTCCAACAGGCAGACGCTGCGTTTCGCGCGCGCCATGCGGCTCGCGGCGATCGCGCCGCCATAGCCCGAACCCACGACCACCACTTCGTAATGATCCTTCATCGCCGCAAGGGCGCTGGACAAGCGGTTCATTCGACCACCTCTTTTTGAGTGTGCAGCAGGGCGGGGGAACCCCGATGAAGACGGCTCGCGCTCGTAGCTTATTTATCCTGGACGGCGCGCGTCGAAATGCAAGGGGAAAACGCGCGGTCGGCTGCGCAATTCAAAAATGGCGTGTTTTTCAGGCGCGCGATGCGTCCGGCGCGAAAGGGCGCTTGCGGGCAACGGTTGCTGGAGCGCCGCGCGGGAATGTGCCCAGGAACATGCGCGGGAGCCGTGCGCCGGAATGTGCCCTGGAACGTGCGCGGGAGGAAACGCGGTTGCAAACCCGGCGCGGGATAAAGGCATCAAGGCGCCCAGGCATCCCGGCATCCCAACATCTGCGCCGATCGAGCCGCCATGGAGGCCGGCCGACCGAACGCCGATTGTCGAACGCCAACTCGTCACGCAGCCACTTCGATCATTTCGTCGTCCGGGGCGGTGGCGGCTTCCGTCGCTTCCGTCGCCAGCAGGTTGAACACGACGAGGATCGCGTCGCGGTTTTCGGCGAGGATTTCGATGCCGAGCACGTCGCGCAGCCACTGGCCAATCTTCGTGTTGGAAAACTGGCTGGCGTCGTCCGTCTTCTTCATTGTGACGCCGAGCTTCACAGCGCGATAGTGATAGGAGGGCACACGATGCTGCGCGGCCACCGCGGACAGACCGCCTTTCGCTTCCGAGCGCCAGCCGAGGCTGCCCGCCAGCACGATGCGCTCCGGCGAATCGAGCGACGCGATGAACTCGCGGGCCGCTTCGCGCACGCGGCGCTCGTTCAGGCCGTATTGCATCAGCACGCTTTCGACGGGATCTTCGAGCGCCTGCGCGCGCAGATCGATTTCCTGCATCATGCCTTCGTGCTCCATCGACACGTTGCGTTGATGACTCGCGCTGCGCAGGCAATCGATCAGGTAACGGCGGAAGTAAGCGCAGATTGCATAGCTGTTGGACGGCGCGCTTTCGGGCGCCGCCTTCGATTCGACGTGGCCGGGCGCGAGGCGCAGCACCTTCGTATAGATGAACTGGTGCACGAGCTCTTCCTTGTCTTCGCCGAGCGCGTGCAATTCGAGCGGATGATAGGTGCGCAGCGCGCGCTTCACGAGGTCGTACATCGACATCATTTCGTTATCGGTTAGCTGCGTGCGGCGGCGCCAAAGGTCGGGAAGTACGGCGTCGTCGAGAGTGCGTGCGAAAACCTGGCTCGGAACTGCGCCCATGAAGGCCTCCATCGGAAGTGGCAAGGTGCGCGGTAGGGGCGAGTGGTCCCGCCGATGGAGCCTCGACAAACAGGCGTAAAAGAGGTCGTGAAGCTGAACCTTCAGAGGCTGTTGGCCGCGCTTGATTGTTGAATCGTTGAAACCAGTATGCTTTTTGCACGCGGCTCCGCCTATATGGATTAAGTCATAGCTGAAGGGTAAACCGCCGGCAAGACGGGTAAACTGTCTTTAGACTGTCGTACCCGGTGCCGGTGTAAGACGAGCGTCGTGCGGGTTTTATTCCCGATCCGAAGCAAGCTGCGGCGCTCCGATGAAAGCAGAAACACCATCGAACAGCGGGGCCGGCTAGCCGGACTCGAAAGCAACCATGGGACAGGAGACCGCACGATGCGGGCTGATCCAATCCAGCGTGCGATCGACGAAGATCTCGTGCGCGTGCTGTACGCGCAGGACCCGATTGCCTTTTTCACGCACTGGTTTTCGATCGCGGTGCTGGTGGCGATCTACTGGAATGACATCCCGCATCCGCATCTTTTTGCCGCGTGCTTCATCTTCTACGGCTTTGCCAATTGCGCGAGCCTCGCGCTGTGGATGTGCAACCGCCGCTGGCCCGATGCCGTCTCGCCGCGCACGTGGATCAACCTGCACGCCGCGCGCGGCGCGTTGCTCTATAGCGCGCCTGGGCTCGCGATCTGGTTCGCGTTCCAGAGCCGTCACACGGACCTGCCCATCCTGCACACGGTGATGCTCGTCACGTTGGCGGCGGGCGTGTTCATGTCGAACGGCTTCGACGTGATCAACTTCGTGACGGCGATTCCGTTCCTGCTGCTGCCCGCGATCGTGCTGCACTTCGGCACGCACACGTTCGACCGCACGATTCTCGCGATCGTCCTCGCGTTCTTCTTTTGCGCGATCAACGTCTACGCGCTCAGCTACCGCAAGCTGTTCCAGCGGGTCGTGCAGGCGCGCGTCGATCAGCAGGCGCTCGCCGAATCGCTCGCCGCGCAAAAGCTCGTCGCCGAAGAGGCGAGTCTCGCGAAGACGCGCTTCTTCGCGGCCGCGAGCCACGACCTGCGCCAGCCGCTGCACGCGATCGGGCTGCTCGCGGCATCGCTGAACGATCCGACGGCGACGTCCGTGCAGCATGCGAAGACGGCCAGCAACATCGCCAACAACGTCGAGGCGCTGAACCAGCTGTTCAACCAGGTGCTCGATCTCGCGCGGCTGGAGAGCGGCGTCACGCAGGTGATCAAGCTGCATTTCCGGCTTTCGGAACTGTTCGACCGCGTCGGCAGCCAGTACTGGCCGCAGGCGGCCGCAAAGGGCCTCGCGCTGCGCATCGCGCCGACGGACGCCGTCATCCACGACGACCCCGTGCTGCTCGAGCGCATCCTGAGCAACCTGCTGTCGAACGCGGTGCGCTACACGGAGGGCGGCGCGATCTGGATGGGCTACCGGCGCGCGGGACGGCTCGATGGCGGCTATATCGAAGTGCGCGATTCGGGCATCGGCATTCCGAAGTCGGAGCAGGAGCGCATCTTCGAGGAGTTCTATCAGGTCGCCAATCCGCACCGCGACGCGCGGCAAGGGCATGGCCTCGGGCTGCCGACCGTCAAGCGGCTCGTCGAGATGCTCGGCGGAAAGCTGCAACTGCGCTCGGCGCCGGGGCGCGGCTCGGTGTTCCGCTTTCCTGTGCGGGCGGGCGATCCGGCGCGGATCGTCGCCGGTCTCAACGACTCGGGCGAGAGCGGCGCGGCGGCGCTCGGCCGCCACGTGCTGTGCATCGACGACGAGCCGGCGATTCTCGAAGGCATCCAGAACCTGCTCGGGCGCTGGGGCTGCGTGGTTCGCGGCGTGCCCGACGAGCGTCAGGCGCTTCTCGCCATCGACGAAGGCTTCATGCCCGACGCCGTGCTCTGCGATTACCAGCTCGCGAATCACCGGACAGGCGCGCAGGCGCTCGGCGCCGTGCGCGACGCGCTGCGGCGGCGCGGTCGCGAGCGCGTCGTGACGCTGCTGATCACGGGCGATATGGCGTCGGTGGAACTGGAGGCGCTCGCGCTGCAGGGGATTCCCGTGCTGCACAAGCCCGTGACGCCGGCGCGCCTGCGCCGCACGCTGGAACTGCTGTGGCAGCAGCCGGGCGCCAACGCCGACGCCGCCACGAGCGTGGAGGGCGCAGCGCCGCAGCCGGTGACGTCGCGCAGTTGAGATCGCGGCGTTCCGACTGGCTGGCGGTCGTGTTTCGCGCTCGCGTTTTCCCGGCCGTTTGATTCCTCTGGCGCCGTGTTTGCAGCGGTCGGCGACGCGCCGACGTCCGTTCTGTTCTTCCCCACTTTCTCCGCGCGACTCATTCGCTGCCAGAAGGCTGCGCGCTGCGCGGCCCTTCTGCACCCGCCCGCCTTTTTGAGAAGTGTCTGATCGACCGGCCCCAAGCCTGGCTGCTGAAATAAGCCGATTCGCGATAACGGTGGCCATCGAGCCACCGGCGTCGAGAGGCGATCGGCAGGCATCGCGCTGATCGCTTGATCCGCTGTGCGCAGCGAATTCTCCCGCCAACCTTCCGCGCCCAGCCCGCTTGCGCCGGCGCGGCTATCGAATCAACGAGGTATCGAAGTGAACGCACATCCTTCCGACCGGCTCGTCGCCGGCGTCCTGCTCGGCGCGGTCGTGACGAGCGCTTTCGTCATCGGCATGCTGTATCTCGGCATTCCGTCCGGCCGTCACGCGCATATGGCGATGCGGCTCGGCCTGCCCGTCGCGCTGTCGTGTGCGCTGCTTTTCCCGGTGCCGCTGCTGCATCGCACGGTCCTGCGTAATCGCCGCAGCCTATTCGAGCTCGACGAAGACCTCAACGCGCTGCTGCTCGGGCGCGTGATCGGCGTGATCGGCGGCGTCGCGCTCGGCGTCACGCTCGCGACCGAGCTGCTGTAACGGGCGACGCGCCTTTGCGGCTCCAGGCGGGGCCGCGACCTTCCGAAAGGCGGCATCCGATGAGCATCCGGTGCCGCCGTCCTCTGCAACTCCCGCGCTGAATCCCAACGCCGACGCGGCTCGCGCTAAAGCGTCTTGCCCGCTTCGAGCCAGCCGTTGATGACGGCAATCGCGGTCGCGCGATTGTGCACGCCGAGCGCGCGAAAGATCACGGACAGATGGACCTTGATCGTCCCCTCGGCGACGCCGAGATCGCGGGCGATCATCTTGTTGGTCCAGCCGCGATGCACGAGGCGCATGATTTCCTGCTGACGCGGCGACAGGTTTTCGAGCAGATGCTGCTGGTGCGGCTGCAACGCTTCGACGCGGACGGTGGGCACGGCTTCGGGTGGCGCGGATATCGTCGCCTGGGCGGTGGCGATTGCGGCGCTTGCCGTCGATGCCGTCTCCAGCGTTGCCGTCGCGGCTTCGCGGTTGCCGAGCAGGCTCAGCGCTTCCATCGGCACGTACGCGCCGCCGGAAAGCACCAGTTCGATCGCCTTGAGCATCACGCTCGCGGGCTGGCGTTTCGGCACGAAGCCGAGCGCGCCCGCCGCGAGCACGGCGCGCATCTCGTCGGGCGACTCTTCCGCGGACAGCACCACGACGGGCAGCGCCGGGTTGGCTGTCAGCAGGTTTTGCAGCGACGAGGCGCCCGTCATGCCGGGCATATGCAGATCGACGATCGCGAGATCGTGGTCGGCGTCGGGCTTGGCGATGGCGGCCAGCGTTTCCCACGTGTCGGCTTCGTCGAAAACGGCGTCGGGATCGAGTCCGCGCAACAACCCTTTGACACCCTGGCGGATCAGTTCATGATCGTCGGCTACGAGAAACTTCATCATGTCTCCGCTTTCGGCCCTGCCGATGTTGTACCTGCGTTGTCGGTCGGGACGGGAGCGGAGGGCGCGCTCCCCGAAGTGCGCCATCCGTCCGCAAGGCTGCGCCGCGCGCGTGCGCGAAACCGCCCGCTGCGTGCCGCAACCCGCTGCACTCCCTGCGGCCGCGTCAGCAACGGGCCGTCCATGCAGCAACAACTTATTTTGCTTCCTACGCCGCGATCATATGCCTGATCGTCGGCGTGGTCATGCTCGCCACAGATCGCCTGCGTGGGCCTCGCGGCCCATGCGCGTGCATCCGCCTGTCATAGTTTGCGCGGGCCGCCCGGAATGCAACGGCGTCGGCGCGTATCAGTCTGGTCTCGCTCGCGCTGCCGCTGCGGCCGTGCCGGAGATTCCGGTCCGGTCGACGCGGTTGGCGCGTGTGGTTTTCCCTGGTTTGTACGGCACTGCATCGGTGACCGGACGTACGTCCATGTCGCGGCCTGCTACGTAGACGAGCCGGGCGGAAGGATTTTGAAGGCGAAGCGGCGGCTCGGTCGGGTGTAGGCGGCGGGAGCGAGCTATGCGCTGCAGTGGCGTATGGGTGTTCCCTGGCGCTGAAAGCAAGGCTTCGTGCATGAGGCCAGCGACGCGTGCGCGACTGCGCGAAGCGCCACGCATGCCTCGGGCGTTTTGCGCCAGCCGTTCAGGTGATCGCGAAGAGCGTCGCGTTCATCAGCGCCTTGAACGCATAGCCGACGATCATCGCGCTGCCCACGCCGCCGCACCACAGCGCGACGAACCAGAGCCAGCCCGGCAGGCGCGAGCGGGGGCGGGCGGACTTAGTGGTAGTGGGTGTCGCCATGGCGCACCTTGCCGCGGAAGACCCAGTAGCCCATCGTCGTGTACGCGATGATGATCGGGATGATGACGGCCGCGCCGACCAGCGTGAACACCTGGCTAGAACGCGGGGCGGCCGCTTCCCAGAGCGTGACGCTCGACGGAATCGCGTACGGCCACAGGCTCACCAGCAGGCCGACATAGCCGAGCAGCACGAGGCCGAGCGCCAGCATGAACGGCGTGTTGTGATGCCGCCCGCGCACCGCGCGGCGCATGAAGTACACGCAGATCGCGACGAGCAACGGCACGGGCGCGAGGCGCCAGAAGAGACCATCGTCGAACCAGCGTTGCGCGATCGTCGGTTCCTGCAGCGGCGTCCACAGGCTCACGACGACGATGAAGCCGAGCAGCACGATCGTCAGCGGCCACACGACGCGATGCAGCCGACGTTGCAGATCGCCTTCCGTCTTCGCGACGAGCCAGCAGCAGCCGAGCAGCGCATAGGTGACGACGAGGCCGAGGCCCGTCAGCAGCGAGAACGGCGTGAGCCAGCCGAACGCGTTGCCGGCGAAGCTGCCGTCGACGACGGGAATGCCTTGCAGGAACGCGCCCAGCGCGATGCCCTGGAAGAACGCCGCGCCCGCCGAGCCGCCGATGAACGCCAGATCCCACAGATGCTTCGTGCGATTCGCCTTCGCGCGGATCTCGAACGACACGCCGCGAAAGATCAGGCACGCGAGCATGCCGACGAGGGGCAGGTAAAGCGCCGAGAGCACCGTCGAATAGACGACGGGAAACACCGCAAAGAGCCCCGCGCCGCCGAGCACGAGCCACGTCTCGTTGCCGTCCCACACGGGCGCGACGGTGTTCATCATCAGGTCGCGTTCCTTTTCATCGGGGAAGAACGGAAACACGATGCCGATGCCCAGATCGAAGCCGTCGAGCACGACGTACATGAAGAGGCCGAGTGCGATGATCGCGGCCCAGACTACGGTCACATCCATTTTTTCTCTCGCTGGTATCGAAGGGTGGTCAGGCGTCGATCATCTGGTCGACGGGCTTTGCATGGGAACGGAGAGCGGGCGGCGCGCGATGCGTCCGGGCAGATCGGACGAAGAGGCGGGCACGCCGTCCGGCGTGTGGCCGGGCAGCGCGGGACCCGTGCGCATCAGCTTGAACATGTAGTAGATGCCCGTGCCGAATACGAGGAAGTAGATGACGACGAACGCCATCAGCGAAATGCCGACCTGTTGCGCGGAGAGCGGCGACACCGCTTCGACGGTGCGCTTCACGCCGTACACGACCCACGGCTGGCGGCCCACTTCCGTTGTGATCCAGCCCGCGAGCAGTGAGATGAAGCCCGTCGGGCCCATTGCGATCGCGATGCGGTGGAACCACTTCGCGTCATACAGCTTGCCGCGCCGGCGCAGCACCCATGCCGCCGCCGCAAAGCCGATCATCGCGATGCCGAGACCCGCCATCACGCGGAAGCTCCAGAACACGATCGTCGAGTCCGGGCGATCTTCTTTCGGGAAGCTCTTCAGTCCGCGGATCTCGCCGTCCCAACTGTGCGTGAGGATCAGGCTGCCGAGGTGCGGAATCGACACTGCGTATTTCGTGGTCTCCGCCTGCATGTCGGGGATGCCGAACAGGTTCAGCGCGGTGCCGCCTTTCTCGGTGTCCCACAGGCCTTCGATTGCCGCGATCTTCGCGGGCTGATATTCGCGCGTGTTCAGTCCGTGCGCGTCGCCGACGAACGCCTGGATGGGCGCGAGGACGAGCAGCATCCACAGCGCCATCGAGAACATCTTCTTCACCGCGTTGTCGCGCCGGCCCTTCAGCAGATGCCACGCGCCGACGGCCGCGACGACGAGCGCCGTCACGATGAACGCGGCCATCGCCATGTGCGCGAGACGGTACGGGAACGACGGATTGAAGATGATCTTGAACCAGTCGACGGGCACGACGCGGTTGTCGATGATATCGAAGCCTTGCGGCGTCTGCATCCAGCTATTGGACGCGAGAATCCAGAACGTCGAGATCAGCGTGCCGATCGCGACCATCAGCGTCGCGCCGAAGTGCGCGCGCGGACTCACGCGCTGCCAGCCGAACAGCATGATGCCGAGGAAGCCCGCTTCGAGGAAGAACGCGGTCATGACTTCGTACATCAGCAGCGGACCCGTCACCGGGCCAGCGAACGCGGAAAAGCCCGACCAGTTGGTGCCGAACTCGTAGCTCATCACGACGCCCGACACGACGCCCATGCCGAAGGCCACGGCGAAGATCTTCGACCAGAACAGACAAAGGTCTTTGTAGTAGGCCTTGCCCGTTTGCAGCCAGCGCCATTCGAGCACTGCGATGAAGCTCGCGAGACCGATGCTGAGCGCAGGAAAGACGATGTGAAACGAGACCGTGAACGCGAACTGCATGCGCGCGAGGTCGAAGGCGGAGATTGCGGTGTTCATGTGTCCGAATCCGAAAAAGAGACACGGCGCGCGTCGGCGGATGCCGGTGCCACCGCGTCGTGCAGGTGAGGCAAGCGTAGGGGATTGCGGACGGTTTTGCTGCGGCGCGGGCTGCGTCGATATGGCGCGGAACTGTGCTTCCACGCGAGCATTCTGGCGAGATAAATCGTTGATCGCGATCAGGTTTTTGCTGCGGCGATCGGCGCGCCTGTTGCGCGCGCTCAAGCGGAAAGTGCGTCAATCAACCGCGTCGCAGCATCGAGTGCGTGACGGTTGCGCGACGGTTCGCATGGCGGGATCGAAAACAGAAAGGCCGCAAGCGCGGAAGCACTTGCGGTCCGTTGTCGCAGATGAGGCCTTGGGTCTCGCGCGAGGCGTTGCGAGTGTGTTTCGTCAGGCAGGATCGGACCACAGACGGCCACCCGTCGCCCAGTTCTCCCGTTTGACATCGATGAGGGACGTCATGGGACTGGCGAACAACATCAGAATCCGCGATTCCGGAATTGCCGCCGATATCGAATATCGTATGCAGAAGAGGGGTATACGGGCTCGTACAGATCATAAACTGATGGTTATCGGCGTAGAAATCGACGCCGGAATGGTCACGCTGATGGACCCCATCGGTACGCCGGTCGAACCGTCGATCGCATGTGGGGCTATGCGTTCGACGCGAGGGTGCAGGCCGTCGTCGACCGACTTGCTGTCGGGTGATTGTGCGCGTGCGGGATTCCTCGATGGAATCGCCGATTGCCATCAGGTCGTTGGGTGGCAGGGCGCGCAGGGTGGATACGTCTGCCAAGGAGAAAACGATGCAAGCAATCGATGTCATGACACCGTCCGTGATTTGTGCGCAGCCGGAGATGACGGTGCAAGAGGCTGCAAAGCGTCTCGTGGAAAACAGGATCAGCGGGATGCCTGTCACTGACGCCAGCGGTGCGCTTGTGGGCATCGTGAGCGAGGGAGATCTGCTGCACAGGATCGAAACCGGGACTGAGACGAGAAGATCCCGATGGATCGAGCTGTTTTCATCGACGCGGGACCTCGCCAGCACGTTTGTGAAGGAGCATGGACGCGTGGTTGCCGATGTGATGACGACGTCCGTGATCTCCGTCGATGAACACACTCCCGTCGTCGAGATTGCGGAAGTGATGGAAAAGCGCCACGTCAAGCGCGTGCCCGTGCTTCGCGAAGGGAAGCTGGTTGGGATCGTGACGCGTTCGAACCTGATACGCGCACTGGCCAGCGCACCGGCTCCGGCGCAGCAAGGTTCGACAGTCAGTGACCGCGAGATCGCGGACGCGATCTTCGCCGCATTGCGTGACAAGCGATGGGCGTTGGCGAAGGAAAACGTGATCGTCAAGGATGGCGTGGCGCACCTTTGGGGCGCGATTCAATCCGAAGCAGAGGAACGAGCCCTGTGTATCGCCGCGCTGGAGGTGAGGGGCGTCAAGGAAGCGTGCGCCCATCTGAGCTATCCGACGATGATGCCGCTGATGTGACAGGCACGGCCGAACGCTTCATGGCGAAGCGTTCGACTGCGCATGACCTTGCCGACGAACACCTGCACCCGTTGCATCCGCGCGGGCGTCCCTACTTCACTGCACCGACGGTGAAAGCGGCCACGAAGCGGTCAAGGAAGAGGTTGTAGAGCAGCGCGACAGGCAGGCTGACGATCAGGCACGCACCCATCATTGAGCCCCAGAAGTAGACATCACCGCGCACCAGAAAGGTCGGCACGCCAACGCTGACGGTGTACTGCGAGGAACTGGTAATGAAGGTGAGGGCATAGACGAATTCCTGCATGACCAGTGTCAGGGTGAAGATGACGACGGTCAGGATGCCGGGCGACGAGAGGGGCACGACGACTTTCAGGAAAGCGCCGAAGTGGCTCAGGCCATCCATCATTGCAGCTTCTTCGATGTCGCGGGGCACAGCCTTGAAGAACCCCATCATCAGCCAACTGCAGAAGGGCACGGTAAACCCGGGGTACACCAGGACGAGCGACCACAGCGAATCCTGCAGGCCGAGCACGCCGATGATGCGTGAGAACGGGATGAACAGGATGGTGGGCGGGATCAGATAGGTCAGGAAGATGGCGATCGCCAGTTGCCGCCCGCGTCGCCCGGCGAGCCGCGCCAGGCTGTAGCCTGCCGGTACTGCCAGCACGAGCGTGATGGCCACCACCAGCACGCCCACCAGCAGCGTGTTGAACAGCCAGCGAAGGTACTGGGTGTCCTCGAACAGGACGCGCAGGTTCTCCAGGGTGGGTGGCAGATTGAACAGGAAGGGGTTGTTGGCCGTGTTGATCAGGTCGTGCACGTCTTTGAAGGTGGTGATCAGCATCCAGTAGAAGGGAAAGGCGCAGAAGACGGCAAAGGCAGCCAGCGTGGTAAACGCGGCAATTTGCGCGCCGCGTGCGCGCCAGCGTGAGCTCATCCATGCGAGCTTCCAACCTCCCGTCGCCAGATCGGAGGGCATGTCAGGTCACCTCGGAGCGATGCGCCACCGTTAGCAGCAGCGCGACAACGGCCACCAGCAGCGGGAACAGGAAGAGCGAAATGGCCGCGCCTTCGGCGAGGTCTCCGCCCTGGATGCCGGTGAAAAAGGCCAGGCTGGCGAGCACCTGGGTCGTATCGTAGGGGCCACCGCGCGTCAGCACGTAGATGATGATCATGTCTGTCAGCGTGAAGACGATGCCGAACAACAGTGCCACCAGCATCACGGGCGTCAGCAACGGAACGTCGATCCGGAAAAGTCGCCGCCAGAAGCCCGCGCCATCCATGGCGGCAGCATCGTGCAGGTCCTGCGGGATGCCTTGCATGCCGGCCAGGATGATGACGGTGGCGAGCGGAAGCAGCCGCCAGACATCCACCGCGATGACGGACGCCATCGCCAGATCGGGCTGTCCGAGCCATACAGGCCATACACGGGGGCCGAACACGCCGAGCGCGCGCAAAGTCCAGTTGATGATGCTGTAGATCGGGTCGAAGATCCACAGCCAGCCGATCGACCCTAGTGAGATCGGCGCGACCCACGGCAGCAGGATCATGAGACGCACCAGCCACTTGCCGGGAAAATCGCGCGCCAGCGCCAGTGCAAGAATGTTGGCAAGCACCACGACCAATGCCTGCGAAACGAGTGTAAATACCAGCGCATTGCGCAGCGACTGCCAGAACGTTGGACTTTGCACGACGCGCCGGAAGTTCTCCAGCCCGACGAATCGAGGCACCTGGCCGCCGACCGTTACGTCAGTCAGGCTGTACCAGATCGACAGCAGGAACGGGAAGCCAAGCAGCAGCGCGATATAGACGAGCGCCGGCGCCATCAGCAGGGGGCCAAGCCAGCGCTCGTCCCACGGCGCGTGCGCAACGTCGGCGCGGGAAGTTCGCGGCCGGCTTGGGGACACGTTCATGGCGAATCCGGGGCCGCGCCCAGGCTGGCGCCGGAAAGCGCGTCGAAGCGGTGCAGATCGGCGCGTCGTACGGCGAAGAGGTGCCGTGTGCCAGCCTGCAGCGTCAAGCTCACCGTACACGGTATCCGGGAGATGACCTTGACGGGGGGCTGTGGCGGTTCCAGCAATCCGTACACGAGGCGATCGGCGCCAAGGTTTTCGATGCGGGTGATGTTGAGCAGCAGGAGTTCGAGTTGCACATTTCCGTCGAAGACCTCACGCGGCAGGAAATGCTCAGGACGGAAGCCGGTTTCCACGTTGTCGCGGGCAATCAGGTTCATCGGCGGCGAGCCGATGAACGTGGCGACGAAGCGATCGACGGGATTCGCGTAGACATGCTGCGGTGTGTCGAGCTGACGCATGCCGCCATGGTCCAGCACCGCGACGCGGTCGCCCAGTGCCAGTGCTTCGATCTGGTCATGGGTCACGTAGATGGTCGTGGTCCCCAGGCGGCGGTGGATTTGCTGAAGTTCATCGCGTGCAGAGGCGCGGAGTTTGGCGTCAAGGTTGGAGAGCGGTTCGTCGAGCAGGAAGGCCACCGGATCGCGCACGACGGCACGAGCGAGCGCCACGCGCTGGCGTTCGCCGCCGGAGAGCTGGCGCGGCTTGCGTGTCAGCAGGTGGTCGATGCCGAACAGCGTGGCGGCCCATCCGACCTTGCTGGCGATCGTCTTGTGTGCCACGTGCTGCGCTTGCAGCGGGAAGGCAATATTGTCCGCCACTGTGAGGTGGGGGTACAACGCATAACTCTGGAAGACCATCGCCATGTTGTGCGCCCACGGCGGGAGGCCGGTGACGATGCGCCCGCCAACCAGGACATCGCCGGAGGTAGGCGTTTCCAGGCCGGCAATCATGCGCAGCAGGGTGGTCTTGCCGGAACCGGATGGCCCCAGCAGTACCAGGAATTCTCCCTCGCGCACGGCGAGGCTTATGCCGTCGACGGCGGTGGTGCCGTCGAAGCGCTTCGTCAGGGAGCGGGTTTCCACTGTGGCCATGGCGCTCGGGTAGCGATGTGCGGTGTCGTGCCAATCGCTGCGGACGCCTCGCGCCCTGCAGCGTTGGCAACGTCATGCGCCGCTCACACCAGCCCTCTGGCTTGCCATTTGGCGAAGATCCGCTTGCAGGCGCTTTCGGCGTCGCGGATAGCGTCCTCTGGCGTAGCGTTGCCGGTTGCGGCCCTGGCAAACATGGTGTTGAGTACCCAGGTATTGAAAATTTCGTCGATGGCGGCATTGGCGTAGCCCGGGTAGCCGACATTGGTGGCCTGCTGCATCAGGGTGCCCAGCACCTTGTACTTGTCGCGCGGCTTGGCCTTGGAGTCGACCTCGATCAATTTCATGAGGTCCGGCACCGTGCTTGGGAAGGACGGGAAGTTATAGAACTCGCTGCCCAGGAAGCCCTGGCGGAAATTGTCGATATAGTCGACCAGGAACTGTTTCGCGCCGGCAATGTTCTCGGCAAATTTCCAGATCACGTAGCAGTCCATCACATGCTCGAGGCAAATGCGTTGTGCGGGCCCTTTCAGGGCTTGTGTCAGCCAGATGTCGGGCGTGACGGGGATATTCTTGTTTTCTCCTTCGCGCGTAATCGATATGGCGTTCAGGCATAGCGAAATCGAGCCCGCCAGCATCGCGCGGTTGTTCGAGGATGGGTCCCACGCCAACACTTCCGGCGTCATGGTGTCGAGGTAAAGTGTCCGCACGAACTTGACTGCCTCCAGCGTGTTGTGCGAGTTCAACACCACATTGCCGTGCATGTCCTGCACGGAGCCGCCAAAGGCATAGAGGATGGTGCGCATGGCCATGGCCGTATCCAGTTCGGCCGACAGCCCGATGCCCACCGGAATGCCTTTCGTCTGCTTGATCTTGCGCCCGGCGTTCAGCACGTCGTCCCAGCTGTCCGGCGGCGGCATGCCGACTTCATCCCACAAGTCCTTGCGGTAGTTGATGGGATCGGGCACGAAGCTGTCTGAGAACGCGAAGTACTTCTTGGTCTTGGGGTTGTAGGTGCTGCGCACCGCCAGTTCCACCGGTTTGCCATGCTTGCGCTGGCACTCTTCGTAGATCTCACGGTGGTCGATCACCTGGTCTTCGTACACGGGCGGCGGCGAGAGGAACATGAAGAGATCGTGGCCTTTCTGGGCCGAAACCTCGGCGGCGGCACGCGTGGCCAACGCCGGAATTCCGACATGATCGACGATGACCTCGGTATCGTGGCGCTGGCCCCATTCCTTCACGTAGGTGCCATCGAACCACTTGTCGTAGCCCGGCACGAAGTGATTCCACTGGAGAATTCTGAGCGTGCGCGTGGGGGCGGCACGCGCGGGGCGGGGGCGCCCCAACGGGCCAAGTCCCGTGGCGAGCGCGGCTGCTGCTGCCGCCTTCATGACGCGGCGGCGCCGCTGATCGATGAGGGAGCCTGTGCAGCGTGCGTATAGGTTACGGAGCCCGGTAACGCGTGCGTTGTTTCTCATGGTCGTCTCGCAAACAAGGAAAGAGCCGCACGCGCTCTCTGTCTGCGTGGATACGCCCCGGGGCGCCTGTGCCTTCTCTTTCAAGCATAGGGAGCGCATGCCGGAAATACAATCCGGACTTGATGGTACGACTTTGATTTCATTGAATTTCCTTATGCCTCGTCAGGCGCTGTGCAGAGGAGCCGTCTTATGGCTTTCGTCACTGCTGCCTTAAACGCATTTGTTGCGTGGGCAGCCAGGTCCTCACGATCAATTCGCAGCGTTCACCGGCAATCGAGTCTCATCGAACAAAGTGCTGCAACGGTTTCAATCACGCCTGGGTGACGAGCGTGATTACCCGAAACGCTCGTTGACGTTGCTAACCTCGATGCCGGCGTGTTCTGAAACGCCGTGCCTGACGTCCAACCGCTTGCCGTGGTGGTGTTGAACGGTGGGCGTCAAGAACGCTTGCGCTCCGGTTCGGCTGGCACGGATGTGATGCGTCGCGTGGCGACGTGACGGGACGGTGGATACGGGCCGCCAGGCTGCGAATCGCACCTTCACGCTGTGTGCCTGGCTGACGAGGGCTGCGTGGTGATGATGCGAATGCGCTGTGGCGTGGTACAGGCGAGGTACGCCGACGGGCGTTTGATCGCCGTCCACCCAGTTGCGGATCGTGGCCAGATCCGCGGTGCGGGCGCCGGATGATCTCGCGCCCAGCAACACAATGATCACCGGGCCATCGTGCATGATGACGTCAACGACGATGCAGCGTCCGGCCTCACGCGTATAGCCGGTTTTTGCGAGCTGAACGTCCCAATCGTCCCAGCGGATGACGGGATCGGTGTTGTGATAGAACCTGGTGTAGCCGCCGATGGTCTGTGCGTACGCGCTCAGGGTCGTGAAGGAACTGATCAACGGATAGTGCGATGCCTCTCTCGCCATCTTGACGACATCACGAGCCGTGGAAACATTGTCCGGCGAGAGGCCGGTTGGGTCCTCGAAATGCGTGTCGACCATGTGGAGCGCCTGCGCCCTTCTATTCATCTGCTGGATGAACGCGGTCTGGCCGCCGGGGAACGAGCGCGACAGAGCGGAAGCCGCGCGGTTTTCAGATGACATGAGCGCGAGGCGAAGCAGGTCCTCGCGTTGGAGCGAGGCTCCGATGGGCAGGCGGGAACCCGAGTGCTTGAGCCGGTCGATGTCGTTGCCGTCAATGGTCAGGGTATCTGCCATTGCCTGCGCGTTGTCAATGACGATCATCGCGGTCATCAGCTTGGTGAGCGACGCGATGGGTCGAACATCATCAGCATTCTTTTCCAGCAGAACTTCGCCGCGCGCGACGTCGTACACAATCACGCTGGGAGAATAGAGGGGGGGCGTGTCAGCGCGCGCGCAAAAAGACACGGCTGCGAGCAGCAGTGCGCAGATGAATTTCATCATTTTCATTCACACCTTCGTACTGCGGACCGCAACCAGGGGAGGCAGGACTGACCCCACGCGCGAGATCGTTTCCCTGCAACTTAACTGTAGTCGTTCGAGGCAGAAATGCGAGCCGGCACCATGCGCCGGCTGCGCGATTTGCATCCGTGACACGACATGGGCAAGTGGCAATGCGTCGACAAGCTGGTCGACGGTCTGCATGTCATCGCGAGGTCATCGTCTTGCGCGTGCGCTGGTACCTTCGCGACAAGCTTAGATTCCGCGACCTGGTCGAGATGATGTCGGAGCGCGGGCTCTCGCTGGCGCATACGACGATCATGCGCGGGGTTGAGCGCTGGGTTGGGCACTTCACGCCGGAGTTCTTCGAACGCTGGAACCGCTTTGCGACGACAGCTGGTCAGTCATGGCGAGCCGACGAAACGTACGTGAAGATCCGGGCGTCGTGATTTTGGAAGGATTTTGGATTTCTATTAGACGACGCCCAGATCCAGACACCCGGAAAATCCGGCAAAGCCTTATGTTGCGTCGCTCCAGAGCTTCCCGCCCGTCGCCCAGTTCTCCCGTTTGACATCGATGAGAATGATGTCGACGGAACCCGGCTCGACGTTCAGCGATTCGCATGTCGCCTTCGTGATCGCTTCGACGAACTGACGCTTCTGCTCGACCGTGCGGCCTTCGAAAAGCTCGATATGAAATGTAGGCATGTCTCGTGTTCCTTGAAGTGAGTTGAAACGAAGAGTGTCGAAGTCAGTTCCTGAACGACGGATCGAGGCGATCGAGCTTGCGCAGCAGCGCGGGCCATTCGATTGCGCCTTCGATCGCGCCGCCGTCGTAAAGCTGTTCGGCCGTGCGCTCGGCGACGGCTTCCGATGGCAGCACGAGCGGGCCGCCGCCCGCCTGCGCCTGCAACTGGATCTCGCATGCCTTGATCAGCGTTGCCATCAGCACATAGGCTTCCGCGACGGTGCGGCCCGCCGTCAGCGTGCCGTGATTGCGCAACAGCATCGCGGGCTTGTCGCCGAGATCGGCGACGAGCCGCTCGCCTTCGGCGGGCGTGAACGCGAGGCCCTCATAGTCGTGATACGCGAGATAACCGTGAAAACGCAGCGCGTGCTGCGAGCCTGGCAAGAGTCCGTCCTTTTGCAGCGACACGGCAATGCCCGCCGTGTTGTGCAGATGCATGACGCAGAACGCATCGGCGCGCGCCGCGTGCACGGCCGCGTGCAGCGCGAAGCCCGTCGCGTTCACGGGATGCTCGCTGTCGCCGACGATATTACCGCCGATATCGATCTTCACCAGGTTCGACGCACAGACTTCATCGAATGACAGGCCAAATGGATTGATGAGGAAATGGCCGGGCTCGTCGGGCACGCTCGCGGAAATGTGCGTATAGACGAGATCGTCCCAGCCATTGAGCGCCGCGAGCCGGTAGGCGGCCGCGAGATCGACGCGGGTGCGCCGTTCGGCTTCCGACATCGGCGTGGACTGCGCGATGCGGCCTGCGGGCGTGTGTGCGAATGACATGATGTTCTCCCGTCCCTGTCCAACAGGGTTGCTTGCGACTCGCGGCTTCAGCGTTCCGGCAACGATGCGCGGGTCGTGTGTTCTGGGTGCCCGACGTCGGCGCCGCGTTCTGCTGCGGAGTCGACAGGGCTTGTGTTGTGCGAAATGTGCGTGTCGCGAGTATCGCGCATGAAACGGCTCACCGTCCACGTCGCCACGACGAAGGGCGAGGTCAATGCCGGCACGCCATGAAAAGCAGCAGCCTGTTGCAGCAATATTGACATCGACACGCCAACGAGTGCCGCGAATGCGCCGCAATCGGCCAATGCCAGCGCGGTGAGCGCGCCGTTGAATCCCGCCAGGCCCGCGTCGAGAGATGCAGCATCCGTGCCGATGAGCCAGTGCGCCGCCGTTGCGAGCGCTGCGCCCGTCAGCGCGAACACGGCGCATCGCATCGACGACATCGCGATGCCCGCGAGAATCAGCAGACCGGCCCATGTCGTCGATGCAAACGAGGTCTGCGCGATGCCCGCGAGCAACGCGTGCGCGAACGGCATCCACGCAATGGTGTCGCTTACGCTCGCGCTTGCACTTGGGCTCGCGCTGACGCTGGCATGTGCGAACGTCCCATGCACGAGCGGCAACCACGCCCACGTGACGAGCAGACAAGGGCTCGAATAGTATCCGAGGCCGCGCGAGCGCAGCAGCCGCGCCCATGGGCCGAGCAGCCACGCGGCGGCCGTCGCGGCGAGCATCGCGATGGCCATTGCCGTGGCGTCATCGGCGATGAACGTGAACGCGGCGAGCGCCGCCAGCGCGCCGTTGAAACCGTGCAGCCCATCGCGCGTCTCACGCGGAGCGTAGCCGCGCAGAATGGCGCCGACGTTCGCAGCGATCGCGCCCGTCAGCGCCGCGCACGCGAGGCGCGGACTGCACACGAGCCACGCGGCGAGCACGCACGCGCCCGTCGATGCATCGCGTTGCAGGACGATCTGGCCGAAGCTGCGCAGCAGCGTGCGCAGCGCAGTGAACAGAACTTGATGGGGCGCGGCGTGCATGGCGATATCGATTGAAAGCGGACGTGACGAAGCCGCATGAGGCGGAACTCACGCGGCCCGCGAGGTTCGAAGCAGACGAATCGCGAGCATAGCGAGGTGCACGGCCAACGGCATGCGCGCGCGTTGATAACGGCTATTTGCGGCGCGTATTTCGCGGGCGCATGACGCCATTGCAGTTCGCGGCCGACGTGGCGAGAACGGAAAAGTCGGCGTTGATCCACGGCCGTTCGCGCTACGATGTCACCGATAACGATCGTACAAAGGAGACGGATTCATGCGTGAAGTGCGATGGACCCCACAAGAGGGCGATGGCGTCGAGCATCTCGCGTTCTACGCGCGCGCCGACGGCTTTCATGCCGAAAGCGTGCTGATCGGCGAGCGCAACGGCCATCCGTATGGCCTTTTTTACCGCGTCAAATGCGACCTGCAGTGGCGCACCGTGCATGCGTGGCTGAAAGTTACCGGCGGCCCGGAACTCGATCTGCACGGCGACGGCGAAGGCAACTGGCACGACGGTCACGGGCTCGTGCTGGCGTCGCTGGCGGGCTGCATCGATATCGACATCGCCGCGACGCCTTATACGAACACGCTGCCCATTCGCCGCCTGCAACTCGCGAAGGGCGCGCGAGAGACGATAGCGGTCGCGTTCATCTCGACGCCCGATCTGCAGATTTCGCGCGTCGAGCAGGCGTACACCTGCGTCGAGCCGGGCATCGAGTATCGCTATGAAGGCATCGGTACGGGCTTCGCGGCCGAGCTGAAGGTCGACGAAGACGGACTCGTCATCGACTATCCGATGATGTTCACGCGCACGTTGCCGCTCACCTGAAGCTGCGCCTCGCGCCCGGAGATGCGTCACATGCATGCGCGCGAGAGTGGGCCTTACTCCGCAATGTCGGCGTCCGTGGGCAGCGTATCGCTGCCGTCTCCGAGCGCGCGCTGCATCATCGTCGAATCGAGCCAGCGTCCGTGCTTGAAGCCGACGGCTTTCAACGTGCCGACGAGTTCGAATCCCGCGTCCCGATGCAGCGACAACGAGCCGCCGCGTCCGCCGTCCGCGATGACGGCGATCATCTGACGCCAAGGGCCTTGCTCGCATCGCTCGATCAGCGCGGCGAGGAGCGCGCGGCCGACGCCGCGTCCACGGTACGCGTCGTCGACGTAGATCGAGTCTTCTATTGTGTAGCGATAGGCGATGCGCGGCCGGTACAGCGTTGCGTACGCATAGCCGGCGATCTTGCTGTCGAGCACCGCGACGATATACGGCAGGCCGTGAGAGAGCACGGCTGCGTGACGCTTTTGCATTTCGTCGACGGACGGTGGCGTTTCTTCGAACGACGCGACGCCCGTCAGCACGTGATGCGCGTAGATGGACTGGATGAAGGGAAAGTCGGCGTCCGTCGCGTCGCGGACGACGGGCGCGGCAGCCGGAGAGGTCTCGCTCATTGTGTCGGATGACGGTGTAGTGGCTGGAAACCTCTCACTATGCCTGCGGCGCGCGCGGAAATGAAGCGCTTCAAAAATCGGCGGCGCAGGTCGCGTTGGGCGTGGTGCGCGCGCGGTTTCTCAAGCGCAGCGGCGGCACCGTGCCGACGAACGATCTGCTGCAACTCGCGGGCGTCACGCAGGCTTCGCCCGTCCTGCCCGAGTGGGTTGTGCAGTGGAACGCGGCCGAAGCCGGTATGACGATTCCGCCCGCAGCGCGTGAGGCGTCGGCGCAGACGTGAATCAAGTGAAGGACAGGTTCGCGCTGCGTCGCCCACTGTTCTCATATGCAACGAAAACGCCACGGCATACATCATGCCGTGGCGTCTCGCGTCGATGAAGAAGCGTCCCGGGTTCGAACGTCACTTCCCGCACAACAGTAGCAAGCGCTCCTGATCCGAGCAAGGACGCTTGTTGACTTTAGGCGGCGGCGCGGGCTGTTGGGCGGAGGTCGTCGGCGTGCCGGCCGCGCGGTGTGCGATGCACGCGCGCAAATGTCGTTCGATGGGCGGATAGTATTGCCAGCCTTTCGTGAGCGGCGGCAGTTCGAGCTTCACCTGCTTCCACTTCGGATGCCCTTTCTCCTGGAGCACCTCGAAGTTGGTGCACAGCGAATCGGCGAAGCGGTTCAGATTGCTGACCGTGTCGCGCAAGCCGTAGTCGTACGTGACGAGAAACGCCTTGACGGTGAGCGTCGGCACGTCTTCTTTAAGCCAGTTCGGATAGCTGCTCTGGCGGATCGTCGCCGGAAAATACGTCTCCTTCGCGCGCGCCGTTTCGGGCGCGTTCGTGTCGAGTCGCAGGAAGCGGATCTGCGACAGCAGATCGGGGTTCATGTCGGTGAAGAGCTTTGCCGGCTGTCCCGCCACGATCACGGCCACGTCGATCTTCTTCACGACGAGCGCGGCGATCGCGTCCTCGTTGCTCAGGCTCTGCACGTTCTGCTCGGGAATCGGCTGGTTGAACATCAGCCGGTAAAGCGTCGTTGCCGATTGCGCAGTGCCGCTGCCGATCGGGCCGATGCTGATCACCTTGTCCTTGATCTCGTTGATCGTATTCATCGGCGAGTCGTTGCGCACGACAAAATAAATCTCTTCGTTATAGAGCGGCATGATAAGGCGCAACGGGCGGATCGTCGTGCCGGCGTCCGCGTTGCCCGAGTTCGCCATGTCGATATAGGCCTGATACACATCGGATTGCACGAGCGCGAGCTTGACGCCTGGCTCGAAACGCATGCGCTGCACGTTTTCCGCGGAGCCTTTCGACGGCATCACTTCGAGGTCGATGCCTGCCGGCTGCGCGACATATTTCGCGAGGTCGGCGCCGATCTGGATGTACGTGCCACGCTCCTGTCCCGTGACGATCTTGTAGTGCGCGGCGACGCCGGCTGCCGCCGCTGCCCCCGTCGCCCCAGCAGCGATGGCGACGGACGCGATCAATAAGCTCACCAGCGCCGTCAATCCCGTCAGTATTGTTCTGAGCATGGTCTACCTACCTTATGGTGTGTTGAAACGCATGCGCCTAACGGATAGCACGCATGCTCCGTTACTTCAGGCTTGCAATACCTGTGTGCTGCGTCTTCCCGGTTGCGTGACGTGCTCTGCTATTTGTTCACTTGTTCGCCGATGGCGAATGCTTCCAGCCCGAATCGATGATTGCGCGCATTTCGGCGTCGACGCCGCTGGCTGCGCTCGCCGCGTTGCTGCTTGTCGCGTTCGTTGCCGCGTTTGTTGCCGGGTTCGTCGCCGTGGAATTCGCGGTGACGCTCGTTGCCGTCGCGGTGCTTTTCGTCGCGATTGCGGGCGGCAGTGTCGGCAGCACCGGCGTGCCGTTCGCATTGGCATTCGTGGCTGCCGTCGCGGGCGCGGCCGCGCTGGCGAGCGGCTTCCAGCCCGTCGAAAGAATCACGCGTTCGAGCAATGACTGCGCGTCCTCGCTGCTGACGTCGATCGCGAGCGCGTGCGCTGCATGCTCGCGCACGCAGCTCCACAGCTTGTCTTTCGCGCAGTTGCTCGCCACGCTGAGCGCCGCGTCGCGCCTTTTCTCGCGGTCGCCGATTTCGCTCTGGACCTGCGATGCGTCCGCGTTGTTCGGCTCGATCGACATCGCGTCGGCAAGCGCCGACTTCGCTTGCGCGAGGTTGTTGTGCGCGAGTCCCGTGTGGGCCGCGCGCAGCGCTTCGGAGAGGTCGCGGTAGTGCTGGACGACGGGTGGCCTCGGCGGCACGATGCGTGTCGGCGTGATGTCGGCGACGGGCGCGTTCACACTCGTTGCCGTCGGCGCGTTGCGCGCGGATTGCACTGCCGGTTGCGCTACGGATTGCGCTACCGATTGCGCTGCGGAATGCGGCGTCGCTCGCGCAGCAGATGGCGGCGTATAAGGCGAAATCGACCCGCCCGCCGTGCTCGCGCTATTGTTCGTTTCGTCGCCGCTCGTGTCCTGCCGGTGACTGTCGCCGAGCAGCAGCCAGGCCGCGTAGCCGAGCGCCGCGACGAAGAGCAGCATCACGACGCCTCTCGTGACCATCCACCGGCCGGCCGCCTGCCATGCAGCGTGTGGCACGGCGAGGGGCGGAATCGGCATGTCGGGTGATGCGAGCGCGTGCAGTCCCGAGGGATCGGGTGCAATGGCGGGCAAATGCGGCGGCTGCGTATCGATGGCTCTCAACTGGGTTCCGGCGCGCTTGCGCTTCGCTCTGTCGAGAGGATGATCGGCGCCACAGTACGGGCAGAACTCGACATGCTGATACAGCACGCCGCCGCAACGTGTGCATGGCGTTGGGAAGCCCTGGGCAGGTGTCGATTCGGCAGACATGCTTGAACCCCAACCAGTGTTGTAGGCAATGCCGTTTCGGCATGCTCAGGATCGAAGTTGAAGCAAACGAGGGAGTTGGCGGAACTCGATCCACATGCGCTGGGTAGCGGCCGGCCCAGTTCTTTCATCACGGGGCCGCTGTGTGTGAGCAAATATCGTTTCTTTCTCGCGGCGCGTCAATCGACGTTGCTACCTATCGCACACATCCGTCGCGGCGGCCCTTGAATTAAAGGGGTAAACGATCAGAAATCAGGGTTTATGCATAGACGGTATTGCAACGCCGCCCGATACGTTTTGATCATAGGAAACACATCGATCAAATCAAAGGCCGGCGCGCAACGCACACCAGCCTTTATGCACAAGCACGTGATAGAGACGCTGCACGCCTTTATCCAGGCATTGGACGCCGTTTGCGCGTCTCGTTGTTCTTGTGTTTGCTAGCGTCTGATGCGCTTTTCAATGCTTGCGCAGCGGATGGTCTTTAAGCAGCCACGCAAGCGCGAACGCAAGCACGACTACGCAGGCGGCGACGAGATACACGGTGTGCAGCGCGCTCGCGAATGACTGCAAGTAGTCGTCGCGCAAGACGGCGGGCAAGTTGTGAATCGCAGTGGGGCCGAGTGCGTGCGGCAGTTCGGTATCGGGCGGAATCAGCGCTTGCAGTCGAGCCGCAAGCCCATTCGAGAAGATCGCGCCGAATGCCGCGACGCCGACCGAGCCGCCGATCGAACGGAACAGCGTTGCGCCTGACGTCGCCGTGCCGAGATGCCTGAACGGCACCGCGTTCTGCACGGCAAGAATGAGCACCTGCATCACCATGCCGAGACCGCAGCCGAGCACGCCCATATACGCATACATCACATGAACGGGCGTCGAGAGCTTTAGCGTGGTGAGCAGCACCATCGCCACGCCGACGAGGAACGTGCCCATGATCGGGAACATCCGGTACTTGCCGATCTTGCTGATGATGCGTCCCGTGACGATCGACATCACCAGCACGCCGCCCATCATCGGCAGCATCTGCATGCCGGCTTCGGAAGGCGTCGAGTACTTCACGACCTGCAGATACATCGGCAGAAAAGTCACCGACCCGAACAGCGACACGCCGACGATAAAACCAATCGCGCTCGCCAGCAGAAACGTGCGGTCGCGAAACAGTTCGAGCGGCATGATCGGCTCGACAGCGAGGCGCTCTTCATAAATGAACCCGCCGATGCAAATAAACGCGAGCACGAGCGTGAACCACAGTTGCGGCGAGGTCCACGGCAGCACCGTGCCGCCCTGGCTCGTGAACAGGATCAAGCAGGTGAGGGCGCCTGCGAGGAAGGCCGCGCCCATGTAGTCGATCGTGTGCTTCACGTGCGCGACGCGCGGTTTGAACACGGCCCCGATCACGAGCAGCGCGGCGATGCCGAGCGGCACGTTGATGTAGAAGATCCAGCGCCACGACAGATGGTCGACGAGAAAGCCGCCCATCATCGGGCCGATCACGGTCGCAAGACCGAACACGCCGCCGAACACGCCTTGATAGCGGCCGCGCTCGGCAGGCGGAATCACGTCGCCGATCGCGGCCATCGTGATGACGAGCAGTCCGCCGCCGCCGAGTCCCTGAAGCGCGCGCAGCAGGATCAACTGCGTCATGTTCTGCGCGAGCCCGCACAGCGCCGAGCCGATCAGGAACAGCACGATCGCCGTCTGCAACACGATCTTGCGGCCGAACAGATCGCCGAACTTGCCGTACAGCGGCACGACGATCGTCGACGTCAAAAGATAGGCGGTGACGACCCATGACAGGCTGTCCAGCCCGCCGAGGTCGCCGACGATGGTCGGCAGCGCCGTCGACACGATCGTCTGGTCGAGCGCCGCGAGCAGCATCACCAGCAGCAGCGCCGGGAACAGCACGCGCAGCGACGGGCGTTCGGTCGTGCCGGGCGCGGCGTCGGGGGCAAGGGTCTGGGTTTCCATCTCTGCTTCCAATGCTTTCAAGTTGGCTTGAAATTAATTAACACACAGATTAATATATGCGACATCAAGTCATTCGTCAATCTCACTGTCATGACAAGGAAATCGGTATCGGGTCTCGGTCAGGCGGGGCATGCGCCGCATGTGGACGACGAGGGCGCGGCGGTGCCCGCCATCGCGGCGCGCCGTCCGGGCCGGCCGTCGGGCAGCGGACGCGGCCCCGAGCAGCGCGCCCGTCTGCTGGACGCGGCGCTCGCGCTGTTCGCGCGGCAGGGCATCGTCGATACGACGCTCGGCCAGGTTGCGCGCGAGGCCGGCTTTACGCCCGCGATGATGCATTACTACTTCAAGACCCGCGATCAGTTGCTCGACGTGCTGATCGACGAACGTTTCCTGCCGCTGCGAACGCGGCTCGCCGGTTCGTTCGACGCGAATCCCGACGATCCCATCGCGGCGATCACGTTGCTCGCGCAGCGGCTCGTCGAAGTGGCGGGCGATTATCCGTGGTTTCCTTCGCTGTGGATTCGCGAAGTGATCAGCGAGGGCGGCCTGCTCAAGCAGCGCATGCACGAGCGTTTCGGCGATGCGAACCAGCGGCGCGGCATCGCGTATATCGAGCGCTGGCAGAAGGAAGGGCGGCTGAATCCGGATCTGGAGCCGTCGCTTGTGTTTCTGTCGGTGATCGGGCTGGCGATCCTGCCGCTCGCCACGTCCGCGATGTGGCGCCATGATCCCGTGCGCAGAAAGCTGACAGCGGACGACATCGCGCGTCATGCCGTTGCGTTGCTCACGCATGGTGTGGTGCCGAAGCCGCGCGCGTGAGTCGTGCCGGTTGCGCATCGCTCGATATCCGGCCGCTTTCTTCAGACCTTCAAGGCATTCCGCCGTCGCCTGGCGCAATTTGCCGGCGGCACGCAATGTGCTTGATCCACCCGTGTGTTTCGCAGGTCGACGTTCGCCATGCTGTCTTGCGCCGGCGCGGCAATGAGCCATCTTCCGCGCGCCCATCGACAGGTTGACGACGAAGACAACGAGGAACAGGAAGAAGATCGCAATGCATCGCAGTGCCTTGCCTTCGACCGTTTCGGCCGGCTGGCCCGCATTTCATCCTGCGCGCGCTTCACAAGCTTCCTCTCGTTGTCTGCGCGCCTTCTGATGGTCACGCAAGCGCCTTGCGCGGCCGTCAAGATGGCGCGGTGCCGCTTGCACGCAGGCTCGGTCATCGTGCCTGTCCTGGCGCTTTTTGAACGCGGCGGGACGTGCTCGCAAGCGCACGGTCGCGTGCAACTCGATGCGGACAATCGAGTCCGAAGAGGGGATGTGCGCGGCGCCGAACGCGCCGGGCACACGGTGACGACTACGCGAGTCGGGAACGGTTGGCGGACGGACAGCGCGTCCGTCGTCCGTTGGTAAGAACGACCCTACGAGAGTAGAAACGTTGAACTCTTTTCCGCTGCCGGCGCTGGCGCGGTACACAAGTACGTAACATCATGGCCACGTCAGAGTGCATAACCAGCTTTTACAGCAATAACATCAAGATGAACGGAGTATTGAGGCTCGATCAGGCCACGATCGTGCTCGTCGAAGACGACCCGCAAAACAGGGAATCGTTGAAAATTCTGCTCGAATCAGAAGGGGCCAATGTCATCGCCGTCGCGGATGCCGAAGAGGGCGTCGAAGCCGCCATTCGGGTGCTGCCCGATGCCGTCGTCTGCGATCTGGACCTGCCCGCGATGGACGGCTTCTACCTGATCCAGCGTCTGCGGGATCACGAGATTCGCGGCGATCACGCGCCTTGCGTCGCAGTGGCCGTGACGGGCCATACGGATGAAGCCTACCGGCTGCGCAGCATCGGCGAGGGATTCCAGCACTTCATGACGAAGCCCGCGCCGCCCGACGCGCTGGTGACACTGCTGCGCGACGCGATCGGCGCGCGCGCCGCCGGTTTGACCTGATGTTCGAACCGCGGCGCCTCGTCTGACGAAGACGGGCCAGTTCAGCCGCCGGCGGCTTGCGCGGCCTGGCATGCCGAGCACAGCCCTTTCAGCTCGATTCCATCTCCGGCGAGCCGGTAGCCCGCGTTTTCGATTTGCGCGACGAGCGCTTCGCGCAGCGCGGGCTGATGCAGTTCCGTGACATTGCCGCACTGCTGGCAGACAACGAGGATGCCGTGCTGGCATTGCGTGAGGTCGTGACAGACGGCGAACGCGTTGATCGATTCGATCTTGTGCACGAGCCCCGCGGACAGCAGGAAATCGAGCGCGCGATACACCGTGGGCGGCGCGGAGCCGGGATGAATCTGACGCATGTCGTCGAGCAGCGAATAGGCCTTGGTGGCGCGGCCCGACGTCAGCAGCAGTTCCAGCACCTTGCGCCGGATCGGCGTGAGCTTTTCGCCGCGCTCGCGACAGTATTCTTCAGCCAACGCAAGCGCCGCCTCCGCGGACGCCGGCGTGCCCTGCGCGTGCCCTGCATGCTCGCGATGCGGATCGTGCGCATGCGAATGCTCGTGTTCCGCGAGGTGTTCGTGTTGCTGCGGGCGGTGCGCTGGATTCGATGCGCCTGCCGTTGCGGAAGCGGCGGCGGCAGCCGTTGACTTGGCGTTTTTCATCCGCTGATTATACGGTCGAACCCCGCGGTTGAACCCCGCGGTTGACCCCCGCGGTTGAAGCCTGCGGATTGCCGATCGCCGCTCTGCATGCGCGGCGCTCAGCGGCCCGCGTCAGTCGAGCTTCGCTTCGAACCCGCGCCTGACGCCCGGACGTTCGAACAGCATGTCGTACCAGCGCTTGACGTTCGGGTAGTCGGCGAGATCGACCTTGTGGCGCTCATGCCGCCACGCCCAGCCGAGGATCGCGAAGTCCGCGACGGACAACTCGCCCGCCACGTATTCCGTCTTGCCCAGCCGCTTATCCAGCACCGCATAGAGCCGCCGCGTCTCGGTCGAGAAGCGCTTGAGGCCGTAGCGCTTGTCGTCCTCGGAAGCGAGCGCCGCGAAGTGATGCACCTGTCCCGGCATCGGGCCGAAGCCGCCCATCTGCCACATCAGCCATTCGAGCACGGGCACGCGCTCGCGCAGGCTCTTCGGCAGGAACTTGCCCGTCTTCTCGCCGAGGTACAGCAGGATCGCGCCCGATTCGAACACGCTGATCGGCTGGCCATCCGGTCCGTCGGGATCGACGATCGCGGGAATCTTGTTGTTCGGGCTGATCGCGAGGAAGTTGGGATCGAACTGGTCGTCCTGCGTGATGTTGATCGGCTTGACGACGTACGGCAGTTCCATTTCTTCGAGCGCGACGCTGACCTTGCGGCCATTCGGCGTGCCCCATGCATAGAGCGTGATCGTCATGAGTTCAGGTCAGATCGAGGTCGACGTATTTCTTGAAGCCCGGGCGCGTCGAGAGCCGCTGATACCAGCGTTCGAGATTCGGCGTCGACGGACGCTCGACGCCCGGCAGCCCGAACCAGCGCTTCGCGTACGCGCCGAGCACGATGTCCGCGAGCGTGAAGTGATCGCCTTCGATATGGAAGCGCCCTTGCAGGTGCACATCGAGCAGCTTCCACAGCTTCGCGACGTTGTCGATGTCGGCGGCGAGCTTCGCGTTGTCGCGCTCCGCCTCCGGCGTGCGCACGATGGTCCAGAACACGGGACGCTCGGCAGGCTGAAGCGTGGACAATGACCAGTCGAGCCAGCGGTCGATGCTCGCGCGCGCCTTCGGCTCCGTGGGGTATAGCAGGCTCGACGCGCCGTACTGCATCGCCAGATAGCGCAGGATCGAGTTCGATTCCCACAGCACGTAATCGCCGTCGACGAGCGTCGGAATCTTGCCCGTCGGGTTCATCGCGAGGTAGTCGGGTTCGTCGTTGCGGCCGAATTGCAGGCCGGCGTCGATGCGGTTGTAAGGCAGGACGAGTTCGTCGCACACCCACAAGACTTTCTGGACATTGACCGAGTTGGCGCGTCCCCAGATTGTAATCATCCGGTAATCCTCTTTGACTCGTCTACAGTGGCAAGCCGCGCCTCGTGCGCGGCGTTCAACCAGTAACGATACACGATGCGGGTTTTTCTTTCCGGGCGCCGCCGATCCGCATGCACGCATTGCGTACAATGAGCGCACCCAACATGACGAGGCATCGCATGGCCCGCATTGTCCCCGACGACTGGAAGAGTCTCGCCGCCACGGGCGCCGCCGCTCGCGAGCGCGAAACGCTGGCGCTCTTCGAAGAAGCGCTTCCGCGCGACTACACGGTCTATCACGGCGTGCACTGGACGCGCCTGCACGAAGGCTTTTCCGTGTTCGGCGAGGCCGATTTCGTGATCGTCAGCCCGTCGGGGCGCGTGATGATCGTTGAGCAGAAGACTGGCTTTTTGCGCGAGACGCCGAAAGGCCTCGTCAAGGTCTACATGCAGACCGAGCGCAACGTGGCGATCGCGCTCGCGCGCACGATCGAGGGGCTGCACCGGCGCTTCACGGCGGCGTTCGGCGCAGGCACGTATTTCATTGAAGAGCTGCTGTATTGCCCGGACCACATCGTCAGGGATGCGGCGATTGCGGGCGTGAACCCGGCGCGCATCGTCGACGCGAACCGCAAGGACAAGCTCATCGGCACCATCCTCGAAGCGCTGCCCGCCGACGAGCCGCGTCTCGCGTGCGCATCGAAAATCCACCACTTTCTCGCCGACGAACTCGCGCTCACGCCCGACGCGAGCGCGCTCGTCGGCCAGGCGGGCACGCTCGTCACGCGGCTCGCGGGCGGGCTGGCCACATGGGCGCGGCGGCTCGAATTCACGCCGTTCCGGCTGCGCGTGATCGGCACGGCGGGTTCCGGCAAAACGCAGCTTGCCGTGCAGGTGATGAACGATGCCGTCGCGCGCGGCGAGCGGCCGTTGTACGTGTGCTTCAACCGGCCGCTCGCGGACCATATCGCGCGTGTCGCGCCGCCCGAGGCGAAGGTCGCGAACTATCACCAGCTATGCGACTGGGTCGTGCGGGAAAGCGGCGAAGCGCCCGATTTCCAGAGCAACGACGTATTCGACAAGCTCGATAGCGCGTTCGCCGCCACGCCGATCGATGCGCGCTGGCAGTACGACGTGCTGATCGTCGACGAGGGCCAGGATTTCCAGCAGCCTTGGGTGCCCGCGCTCGAACGGCTGCTGAAGCCGGGCGGCGCGTGGTGGTGGCTCGAAGATCCGCTGCAGAACCTGTACATGCGCGAGAGCGTCGCGCTGCCGGGCTGGACGGTGCTGCGCGAGTCGACCAACTATCGCAGCCCGCGCGACATCCTCGACTATCTGCGCGACGTGGTCGGCGCGACGGTGCCGCTCGCGGGCGCGCTGGCGGCGGGCGGTCCGTTCGACGGCTCGGACATCCTGCTGTCGACTTACGACGAAGCGCAGTCACCCGAAAGCTGCATCGACGCGACCAAGCGCGTGATCACGCAGGCGCTCGCACTCGGCTTTCGCAAGCAGGACATCGCGGTGCTGTCGTTTCGCGGACGCGAGGGCTCGGTGCTCTGGCCGCTCGATCAGCTCGGCCCGCACCGGCTGCGCAGCTTCACGGGCAAATACGATCTGTTCGGCAACCCCGCATACCGCGACGGCGACGTGCTGCTCGACTCGATTTATCGCTTCAAGGGACAGTCGGCGCCGTGCGTGATCCTGAGCGAAGTCGATTTCGACGAGTTCGACGAGCGCAATGCCCGCAAGCTCTTCGTCGGCGCGACGCGCGCGACGATGAAGCTGATCGTCGTCGCTTCGCAGCGCGCCGCGCGGCACTTGCAGCTGGGCGAAGCGAAGGATCAGGCAGCGGCGTAGCGCGCCACGGGGACGGGCGCGGCCGGGCACCTTTGCTTCTTTGAGGCTTCGAAGGTGTCGAAGGCGTCGCAGCTCAGCGCCACGCCGACGCGCTGATCAGCGTGCCCTTGTGCTCGAGCGCATCCCACCAGATCACGCGCAGAAGCGGCGCCTGCTTCGCGATGAAGAGCGCCTGCACGGCATCGCTTTCGATGAAATGCGTGACGCCGCAGCGCAGCGCGGCCTGCGCCTTGTGCGCGGCGGCGCCCGCGGGCGTCTCGTTGTGCATGTCCGGTGCGCGCATCACCAGTTCCAGATGACCGAAGCCGTGCCGCTCCAGCCATGCGCGGGTGCGGTCCAGATCGACGTGCGGCCGGCCCGTGATCACCGCGCGCACTTTCTCCAGATCGACGTCGGGCAGGATCTCGAACGGCAGCAGCGCATCGCGTTCGTTCAACGCGGCGGACAGGTCCTCGTCATAGCGCGACAGCGGCACGTCGGGCAGCAGGATGCCGTCCAGATCGATCGCGTATGTCGCGTACTCGTGGTCTTGCGCCATTTTCTCGGCGGAACCCGCCTCGACCTTCAGCCAGTCCTCGCGGTAATCGTCCGTGTAGGCCTGGCGCTCCCACGGGAAGAGCGCGAAGAAACCCGACGCGTCGTTCGCATAGTCGGGGCGAATGCGGCTGATCTCGTCGAATGCGCCCGTCAGCGTCTTGACGATCAGGCCGTGCTGCTCCAGGAACGCGATGCAGTCGACCAGCGTGAAACCGCGTCCCGCGATGTCTTCGCACAACAGCACCTTCGAGCCCGGCGGCGGCAGCGGCTGCGCCGAATCCCACGTGACATGGCGCGCGCGGCGGTCGTAGCTGAGAAACGCGACGGGCACGCCGATCGCATGCGAAGCCATTAACGCAAGTGGCGCGCCGCCCCGTAAGATGCCGACAGCGGCCGCGAAGCGCTCTTCGAGCAGGGCGGGCTGCAGAGAATCGATCCAGTGGTCGAGCTGTTCGTAGGTCAACGGTAGAACCGGCTTTTTCATGACGGCTTGCGGTTTGTGTTGGGCCGGATGGACGCGCGTCGGCGAAACGGCATTTTTGAGATTGAGCCGATATTATGCACGTCGTGTAAAGATTCTGTGTCGTCGCATCCGACTGGGCTGTCGTTATCGTCTGACGGCGATGTCAGGCACAATGCGAGCCACGTTTGGGAAAAAGACGCACAAGAAGACGCACAACAAGACCACACGAAAGGGACCAAAAGTGCAGAACAACAAATACGGATGGTTACGCGCGCTCGCGCTCGTGCCCGTGCTGGCGCTCGCGTTCGTGGCGCCGACCGCGAGCGCCGCGCCGATGACGACGACGCTCGAACTCGACGTGAAAGGCAAGATCGCGAAGACCAGCGACCCCGATCATTCCGTGTTCCATTTTTCGGAGGCGCAGATTCTCGCGCTGCCGACGCATACGATTACGACGTCGACGACGTGGACGGCAAAATCGACCTTCACGGGGCCGCTGCTCGCGGATATTCTCAAGACAGTGGGCGCGTACGGCGACGAGATCGAAATCCACACGCTCGATGACTACACGTACACCGTTCCCGTGTCGGATACGAGCCGCTATGGCGTGATCGTCGCGTACAGCATGAACGGCAAGCGCCTGCAGGTCAGCGACTTCGGCCCGCTGTTTCTCATCTACCCGCGCGACCAATTTCCCAGCGAGCTGGCGGGAGGGGCGGCGGACGCAAAATTCGTATGGCAGATCAAGGCACTCATCGTCAAATAGGACGGCGCCCGCTGCGCCGCGTCGTGCTCGTCGTCATCTGGATCGCCGCGCTCGCAGCGCCGACGACGGCGATCAGCTATCTGCTCTATTCGGCTCTTCTCACTCCCCGCGCGACCCAGCAGGTCACGGGCACCTACGACGGGTTCTACTGGGACGCCGCGCAGCTGCAGATTGCCTATGCGCGGCTCGAAAGCCAGCTGTTGCTGTACCAGACGGGTGTCGACAGCGACTATCGGCGGCTCACGCTGCACTTCCAGGTGCTGCAGTCGAAGCTGCGCGTGATGGCGGGCTCGACGCAGCGCCTTGCTGCGCAGGCCGAGGCCGTGCAGCGCCAGCAGGAGGAGATCGCGCGCCTGTCCGAGATGCTCGTCTCGATGCAACCCATGCTCGACGCGCTGCCCAATTCGCCGACGCTCGCCTCGCAGATGGTCGAGCAACTGCGCCAGCACTGGAAGGAGGTGAACGCCCTCGCGCTGAGCCGCCGCTACGTCGACGTGCAGGATCGCGAGGCGATGAACTCCGATTTCATCGCGAAGCGCCGGATGCTGTTCGCGGGCGGGCTCGTGCTGCTGTTGCTGTCGGCGGCGGCGACAGTCCTGCTCGTGATGAACGGACGGCGCCGCACGAACCTGATCGTGCAGCAGCGTGCCGCGCTCGACGCGGAGCATCAGGCGAGCCGCGCCGCGCGCGAAGCGAGCCTCGCGAAGGACGCGTTTCTCGGCATGATCAGCCACGAGTTGCGCACGCCGCTGCACGCGATCGTGTCGTCGATCGAGCTGCTCGGCTTCAACTTTCACACCGAGGCCGACCGCAAAGTCATCCAGCGGCTCGAGACGGCCGCGCGCCATCTCGAAGCGCAGATGAAGGACCTGACGGACTACGCGCGGCTGGGCGCCGGCAAGCTCGAGTTGCGCCATGAGCATTTCGATCCGCGCGAGCTGCTGGCGTCCGTCGTCGACGAGCACGAGCCGGCCGCGCGCGCAAAGGGGCTGGCTTTCGAAGGCAGCGCGAGCGGGCGCGCGGGTCTCGTCGATTCCGATCCGCATCGCATCCGGCAGATCGTCAACAACCTCGTGACCAACGCGATCCGCTACACGGAGCGCGGCAACGTCACGCTGCATTTCGAGCAGCACGCGGGCGCGCTCGTCATCGTCGTCACCGATACGGGCCCGGGTGTGCCCGAGACGCAGATTCCGCTGATCTTCAAGGAGTTCACGCAGCTCGACGCATCGCGCACGCGGCGTTTCGAAGGCGCGGGCATGGGGCTCGCGATCGTGCAGGGGCTCGTCGCGCTGTTCAACGGGACGACCGGCGTCGAAAGCGAAGTGGGCAAGGGCACGCGCTTCACGGTGACGATTCCCGTCGCGTCCGTCGCCGCGCCTGCCACACCTGTGGCCGCGCCGCACGAGACGCACGGCGACGGCCGCCCGCAGGTGCTGATCGTCGACGACAACCAGCTGATCCGCGAATCGCTGTGCGAAATGCTCGAGCACATGGAATGCGACGCGGCCGCCGTCGCTAACGCCGACGACGCGCACGCGTGGCTGGCGGCAAGGCGCTGCGATCTCGTGCTGCTCGATCTGCATATGCCGGACAAGGACGGCTACGCGTTCATGGCCGAGTACGCCGCGAAGACGGGCGCGGCGGCGCGCACGCCCGTGATCGCCGTGAGCGCATATGCGCCGGACGTACCGGCCCGCCAGGGCGACGCGCCGTTCTTCGACAGCCTGACCAAGCCCGTTCACTACGAAGTGCTGCGCGACGCCGTGCAGCGCGCGCTGGCGGCGCGGCACGGGGCGTCCGTGGAAGGGTGAGATGACGCGAGGGCGGGCGCCGCGCGGCTTCGCGGCGTTTTCGCGTGCCTAAGCCCGGCTCAGGCGCTTCGACAGATCGGCGACGAGTATCGCCATGCGCGCGGGCTTTTCGTAGCAGGCCACATCGTAGTTGCGCACGATGTCGCTGATCTCCGATTCGCTCGCCTTGCCTGTCAGCAGTTCGCCCGTCAGCACGAAGACGGGCGCATCCGGGTTTTCCGATGCGCGCACCGCGCGGATCGCCTCCGCCGACGTCTGCGGGCCGAACAGCCAGTCGATCACAACGCCGTCGAACACCTGAGTCTGCAATGTTTCGGCGAACGCGGTGAGGCCGTAGATCGCCACGGCCGTAAAGCCGCTGCGCTCCAGGTAGTCGCGCAGGTTGTCGGCGGACGCCTGGTCGTCGTCGACAACGGCGATCAGCGGCTTGTCCGTTTCGGCGCGGCGCGGATAGATCTCGATCTTGTGGACTTCGTGCGCGTTCTGATAGAGCGCGCCGTCGTAGCGCACGACGCGCCACTGGTCGAGCTTCGACCATGCGATGAATTCCGGCCGGCTGCCCGCTTCGATCGGCGCGCCGATCCATGCGGTGCACGCGAGCTCGATTGAGCCGATCGCAAACACCGCTTCCTGCGCGGTGGCGCCGACCATGCCGGGGTCGAGCGTCTGCGCGCCGAACAGTTGCGCGGCCGGCTCGCCGAAGACTTCGGCGACCTTCTTGATCTGCGAGAGCGTCCAGGGGCTGTTGCCGCGCAGCTTGCGGTGGCCCTGCGAAAAGCTCAAATCGAGGATGCGGCAAAGCTCGCTGGTCTGCTGACGCTTGCCGATGCCGTGACGGCTCATCAACTCGCGCACGCGTTCGGCGACGGCGAGCGAGTCGGTTGAGGTGGCTTCGTTTGACATGCGCGAAGTCTCTGTCTGTCAGTATGAATCGTTGTTTATGACGAAGCGTCGTTTCGACGGCGTGTAGCGCGGGTCTCCCAGGCGCGCCGGCTGGGCGCGCCCCCTGCGCGGGACAGCCAATGTACCGCAAAACGCGCAGCGCGCCTGATTTCGCGCCGCGCCCGCATGGCCGCGTGCCGCTCCTGGCCGTGAAAACGGCCCATTCTGGTGAATTCGATTGCCCGCGCGGATCGGCACAGCTTCGCTCGTTCCTGGCCATTCTATTTTAGCGGCGAAAACGTATGCGTAACGCATTGTCGCGGTTGTCGATGGTCTTTCGCCGACGCAGGCCGCGCGCGTGGCCTGCGCGCAAAAGAGGGTGCGCGGCGGTTTGCTTTGTGACCGGCATTGCGGCATCCGCGCGGGCCTGAGAAGATGCAGACCCTCGACACGCCACGCTGCGCAATCCGCTTTCCGATGACGACGACCTATCCGCTGCACGCGAACCTGAGTCCGGCCGACGCGCCTTTTCCCGATCGAGCCGATGTCGTCATCGCGGGCGCGGGCATCATGGGTTGCGCAGCGGCGTACTACCTCGCGCGGCGCGGCGTGAAGGCTGTCGTGCTCGACAAGTCGCGCATCGCGGGCCAGCAGTCGACGCGCGCGTGGGGCTTCGTGCGCCAGCAGGGCCGCGAGGCAGCCGAAGTGCCGCTGATGATGGCGGGTATGCGCATCTGGGAACAGCTCGAACGCGAGCTGAACATCGATCTCGAATGGCGGCAGGGCGGCTGTCTCTACGTCGCGGACAACGAAGAGGACTGGGCATCGTTCCAGCAATGGATGGATGTCGCGAAGCAGTACGGGCTCGACACGCGCGTGCTGGATCGTGCGCAGATCGACCAGCATGTGCGCGGCATGCAAGGCCCGGCGTTGGGTGGGCTGTACACGGCGAGCGACGGCCAGGCCGAGCCGCGCCGCGCGGCGGCCGCGTTTGCCGCGCGCGCGGTCGAGGCGGGCGCGCGCTTCTTCGAAGGTTGCGGCGTGATCGGCATCGAACGGGCAGCGGGCTCGGTGACGGGCGTCGTCACCGAGCGCGGCACGATCCACACGCGGCATGTGATCTGCGCGGCGGGCGCGAGCAGCTGGCGGCTGCTGGCGACGCTCGGCATCGCGTTGCCGCAGCAGGCCGTGCGCGGCACCTGCATGCGCACGAACCCGTTGCCTGCCGTCACGGCGTCGACGTTCTGGGGGCACGGCCTCGGCATCCGTCAGCGCGCGAACGGCGCGATCAATCTCGCCGACGACATGCAGGTCGACGTCGACATGACGTTCGGCCATTTCCGCGCGCTGAAGTGGTTCCTGCCGGAGCTAAGGACGCAGCGCGAGAAATTCAGCTTTCATCTGAACGGCGCGTTCGTGCGCGATGTGCTCGACCGTGTGCCAGGCGTCGTGCCCGCCGGCGAGCGCGTGCTGCATCCGCGCGACCCGAATCCCCAGCCGAACCGCGCGCACGCGCCCCGCGCGTTGCAGAAGCTGCGCACGCTTTTTCCGGCGTTGAAGGATGCGCAGGTGGTCGAGTCGTGGGCGGGGCTGATCGACGTGCTGCCCGACGGCATTCCCGTGCTCGACGCGCCGTCGCAGACGCCGGGTCTGCTGATCGCCACCGGCTTCTGCGGACATGGCTTCGCGATGGGGCCGATCGTCGGCCGGCTGATGGCGGAATGGATCGACGACGGCAGGCCGTCGCTGGATTTGTCGGCGTTCCGGTTACAGCGGTTTTTCGATGGGACGATGCAGCGGCCGAGGAGCGTTTTGTGATGTCTGCGACGCTGTTTGGTTTTTTGGGCTTGCCGCTGGCATCCGCGATGCGCCTACCGGCGCGGGCGTTGCCCCTGTGCGGGGCGGCACTTACTTTCTTTGCCGCCGCAAAGAAAAGTAAGCAAAAGAAAGCCGCTCACACCGAGCCTCTTGGCGATTACCCACGGGCCCTCAAC
>NZ_CYGY02000175.1 GCF_900007165.1 Paraburkholderia piptadeniae
GCGTCAGGTGCGACTGACGGTGCCGCACTTCATGAGCGTGGGCTTCATCCTGCAACGCACTGATCTGATCGCTACGGTACCGGAGCGACTTGCCCTGCAACTGGCCGTCCCGTTCTCGCTCACCCTGCGCGCGTTGCCATTGACGCTGCCCGCCGCGCCGATCCATCTGCTCTGGCACGCGCGAGCCCACCAGGACGAAGCCAATCGGTGGCTGCGCGGTGTGGTGGTCGATCTGTTCACGGACACGGGAACGCAGGCGCGCAAAGCAAGGTCCGCACAAAAGAAATAAGAGTCTTGGTCGAATGGCCCAATCTGCTTCGATCACGGGCGATCGCGCGAACTCAACGCACGTTTGACCGGATTCGGGCTCAACCAAGCCGCGCCGGCGCCAGGCAGTTGCATGTAGTCGTCCTGTGCAAGGTCGCTTATTCAGGCTGCGTACTTGGCGGTGCACCCTTGGACACCTCATTTCCCTTCGCGCGCATGCATTCCAGGTACGCGAGATCGTATCTTTGCTGCACGTTCAGTTGTGCCCGCGACACGTGAGCATCGCTAGCAGCGCGCGCGCCACCGCCGCGCGCCAGCTGCTCTCTCGCATACTGTTTGCACTGCGAATCGTCCTGCAGAAAGACGATGAATGGTTTGTCGCGCCCCGGCTTCACGGCTACCGCTGGCCCGATGGGCTGCGACACGCATCCGGCTGCAACCCCGCAAACCATCACGGCAATCTGGACTCTATAAAGAATACTCACGGCGTCCGTCCCTATCCGAAGCTGTAGCCCGGTAGACGCAACCGGGATAGCAGGACCATCACGATTGCAAGTGCCGCGAGATCAGGTTCCGGCTCGCTGGAGCACAGCGTCGGCCAGGATCAGTGCGAAAAAGCCTATCACGGGTATGAGGTGCGAGAGGCGCTCGCGCCATTTCAGAAGCGTCACCAACGCGGCAAGGATCACTAGTGCTAGCCCAGCAAGCGCGATGAGACGGGTGGACGGGAGCAACAGCAACGCCGCACCTGCGAGTTCCAGACCCGCCGTCAAATGACGCCATCCCTGGGGGTACCCCCATCGCTGGAAATTTGCTTCCGCGTTGCCGACGTTGAAGAAGTTTGCGAGCCCCGCGCCGGCGAACGCCAGCGCCGTGATTCCGCTCAAAATCGCGGCCGCACTCACTTCGTCGCTCCGCGTCGCATCGGAATGACGCCCATCTTGGCAAGACCGGCGGGTTTGCACATGACGTTTCTCCATGGCTATGAGACGATACAGAATCGTATCGCATCCACACTCATCATGCAAGACGTTTTCGTATCGTATGAAAATCACTGATTCCCGGAAGTGGCGAGCAGATGACCCGCGCAGGCTCCGCATGGCTGAGAAGCGCGCTGAGATCTTGCGCGCCGCGGGTCCCATTCTGCTCAGGGACGGCCTGGGTGGGACGACGCTTGACCGCGTCGCATCTGAAGGCGGGATCTCCAAAATGACCCTCTATCGGCACTTTCCCGACAAGGAAGCACTGTTCGCGGGACTGGTTACCAGCATGTGCGAGACCATGCGCGAGGGCCTTGAGAACGCGCCGTTGGCTGACATTCGTAAGCCCGCCCCCGATAGGCTCGCGGACGAGTTGCGCGCCTTCACGACGGCGCTGATCGAGCCGGATTGGCTAGCGCTATACCGCTTGATCGTTGCGGACGGCTGGCGCTTTCCTGATCTTTCTCACGTCTTCGATCAGTCCGGCATGCGCGTTATACGGCAGCGCATTGCAGAATTGCTCGAAACGGGAGGAGTACCTGCCACTACATCAAAGCAAGTTGCGGCCGAGGTTGTGGCATTGGCGCTGGGGGATGGGTACCAGCGCGCGGTTCTTGGCATCGGTGCAGGGGGGGGCAGCGAGGCGTTCGCGCAGCAAATCGAAGCTGCTGTAGCGCACGGGTTTAGCCGGCTAACCTAGCTGTCGCCTTTCAGCCGGTCGACGCACGAAAGCAAGATCTTCGTCCGCCTGAAGATAGGTCGGGCTATCGCCCAGACGACGCACGCGCGATGAGAGTTCGGTTGCAAAGGGACGATCAGCGCCCGTCGCGAAATGAGCCAGGTGTTCCTTTGCGCTTGCCATGTACGTCCCCGATTTTTGCAAATGTCTTCGCCTTACGGCTGCGCATCGTTGTTGCGTTGATTCAGGTCACGCAATGCGATGCCGATCTCTTTCCGGACACTGTGGGATGCTGGCCGGTCGGTGTCCGCCGCGACGGAAACACCGACCTTGGCCCTCAAGTCGCGCCTTGTCTGTTTAGTGGCTGACGCCTTCCACAGCTCCGATGCCGGTTTCCGAACGCACGGCCTGCGCCTCGAAACCGGCCTGGTCGATGCGTGCGCGATTGGATTTGTCAGTCACCGAGAAGAACCAGATGCCGAAGAAACCAATTGCCATCGAGAAGAGCGCGGGTGATGCATACGGAAACGGCGCGCTCGCGTAGTGAAAGACGTCGACCCACACTGCCTTCGACAGAATCGTCAGCAACACAGCAGAGAGCAGCCCGAGGAAGCCACCGATGGCCGCACCGCGCGTCGTACAGCCGCGCCACAGCACCGACATGAACAGCACAGGGAAATTGGCAGAAGCCGCCACTGCGAAAGCGAGCGAAACCATGAATGCGATGTTCTGCTTCTAGAACACGATGCCAAGCACGACGGCAACGATGCCCAGCACCACGGTTGTAACGCGGGAAACAAACAGTTCGTTTGCGCTCGACGCCTTGCCATGCTTGAACAAGGTCGCATAGAGGTCATGTGATACCGCCGACGCGCCGGCGAGCGTGAGGCCCGCGACGACGGCGAGGATCGTGGCGAACGCGACGGCAGAAATAAAACCGAGGAACACGTTGCCGCCGACTGCCGTCGCCAGATGCACGGCCGCCATGTTGTTACCACCGAGCAGCTTTCCGGCCGCGTCTTTGAAAACGGGATTGGTGCTCACCAGCACGATCGCGCCAAAGCCGATGATGAAGGTGAGAATGTAGAAATAGCCAATCCATGTGGTCGCCCAGAATACCGACTTGCGCGCTTCCTTCGCATTCGGAACCGTAAAGAAGCGCATCAGGATGTGCGGCAGGCCGGCTGTTCCGAACATCAACGCGATGCCGAAGGAGATTGCCGAAATCGGGTCCTTGATGAAGTTGCCCGGCCCCATGATCGATGCCTTTTTCTCGTGCACATCGACGGCCTTCGCAAAGAGCGCCTCAGGGCTGAAATGAAATTGCCAGAGCACCATGAACGCCATAAACGATGCGCCCGCGAGGAGCAGGCACGCCTTGATGATTTGCACCCAGGTGGTCGCGGTCATGCCGCCGAAGAGCACGTACACCATCATTAGCATGCCGACGATCACGACCGCGATCCAGTAGTCGAGGCCGAACAGCAGCTTGATGAGCTGTCCTGCACCCACCATCTGCGCGATCAGGTAGAACGCCACGACGACGAGCGTGCCTGATGCGGCGAACGCGCGTATCGGGGCCTGCCTGAAGCGATACGCCGCCACATCGGCGAACGTGAAGCGGCCGAGATTGCGCAGCCTTTCGGCCATCAAAAACGTGATGATCGGCCAGCCCACCAGAAAGCCGATCGAGTAGATGAGTCCGTCGTATCCGTTTGCGTAGACAGCGGCCGAGATGCCGAGAAAGGATGCCGCAGACATGAAGTCTCCAGCGATCGCCAGGCCATTCTGAAAGCCGGTGATCCCGCCGCCTGCTGCGTAGAACTCTGCAGCCGAGCGCGTTTTCCTGGCGGCCCATTTGGTGATGAAGAGCGTCGCGATCACGAACACGATGAACATACTGATCGCGGTCCAATTGGTTGCCTGCTTGACCGCCTGACCAAGATCGGCACCGGCTGCGAAGCAACTTGCAGAAGCGACGAAAAGCGCGCCCGTTGCGAGGAATTGACGAGCCTTCATGCGACCTCCCGCTTGATCTGGTCGGTGAGTTCGTCGTAGGCGTTGTTGGCGCGACGCACATAGAAGCCCGTGATCGACACGGTGAACAGGATCACGAAGAGACCGATCGGCATGCCCCAGGTCATCACCCCCGGGCCGATCTTCGCGGCGAGCATGTCTCTATCGAACGCGATCAGCAGCACGTAGCCATAGTAGACGACGAGCACGAGGGCGGTGAGCGTCCATCCGAGCCTCGAGCGCCTTCGCACCAGTTCGTGGTACGTCGCGCTCGATTTGATTTTCTCTGCGAGTTTCAAGTCCATCTTCGTCTCCTGCACGGATAACACTTCATTGCCTGAACGAGTGCCTCGTTCGAGTAGGGCCGGAACGATCGGTAATCCAAATGTACTTGGGCGTTCCGGTGGAATGTGGTGCGATGCTCTCGCGCACGCTGTTTAGACGCGTCGTTCTTTTGATGCGCTCGGTAGTACGTTAAAAGCGCCCGCTTACCGGGTTCTTACGCGAGGCGATTTCATTTACAGGGGTTTACGCGGGGAAGGGTATTTTCAGATGCAAACGATGGACGCACTGCAGCGCTGACTGAATTGCAGCGCGCAACGCTGTCGGTCACGTGACCGTTCGAAGAGCACTCGCCGCTCACCGGCATTGCACAGAGATCAGGTCCGCGATCACGCGGCAGCCGGATCGCTAATAAGGTCTTCTCCATTTTCGACACGGCCCGCGAATTGCCGCTGGAATCCCGGCTGAACATCCACCGTCACGGTGAAGTCGTACCCGTTTCCACTTGACGATACCGGCCAGCTGGTTGTCGTTGTGTCACCTGCCGCCAACGGGAGGTTCCATGGACCATCGGTGCGATATGCTTTCGATGTGACTGTGAACTGGCACCCTGCGTGGCCCGAATTGATCATGTGCAGGCAGACCGCGTTATTTGCCTGATCGTAGGTTACGCGGATCTCAGGATTAGCAGATGCGGCGCCCGATGTCTCGGCCATGTCTCCTGCAAACGTCGACATTGTCGAGCGTGGGCACAAAACCAGCCGAGAGGCCGCTACTGCGGCCTAGATCGAATCGCAGTTTTGCTCCCGTTGAGAGGACAGCAAGCGACCCATTCCAGCCCATCGACACGGCACGATTGCTACGTCAGCTTTCGAAGTGAAGCAGCCACTCAAGTAGGCGCTTCGGCCGAGGCGGTCGATCGCAGATCGGTGCTTCGAAATTGCTGCTCTGTTTGGGCAGTCACACCACGATCCGGCCATGAAAAGCCTTCTGATAGCGTCGCCCGATCTGTTTTTTGTAGGGGTGAATGGCTTCCTCCGTATCGCCGATGATGTGCATCATCGCTTGAGCCGCCTGTTTCGAATTGAGTTCGACGACGGTAGTCTCGTCAACCCGATTTTTGCCCTGTGTGAACCGGTCGGAATCACAGATGATGTAAGCGAACGTCGGCGAAATCGGATAATAGAAGTCGGCATGCTCAGGTGAGGAGAATTCCGTTTCCGACACACACGAATGAACGTTGACGACGGGATGGTCGGACGTGATGAAAGGCACTGAGGTGTCATTTATCAGCAATGCATGCCTCGCCTTGTTGCGATCCGCGTACAGGCTCCATCAGAGGTGGCTCCGCTTG
>NZ_CYGY02000010.1 GCF_900007165.1 Paraburkholderia piptadeniae
GTGAGTGTGTCCGTCGGTTTCGTTTCGTAATCTTCTGGTTCCTTGTCGCCGGCCATTATGACCGACTCACGCCCCAGCTTTTCCACTCAATGAACTGTCCGAATTTCCGGAGCCACCTCTAATCGTGCGGCCCGCGTTGCCTCGATGAACTATGACTCGCTGCGCAACTACTTTCTGGCGGCGCCGCTGATTTACGTTGCGACGACCAAGCTGGCAGCAGCACACGCAACGCAGGCCGAAATTGATGGCCTGAAGCGAGTCCAGGAGCGGTTTCGCGCAGCTGTAGAAGGCGGCAGTGTGGATGAGCGAGTCCTGCAGAACGACGAGTTTCACCTTGCAATCGGCAAGATGGCTCACAACCCGTATCTGTTGCCAAGCCTTTGCCGGTTGCTGATTGACCACGCGCGGCTAGGCAAGACTTTCTACCAGCCGCGTGACGAGCGAATGGATGCTGAACTCGCGGAAGCGATGCAGCAGCACGAAGACATCATCGATGCCATTCAGCGTCGCGATGCCGAAGCAGCTGGAGAAATCGTGCGCGCGCACGTGTATCTGGCGCGCCGAAACATGGCGTCGTACGTGGCACCGGATGGCGTCGATGTGCCGATTGATTTCTAGCTTCGCGAACCGGGTGGTTTGTTCGGTTCCTCATGAAAACCCGCATCACTGAGAGACTGATATGACTGATTTGCTGTCCAGGAGCGAATATAAAAAAATCGCTTGCGAGTTGAAGCTGCCGAGCCGGGCCATCATCAATGGCAAGGCTTGCGGAGCGTCGTCAGGCAAGACGTTCGCAACGTTCAATCCGGCAACGGGGGAGCATCTCGCGGACGTGCCGGCTTGTTCGAAGGAAGACGTGGATGCAGCCGTGGCGAGTGCCCGTGCCGCATTCATCGATGGACGCTGGTCCAGGTTGCATCCCGCTGCGCGGAAGCAGGCGATTCTCCGGTTGGCCGACCTCATCGAGAAGAACGCTCTTGAGCTCTCAGTCATGGAGAGTCTCGATGCAGGCAAGACAATCTTCGACTGTCAGATGGTCGACGTTCCCGAAACGGTCAACGTGCTGCGCTGGCATGCCGAAGCAATCGACAAAATCTACGACCAGGTCTCTCCGGCATCGGATAGCCACATCTCGATGATTGTGCGCGAGCCGGTTGGTGTCGTTGGCCTGGTGTTGCCGTGGAATTTTCCGCTGCTGATGCTCGCATGGAAAATCGGTCCGTCTCTCGCAGCAGGCTGTTCGCTCGTCGTGAAGCCCGCCGAAGAAACGTCACTCACGACTATGCGGGTCGCTGAACTCGCGCTCGAAGCAGGCATTCCCGCCGGCGTCTTCAATGTCGTAACCGGCAGCGGTCCCGCCGTCGGTGAACCCATTGGCCGTCATCGAGACATCGATATGGTGTCTTTCACCGGTTCCACCGATACGGGCCGTCGTTTCCTGACGTATTCGGCGGAGAGCAATCTCAAAGAGATTGTGCTCGAAATGGGTGGAAAGAATCCCAGCATCGTGATGTCCGACGCGACAGACCTCGACGAAGTAGCAGGCCACATCGTGAATGGCGCACTCTGGAACATGGGCGAAAACTGCTCGGCAATTTCGAGGCTCATCGTCCATCGCGACATCAAGGCACAGTTGCTCGACAAAATCACCAAGCTCGCCGATGAATGGCGCGTCGGCGACCCGCTTGACCCTGCAAACCGAATCGGGCCGCTGGTTTCGCAGCAGCATTACGAGAAGGTGCGGTCATATCTTTCCGACGACATCAAGGTGCTCTACGGCGGTCAAACGAGCGTGGGACGCTACGTGCATCCGACCATCATCGACGTCGAGAGCAACGATGTGAAGCATGCACGCGAAGAGATTTTTGGGCCGATTCTGTCAGTTATCACCGTGAGCAGCTTGCAGGAAGCAATCAGCATCGCAAACGACACTGACTACGGTCTTGCGGCTTCGGTGTTCGCCGGCAACGGAAAGCGCGCGTTGCGTGCCGCACGCGCGCTTCGGGCAGGCACCGTGACGGTGAACTCATTCGGCGAAGGCGACATCACGACGCCGTTCGGTGGCTTCAAGCAGTCGGGTTTCGGTGGACGCGATAACTCGCTTCACGCGCATGACCAGTACACCCAGCTGAAAACCATCTGGATCGACCTGAACGACAACGAAGCGGACGAAGAGTAACGACATGAAAGACTTTTCCTTTACTGGCATCAATCTGGCTATTAGCACTCCTTTCGATGCGAACGGGAAGCCGGACCACAATCGACTGGAACAACTGATTGAGCAGTATCTTGCTGCAGGCATTCGCGGCTTCGTGCTGAGTTCGGGAACGGGCATGCACGTCTACCTCTCACAAGAGGAGTCGAAAGCGCTCGTGGCGTTTGGCGCGAAGGTCATCAACGGGCGCGCACGAATCATCGCCCAGACGTCCGCGCTACTCGTCGACGACGTAGTGGAGCGCACGCGTCACGCAGCCGACTGCGGCGCTGGCGCCGTGATGGTGCTGCCACCATTCTTCGAAGGGCCGACGGACGACGACGGTGTCTTCGAGTTCTACGCAGCCGTCGCGCGAGCCGGCCTGCCCATCATCGGCTACAACGTGCCACAGGCAGTTGGCGTGGAAATCACTCCGTCGCTCCTGCGCCGTCTCTGCGAGATTCCAGAATTCCTCGCGGTGAAGGACAGCAGCGGAGACTTGAGCAAGCAGGCGGCGCTTGTTCGCACAGGGCTTCCGATGATGAATGGTGCGGACCCGCTCATGCCTTACGCGATATATGCAGGCGTCCGTGGGCTCATCTGGGGCGGTGCAAACTTTGCCCCGAAGACGTGCACCCAGTTCGTTACGGCGGCGCAAGAACATCGGTGGGACGACGCCAGAGAAATCTGGCGGGCGCTTGAACCTGCCATGTCGCTGATTTGGGAGGGAGACTACGTCCAGTCGGTTTATGCAGCGGCGGAAATGACCGGTTATGGGGCGGGTAATCCGCGTCGACCGCTCGCCCGGCTTTCGGCGAAAAAGGTCGACGCCTTGCGCTGCGCGCTCGGTGACCTGGTTGAGCGCGAAAAGCTCGCTGTTTAAGGACTTGGGCAAAACATCATGTACGTAGCGAGCAAACTTCCGCAACACCTCGGCCAATCCGGGTGGGTGTCCATGCTGCCGCCCAGGACGCCGCGCCCGACGCTCAACGGCACCGTGAACGCTGACATCGCGGTGATTGGCGGGGGCTTCGCGGGACTGTCGGCAGCAAGGCGTCTTTCACAACTCGATCCGAGTCTGAAAGTCGTCATCCTCGAGGCGGGGGAAATTGCGGAGGGCGCTACGGGGCGCAATTCGGGCTTCATTATCGACCTGCCTCACGAAGTCTCTTCCGAAGACTACGGCGGGTCTGATACCAACGAGCGGCGGCACGATATCAAGGTTCATCGCATCGCAATTGCACTCGCGCAAGAACTGGCCAACGAGAAAGGTTGGGGCAAAGACGTCTTCGACCCCTGCGGCAAGTACAACGTCGCGTTGGGACCGCAAGGCGACGAGCATGTCGTGTCCTACGCGAAGCAGTTGGACAAGGTGAATGAACCGTATCGGCTGCTCGATGCGAACGACATTGCTGCTGTGACCGGAACCAACTCGTTCACATCGGCGATTTTCACCCCCGGCACCGTCATTATCCAGCCCGCAGCCTATATCAGGGGCCTGGCCGATTCTTTCCGGGGCCCCGTGAAGCTTTACGAGAACACGCCTGCCTTGTCGTTCGAACGACAGGGAGCGTCGTGGCTGGTCAAGACGCCTAAGGGTGCCGTCAACGCGGGAAAAATAATCCTTGCGAACAACGGTCAGGCGCAAAGCTTCGGTCTTTTCCGTGGGCAACTACTGCACGTCTACACCTACGCCTCGATGACGGAAGCGTTCGACCCGAAGCGGCTGGGCGGCCAGCGCTCGTGGGCGGCGACACCTGCATTCCCGATGGGAACAACGGTCCGTCGGGTTCAAGGCGATAAGGGAGACCGGATTTTGATTCGCTCCCGGTACACCTATAACCCTCGTATGCAGGTGAGCAAAAGCGCGATTACCCGGGCCGGTCGGGTGCACGACCGCAAATTCGAAACGCGCTTCCCCATGCTGAAAGGTGTCCCGATGGAGTACCGATGGGCAGGCGCGATGGCGTTGACCTGGAACGGTGTCCCCGCGTTTGGGGAGATTGAGCCCGGAGTATTCGCCGCAATCGCCTGCAATGGAGTCGGCGCAACGAAGGCAACCGCGTCAGGGATAGCTGCCGCTGAGGCCGCATCGGGACAGGATTCGTGGCTGGTTCAGGTCTTCCGGGGTTTTGCAGCACCGAAGCGGCTGCCGCCTCAACCTTTCCTGACGATAGGCGCAACGGCAAATCTCAGCATGAAGGAATGGTCAGCCGGATTGGAGTAATCACGTTTCACGTCGCAAGACAGGAAGCGCTGGCAAGCGACTGAATGATGGAGGAACAAATGGACTGGATAAACAAATTCCCACATATGCAGGACGAGGCGCTTCTGCACATGAAGCGTTCAATCGATGACGGTTTCCGCGCATTCACGGCGGCATACGGCGACCCGATTGACAGCTTTTTCCATCCGCTGCAGGAGTTCCTGATGGCGGCAGAGCGCTTCATGACCCAGACGCCGTGGCCCGTCATCATGCTGCTCGTGCTGGTCATCGCATGGGGTGCAAGCAGGAACTGGAAGGTGGTCCTCGGGTGCTTCGTCACGCTTGCCCTCATTGGCTACCTCGACATGTGGCAAGACACGATGCGCACTGTGTCGATGATTTTCGTGTGCACGTTCCTGTCGATTGTCATTGGCTTGCCAATCGGGATTCTCATGGCGAAGTCGGACCGGGTCCGCAAGCTGGTGGACCCGATCCTCGACGTGATGCAAACCATGCCGAGTTTCGTCTATCTGATTCCTGTCGTGATGCTGCTGGGTATCGGACGTGTGCCTGGCCTTATCGCTGTGGTCATCTACGCGATTCCGCCGATGATTCGATTGACCAATCTCGGCATCCGGTTGGTCGACCGCGACATCCTCGAGGCCGCTGACGCTTTCGGCTCTTCTGGTTGGCAGCGACTCATCAAGGTCCAACTGCCACTGGCACTTCCGACCATCATGGCAGGGGTTAATCAAACCATCATGATGGCACTTGCGATGGTGGTCGTCGCGGCGATGATTGGTGTTCAAGGTCTCGGACAGCCGGTCCTGAAAGCCATCGCGAACCAGTACTTCACGCTCGGTATCTTCAACGGTCTTGCTATCGTGGGTATCGCGGTTATCTTCGACCGCGTCAGTCAGGCATATGGCAAGCGGCTCCAAAAGCATCAGGAGGTGGTCCATGGCTGACATCAAATCCGGCGGCATCCGAATCCAGCATCTGTACAAGATCTTCGGACCCAAGGCCGCATCCCACGTTGAAGCTGTCAAGAACGGCCTTTCAAAGGCTGACCTGCTGAAAGAGACGGGTCATGTCCTTGGACTTCGAGACATCAATCTGGACATCCCGGCCGGTTCCATTCAGGTCATCATGGGATTGTCTGGTTCGGGCAAGTCGACGCTTATCCGGCATATCAATCGGCTTATCGACCCCACAGCTGGGGAAGTCCTGATTGGCGGCGTCGATGTCTGCAAGATGGGGTTTCGCGGTTTGCGCGAATTCCGTCGACGCCAAACGGCGATGGTGTTTCAGAAGTTTGCGCTGCTGCCTCATCGGAATGTGCTCGACAACGTCGTCTACGGCCTCGAAATCTGCGGCGTGAAGCGCAATGCTTCGGTTGAGACAGCCATGCGCTGGATTGACCGCGTCGGCCTGAAAGGCTTCGAGCAGCGCTTTCCCAATCAGTTGTCCGGGGGGATGCAGCAGCGAGTCGGTCTGGCGCGAGCACTCGCCATGGATGCTCCCGTTCTTCTCATGGATGAGGCGTACTCGGCGCTCGACCCGCTCATCCGCATGGACATGCAGACCGTGCTGCTGGACCTCCAGAAGGAGATCAAAAAGACGATCGTCTTCATCACACACGACCTGGACGAGGCCCTCCGCCTCGGCGATCAGATTGCCATCCTTCGCGACGGCTGCATCGTTCAGCAGGGCACGAAACAGGACATCGTCCTGCGTCCAGCCGACGAATATGTGACGAACTTCGTGAAGCAGGTGAATCGCGGGCGAGTCGTCTGTGTCGAGTCTGTGATGTCTCCGTCGCGTGGGGGAGTTGCATCGGTTGGAAACCACGTCGCGGCCGGCACAACGATTGAGGAAGCGATTTCGATACTGACGCACAACCCCGCAATCGAGCAACTGACTGTTGTTGGCGCAGAAAATCATCCGCTCGGCACCGTGAACCTTCGTCAGTTGGCCTGTGCCCTGATTACTTCGGAAGCAGGTTGCGACGCGGTCCGAATGCCTGCCGCAGAGCGCGTTCGCACGGACGCCCCAGTCGCAGTTTCCCGTGTATGAATTCCATCCCCAATCACCGAGCCGATATGTTTAACCGAGCCGAACACACCCTCGAAGCCATTGACCCGGAATTGCTCAAGGCAATCAACCAGGAAAACCGTCGCCAGGAAGACCACATCGAACTGATCGCGTCGGAAAACTACACCTCGCCGGCTGTCATGGCGGCGCAGGGTTCGCAGTTGACGAACAAGTATGCCGAAGGCTATCCCGGCAAGCGCTACTACGGCGGCTGCGAGTACGTGGATGTCATCGAGCAGATGGCAATCGACCGCGTGAAGCAGCTGTTCGGTGCTGAGGCCGCGAACGTCCAGCCGAACTCTGGATCGCAGGCCAATCAGGGCGTGTTTTTCGCGATGCTCAAACCGGGCGACACCATCATGGGCATGAGCCTCGCTGAAGGTGGCCACCTGACGCACGGCGCATCGGTCAACATGTCGGGCAAATGGTTCAACGTCGTGAGCTACGGCCTGAACGAAGCCGAAGACATCGACTATGAAAAGACCGAAGCGCTGGCCAGGGAGCACAAACCGAAGCTCATCATCGCTGGTGCATCGGCGTTTGCCCTGCGAATTGACTTCGAGCGCCTGGCGAAAATCGCGAAGAGCGTGGGTGCATATCTGATGGTCGACATGGCGCACTACGCCGGGCTCATTGCGGCGGGTCTGTACCCGAACCCCGTGCCGCACGCCGACTTCGTCACGACGACCACGCACAAGAGTCTGCGTGGCCCGCGCGGCGGCGTCATCCTGATGAAGGCCGAATTCGAAAAGCAGATCAATTCCGCAATCTTTCCCGGCATCCAGGGAGGTCCGCTGATGCACGTCATCGCGGCGAAGGCGGTTGCGTTCAAGGAGGCGCTATCGCCGGAGTTCAAGACGTATCAACAGGCTGTCATCGACAACGCGCGTGTGCTGGCCGAGACGCTCGTCAAGCGCGGCTTGCGCATCGTTTCCGGTCGCACGGAAAGCCACGTGATGCTTGTGGACTTGCGCGCGAAGAAGATTACCGGCAAGGCGGCGGAAGCCGCACTCGGCGCCGCGCACATCACGGTCAACAAGAACGCTATTCCGAATGACCCGGAGAAGCCGTTCGTCACGAGCGGTGTGCGTCTCGGCTCGCCAGCAATGACGACGCGCGGCTTCGGCACGAAGGAGGCGGAACTGGTCGGAAATCTGATTGCCGATGTCCTCGAGAACCCGGGCGACGTTGGCACGATTGAACGCGTGCGCACTCAGGTCGCAGAGTTGACCAGGCGTTTCCCTGTATATCGCTAGTGCCACCAGCCATATTGGGCTAGTCGAAACGTAAGCGCATGGAGGTTGCCGCTGAGGATAGGCGGACTTATAGCTGCCGATGCGGTAACCGATGTTGGAATGTGAATTCCGAGGGACGACTGGCAGTTGTTGTCAGGCTGGTGATTCAAAAAATCGCAGGTAATGATCGTAGTGCATTCGTTAGCGATCCGATTCAAATGGAAACTTGAATAGCACATGGACCAACGCATACCGGGGAATCTCCGGCAACTTTTTGGGAACTGCAATGAAACTGAAATTTCTAGGGACGCTTGTCGCGGTTGGTATTTTCTGCACCGGCTCGCAAGCCAACGCCGCCAGTTGTGGGAACGTGACGATTGCGAGCATGAACTGGCAGAGCGCAGAACTCGAAGCCGCTGTCGACAAGGTCATTCTTCAGGACGGTTACGGCTGCTCGGTGAATAGCGTTATCGGCGACACAGTTCCGACGATAACGTCCATGGTGGACAAGGGGAAGCCGGATATCGTGCCGGAAGGGGCAATCGACCTGTTGCCCGCCGTCGCCAAGCAGGGCATTGATTCAAAGAAAATCATCCTCGCGGGCCATGTCATCCAGGAGGGCGCGGTCTACGGCTGGTACATTCCGAAATATGTCGCCGATGCGCATCCCGACATCAAAACGATTCCCGATGCCCTGAAGCACCCTGAGCTGTTTCCGGACCCGGAAAATCCCGGGAAAGGCGCGATTTACAACGGCCCTCAGGGATGGGGCGTGACCGTCAATACCGCGCAGTTGTACAAGGCGTTTGGGGCCGAGCAGAAGGGGTTCCGGCTGGTCGACACGGGTTCTGCGGCCGGTCTGGACGGTTCTCTGGTCAAAGCCTATGAACGCAAGCAAGGTTGGCTCGGCGTTTACTGGGCGCCGACTTCACTGCTTGGCAAGTACAAGATGGTTAAGCTGAGCGAGGGCGTGCCTGTCGACCAGGCTGAGTGGAAGCGGTGCACGACGGTCGCTAGCTGCCCTGACCCGAAGCCGACTGGGTGGCCGGGGAGCCGGCTGTTCACGCTGGTCTCAAAGCCGTTCGCCGACAAGGCGAACCCGGACGTCATGAAGTATCTGAATACGCGCACGTTCACAACCGCCGACGTTCAGCAAGTCATGGCCTGGATGACCGACAATCAGGCAACGGGTGAGGATGCCGCAAAGCACTTCCTCAAGGAGAAGCCGGAAATCTGGACGAAGTGGGTGACGCCGGCCGCAGCCGAGAAAATCAAGGCGTCGCTGTAAAAGCGCGGCAAGATGAGTCTCCGGTGGGCGGCGATTGCCGTCCACCGAAGTCACATCAAGACGAGCTATTTCCCTCATAAGCTCACGATGAAAGCAGCTATGGACAGCGCAAAGGGTTATCGTCGACTGATACCGTCGCTAACGGCGCTGGTCGAGTTCGAGGCGGTAGCGAGACTGCGAAGCTTCACACTCGCTGCCGCCGAGCTTGGCGTCACCCAGGCAGCCGTTAGCCGGCAGGTAAGGCTCCTGGAGGAAATGCTTGGCGTCCGCCTGCTCGACCGGTTGCATCGCACCACAACGCTTACGAGCGAAGGCGAGGCTTTGTATGCGGTCGTTGCAGAGGCGATGGGGAAAATCGCAGGCGTTTTTGACCGCCTGTCGACGGGAATCGAGGACGAGGAACTCGTACTTGCGACAACCGCCGCGTTCTCGCATTTCCGCTTGATGTCCAGTCTCGCGAGGCTCAAGCGTCTTCAGCCCACCCTGCGCATTCGCCTCACGACGACCATGTTCACGGCTGACCTTCGCCACAACGAAGTCGATGCGGTGGTTCGCTGGGGCAACGGGCGGTGGAGCGATGGGACATCACACCTGCTTTTCGGCGAACAGGTGTTTCCGGTGTGTTCGCCCGCGTGGAAAGACGAGTACGGTGCTCCCGCGTCCCTGGAAGAACTCGCGAACATGAAGCTCATCGCGTACGACCCGACGTCTGAAGGATGGCTGACCTGGGAGGAATGGTTCCGGGCCGTGGGCGCGCGTCCAACGAAACTCAAGTATGGCGTGCGTACCTGTCTTTATACGGACGCAGTCCAGGCGGCCCGCCTTGGCCAGGGCGTCGCGCTTGGCTTTGGAAGTCTGCTGCACGAGCACCTCGCATCAGGCGAACTCGTGCGTCTGACTAGCGCTTCCATTACGCTGAACGACGCCTACTATCTGGTCGTGCCACACGGCAAGGCCATGTCCCCGACGATTCAAACGCTGATTGAGACGTTGAGAAACGCGGTCGGGATTTCCTGAGAAGCTACTTTTCGGAAGGTCGGTGCGCAGCGCCTGCACGTCTCGGTGGAGGTACTGTGTGTCAAGCTTTTCGCCGCGTTCTGGCGCCTCCCATTCCAGGCACGGCCTGATATCCTCTCGCCCCGTTCAAAAGCGCCCTCCGCCCGGCCGGCCGGCGTTTGCAAGACACGCCCCACCTATAATTTAAAGTAATACTTCCGCGAAAATAAAGCGCATTGACGCCGTTTTTGGGTAATCCAATACTCAGGGGTAACGCGGGAACATTCGAAGTCCCGATACCCCTAAACGTTGGAGAAAGACGATGTCTGAGTTCGTGTTGAAGCCCCTTGGTGAGCTCGTTCGAAGCCGCGAGCCTGGGTGCGGATTGCCCGGAGAGGTTTTTAGCCGACAAGATGTTTTTGAAACTGACATCGATATTTTTTTCCACAAGCACTGGATTATGGTCGGCGTAACAGCGGATGTTCCGGAGCCCGGTGACGTTTCCGTCGTCGATATCGGTAAGGCGTCGGTCATCATCGTGCGCGATGACGACGAGAACATTCGCGCATATCGCAATGTGTGCCGCCATCGTGGCGCTCGGCTGAAAGAAGCCGGGAAGTCGACGGTAGGCATGCTCGTGTGCCCATATCACCAATGGACGTACGACCTTGACGGCAGCTTGCGTCACACCAGGCACATGGGGAAGGACTTCGATGCTACCTGTCGCAGTCTGCGGCCAGTGCATCTCAAGGTTGTCGGCACACATGTATTTGTGTGTTTCGCAGAAGAGCCGCCGGTTGACATTGCGAAGCTCGAACAAACGATGGCGCCGCGCTTCGCTCCATACGAGTTGCAGAACACGAAGATTGCGTTCGAGTCGGAGATAATCGAAGACGGCAACTGGAAGCTGGTAATGGAGAACAACCGGGAGTGCTACCACTGCGAAGCGGGGCATCCGGAGCTGAAGATGTCGTTCATTCCCGAGTCCACCAGCTCGACCTCGGACGGCATGGATGAAGAAGCGCTGAAAGCCTTCGACGAATATAACAAGCTCACGGCCGACAGTCAGAGAGATTGGGAAAGCGAGGGATTGTTTTGCTCGGCGGTTGAAGAACTCAGCGGAGACGTCGCCACACATTTCCGCACCCAGCGGCTGGTCATCGCAGGCCATGGCGAGTCGCAGACGATGGACACCAAGGTCGCATGTCAGAAACTGCTGGGTAATCTCACCCGTCGTGACCTCGGCGACACACATATGTGGACACACAACTCATGGACGCATGTGATGAGTGACCACGCGATGATTTCCTACATCATTGCGCTCACTCCGGAAAAGACCCTTGTTCGTACGAAGTGGCTGGTCCACGCCGACGCCGTGGAAGGCGTGGACTATGACCTCACGAAACTGACCGAGGTTTGGGTTGCCACGAACACCCAGGATGCAAGTCTCGTCGCAATCAATCATCGTGGCGCGCAGGACCCGGGCTATATCCCGGGACCGTACTCGCCGTCGACCGAAACCTACGTCGACCAGTTCGTCGACTGGTATGCGGGGCGTCTGAAAGCGCACGGAATCTAACTCTTCAGACACGCACGAGCAAGCGGACAGTCGATGTGTCTGTCGGGTCGGCACGAGCCCACCGCACACAGGTTCTTATCCACATGCGAACGCATGTTCTTCACGAAGGAAGGACGGGCTTGCCCCGTCCTTCGTTGTCTCTTTGCCACCAGAAGCGTCCATGAAACTTTCAACGGTTGCATTCGTTTTCCTGGGCCTCCTCGGGGGTATGAATCTCGTTTACATGAAATGGGCCACGGTACTCATCAGCCCGATTCAGGTGGCGTTCTTGCGGGTCTTATTTGGTTTCCTGCCGCTGGCACTTGCGGCATGGCATCAACGAGCAATTACTCGGCACCAGCTGCGGCTTTTGCCGCACTTTCTGATTATGGCGGCGGGAGCAACGGCCTTCTACTTCATCGCTATCATCAAAGGCACGGCAATGGTTCCGTTAGGAATAGCTGGAGTTCTTGGCGGTTCGATTGCACTATTCACTGCGATTTTTTCTCTGGTCCTTCTGCGAACAGAGAAGCTAACCGTAGTCATGGCTACTGCTGTGGTGCTTGGCTTCCTGGGTATCGTTCTAATTGCTCGCCCGTGGGAGGGCGAAAGTGGCGCGATAAACGCGGCAGGTGTTCTGTGGTTACTGGCGAGTGCCAGCGTTCTGGGACTTTCCTATATATACGTTCGAATATTTTTGTCTCCAGCGAATCTACCCCCTCTCGCCTTGGCCACATGGCAAATGGGCTTGGCGCTGCTTATTCTGTCGTTATGCACAGACTTCACAGGGATGGGACGCTTGCTCCAGGACTGGCGTGCGACCGCTGGTGTCGTTGTCGGTCTTGGCGTTCTGGGGACTGGCGTGGCCTTCCTCATCTACTACTACTTGCTGGAGCGGCTTGGTGCTGTTGCATCGTCGAGTGCAAACTACCTTGCTCCCGCAGTGGCCTTGTTGATAGGCTGGGCACTTGGTGAGAGATTCGGATTTCTGGAGCTCGTTGCCATTGCTCTTGTTTTTGCCAGCATTGTCCTGGTTCAGATTGCGCAACAACGGGCAGTGATACTTCCTGCGTCGCGCAGTGACACATAGTCGAAGTCGACGGCGCCGTTGGAATACAGCTCGTTGAACTATTGCTCTATCGTCGGCTTTGGATCAAAACATGCAGCCGGAAAACAATCACGTACGTTCGCACCAGATCAGTCATCGCACGCAGGAAGGCCACTGTGGCGGCCATTTAATTCTCGTGCCGCATCGATGGCGTAAAGGTGATTCCTACCAGCAATCCTTCCGGCCCAATGAAGCGACTCACGGTCTGGCCCCACGGCTCATTCCGGTTCCTCACCAGCATACGATATCCTCGTGATTCAAGTTCTTCCGTAGCCGCTCCGACGTTGTCGACATCAAACTCAATCCAGGCTTGCGGGATGGGCATGTCACGCGGCCACGAATCCGTGCCGAAGCACGACTGAGCGGCCTGAGAGAGCGGCCACAAGGCGAAAGTGTTCGCGCCTTTCAAACTCTCCGTATGGAGGTAGCCGCCTTTCTCCTCCTTGAAGGGAATACCGAAGGCCCGACTGTAGAGCTCGCGGCTTGCCTGGGCTTCAATCACAATCGGGCCAAAGCCTGCGATGAACAAGGCCGTGGATTTTAATTTTTCCATGACTGCTCCTTTGCCGCGAATAAGCGGCGCCATGAGGAACGAACATGTCCGCCCGCGCCTGTCGAACCGATGTGGCGGTATTCACATCGCGCGGGGCATGGATGAGTGTAGGCCTGTTTCAGGTGGTCGGCAGGTACTCCACCCCCGCAGCGAACGGCGATCGGGCGAGGTCGGTAGCGCTCGCGGCATCGACTGTGTGCCTCACGTCACAAGCGTACTACTGACGCTGTATTGTCCCTTTCCGCAAAATCGGTCGCACCACCTCGCAGCCGCAATGTCTAAGTCAGGTGGAAATAAGGAGCGAATCATGCGGACTCGAACCTTGAACATTGCTTTCGCCACAATGGGCACCGTCTGGTGCATCGGTTCCGTTGCAGCGCAACCAGACTACGCGTATACGACGACGGTACGTGTCAGCGACGGTAAGACGCTGAGCTGCGCAGTGAATGAGCCACTGCCTGACGCATATTCGTCAGGCCAAATGCTCACGCGACGCGAGCAACGTGAAGCGGACGTGCTGGCGACCCAGCCGTTGCGCATGCTCAGCGGGCCGTCTTCCGAGTATCCGTCGCCCTATACTGCGCCGTCCGTGAATTGCAAGTCGATCAGCTGATGCGATAGCCGCATCTGCGGGCTTTAGCGCGAACGGGACGGACGATTCACAAGCGTGCGTCCCGTTCGCGGGGGACGCGTTTGACTGCCGGCAAGCGCATGCCTTCTCCCCCTTGAACGTACGCTCAGAATCGCGTACGGATGCCCGTTGTCAGTTCGAGCTGATTCGACGCGCCGAACGTGCTCGCGACCGTATAGCCGCCGTGCAGTCTCATGTAGTCGCCAGCCAGATAAAGTTCCGTGCGCTTGGACAGGTGATAGAACGCCGACCAGTACAGCGTTTCCTTATACCCCTTATGCAGGCCCGAGGCAGGATCGAATGTGCCGATGTTGGCATTCGGAATGTCACCGTCTGCGTTATAGGCGGCATTCTTGACGCGCATCTGTTGATAGCCGAGTTCGTAATCCAATGGACCCTTCGGCGCGACCTTCAGCGATACCGTCCACGCATCGTCATGTCGTTGTCCGAGCGCGCCCTGATCGCCGAGATAATGGAAATAGCCTGCATTCATGCGAACAATGCTGAATGTGTAATTGCCACCGACCGAATAAGACTGGTTGGTATTGCCAGCTTTGTTCGCGTGACTGTAGAAAGCGGAGACGGCGAACGGCCCACCGTTATAGCCGACGGCTGCCTGGTAGTTCGAACCAGTCGGAAAAGACGTCGTGTTGCCGAACGCATAACCTGCCGCGAGGAACAGACCATTGTCGAAGAGCTTCTTCCAGGCTACGCCGTTGGTGTAGCGCGTACCCGTTGCACTCGCCGCATAGAAGATCATCTGCTTGAAGTTGTTCGCGTTCGTCCAGCCGCCTTCTTCCGTGGTCAGCTTCGCGTTGCCATAAGGATCGCCATAAATCGCGGACGCATCGCGTGCAATTGTGTTCTGGAAGCCGAACGTGAGCTTGCCGAAGCGGTCGTCCTGAAGGCCAACCCATGCATCGCGATCGAAGATCTGGCCGGGGTCTTCCATCTGGCCGTCGCTCACGCGGTACTCGCTTTCGAGCCTGAAAATGATCTTCGAGCCGCCGCCGATATCTTCCGCTCCTTTGAGGCCCCATCTGCTCCCGCTGAACCAGGGTTCGCCGTCAATACCCATCCCCACTACGTGATCACCTTTTTCGTCGGCGTGAGTGACGTAGGTGGGCACACTCAGATCGATCAGGCCGTACAGCTGAACGCTCGACTGCGCATGTGCGCCCGTCGCCGCGATCGCACCGGACGCGAGAGCCAAGGTCAAGTGCCGTTTCTTCAAGATTGTCTCCTCTGTTTGCCGCGTTGAGATTGTGTTTCCTTGTATGGTCCTGGTCCGTTGACACAGCCAGAACCTGTCTCAATGCTAGCGAGGCCAATCCTTCATGGCGCTATCGCGATCGTCTCGGATTTCTAAGTACATTTACCGATAGAGGCTCACTCCAGGTCGATTCAAACATCGCGCGTCCGCAAGATATAACCCAGTCCTCTCAACGTCATGATCTGCGCGGTCGACGCGGATAGATGCTTGCGGAGGCGATGGATATAGATATCGATGGCATCGACGCTCGGCTCGTCATCGAGACTGAATGCACTTTCCATCAGCGTCGCCTTGGATACCGTCTTTCCCTGCTTCAACATCAGTGTTTCGAGAATCGCGTGTTCCCGGCGGCGCAACGGAAGCGGCGTATCGTTATGACGGAATTCGCGCGTATTGAACTGATAGTGCAGATCCCCGCAATTCAGTGACACGGCCTTCTCGGAGCACTGGCGCCGCACGAGTGCCTTGATGCGTGCAACAAGTTCGCGCGCATCGAACGGTTTGACGACGTAGTCGTCCGCACCTGCTCCGAAGCAGTCGACCTTGTCGTCGATCGACCCGTGGGCGGTCAGCATCAGGATGGGCACATTGTTGCCGCGCCGTCGCAAGCGTGCCAGCAAATCCTTTCCGCTCATGCACGGTAAGCGCATATCGAGCAACAGGACGTCATAGCTTTGATTCCCCGATATCGCCTCAGCCCGCTCGGCATCGGGCACGCTATCCACGATGAAGTTCTCCGCGCGCAACAGATTGACGATCCAGTGCGCGAGGTCAGCGTTATCTTCCACCAGCAGTAGTTTCATTGCGACGTCCTTAGCTGCTCCATGCGGGCATTCGCACGGTCACGACCAGCCCCCTGGAATCCTGGGCGTGCCCCAGCGTGACCGCACCGCCGTGCAGTTGCGCGATCTCCCGCACGATCGACAGGCCGAGACCTGTTCCTTCGACACGCGTCGCGCCGCGATAGAAACGCTCGAACACATGCGCGCGCGCTTCGGCGGGAATGCCGGGACCGTTATCGATGACCTGGAGCACGGAATCGTCGCCCTGGCGGGTGCATAGCGCCGTCACGTGTCCGCCGTTCTGTGTATATCGGATCGCGTTATCGATGAGATTCGCGACGAGCGCGTGCAACAGGTTTGCGTTGCCTTCGACATGCACGTCGGCTGCAAACTCTGCGCCCAGATCGATGCCACGACGATGTGCGACCACAATAAGTTCTTCGAGCACCGATGCGACCACTACGGACAGATCGACCCGCGTATGGTCGTGCGCCGGTGCAGCTTCCGCCTGTGCCAACAGCAGTAGCTGATTCGTCATGTCCGTCATTTTCTGCGTGCTGCGCCGCATCCCGTCGAGCGCAGCGGAAACTTCGAGATCGCGATGTTCGCGCAGGGACGCATACTGGATCTGCGTATCGAGCAGCGTCAACGGCGTGCGCAACTGATGCGCGGCGTCCGCGATAAACTGGCGCTGCCTCGCCGTATGAACCTTGAGCTGCGCAATACATTGATTGATCGCATCGACGATGGGACGCAGTTCCCATGGCAGCCCTTCGGCGCGCATCGGTTCGATTTGCATGGGCTCGCGATCAGCGACGTTGTTCTTGAGCTTCATCAGCGGGCGCAACTCGACGGTCAGGCCGAGTGGCACGAGTGTCGCCACGAGGGCAAGCATCAGGCATTCGCGAAGGAAATGCGGCCGCCAAAGCTGTTCGAGCATGGCGTGATGCGATGCCTGAGTCTTGCCGACCACGACCGTGACAGGCTCGACCTTGCCGGAGTCATACAACTGGCGCGTGTACGCGACCACTCTAATGTTGCGCCCATCCAGCGTCGAATCGTAAAAGACGGGCTGCGCCGTTTCTTGCAACGGCAACACCAGATCCGGGTCGCCGCCGAGCAACTGCTTGTCGGCGGCGACTATCTTATAGAACACCTGGTCCTGATAGGGCGACTCGAATATTTCCAGTGCAGCGGGCGGAACATTGGCAGTGAGCCTGCCTTCGACCCAATCGATATCTTCGCCAATCGTGCGCGCCGACGAAAGCAACGCCGCATCCTGAACAACACTGGCGGTGCTGCTGGCCGAGTCATATGAAATCATCGCGGTTACCGCGACGAATACCGCCAGCGGCAAGATCAACCACAACAGCAACCGCGCGCGCAAGCTTAGCGTCAATTTGAACTCCCTGTTTCATTCATCGACGCCAACCGCTGATTCCCCGCATGCCTCGCGTCTATGGCGCGATTCTATGATGCTCAACCCTTCTTATTACTTTCACTGCAGATCGATTCACGTACGGGATTTCCACTATCACGAGTGCTCTCCGCGCGAGTAACAGCGCGCGATAGGCTTTGGAAGAATTTCAATCGGACATTTTCTGAAGAACACATTAAGGCGTCGAAATAGAACTCAAAACTTTCAGAGCCTTTCTTCACTTGATCGACTTCAGTACGCGTTTACGCCATGCCTCGCATTCGAAGAATTTCGGACTCGAGCGTGCAGCCTGATCGTCATATGCGCTGTTTAACGCCGCGTGAATCATAGCCCGCACATCCCGTAGAAGGAACGGCTTTACGCCCGTCAGAGTCATGCGTGGTGCACGCCGAACTTTGTTAGCGATCCAAGGCGTCCGACAGTGAAATCGAACCGGCGAGAAACTCTTGCCCCGGCGTGAACACTTGCAGTGCCATCAAGCGTGTCGTAGGGCTGAAAAGAGAAGAAGCGCTCCTGACGTGGCGCATGAAGTCTATAGCTGGCAGCGTCTGATGAAATCTCGAGCGAGAACTGGCGCGTGGGCCATTCGAACAACGCACGGCCGCCCCAACCCTTGAATACGTGATCAACCCGTGACCGAGGCAACGGATAGGTCACGCCGAATTGCCAGGCGGGTGGTGTCGGTACGTACCGCGAGCACACGTCCCCATCCCCTGAAAGCCACAGGGAACTGGCCGGTGCGCACACTGAGGTATCTGCATCACGGATCAGGAACGGACGAATGCCAATCGAAATCGGTATCGCCCTTTCCCTCCTGTTTTCGATCTCGATCTTCACGGTTAGCGTTGGACCGTCAAGCTGATATTCCAGAATTGCGTGATACGCTTTTTGTAAGGCACTCACGGCACTCAGCTTTAAGCTTCTCGCGTCTATCTGTTCGATCTGCCAGTCCTGCAAACCAACGACCTCCGCAAAAGCATGCTCTTCCGCGCAACTCCGGATTGTCCCGAGCAGATCTTTCGGAAGGTGCGACTGACGTCGATGAACGCCGGGACTCTGCAATAGCGGATAACACGCCAATTGATTCTTTTCCACGCCCGATGTCACCATCGAAGGCCGCACAAACACGGGTGTCCATATACCGCGATCATTCCACTCGAACCGGGAAATTCCTCCGCCCAAGCCTGGCAGAACTTCAAGCTTCAGGTACGCGTTCGCAAGCGTCGCACGACTACTGAAATGACTCGCTTGATTTGTATGTCCGATGACCGTCGGTGTGGTGTCGATGACGACCGAACCTGTCGCGTCGATTTCGTGCGCTCGCAAGGTAGACATATCTTCCTTCCTGTCGGTGGGTCATACCGTCTTGACAAGCGCTGTCTCGTCGTGAACGCCGGTGTCCGGTCGCGGGGTGCCAGGCGGCGAATCGGGTTTCGTGCCCAGACCCGTGCCACCCGATTGCCGTCGCGCCGCATGACGCTCGATGATTCGTTGCAGCAGACAAAAGACACATAGCAATGCGCCGATCACGATGCGCGTCCACCAGGAACTGAGCGTGCCGTCGAACGTGATCAACGTCTGGATCGTGCCGAGTATGCCGACGCCGAACAAAGATCCGATCAGGTAGCCAACCCCGCCAGTCAACAACGTGCCGCCAATCACGGTGGCTGCGATCGCGTCGAGTTCCATGCCCTGGGCCTGCAGCCCATAGCCGCTTAGCACATAAAGGGTAAATACGACCCCTCCCAACGCGGAACACAACCCGCTGAGCGCATACACGCTCACCTTCGTGCGCGCGACGGGCAGCCCCATCAACAGCGCCGACCGTTCATTGCCTCCGACCGCATAGACATTCCGGCCGAAGCGCGTGAAGTGCGCAACGTAGAGCGAGCATGCGAGCATGCCGATCGCGATGAGCGCACCTGCGTTGAGTGATCCGCCGCCAACTGGGAAATTCAGGCTGGCGATCGCATGAAAGGTCGGTTCGTGGATCGTGATCGACTGCGTCGTAATGAGGAAGCACGCGCCGCGTGCGAGAAACATGCCGGCGAGCGTCACGATAAACGGCTGCAGCCTGAAGAAGTGAATCAGTGCGCCCATCGCCGCGCCGTACAGTGCACCAAAGGCCAGTACGAGCGGCGCGATGACCCAGATCGGCCAATGCAGCCGTTCGGCGCCCATCGCGCAGAGAACCGTCGTCAACGCAACCACTGCACCGACGGACAGATCGATGCCGCCCGACAGGATCACAAACGTCATGCCGATCGCGACTATCAGAAGAAATGCATTGTCCACGAACAGGCCCGTCAGCACCTGCATCGAGAAGAAGCCGGTGTACATGATCGAGCCGAATCCGAACAGCGCGGCAAACAGCAGGATCGTCACGATGATGGGCAGCGTACGAGGGTCGGCCAGGCGGCCAATGAGCTTGTTCATGACGTCGTCGATCCCGTGGCTGCGCCCGGCTGCGCGGAAGGGAGGACCCGCCTGATCTGCCTGACCAGCAAGCGGCGAGTGGCTTCTGACTGGATCATGCTGACCACGATCACGACGACCGCTTTGACGACCAGCGTCGCTTCTGGCGGAACTCCGATCGAGTACGTCGTGTAGGTGAGCGTCTGGATGATGAGTGCGCCGAGCACCGTGCCGGCGAGGCTGAAGCGGCCACCGAGCAGCGATGTACCGCCGAGCGTCACCGCCAGGATCGCGTCGAGTTCGAGCAGCAGCCCCGCATTGTTGCCGTCCGCACTGCGCACGTTCGAGCTCGCGATGATCCCCGCAATCGCCGCCATCGCTCCGCAAAACACGTAGACGCTAAACACGATGGCGCCAGAGCGCAGTCCGACAAGCCGGGTCGCGACGGGATTCACGCCGATCGAGCGGATGAAGAGACCGAGTGCCGTGCGATGAATGAGCAGCGCCGTCACCGCGGTCACGGCTATCGCGATCCACACCGAACACGGCACCGTTGCGAAGTAGCCGTCGCCGAGCTTCAGGTAGCCCGGCGCGCCGATAGGAATGATCTGTCCACTTGTCAGCAACTGCGCGACCCCGCGCCCCGCGACCATCAGGATGAGCGTGGCGATGATCGGCTGCATGCCGACGAATGCGACGAGCACGCCGTTCCAGACGCCCGCGAGCACGCCGACGCCGAGCGCCGCAAGCAGTGCACCGCCGACGCGCGATGGGTCCTCCTGCAAGACGATAGCGGCCGCCGCGCCCGCAATCGCAACGATCGCGCCGACCGAGATGTCGATGCCGCGTGTCGCGATGACGAGCGTCATGCCGAGCGACACGATCACGAGCGGCGCCGCGCGGTTCAGGATATCGATTGGCGCGCCGAAAAGATGGCCGTCGAGCAGCGTGACGGAAAGGAAGCTGGCCCGATGCGCGAGGTCGAGCGCGAACAGCAGTACGAGCGTCAGCGCAGGCCAGACCAGTTGATGGTGAAGCAATGTCCTGATCCGGTTCATGACTGCCCTCCTGCGATGAGTCGATACACCTGGTCTTCCGACAGTCCTTCGCCAGAAATCTCCGCGATCTTGCGCCGGTCGCGCAGCACGGCTATCCGGTGACTGACACGCACGACCTCGCTGACTTCCGACGAAATGAAAAGAATCGCGAGACCTTTCGCGCACAGTGAAAGCACGCGATCCATGATGTCGAACTTCGCCGCCACATCGATGCCGCGCGTGGGTTCATCGAGGATCAACAGCCTGGGTTCGGTGGCGAGCCATCGTGCAAGCAGCACCTTCTGCTGGTTGCCGCCCGATAGCAGGCCGATGGGTTGCTCCGCATCGCGCGCCTTGATATCGAGCCGCGCGATGTACTCGTCCGCGATCTCGCGCTGGCGCGACGGCCGGATCATGCGCCACCAGCCGCGTCGTGCCTGGAGTGCGAGAACGATGTTCTCGCGAATCGACAGCGCGGCAACGATGCCCTCCTTCTTGCGATCCTCTGGACAATACGCAATGCCATGGCGCACCGCGTGATGCGGCGACGTGAGCTTCACGTTCGCGCCGTCCACCTGCGTCGTGCCCGTGTCGGCGCGCTCCGCGCCGAACACGAGGCGCGCGGTCTCGGTACGCCCCGAGCCGAGCAGTCCCGCAAGGCCCACGATCTCCCCTGGCCGCACTTCGAGATCGACGGGATTCATCAGTCCGCGCCGGCCTACGCCGCTCATCGACAGGAGCGGCTGCGTGTGATTGTCTTCGCGCGCCGCCTCCGACGCGCCTTCCTTGAGCCGCTCGCTCATCCGTTCATGGCCCGTCATCTTCGCGACCAGCACGTCGACGGGCAAGTCACTTGCCAGATACTCGCCCTCACGCTCGCCGTTACGCATCACGGTAATGCGATCGGAGACGGCATAGGTCTGTTCGAGAAAATGCGTGACGAAAAGTATCGCCATCCCCGATGCCTTGAGTCGGCGCAAGACGGAAAACAGTCGCGTGACCTCACCGTCGTCGAGGCTCGATGTCGGCTCGTCGAGAATCAACACGCGCGCGTCGACCGAGACCGCGCGCGCGATCGCAACCATCTGCTGCACGGCGATCGGATAGGCGTCGAGCGAGCGCGTGACGTCGAGGGAAAGATCGAGGTCCGCAAGTACCTTGCGGGCGCGCACATGGATGGTTTTCCAGTCGATCGCACCGCGCTTCATCGGCTGCCGGCCGACGAAGATGTTCTCCGCTACCGACAGGTTCGGGCACAGGTTCACTTCCTGATAGATCGTCTGGATTCCCGCTGCTTCAGCGTCGAGCGGGGCCGCGAAATGGACGGTCTGCCCGCCTAGCCGGATCTCGCCTCGATCATGTCCGAGTACGCCCGTCAGCACGTTGATGAGCGTCGATTTGCCCGCACCGTTCTGGCCCATCAGCGTATGGATCTCGCCCGGAAAGAGCCGGAAATTCACCTGCTGCAATGCCTTCACGCCCGGGAACGCTTTGTCGATGCCGGACATTTCAAGGATGGGTGTTTGGTTCATGGCCGTTACGCACCTGAAAACCGCGCTGCCAGAATGATCGCGAATATGCGGCAGCGGTCTGGCTGGCAGCACCAGACCGCCTTGCGAAAGCAGTCAGCTTCGGGCGCCCGTCAGTACTTTCGGCTCGGGAGAGTCTGCGCCGCGACGTTCATTGGGAAAACCGTCTCGTTCGTCACGATGCGCTTCGGCACCTGCTTGCCCGCAACGACGTCCTTCACGGCCGACATCAACTGTGGTCCGAGAAGCGGGCTGCATTCGACGTCCACGTTGATCTTGCCGGCGATCATCGCCTCGAAGCCGCCTTTGGTTGCATCGAACGATACGACGGTCACGTCCTTGCCCGGCTTGATGCCCGCCTCCTCCATGGCCTGGATCGCGCCGAGCGCCATGTCGTCGTTATGTGCGTACACGACGTTGATCTGCTTGCCGTAGGTCTTGGCGAACGCTTCCATGACCTGCTTGCCGCCAGCGAGCGTAAAGTCGCCGCTTTGCGAAGCTATGATCTTGAACTTCGGATCGTTCTTGACCACTTCCATCAGGCCTGCGTGACGATCGTTGGCTGGTGCCGAACCGACTGTGCCTTGCAACTCCGCAATATTGATCGGGCCTGGCTCGTTCTTGTAGCGTTCTTCGAGCCACCGGCCGGCTCGCCGTCCTTCCTCCAGAAAGTCGGAGCCAATCATCGTCACGTAGAGCGACGTATCTTTCACGTCGACAGCACGATCGGTGAGGATCACCGGAATGTGCGCTGCCTTTGCTTCGTTCAGCACCGGTTCCCAACCCGATTCCACAACCGGCGAGAACGCAATGACATTCACCTTTTGCGCAATGAACGAACGGATTGCCCTGATCTGGTTTTCCTGTTTCTGTTGGGCATCGGAGAACTTCAGGTTGATCCCCGCATCCTTTGCCGCACTTTTCACCGACACGGTATTTGCCGTACGCCACGCGCTTTCTGCGCCGACCTGTGAAAACCCGAGCGTAATCTGCTTTTCCTGAGCCGACGCGCTGGTGCCGGCCGCAAATGTCATCGCCGTACTGACGAGCGTGCCTAACGCAAGCCTGCTGATGAGTCTCATGTTCTGTCTCCTATGTACTAAATCTGTTAGTACTGCCTTCCCGCTTGATACGGGCCGACGTCTCGACGTGGCATAACGACCATCTGCGCGGTCAGAGCGCGTCTGCGAGGCCCTACTTCGCTCGTGTCCTCCTTTCCGGATCACTGATTACAAGTACCCGCGCATGCTCGTCCGGAATCTTCGCCGCGCGGGTCCGGTTAAAGTCAGACCGCCCGCTTGCTACGCCGGAACTGGTCGAACAGCACCGCGAGCAGCAGAATGCCGCCGCGAATCAGGTATTGATAAAAAGTGGGCACGTTCATGAGGCTCATGGCGTCCTGGACCGCGCCCATGATCAGCACGCCGACCAGCACGCCCGAAATCGTCGCCACGCCGCCCGTGAGTGACACGCCGCCCAGCACGCATGCGGAGATCACACCGAGTTCCAGTCCCACCGAAGTCTTAGGGTCCCCGAGGCTCATCCGCGATGCGAGCATGACGCCGGCAAAGCCCGTCACGAGACCTTGCAGGACGAACACCGCGACCTTGATGCGCGTGACGGGCAGGCCCGCCAGCAGCGCTGCTTCGCTATTTCCGCCGACCGCGAGTACGTTCTTGCCGAACACGGTCTTCTTGAGCAGAAAGCCGAAAACGGCGAAGCCGATAATGTTGCTCCAGATAGGAAAGGAGATGCCGAGGAAAGAACCGCCGCCGAGATCGAAGAAGCGCTCCTCGGAAATCATCACGGCATCGCCATTCGAAGTCAGGAACGCGAGACCGCGCACGGCTTCCATCATCGCAAGCGTGGCGATCAGCGAGTTGATCCTGAAGCGGGCAATCAGCACGCCGTTGACGAGCCCTACGGCTCCGCCCGCGAGCACGCCCGCGGCGACACCGAGCAGCACGCTATGCGACTGTGTAATCACGGTCGACGCAACGACACCCGAAAACGCGACGATTGAAGCAACGGAAAGGTCGACCTCGCCCAGCGCGAGCACGAACATCATCGTGACCGCGATCGAGCCGATCAGCGTAACCGAGAGCAGAAGGCCCTGGATGTTACGGGTCGTGAGGAAGTCCGGCACCGTTGCGGAAAGCACCGCAAACAGCACCACGAATACCACGACGATGCCCGACCTGTTGATCATGTCCCACGCGCGTGCGCGCGAAGGCGTGATGGGCGCGGCGGACTGGTTGGCGGCGGAAGTGCCCTGTGATTGCATGGCTTGACTCATCTCTGGTTCATCATTCGAATCGTGAGCGCCGCAGATGCTGCGAGCACGCACGGCAAATCAGTTGCTTCAGTGCGGCAGCGCCATTCTGATCAGTTCATCAGGCGACGCCTGGGCCTTCGGCACGCAGCCCGCTATGCGCCCTTCGCGCATGACGATGATGCGGTCCGCCACGCCAATCACTTCGGCGAGATCGCTTGACACCATCACTACCGTGCGCCCCGCCTCGGCCAGCTCGTACAGCAGGTTGTAGATCTCGGCACGCGCGCCGACATCGATGCCGCGCGTGGGCTCGTCCATCAGAAAGACTTCAATGCGTTCGGCGAGCCAGCGAGAGAGGATGACCTTCTGCTGGTTGCCGCCCGAGAGCGTGCCGATCACCGTTTCGCCGTTGCGCGTCTTGATCGCGAGCTTCTGGATGTAGTCCTGCGCCAGTTCACGCTCGCGTCGCGGATCGAGCAGGAACCGTGCGGGACTGAAGTGACGACGCGCGCTGATATTCAGGTTGTCCGCCACTGAGGCGATTGCGACGATGCCTTCCTGCTTGCGGTCTTCGGGACACAGCGCGATGCCGGCGCGCACGGCATCGCGCGGGCTCGCGAAGTTCACGCGTTTGCCGTCGAGTTCGACGTGCCCTGCACTGGCGCGCGTTGCCCCGTAGATCAACTTCATGAGTTCCGAGCGGCCCGCGCCAACGAGCCCGAAGAAACCGACGATCTCGCCGCGCCGTGCCGCGAACGAGATCGGTTCGGCCAGTCCCGGCCCGAGCAGTCCCTTCGCTTCGAGCAACACGTCTCCCGCCTCGCGCGGACGATAGCCGTAGACATCGGAAATCGAACGGCCCACCATCGCGGCGATCAGCCGGTTGCGGTCGAGTTCGGCGACGGATTCGAAGGTCTCGATGCGCTTGCCATCGCGAAACACCGTGACGCGGTCGCACAGCTCATCCACCTCGTCCATGCGGTGCGTGACGTAGATGATCGCGCGCCCTTCTGCACGCAGCGCGTTGATGATGCGAAAGAGGTTCTCGGTTTCGCGCGCCGACAGCGAACTCGTGGGTTCGTCGAAGGCGATCACGCGCGCGTCGCGCATCAGCGCCTTGCCGATCTCGATCATCTGGCGCTGGCCGATCGAGAGGTTCTTGATCGGCGTGCGTGGATCGATGCGCTCGCCGAGACGCTTGAGCTCATCCATCGCACGCTCGACGAGCGCGCGCTCGTCGAGCACGCCAAGGCGGTTAGGAAGTTGTCCGAGCATCAGGTTTTCGGCGACCGTCAGCTCGGGCACGAGATGCAGTTCCTGATAGATGATGGCGATGCCAGCCTCGATCGCAGCCTTCGTCGTCGTGAACCTGTGTTCGACGCCGTTCAAACGCAAGGTCCCTTCCTGCGGCTGATTCACACCCGACAGCACCTTGAGCAGCGTGGATTTACCCGCGCCGTTCTCTCCCATCAGGCCGTGCACTTCACCAGCGCGCACTTCCAGCGACACTCTGTCGAGCGCGCGCACGCCCGGAAAGCTCACGGTGATCCCGTGAAGTTCCAGATATGCGCGCTTGCCCTCTTGAGCTTCAGCGTTCGCCGCTTCCGTCGCGCCCGCACAAGTCATGGTTTCAGTCATTGCATCCCTGCTCTTCTTTCGCCTTTACGCTCGGGCAATCGTCAGATACCCAGTTCCGTGCGCACGGCCTGCCAGTTGTCGCGCGTCATCAGCTTGCCGGTGGTCTGCGTGTCCGCGGGCGGCTCTTTGCCGTTGCGAATCCAGTCGATGAGGTTCTGCGCGCTTTGCTTGCCGTGGTTCGTCGAGCTGACGGCGATCGTGCCGAAGAAGCCCGTCTGATCCTTCTTCTGGAACTCGGCGAACGCTTCACCTGCGCCGTTGATGCCAACGCCAATCACGTCCGCTGAAGGAATGTGCAGCTGCTCGGTCGCGCGCACGCCGCCCAGCACGCTTTCCTCGTTCAGCGCGAAGACCACCCACTTCTTGATGTTCGGATGTTTGGACAACACGGGCGATGCCGCATTGAAGCCACCTTCGTCGTCAGTGGTCTTTTGCGGCGCGTCGAATATGTTGTCCTTCTTGAAACCGTTCGCGAGCAGAGTCTGCGTCGCACCATCCGTGCGCAACTTTGCAGTCGGCAGCTCATAGTCGGTGATGCGGATCGCACCCACTTCTTCCGGCTTCCAGCCGCGCTTCTTCATTTCGTCGGAGATCGCCTGCCCGACCTGATTGCCGATCTTGAACGCGGACATGCCGAGGTGCGGGACGTCCGCAAGCGGCTTGCCCGAGGAATCGACCAGCTGGTCATCGACGGTGACGACCTTCATGCTGTAGCGCTTTGCTCTTGCTCGAATGGCCGGTCCGAGACGTACGTCGGGCGCGCAGATCACGAAGCCCTGTGCCCCTTGTGCGCCGAGATTGTCGATCGCGGCGAGCACCTTCTCGCCGTCGGGCGTGCCGATGTTGACGACCGAGAAGTTCTCTTTCTGGCCAAGCGCCGTAGCAGCCTTCTGCTCGTTGATGAACCACGCCTGTTCCGGCATCTTGACGAGAAAGCCGATCTTGGTTGGCGAATCGGCGTGGGCCGCCATGTTCATGCCGAGCGGCGCAATGCACATTGCCGCAAACATCGCACGAAGCGTGAATCGGCGGATTTTGCTGGTCATGTTGCTAGTCTCCTCTGATATGGTTGTTGCGAAGGGTCGATAAAGCGTCTAGCGGCCGAAGGCCTCAACTTCAATCTGCTTGCCAAGCAGGAATGCGTCTGCGACGAGGCGCAACGGTCGCACGTCCACGTCGTCGGTGCCGTGCGCGATGAGCCAGTGAAAGCGTTCATAGAGCGCCGCGTATTCACGCTCCGGTTCGAGCGCGACAGGGTCGCCCGCGATTGCGAGGCGCTTGCCGCCTTCGCTGATCGAAAGCAGGCCATCCGTCGTTTCGACATCGATTTGCCATTGCTCGACAGGGCCGTGGCGCCAGTCGAATTCGACGTGCACGGGCGCGCCATTGGTGTCGATGCAATCGAGTTCGGCAGCGATGGGCGTCGAGCAATCTGCCGGCACATGAAGCGTCGCGTCGCGCAGAAGAACTTCATGCGGCAGGATGCGTGTCACGATCGACAGCGCGTTGATGCCCGGATCAAACACGCCGAGGCCGCCCGATTCCCAGATCCATTGCTGCCCCGGATGCCAGCGGCGCACGTCTTCCTTCCAGCGCACGTGTACAGCGCGGATCTCGCGCTCGGCGAGCCAGTAGCGCGCGGGCTCGACAGCGCTGGCACAACGGGAATGCCACGTGGCGAACAATGTCCGGTTCTGCTTGCGTGCAAATTCAGAAAGCGCTATGACCTCGCTCACGCTCGCACCAGGCGGCTTTTCGAGCATCACATGCTTGCCCGCTTCGAGCGCGGCGCGCGCCTGTTCATAGCGGACCTGCGGCGGCGCACACAGCGAAACCGCGTCGAGGTCGGTTTCGGCCTCGAGCATTGCGCCAATGTGCGTGTAGTTGCGCACGCCGTTGACCTGCGCGTTGCGGCTCGCGGTCGCGACGAGCGCAAACCCCGGGTTGCCCGCGATCGCCGGCAGATGTTGGTCGCGCGCGATCTTGCCCACGCCGACGATGCCCAGTCTATAAGGTCGGTTCATGCTACTCGGCCCAGAAATTTATTTGCCCCACTGCAGCACAAGCGGATTCAGACGACGCGCGATGTCAACCAGCTCGGCGCGTGTGTCCGGATGCATCGCGGGCAGCGGATGGCGCGGCAGTTCGCACGCAATCACGCCGCCCTCTTTCATCAGCGACTTGCAGGCGAGCAGACCGGCCTGGCGGTTCTCGTGATTGATGAGGGGCAGCCACTTTTGATAAAGGTCGAAGGCGTCGTCGATGCGGCCCTCGCGATGCGCTTCGATGATCGGGCGAATGCCGTCCGGAAACCCGCCGCCCGTCATCGAGCCCGTCGCGCCCGCGTTCAGGTCCGCTAGCAGCGTGATCCCTTCCTCGCCGTCCCACGGTCCTTCCACCGCATCGCCACCAAGCCGGATCAGCTCTCGCAACTTGTTTGCCGCGCCCGGCGTCTCGATCTTGAAGTACGAGACCTGCTCGATCTCGCGCGCCATGCGTGCGAGCAACGCCGCCGAAAGTACGGTGCCGCTTGCGGGCGCGTCCTGAATCATGATCGGAATATCGATGGCGTCGGACACGCGCGCATAGAACTCGAAGGTCTGCGACTCGGGCACGCGGAACGTGGCGCCGTGATACGGTGGCATCAGCATGACCATTGCCGCGCCCTGCTCCTGTGCGCGCCTGCTGCGCGCGGCGGCCACGTTGGTGCCGTAATGCGTGGTGGTGACGATCACGGGCACGCGGCCCGCGACGTGTTCGAGCACGGTGCGTGTGATGACTTCGCGTTCCTCGTCCGAGAGCGAGAACTGCTCGGAGAAGTTCGCGAGAATGCATAGGCCGTCCGAGCCCGCGTCGATCATGAAATCGACAGCGCGCTTCTGGCTGGCCAGATCGAGTTCGCCGGTTTCCGTGAACGTGGTCGGCACGACGGGGAAGATGCCCCGGTAGCGGGGCGTACGGCTCATATTCATGTTGTCAGTCCTGCTTCAAAAGTTTCGTTACCCCGCGCGATCGTTGCTCTCACCACGTTCATGATTCGCAACGCGCACTGGCGCGCGCGGATCTTCCTGGTCCGCGCTTCACGGAGTGCGCTGCGTTTCCGGTTTGCCTGCGACGCGTCGGCGCAGGTCGAGTGGATTGGCGTCGCGCAGTGCGTCGGGCAGCAGGTTATCGGCGAGATTCTGGTAGCAGACCGGGCGCAGGAAGCGCTCGATGGCCGCCGTTCCCACTGAGGTGCTCCGGCCGTCCGAAGTGGCCGGAAACGGGCCGCCGTGAACCATCGCGTCGCAGACTTCGACGCCAGTCGGGAACCCGTTCGCGAGCACACGGCCCGCCTTGCGCTCGATGAGCGGCAGCAGCGAGCGCACGAGTTCGCCGTCGGCGGATTCCGCGTGCAGCGTGATCGTCAGCTGACCTTCAATCTTGCGCAGCACCGCGCGCAGCTCGAGCGCATCGGCGCATTCCACGAGTACGCTGCTGGGCCCAAATACTTCTTCGCCGAGCGTCGGGTCCGCGAGCAGGTCCTTTGCGCTCACGCGCAACAGTGCCGCTTGTGCGCGGCCGGGCGCTGCGTTACCACGTGCGAGCGTTGTCACCTGCGGGTGTTGTATCAACCGCTCGATGCCGCGTTCGTAGTTGCGCAGAATGCCCGGCGTCAGCATCACGCCCGCGCTCGCGCCGCTGAATTCCCGCGCGGCGTTGGCAGCGAAGGCGTCGAACTCGGTGCCCGCGAGCCCGAGCATCAAGCCGGGATTGGTGCAGAACTGCCCGCAGCCCAGCGTCGCCGATGCGGCGAACTCGCGCGCCAGCGTCTCGCCGCGCGCGGCAAGCGCGCCGGGCAGCAGCACGTTTGGATTCACGCTGCTCATTTCGGCATAAACCGGGATCGGTTCGGCGCGCGCCACCGCGAGCTTGATCAACGCAAGGCCGCCCGCGCGCGAGCCCGTGAAACCGACTGCGCGGATTGCAGGATGCTGGACCAACGCGCTCCCGGCTTCGTGGCCCGCGTCGAACAGCAGCGAAAAGACGCCCGCAGGCAAACCGGCAGCCGCGACCGCGTCCTGGATTGCGCGGCCCACGAGTTCCGATGTGCCCGGATGCGCGGGATGGGCCTTCACGACAACCGGACAACCGGCAGCGAGTGCCGAGGCGGTATCGCCGCCCGCAACCGAAAACGCCAGCGGAAAATTGCTCGCGCCGAAGACCGCCACAGGACCGACGCCGATGCGCCAGAAGCGCAGATCGGTGCGCGGCGGCTGACGCTCGGGCAACGCGGGTTCGATGCGCGCATCGAGTGCGTCGCCGCTGCGCACGAGTTCCGCGAACATGCGCAACTGGTTCGCCGTGCGCGCGCGTTCGCCTTCGAGACGTGCGCGCGGCAGACCGCTTTCCGCCATCGCGCGCTCGATGAGTCGATCGCCGAGCGCTTCGATACGCGCCGCGCAATCGTCGAGAAATTGCGCGCGCTTTTCGGCGCTCAACGCGCGATACACGTCGAACGCTTCGTCGGCAAGCTCGCCGACGTGATCGACGTCGGTGCTCAATGCGCTGTGGAACACGGGTTGCGCAATGGGTTCGCCGGTTGCCGCATCGAGCGCCTGAAATGGCGCGCCTTCGCCGCGCTTTGCGCGGCCCGCAATCAGCAGTTCACCCGTGAGTTGGATCGTCATGATCTGCCTTCGATGCGCGTCAGTGCGAATGGCGCGGCACGGCAGCGCCACGTTTTCCAACGAGGAAATCGAGGTCGCAGCCTTCGTCTGCCTGCAGCACGTGATCGACGTAGAGGCGCGCGTAACCGCCCTTACCCATCTGCTCGGCGACGCCCGGTGCAGCAGCCGGATCGGTGTCGGAGAGACGGCGCTTGAGTTCTTCCTCGCTGATGTCGAGATGCAGGCGCCCCGCTTCGCAATCGAGTTCGATCCAGTCACCGTTGCGCACGGCGGCAAGCGGGCCGCCCGCCGCCGCTTCGGGCGCGACGTGCAGCACCACCGTGCCGTATGCGGTGCCGCTCATGCGCGCGTCGGAGATACGCACCATGTCCTTGACGCCCTGGCGCAGTAGCTTCGGCGGCAAGCCCATGTTGCCGACCTCGGCCATGCCCGGATAGCCTCGCGGTCCGCAGTTCTTCATCACGAGGATCGAGTCCTTGTCGACGTCGAGCGATTCGTCTCCAATCGTTGCCTTGTAGTGATCGAAGTTCTCGAACACCACCGCGCGGCCGCGATGCTTGAGCAGCTCAGGTGTAGCCGCCGACGGTTTGAGCACGGCGCCACGCGGGGCGAGATTGCCGCGCAGAATGCAGATGCCGCCGTCCGCGATGAGCGGCCTGTCCAGCGGGCGAATCACCTCGTCGTTGAAGTTGGGCGCCTCGCGTACGTTGTCCCAGATCGACTTGCCGTTGACGGTCAGCGCGTCGGGATGCGGCAGCAGATTCGCCTCGCCCAGGCGCCGCAGCACCGCCGGCAAGCCCCCTGCGTAATAGAACTCCTCCATCAGGAAGCGACCCGACGGTTGCAGATCGACGATGGTCGGCGTATTGCGGCCGATGCACATCCAGTCTTCCAGTTCGAGCGGCACGCCGACGCGTCCCGCGATCGCCTTCAGATGGATGACGGCATTGGTCGAGCCGCCGATCGCCGCATTCGTGCGGATCGCGTTCTCGAATGCCTCGCGCGTGAGGATCTTCGAGAGCTTCAGATCTTCGAGCGCCATTTGGACGATACGGATGCCCGACATGTGCGCGAGCACGTAGCGGCGCGCGTCCACAGCCGGGATCGCCGCGTTGTGCGGCAGCGATACGCCGAGCGACTCGGCCATGCAGGCCATCGTCGAAGCCGTTCCCATCGTGTTGCACGTACCCGCCGAGCGGGACATGCCCGCTTCCGCCGACAGGAAATGGTGGAGATCGATCTCACCCGCCTTGAGCGATTCGTGCAGTTGCCACACTGCGGTGCCCGAGCCGATGTCCTTGCCTTCGAGCTTGCCGTTGAGCATGGGACCGCCCGTCACGACGATCGCGGGCACGTCGACGCTCGCCGCGCCCATCAGCAATGCGGGCGTGGTCTTGTCACAGCCGCACAGCAGCACGACAGCGTCGATTGGATTGCCGCGAATCGCTTCTTCCACGTCCATCGACGCGAGATTGCGCGTGAGCATCGCTGAAGGACGCAGGTTCGATTCGCCGTTCGAGAACACCGGAAACTCGACGGGGAAACCACCTGCTTCATAGATGCCGCGCTTGACGTGCTCTGCGAGCTTGCGGAAATGCGCATTGCAGGGCGTAAGTTCCGACCACGTGTTGCAGATGCCGATGATCGGACGGCCGTCGAATTCGTGATCGGGAATGCCCTGATTCTTCATCCAGCTTCGATACATGAAGCCGTTCTTGTCAGTGGTGCCGAACCACTGTTGTGACCGCAATTTGGGTTTGGTTGCCGACATCGTCCGTCTTTTAGGTAGGCCAGATTTGCGTGCAGTGTATGAACAAAGTTGATAACCTACTAATGAAAAGTTGGACGTTTCCCATATCAGTTCATATATCGGTATTAATACTTAGTCCATGCTGGATACGAACCCCTGGTACGTGCGCACGCGCCTGAAAACACGGCAATTGCTGCTGGTCGTCGCGCTTGCAGAGGAAGGCAACATCCATCGCGCCGCGGCGGCGCTGAACATGACACAGCCAGCCGCTTCGAAGCTGCTGCGTGAACTGGAAGAGATGGTCGGGGCCGTTCTATTCGAACGCATGCCGCGCGGGGTGCGGCCAACGCTCTATGGCGATGCGCTAATCCGGCACGCACGTATCGTGCTGGGCAGTCTCGAACAGGCTCAGGATGAACTCGCCGCTCTCAAGGCCGGACGGCTCGGTCACGTTGCGGTAGGCGCCATCACATCGCCAGGTGTGCGCGTTCTTCCGGCGGCTGTCGCGGCTGTCAAGCGCATGCACGCGAACATACGTATTTCGGTCGAAATAGACACCAGCAATGTGCTGCTCGAGCATCTGGGGCAAGACAAGCTCGACATAGTAATCGGGCGGCTGTCGGCCGAACACGACAAGCTTCAGTTGCGTTACGAGGCGCTTGCAGGCGAACCGGTCCGCGCCGTGGTTCGCCGAGGTCATCCGCTGCTGACCGGGGCGCCAATGGAGCTGTCCGACGTCCAGCGCAGCGCGTGGATCGTGCCACCAGCGGGCAGTGTGCTACGGCACCGTTTCGAGCTGATGTTTCAGCGCGCAAGCCTCCCTCCGCCGTCGAATGTCGTCGAAACGGCCGCTCTGCTCTTTGTCACGCGTGTGCTGGAAAAAAGCGACATGATTGCCGTGCTCGCAGAAGACGTTGCGCGCTACTACGCGTCTCACGGCATGGTTCAAATTCTGCCTCTGCCGATGGAGTGCAGGATGGACGACTTCGGGTTGATCACCCACGGTGAAAAACTGCTCTCCCCCGCTGCTGCCCTGATGATCGACGCGCTGCGCGCAGCGAGCCGCGAGACGTATGACCTGCCCTATCCCGCCTGAACACGCGCGATCGATGCCGGTTCAAACGACGGATTGAGCGCGACCAGAATGACGGGGGCCGCGAACGTGTTGACGGGTCCCGCGATGCCGATCACGAAAACCAGAACACCATCACAGGACCGAACACGGCGCCGATGCCGCTAGCGCCATGCTTTCGCATGGTGAAGACCGGTTCCTTGAACGCTTCGTCCGACATGACGACATCATGCGCGCACCCCGCGCCGATGAAGCCGATTATCTGGCCGCCCCACTCGATTGCGGCGTAGAGCCCGCTTTGGCGCGATCTCCCGTCCGGGTACTGATTCCACCACCCTTTGCTCCTCTGGCTGACCCCATATCCCCGCCCTGTTCTCGCGCGCCAATACGTCCGTAGTTACCCGAAGTCCCCCGCAAACGGGCTTGCGATTTTTCCTAGATATCTAATAGAATTTGGCAACACCTGTTGATGAAGGCGACCTCTCGCCGGGAGACAAACATGCTGACCCACGAAGAAAATGAACTGCTGTGCCGTGTTGAAGGCGATGCCCCGATGGGGCAGTTGATGCGCCGCCACTGGACCCCCGTCTGTCTGATCGAGGAAGTGAGCGAGCCGGACGGCGCGCCGGTGAAAGCGCGCGTGTTTGGCGAGGATCTGGTCGTGTTTCGCGATACGGAAGGCCGCGTTGGCGTGATGGACGAGTATTGCCCGCACCGCCGGGCATCGCTGGTTTATGGCCGCAATGAAGACTGCGGCCTGCGCTGCCTGTACCACGGCTGGAAGTTCGACGTGCTCGGCAACGTGATCGAAATGGTGTCCGAGCCCGCCTCGAGTTGCATGACCGACAAGGTCAAGCACAAGGCCTACCCGGTGCAGGAATGGGGCGGCATGGTGTGGGCATACATGGGCCCGCAGGACGCCGCGCCCGAATTCGTTCCGCCCGCGTGGGCGCCGGGCGCGGACACCCGCGTGAGCATCGCAAAGGCGCTGCTGCCCTGCAACTGGGCGCAGATTCTCGAAGGCGCGATCGATTCCGCGCACAGCTCGAGCCTTCATTCGTCGGACTTCGTGCCGGCGCGCGTTGGCGGCGCCGAGGCAACTTCGAAGAACTGGCTGCGTCCCTCCACCGACAAGGCGCCGCGCCTGCAGGTCGAGCGCACCGGTTACGGTTTTCGCTACGCCGCGCTGCGCCGCCCGATCTTCAACGCCAACACGCACGACTACGTGCGCTCGACGGTATTCGTTGCGCCGGCAACCGTGCTGATTCCGCCGAACAATCTCTACAACGTCGCGAACATCAACGTGCCGATGGACGACACGAACACAGCGTTCTACTTCATCGCATGGGGCGATCCGGCGACCACGCCGGAAACCGAATCCTGGCGCAAATTCCTGCATCAGCAGGTCGGTATTGATCTGGACGAACGCTACCGTCCGCTGCGCAATCACGAGAACCGCTTCTGGCAGGACCGCGCGGCGATGGCGACCGGAAACTTCACCGGCATCACGGGTTTCCCGAACCAGGACATCGCGATGTGGGTCACGATGGGTCCGATTGCGAACCGTTCGGACGAGCGTCTAGGCGCGAGCGATCTCGCCATCGTCGAATTCCGCCGGCGCATGCTCGACGCGCTCGCCGAATTCAAGCAAGGTGACGAAGCGATCGGCACGGGTGCGAAAGCGATTTCACACGACGTCTGCTCGTATCAGGCAGTCGTGCCGAAGGAGATCGACTGGCGCACCTATGAGGCGCGCTATGTCAGCACGAAGCACGCGCTGCCCGACGACCAGTCGGCCGTAGTCGCGACCGACTACCAGGTCTCGCAATAACGGAGGGCGCACGGCCATGGAAGATCGCCGCTTGCGCATTGGGGTAGCAGGACTGGGGCGGGCGTTCTCGCTGATGTTGCCCACCTTCCTGCGCGACCCGAGAGTCCAGCTCGTTGCCGCGTGCGATCCGCGTGAAGAAGCGCGGCGGCAGTTCGCCGCCGACTTCGACGCGCGAACCTACGCCGACGTGCTGCAACTGGCCGACGATCCCAACGTGGAAGTCGTCTACGTGGCGAGCCCACATCAGTTCCACGCGCAGCACACGGAAATTGCCGCGGCGAAAGGCAAACACGTGCTGGTCGAAAAGCCGATGGCGCTCGACGCGGCCGACTGCGAACGCATGATCGCCGCGTGCCGCGCCGCGAACGTGCATCTGATCGTCGGCCATTGCCACAGCTTCGACACGCCGTATCTGCGCGCACGCGAACTGATCCGGGAAGGGGATTTCGGCGCGGTGAAGATGATCCAGGCGGTCAACTACACCGACTACCTTTACCGGCCGCGCCGGCCCGAGGAGCTGATGACGGCCGAAGGCGGCGGCGCCGTTTTCAGCCAGGCGGCTCACCAGGTCGATATCGTGCGCTTGCTCGCCGGCTCTCGCGCGGTTCGGCTACGCGCGAGCGTCGGCCGGTGGGACCCGGCACGCCCCACCGAAGGCGCGTATTCCGCGCTGATCTGGTTCGAAAACGGAGCTTACGCTTCCCTCTCCTACAACGGATACGGCCATTTCAACAGCGACGAGTGGACTGGCTGGATCGGCGAGATGGGCGACCAGACGAGCCCGGATGCGTACGGCAATGCTCGCAGGCGTCTGGCGACGCTCGCCTCGTCGAACGACGAGGCAAAGTTGAAGGCCGCCGGAACGTACGGCGGATCGGCATACAAACCGCCTTGCGCCTCTGCGGACGAACCGCCTCGATTTCATCAGCATTTCGGTCCGGTCATCGTCTCGTGCGAACGTGCGGACTTGCGGCCCCTGCCCGACTCTATCGTCGTGTACGGCGACCGGCGCGAGACGCTGCCGCTTTCGCGCCCCGCCGTGCCGCGCGCCGAGGTCATCGACGAACTGTATGGCGCCGTTGTCGAGGGACGACCGCCTCTTCACGACGGAGAATGGGCAAAGGGCACTCTGGAAATTTGCCTCGCCATACTGAAGTCGAGCGAGGCGGGCGCAGACGTCCTGCTCTGATATCGACCTGCTGCTCCGCCAATCGGCGACAACGAAAAAGCCTTCGCACGCGAAGGCTTTTTTACTTCTGTGCGAGCGTCACCGATTCACCGCTACGCGGCGCACTCGCGCGCCAGGTCGGGCTGCGCGACGCATGCCCCGACGTACGCCCCAAAGCGCAGCGAAAAATCGACCGCCCTCACGTGCTTCGTGAGCCCACCCACGGAAATGCGGTTCACGCCCGTCTCGGCAATCGCGCGCAGCGTTTCTGTCGAGACACCGCCCGACACCTCCAGACTGGCACGCCCCACGTTGAGGCGCACGGCCTCGCGCATGGCATCGTGCGAGAAGTTGTCGAGCAGGATCGACCTGGCGCCAGATTCCAGCGCCTCGGCCAGCTCGCCGAGCGTTTCCACTTCGACCTGAAGCGGCACTTCCGCACCAAGCGCCTGGGCGGCGCGAATCGTCGGCGCAATGCCGCCGCCCGCTGCGATGTGGTTTTCCTTGATCAGCATGCCGTCGTAAAGTCCGCGCCGATGGTTCTCTCCGCCGCCCACGCGCACCGCGTACTTTTGCGCAAGGCGCAGACCCGGCAGCGTTTTTCTCGTATCGAGAATGCGCGCCGCCGTGCCTTCGACAATGCGCGCCATGGCGTGCGTTGCCGTGGCCACGCCCGAAAGCAGCTGGAGAAAGTTGAGCGCGGTGCGCTCGGCGGTAAGCATGCCGCGCGCGGGCCCGGCGATCTTGCACACGGCCTGTCCTTCACGCATCCATTCGCCTTCGCCGACGAACCATTCGACAGCGATGCGCGGGTCCGTCTGCAGGAGCGTTTCGTCGAACCATGGCCTGCCGCACAGGAGCGCGGCCTCGCGCACGGTGAGGACTGCCTCGGCCGAACCGGCAGGGTCGATCAGTTGTGAAGTCCAGTCGTTATCGCCGACATCTTCCGCGAGCGCTTCGCGGACATTGCGCGCCACGGCCGCGCGGGTCATTGCATCCATTTCAGGGTCCGTATATTGAGCGGGAAAGCAGCTTGAAGCCACCTGCTGCCGCGCACAGGCGCGGCCGTCAATATTACTAGATATTTAATAAAATGGAACCCGGAAAACGACCTATGAAATCATGAAACCGCCGGCCTCAGTTGCTTTCGTACTCCTCGCCGCGCGTTGCGATCAGGTTGCCCATTTCTCGTGTCGACGGAATGCGGCGCGCCGGATCGCTCGACTCGGCTTCGTCGCGCGCCATGTTTTCGATAATCGTTAGCAGGACCTTGCGCGCGACGTTGATCTCGGTGGTTTTCAATCCGGCGACGCTGATCTCGTTGACTTCTTCCGCAAGCGGAACAAGCTTTTTTTTCAGGCCCCGGCCGCGCGGCGTGAGATACACGTGCGTGTTCTTGCGATTGCCGGGCGCATAGCGGCGCTCGACGTACCCGAGCTTTTCCATTGCCGACACCGCGCTGAACGTGGTGGGCGTAGTGGTGCCCGTCTCGTCGCTGAGCTCCTTCTGCGTGAGCCCGTCGGTGACCCACAGCACACGCAGATACGCCCAGTGGCCAAACGAGACTTCATGCTGCGCCAGGCGCATTTGCAGACCGCGAATCATCGCGCGGCCCGCATCCTTCACCAGGTGAGCAAGACGATCATCCGGCACCGCCTCGCGCCAGTGCCGCAGGATGGGGTCCTCGCTCGCGACCCCGCCCTTTCCCGAAGTACCTGCTGCTGCCATACCTTCCTCGCCGTTATTGTGACCAGACTGGCGACAATCATAGCGCTTTAGCCGGCGCGAGAGGCACTGTTCCGCAGCGCGCGGCCGCTCAGAAGGTGTGGCGAATGCCCACAGTCACGCCCGCCTGGTCCATGCCGGGAGCGATGTCCACGCCTGTGCCCCGAATGCCGACATTGGAAAATGAACGATTGGAGACATACGCGCCTTCCGCGTACACATCGGTGCGCTTCGAGAGCGCGTAGTCGACCAGCAACGCCCCCATCGTCGGGCCGCCGTGCGGATTGCGAAACTGCGTGTGATAGACGCTGGCGGAAACGGAGAGCGGCGTATTCACCCGCCAGGTCACACCGCCCCAATAGAGCAGCGAACTGGGTGGCACGTCCGTGTTGCGTGTGTTCAGCCAGCGCAGGCCCGCCAGCGCCTTGACGGGCCCGATGTCGTACGAAAGGCCGAGCAGCGCGCGCTGCTGCGTGTTGCTCTGCGTGGCGATCGAGGTGCCCTGCAACTGGTCGTACGTCACACCGATGCTGAACGGCCCACGGTCGTACAGCACCGCGGCGCTCATCTCGCGGCCCACTTTCGTCGCGCCGGGCACGTTGGCACCGTTTGGAATCGTCGAGTCAAAGCCCGTGCTGTACAACGCCGCGAACGTCACGTCGCCGAGATGCACGCCGTAGCGCACCGAATTGTCCGCGCGGTTCACGAACTGGCTATCCATGCTTTGCGCGGAATAGCTCGGATTGAACGTCAGCGCGTCGTACTTGTACATCAGCTCGTAGAGCAGGTTCTGGTGACGTCCGAGCGTAAGCGTGCCGTACGGTGTCGCGAGGCCAACGAACGCCTTACGGCCGAACAGCCGCCCGCTCTGGCCGAGCGTTCCGTTGTTCACGTTGAATCCGCCCTCGAGCGTGAACAAAGCCTTGTACCCGCCGCCAAGATCCTCCGAGCCTTTGAGCCCCCAGCGCGATCCGGCAAGATTGCCCGACTGCTCCCGGATCACCGAGCCCGTCTGTTTACCCTGGGCCACGCGGTTGACGTATTCGACGCCCGCATCGACGATGCCGTACAGCGTGATCGAACTTTGCGCATGGGCCGCCGTGCAGGCGAGCACCAGCAGCCCGCCGCACGCGCGCGGGAATGTGTGTCCCTTCATGTTCATTTGTATTATGGATTCCTGATTATATTGTGTTGTCCCCTTCCACGCTGGCGTCGCGCAGCCGGTAACGGGCGGATGCGCGACGCGACGACTGCCGCGGGAGGTCAGATCTTGAAGCTCTCGAGGCTCGCTGGATGGAACAGCTCAGCGGGTTGAAGGCGCCGGCTCGACAAGCCCTCGGCGTGGTGCTGCGCAAGGAAGCGGTCGATCACGTGCTCGTTGCTGGCGAATCCGTACGACCAGAAGTCGGAGCCCATCAAACGTCGCGCGTTGCGCAACTGGTCTTCGATGAACGGCAGTGTCACCTTGGTCGCCGAGGTGTCGCTCAAACGCGCGAGCGCCACCTGCTTCGCGTGCTCGAACGCCTTCGCGATAGCGCCAGGCAGCCACGGATGCTGCTCCGCCAGCGTCTTGCGGATGCCGAGCGTGTGCATGATCGGAAAGAGCTTCCTGCGCTCGTACCACTCGGCAGCGCGCTGTTGGGGGTCATCGAAGAGGTACTTGACCTTGGGATGCCCGCGCTCGAAGCACGACGGCGCGCGCGGCCCGATCACGCCGTCGATCTCGCCGTCGGCCAGCAGGTTCGAGATCGTCTGCCCTTCGGGCGCATTTTCCAGCACGACGCCTTCGGGCAGCTTGAGCGCGATCTTCTCCACACGCGTCGGGTCCTCGTAGCCGCCGCGCACCCAGCGGATATCCGAAGCCTTCACGCCATATTCCTCTTCGAGAAAGAGCCGCACCCACACGTTGGCCGTGAGCTGGTATTCCGGCACGCCGATGCGTTTGCCCTTCAGGTCCTCGGGCCGGTCGATCCCACGGTCGGAACGCACGTAGATCGAGCTGTGCCGGAACGCGCGCGACGGAAACACCGGCACGGCGATGTAGGGCGAGGTGCCCGCGGCCGTCTTCACCGAATAGCTGCTCAGCGAAAGCTCGCAAATGTCGTAATCCGCGTGCCGGAACGCGCGAAAGAAAATTTCCTCCGGGTCCTGCAGCATGAACACAGGATCGACGCCGTCGATCTGGACGTCGCCGTCGATCAACGGCCGCATCCGGTCGTAATTGCCCACGGCGATCGAAAGTTGAAGCTTGCTCATTCCTGCTCCTGTCTGACTGTCAAAATGCGGTCCGTCACGTGCATCGTCACGCGCCGGACTGAGGCGCCTGCCGCTCGCGCGGCACGCCGAAGAAGACGGCAATGCCGCCAATGAACACGAGCGCCGCGACCAGCAGGATGCCGGCCGAGAAGCTGCCGGTTACGCTCTTCACCCAGCCAAGGACGATCGGCGCGAAGAAAGCGCCCACCTGCCCAAGACTGCTGATGACGCCGATTCCGCCCGCAGCCGCCTCGCCTTTGAGGTAGTTCGGCGGAATGGTCCAGATGATGGCGGCGGCCGCGAAATAGCTCACTGCAACGAGACTCAGGCACGCGATTGCGGCAGCCGAGTTGTGCGTGAGAATCGTGAGCAGCACCGCGCCCGTTGCGCCCGCTGTCGTCGACAACACGAAGTGCCAACGGCGCTCGAGCCGCAGATCGGAGCTGCGCGCGATCAGCAGCATGGCGACGGCGCCGACGATGTATGGCAGCGCGGACAGCAAGCCGATCTGCAACATGTTGGAAACGCCCGCCTGCTTGATGATGGTAGGTGTCCAGTAATTGAGGATGGTCCCGCAAATGGGCACCGTGGCCCAGCCTGCGGCGATCACATACACGCGCGGGTCGCGCAGCGCGACGAGCAGACGGCTCGGCGCATCGTGCGGCTTCTGCCGGTGTTCTTCCTCGAGCGCGTCCATGACGATGCGTTTTTGCTCATCCGTGAGCCACGACGCATCCTGTGGCTTGTCCGTCAGGTAAAACCACGCGACCACGCCGGCGATCACGGCGGGCAAGCCTTCGAGAAAGAACAGCCACTGCCAGTTGCGAAAGCCCCATACACCCATGAAGTTTTCGAGGATCAGCCCCGAAAGCGGGCCGCCGATAATACCCGCGGCGGCAATCGCGAGCAGAAATCGCGACGTGATGCGCGCGCGGCGTTTCGCGGGATACCAGTACGAGAGGTAGAGAATGATCCCTGGCCAGAAGCCCGCCTCCGCGGCGCCGAGCAGCGTCCGAGCGAGGTAGAACTGCCAGGGTGCGGTCATGAAGGCCATTGCGGTGGAAATGGCGCCCCACAGCAGCATGATCCGCGTAACGGTCCGGCGAGCGCCGATGCGCCTGAGCAGCAGCGTGCTCGGAACTTCCAGCAGGATGTAGCCGATGAAGAACAGGCTCACGCCGAGCCCATACGCGGCATCGCTCAAGCCGAGGTCGTGCTTCAACTGCAACTGCGCGAAGCTGACGTTGACGCGATCGAGATAGTTCAGGACCCAGCAAAAGAAAAGAAAGGTCATCAACCTTAGTGTGACCTTGCGATACGTCGCCTCGACGACCGCCGAATCGGCGACACGAAGCGGGGGCGCATCCTCGTAGCTCAACGTTGAATCTGTCATGTCCGGGGCTCTCCTGGTTTCAGACTTTTTTGTCTGCGGAAACGGACAAACATTCCCTCCCGACGAGGGTCTTGCGTCTGCGTTCCGCATAATTAGACATCTAGTAATTAGGCTACGGGGCGTTGGTCACGCTGGCAAGTGGGGGTTTATACCGACGGGGGGATTGCGCTGGATCAACTTGCTTAATTAGATCTCTAGCAATATCATACGCTCCATGGTAGCGAAACGAATCGAGCGGAAGGAGACAGGCATGACCACCCCCGAAGGCGGTTTTCTGCATCTGAAGATTGCGGAAAAGGAGAAAATTGCGCGCGACATCTGGCGCTTTGAGCTAACCCATCCGCAGGACGCCCCGCTGCCGCCGTTCGAAGCAGGGTCGAATTTGACCGTCGTTGTGCCCAACGGCGCGCGTCGCAGCTATTCGCTCTGCAACGACTCACAGGAGCGAGATCGCTACGTCATTGCGGTGAAGCGGGACCGCCACGGGCGAGGCGGTTCCATGAGCCTCGTCGACGAAACCTCCGCAGGGGACGTGATCGAGGTCTCGCTGCCGCGAAACGAATTCCCGCTCGACGAGCGGGCGAAATCGTTCATTCTCGTCGCTGGAGGCATCGGCATTACGCCCATGCTGTCGATGGCGCGCCAGCTCCGGGCGGAAGGCCTGAGACAGTTCAAGCTGTATTACCTGGCCCGCGATCCGGAGGGCACCGCGTTTCTTGACGAACTCAGCAGCAATGAGTGGCGCGCGGCGGTAAAGATTCACCACGACTTCGGCGACCCGGCGAAATCGTTCGACTTCTGGCCCGTATTCGAGAGGTCGAAGTCGGCACAACACGTCTACTGCTGCGGGCCGCAGGCGCTGATGGACACCGTGCGCGACATGACGGGCCATTGGCCGTCCGGCACCGTGCACTTCGAGAGCTTCGGGGCGAGCAACGCCAACGCACGGGAAAGCACGCCATTTACGGTTCGGCTCAAGCGCAGCTGCACGTCTCTGGAGATCCCCGCCGACCGCTCGATCCTCGACGTGCTGCGCGCCACGAACGTGCGGGTGCCAAGCTCGTGCGAAAGCGGCACCTGTGGCTCATGCCGCACAGGACTATGCTCGGGAGAGGCCGACCATCGGGATCTCGTACTGCGCGATGACGAAAAGGAAACTCAGATCATGGTCTGTGTTTCGCGCGCGAAATCTGCGGAGCTAGTGCTGGATCTCTGAGCACGCATCGTCGGAGTTACGTTCGCCCCCTCACAGTTCGTGCGCCCACGTCGAACCTGCTCGCGCCAGATCATGCGGATGCCTGTGTCCCAGACGAACGCGACCTATGGCACCAAGGCTGCAAGAAGCCGCCGTCACCTGGCTGCTCTCGACATCGAGTTCGCCCGTCAATGGTGCAAGGCTGCCGAAACGGCGCACGAACTCGAAACGCGCTACACGCTCGTGCTTCCCGATGAAACGATCATGCGGCCCAGCAACCTGTCATCGCCGTTGAGCCCATGACGCTTCACCTTGCCGCTAGCGCGAACTGAAGCTCACCCCATCGGCTTCACGCCGATCCACCACCCGTGCAGGAAGAACGCGAACACGACCCAGGCGACGACGCCGACCACGACGGGAATCACATCTCGCGAGAAGCTCCCGCCCGGATAGACGATGCCTTCGACGCGATCCCGCCTTCGCGCGGCGGCGACATCGGCGAGCGCCCAGACGAGAAACGCGCCGAACAGGATGACCGCGTTCAGCGTCCCGTTCGCCAGCAGATGCGCGAAGGCCCACAGCGCGACGCTGATCGTCATCGGATGCTTGACCAGCGCCTTGAAGTGATTACCCGGCACGTACGCGGCCGGAAAGAGGATGAACGCAACGAGCGTGAGGATGCCCGCGAGATGCGGCGCCCATGCGGGCGGCGACCAGAGCATGACGGGCTCGCGCCGCGCGAGTCCATATCCCCAGATGATCAGCACGAGTCCGATGATGGACACGATGGAATACGCGCCCTTCCACGGCTTCTCGCCCATCTGCGCGATCCGCGCCTTGCGCCAGTCGTCCGCGAAAATGCGGACGGAATGCGCACCCAGGAACAACAACAACCCCAATATCAATGCGATCACGGCGGCTCCTCGTGTCGGATGTCGACAGGTTGCCGCGATTGTCCCGCATGATGTCTGCCGTGCCAATACGGGCGCCGATTGAAAGCGGGCTGATCGTGCGCGTGCAACGGATTGTGTCGGCAACCAACAACACGCCGAGCCGCCGCTCACGCCCCTTGCGTGCGCATCGCGCGATATTCGCGCCTGACGATGTCCATCAGCTCGGCAACGGACGTGCTGACCGTCTCGCGCTGATACGTCACGCGCCCGCGTTGCATCAGCATCACGCGATCGGCGATATCGAGCGTCTGCGCGTAGTTGTGCATGATCATGATGATCGACAGACCGCCCTTCTCCTTCAACCGCAGGATCAGATCGATGATGAGCCCCGCTTCGCGCGCGCCCATCGCAGCGAGCGGCTCGTCGAGCAGCAGGATCTTCGCGTTCGAGTTGACCGCGCGCGCCACCGCGATAGCTTGCCGTTGTCCGCCCGAAAGCTGCTCGACAGCGAGGTCCACCGACGGCACATGCACGCCGATCTCTTCGAGACATTCCGCGGCGCGCTCGCGCATCGCGCGGTGGTTCAACAGACGGAACGGCCCGGGCCTGAGAATCTCCCGGTTCAGGAACATGTTGTGGTAGATGCTCAGCGAGTTGGCGAGCGCGAGATCCTGATACACGCATTCGATGCCGAGCGAACGCGCGTGATCGACGGAACGCAGCATCGTTTCCTGGCCGCCGAGAAACAGCTTGCCGCTCGTCTGCTGATGAAAACCGGTGAGGATCTTGATGAGCGTCGATTTGCCCGCGCCGTTGTCGCCCAGAATGCCGAGGATTTCCCCTTGCCTGAGCGTCAGCGACACGCCGTCGAGCGCGGTCACGGCGCCGAAGCGCTTGACGATGTCCTCCCCGCGCAGCGCTTCTTCCGGCGACGAGGACATCACAGCTCTCCTTTGCGCGCGAGACGTACGACGTGGATATTGAAGATCATCGCCGCGAGAATCGCCGCGCCGAGAATCATGTTGAACGTGAACGCGTTGATGCCGATCAGCGTGAAGCCATCGTTCAGAATGCCGAGCACGGCCGCGCCGATCAGCCCGCCGATGATCGTCCCCGAGCCGCCCGCGAGCGGCGTGCCGCCGATCACGGCAGCGGCGACGGCAAGGAACATGATCTGGTTGCCGCCCGCTTGCGGATCGATCGACGAAATGCGGAAGCATTCGAGCATGCCCGTCAATCCCGCGAGCACCGCCGCAAGCACGAAGTTGCCGAGCTTCAGGCGCCTGACATGAATACCCGCCTCGCTCGCGCCGAGCGGATTCGCCCCGGACGCGATCGTATGCAGGCCCCAGCGCGTGTGACGCAGCAACACATGCATGATCACCGCGAGCGCGATCGCCCAGATGATCTCGCTGTAGCCCCACGCTCCCATGAACTCGGCAAAGAGACCGTCCTCGGGCGGGGAAACGGGCGTGCCTCTCGATATCGTCAGCGTGAAGCCGTTGACGAAGAAGAGCGTGCCGAGCGTCGTGACGAACGACGGAATCCGCAGATAGACCGTGACCGCTCCGTTGACGAATCCGATCAGGCCCGCCGCGACCAGCCCCGCGATCACCGAGAGCCATGCCGGCAGGCCCGCCTCGTTCGTGAAATGCATGATGAAAGGCGCGAACGCGAACACCATGCCGGCGGAAAGATCAATCTCTCCGCCGATCATCAACATGATTTCGCCGAATGCGATGATGGCGACGGGAGCGATGAACTGCGACAGGTTTTGCAGGCTCGCCGACGTCAGCAGGAAGTCGTGATTGGCCGTCTCGAAGTACGCGCACAGAATGACGGCGACCGCGAGGATGCGAAGCTCGCTCGAACGCAGAAACGACCGCGACGAGCGTCGCGGCCGTTGCGCCTTCTTGATGTCCGCTACAGGAGACGTCACCCTTTGATCGCTCCCGTGTGCGGAACGATTTGCGGCTTCGTGCTCTTGCCTTCGTAGCGTGTCGACGTGTTCAGGTAAGGATCGACGGAGGCCTTCGTCACGAACTTCAAACCGGTGTTGACGTTGGCCGGTCCGACGAGCCCGCCCGATGCGAGATACACGAACGCCTGGACCACGGTATAAAAGCCTTGCACGTAAGGCTGCTGATCGATCGTGAAGTCGAGGAAGCCATCGTGGATCAGCTGCACGGTGCGCGGCAACAGGTCGAAGCCGCCGCCGTGCACGCCCTTCGCCGGCAGGTTGTTCTCTTTCATCACTTCGGCGACGCCCTGGGTGCTGCCCGCGTCGACCGCGAACATCCCCTTCAGGTCCTGGTGGCCCAGATAGAACGACTTGATCTTCGAAAGCTCTTCGTTGACGGTCGCCCCCGTCGCGATGGTCTGCACGTCGATCTTCTTGCCCGACTTCTTGATCGCGGCGACGGCGCCGTCCAGCCGCGGCTGGATGTTCAGCTGGCCGGGCGTCGCGATGAAGAGTCCGACCAGACCGCTGTCGATCAGGCTCGCGATTCGCTCGCCCATCTGATAGCCGGACAGATACAGGTCCTGGCCGATGTACGACAGACGCGGATTCGACGAGCCCTGGGGCGCGTCGGCGTTATAGGCGAACACGGGAATGCCCGCGTCGAGCGCCGCCTGGATCGGCTTGTCGAAAGCCTTCGGATCGACGATCGGCACGGCAATCGCATCGGCCTTCCCGGCGATCGCCGCGTTGACGGCATTCACCATCTCGGCGATGTCGGCGTTGGCCGAGCCCGTCCACTGGTAGTCCATGCCGAGCAAAGCGGTGGAGTCCTGAATGCCGTACTGCGTCGGGACAAAGAATGGGTTTGTCGTCACGTGATTGACGAATACGATCTTCCAGCGCTTGTGAGCCGGAAACGGCCCCGCCTCGGCAGCCTGCGCCGGCGTGATCGCGCCGCCGAGCACTGCCAACGCTGCACCGAGGCCAGCGCCCTGCAGCATTCCACGACGCATGCTCTGGACTTCGTCCTTGGGTTCCTGCTTACCGGCCATGTCATTCTCCAGTCTTTGAGTTATTGAATAACTTGCTGTGCATGACGGCGCAGGCGAGGGAAGCGCCGGTGCCGGGAGGCACCACACTTCACGAACCCCGTGTGCATGCGTGTGCCCCTGACAACCCTGCGGAAAATCCTATATCACGTACTTTTGCCGATTAATCAACGTATACCCTAAAGTAGTCGGACTATTTAAGGGCTGCCTATAGAGTGCTGCTTCCGGACCGTTTCAGGGGCCGCTCCACAACGACGAAAAGACCGGCTGTGCGGTCTTTTCGGAGTGTGTTGTGTCAGATAGTGGGCCGGAAGCTAACGCAGATGTCAGATGCGTGAAGTCATCTTGCCAATACGCGCGGCCTTGCGTCGTAGGCTTTCGTATGACCGCGACCCGCGCGGATCACGCCGGAATCGTCCCGCCCAGTTCGTCGTCGATAAACGCGCGGACGATATCCTTGAACGACGCATCGCCGGCAAAGCCGAGCCGCTGAGCGCGCGACGTGTCCCACTGCGCAGGCCAACTACCGACGATCTTCTCGACGCGCTCATCCGCCTTCCATTCGATCCGGGCCGCGACGGCATCGCCTGCCACATCGCGCAGCGCCGCGATCATCTCGTCGACGCTCACCGATACGCCCGGCAGATTCACCGTGCGCCGGTTGCCGAATGCGGCCGCGTCGATCTCGCATCCGGCCACGAGGCATTCGATCGCCTTGCGTGGCGACAGCAGCCACAAGCGCGTCGCGCCGTTCACGGGACACACGGCCTTTTCGCCCGTCAGCGGCTCGCGGATGATGCCGCTCGCAAACGATGACGCCGCCGCATTCGGCTTGCCCGGCCGCACGCTGATGGTCGGCAGGCGCAGCACGCGGCCATCGACGAAACCGCGCCGCGAATAGTCGTTCAGCAGCAGCTCGGCGCCCGCCTTCTGCGCGCCATATGACGACTGCGGATTCAGCGCCGTATCGTCGAGCACGACCTCGGGCAGCTCGCCGCCATAGACGGCGACCGAGCTCGTAAACACGACACGCGGCTTGTGTCCGCGCATCCGGCACACGTCGAGCAGCAATCGGGATGCGTCCAGATTGATGCGCATGCCCAGATCGAAATCGCTTTCGGCCTGGCCGCTGACGATGGCGGCGAGGTGGAATATCGCCGATGTCTTTTCATCGATCAGCCGTTCGAGCACGCTGCGCTCGGCAATATCGCCGACTTCGATCCGCACGCGCGCGTCGTCCGGGCCGGGCGCGGCCACGACGTCGAGCAACACCAGTTCGGTGATCGGCTGGCGCTGCCCGTCCGTGCCCTTCAGTTCGCGGCGCGCGAGCAGTTCGCGCGCGAGACGCTGCCCCAGAAAACCCGCGCCGCCTGTGATCAGTACTTTCATGTGCCGTCGTTCCTCAATATGTGGGTCTGTCTGTGGATCTGTCGTACGCGCCTGTCGGTCAGCCGCGTGCCTTCACATACGGCCTGATCCATCCAAGGCCCGCCGACGTGCCCGCGCGCGGCCGGTACTCGCAGCCGATCCAGCCGTCGTAGCCGAGCTCGTCGATCAGCGAGAACAGATACGGATAGTTCACTTCGCCGATATCCGGCTCGTGCCGCTCGGGCACGCCCGCAATCTGGATATGGCCGACGCGCGGCATGTCGCGTTTGAGCTTTACAGCGAGATCGCCTTCGACGATCTGGCAGTGGTAAAGATCGAACTGCACCTTCAGATTCGCCGCGCCGACTTCGGCGCAGATCGCCTGCGCGTCGTCCTGGCGGTTCAGAAAGAAGCCGGGAATGTCGCGCGTGTTGATCGGCTCGATGACGACGGTGATGCCGTCCGCCTGCGCGGTCTTCGCGGCATACGCGAGATTCTTCAGGTACACGTCGCGATGCGCGGCGCGCGATTGCTCCGGCCTGATCAGACCGGCCATCACATGCAGCTTGTCGTTGCCGAGCACGCGTGCGTACTCGAGCGCGGTATCGACGCTGCGGCGGAACTCGTCTTCGCGGCCCGGCAACGACGCGATGCCACGCTCGCCCGCTGCCCAGTCGCCGGGCGGCGCGTTGAAGAGCGCTTGCGTAAGGCCGTGCTCGTCGAGACGCGCTTTCAGATCGGCGGCGGCGTATTCATAAGGAAACAGAAACTCGACGGCCTCGAAGCCGTCGCGCGCGGCAGCGGCGAAGCGGTCGAGGAACGCGTGTTCGTTGTACATCATCGTCAGATTGGCGGCGAAGCGAGGCATCGAAGCAACTCCTGTATCTATCTCTATCGAACGTTAGCCGGATACGCGACGCATCCGGCCTTCACGCAATTGTGCGTTTAGCGGTTCACGAGCCGCGCGGGCGTCAGCCATACGGCGATCGCGCCGAGCACGAGCATCGCGGCGAGCACGTACATGCCGGACTGCGTGCTGTGCGTGACATCCTTAAGATAGCCGATCATGTACGGGCTCGCGAAGCCCGCGAGATTGCCGACCGAATTGATGATCGCGATGCCCGCCGCAGCCGTCGCGCCCGACATGAACGCCGTCGGCAGCGACCAGAAGAGCGGCGCGCACGTCAGCACGCCCGCTGCGGCAATCGACAGGAACGTAATCGACACGGCCGTGTTGTTCACGAACGATGCCGCAATCGCAAAGCCGACTGCGCCCGCGAGCGCCGGGCCGATCAGATGCCAGCGTCGTTCGCGGTACTTGTCCGCGCTGCGGCCCATTACGTTCATCACGACGATCGCGGCGAGAAACGGAATCGCGCTCAAGAGACCGATTTCGAATGCGCCCGTCACGCCCGTCGATTTGACGAGCGTCGGCATCCAGAACGTGAGTCCGTATTGGCCCGTGACGAACGCGAAGTAGATCAGCGACATCCACCACGTGCGCGGATCGCGGAACACCGCGCCGAGCGAATGTGACTTCGCTTTTTCGTGCGGCTGCGCGGCGATTTCATCGGCGAGCAGTTTCTTCTCGCGCGCAGTCAGCCACTTCGCGTTGGCGATGCCGTTGTCGAGATAGAGAATCGTCGCGATGCCAACCGCAATCGCGGGCACCGCTTCGATGACGAACATCCATTGCCAGCCGGCAAAGCCGTGATGCGAATCGAAGGTCTGCATGATCCAGCCCGACAGGGGATTGCCGAAGATGCCTGACACCGGAATCGCCGACATGAACACAGCGATGATCTTCGCGCGCCGGTGCGACGGGAACCAGTAGGTCAGGTACAGGATCACGCCTGGGTAGAAACCGGCTTCGGCAAGACCGAGCAGAAAGCGCAACGCGTAGAACTGCGTCGGCGTCTTCACGAACACGAACAGTGCAGAAAGCACACCCCATGTGATCATGATCCGCGCGATCCAGATACGCGCGCCGAGCTTGTGCATCAGGATGTTGCTGGGCAATTCGAACAGAAAGTAGCCGAGGAAGAACACGCCCGCGCCGAGTCCGAACACGGTCTCGCTGAACGCGAGGTCCTGCGACATCTGCAGCTTCGCGAAGCCCACGTTGACGCGGTCCAGATACGCGACCACGTAGCACAGCATCAAAAATGGCACGATGCGCCAGAAGACCTTGCCATAGGTGCGTTCGATTTCAGCGGCGCCGGGTTGGTTGGCGGCTTCGGCGGGTGAAGCGGGGCGAACGGATGCCGCCTGATAACCAGTCATGTGTTGTCTCCTTCGGAATGGCGCCGGTTTCGGACCGCTCGCGTCACGTCGGGCGGTCTCCGGCTTTTTTGCCTGGGTTGATTGATACGGGCGGTTCGCGTCGTTTCGCGGACCAGTTGAACATCGCCGCTTTACCAGCGCGCGCCGAACACTTCGCGCAGTTCCTTGAGCGCCGCTTCGTCGAGCGGCGCGGGACGCGGGTTCGTCATCAGCCACAAGCGCGCCGTCTCTTCCAGCTCCTCTAGCGCATACGAAGCCTGCGATACCGAGCGCTCCCACACGACGGGCCCGAGCCGTTCGAGCAGCACGCCGCGCACGCTGTCGGCGAGCGCCGCGATCTGCTGCGCGACCTGCGGATCGCCGGGACGTTTGTAGCGGATCAACGGAATGTGGCCGACCTTCATCACATAGTAGGGCGTGATGGGCGGCAGCACGTCGGCGTCGCTCCATACGCCTGCGAGCGTCAGCGCGACGAGATGCGACGAATGCGTGTGGACGATGCCGCGCGCGTCGCGATTGCGCTCGTAGACGCCGCGATGCAGCGCGAGCGTCTTCGACGGCTTGCCGCCCGAAACCGCGTTGCCCGCAAGATCGACCTTCGCGATCTGCGCGGGGTCGAGCCTTCCGAGACAGGCGTCCGTCGGCGTGATCAGCCAGCCATCGTCGAGGCGCGCGCTGATGTTGCCCGCGCTGCCGACCGTGTAGCCGCGCTCGTACAGGCTCGCGCCCGTCACGCAGATCTCTTCGCGGATTCTCGCTTCTTCGCCGATGTGAATGGCAGGCGTCATTGCGCGCCTCCATCCAGATGACGCAGCGCCTTCGCGAAGAAATCGACGGCGCCGAAGTTGCCCGATTTCAGCGCGAGCGCAAGCGGCGCAGCGCCGATGCTCGCCGTCGCGGGAACACCCGGATCGATCTGCCTGCCGATGCGCAGCATCTCGACGCCGAGCGCCTGCACCACGGCCCCCGAGGTCTCGCCGCCCGCGACGACGAACTTGCGCACGCCGAGGTCATGCAGGCCGCGCGCGATCGAAGCCAGCGTGCGCTCGCCTAGATGCCCCGCTTCGGCCACGCCGAGCTCGCGTTGCGTGGCCTTCACTTCTTCAGGCGTTGCCGTTGCGTAGATCAGCACGGGCTGCGGCTGCGCGGCGTTCATGTGCTCGCGCGCGAAGGTCAGCGCCTGTTCGACGACAGGCTCGCCGCGCGCCGCCGCAAGCGGATCGATGCGGAACGCGGGACGCGTCTCGCGCCACGCGGCAACCTGCGCGTTCGTCGCCTTCGATGCGCTGCCCGCCAGCACGGCCGATGTGCCTTCGACGCGCGGCAGCTCGCCCGCATCATCCGTATCGCCGAGCAGGCCCGCGCGGCGGAAATTCGCGGGCAAGCCGAGCGCGACGCCCGAACCGCCCGTGATCAGCGGCAGGTCCGCGCACGCTTCGCCGAGCGTGTAGAGATCGGCATCCGAAATCGCATCGGCGATGGCCATGCGCACGCCGTCGCGCTTCAACGCATCGATCGATGCCCGCACCGCTTCGGCGCCTTGCGCGACGGCGTCACAGCGCACGAGCCCGACCTTCGATTGCGTCTGCCGCTGCAGCACGCGCACGAGGTTCGCGTCCGTCATCGGCGTGAGCGGATGATGCTCCATGCCCGACTCGTTCAGCAGCACGTCGCCGACGAACAGATGCCCGCGATACACCGTGCGCCCATTCTCCGGAAACGCGGGGCACGCGATCGTGAACGGCGTGTCGGCGCGCGACGCATGCAGCGCATCGAGCAACGCATCGGCGACGGGGCCGATGTTGCCCTTGTCGGTCGAATCGAAGGTCGAGCAGTACTTGAAGAAGAACTGGCGGCAGCCTTGCGCGCGCAGCCACTCGAACGCGGCCAGCGATTGCGCGACGGCATCGGCGGCGGGTATCGTGCGCGACTTCAGCGCGACCACCAGCGCGTCGGCTTCGATGCGCGTGTCGGCGGCAGGCACGCCGATGGTCTGCACGGTGCGCATGCCGCCGCGCACCAGCATGTTCGCGAGATCAGTGGCGCCCGTGAAGTCGTCGGCGATGCAGCCGAGCAGCGGCTTGTTGGCAGAGATCGTCATGTCGTGCAGTCCCCTCGCTTAGCGCGCTGCCGGAACATCGATGCCCGGGAAAATCTTGATCACGGCGGAATCGTCTTCGCCGCCGTGGCCCGCCGTCGACGCCATCATGAACATCTGATGCGCCGCCGCCGACAACGGCAGCGGAAACTTCGAACGCCGCGCGGTATCGAGCACGAGGCCGAGGTCCTTCACGAAGATATCGACGGCCGACAGCGGCGTGTAGTCGCCATTGAGGATGTGCGGCACGCGGTTCTCGAACATCCACGAATTGCCCGCGCTGTGCGTGATCACGTCGTAGAGCGCAGCGGGGTCCACGCCTTCGCGCAGGCCGAGCGCCATCGCCTCGGCGGCGGCCGCGATGTGCACGCCCGCGAGCAACTGGTTGATGATCTTCACCTTCGAGCCCGCGCCATGCTGCTCGCCCAGCCGATACACCTTGCGCGCCATCGCGGCGAGCACGTCTTCGCAGGCAGCATAGGCGGCTGCGGGGCCCGAGGTCATCATCGTCATTTCGCCGGATGCCGCGCGCGCCGCGCCGCCGGAAACGGGCGCATCGAGCATCAGCAGGCCGGCCGCTTCGACGCGGCGTCCGAGGTCGATCGCGAAGTCGGGCGCGACGGTCGCGCATGCGATCACGACGCTGCCGGGCTTCATCGACTTCACGGCGCCGTTTTCGCCGAACAGCACAGCATCCGTTTGCGCCGCGTTGACGACGAGCGAAATGACGACGTCGCATTGCGCACCGAGTTCGGCGGGACTTACGCAGCGCGTGCCGCCATCGGCCGCGAACGCGTCGAGCACTTCGCGGCGGACGTCGCATGCATGGACATTGAACCCGCCGCGCAGCAGCGAGCGCGCGACGCCCATGCCCATTGCGCCAAGACCGATCACTCCGACTTTTCTGGCCATAACTTTCCTCTACGAACGTTGCTTCAGATTGCGGCTTGCGGCTTTCGAACAGCCGCATGTCCGGATCAGCAGATGCCTGCTTCGGCGAGCCGGCGCGCTGCGTTGTACATGTGCGTCTGCGCGGCGTTGCGCGCGGCCATCGGGTCGCCCGCGCGAATCGCCGCGACGATCGCCGCGTGCTCGTCGCGCACCTGACGCGAAAAGTCCTCGCGCAGCGCTTCGTTGCGGCGCGTAACGACGGTGCCCGCTTCGAGATACTGATTGAGGAACGCGAGGGTCTTCATGAAATACGGATTGCCCGTGACGGCCGCGATCGCGCGATGAAACGCGACGTCCTCGGCCACGCCGTCGCGGCCTTCGACGACGGCTTCGTCGATCTTGGCGAGCGCGGCGTCGATGGTCGTCATATCGGCGTCCGTGCGGCGCATCGCGGCCTCGGACGCCACCTCGGCTTCGATCGCGCGCCGCACCGCGAGAATCTGCAAGACCGAGCCGCCTTCCATCGCCTCCGCATAGTCGATCCGCAGCGGCCGGATCGCGCCATGCACGGACACATAGACGCCGCTGCCCTGGCGCGGCTCGACCACGCCCTCGTTCTTCAGGCGCGAGATCGCTTCGCGGATCACCGTGCGGCTCACGCCGAACTCCTGCGCGAGCACGGCTTCCGTCGGCAGCTTGCCGCCGCGCGCAAACGCGCCCTTGTCGATCTGCGCGAGCAACTGCTGGGCGACCGTGTCGCTCAGCGCCTTGTTGGGGATTTTCTCGAACATGTTCCGCAAATTCGCGATGTCATAAGGTCATCATACAAATTTGCGAAAACGAAGGGCCATCCGTTTTAACCCTTAGCCCAACGCGCCGCGAGGCATCGCCCCGCGACGCGGCACATCGAAATCAGACGGCCTTCATCTGCTCCCGCGCCCAGGCCACGGCCGCGCGCGCCGGCGCGATGCCCGTCGTCTTCACGCGTTCCGCGAGTTCGAACACGCGCGGACCGATCTGCGCGACTTCCGCGAGCACGGCCTCTTCGTCGGCCGAGCCCTGATACTCGCGCACGCAGCTGATGATGCCGCCCGCGTTCACGAGGAAATCGGGCGCGTAGAAGATGCCGCGCTTGTGCAGCGTGTCGCCCTCGGCGAGCGACATCAGCTGATTGTTCGCGCCGCCCGCGATCACCTTGAACTCGCATTGCGCGGCGACGGCTTCCGTGATCGAGCCGCCGAGCGCGCACGGTGCGAACACGTCCGCGTTGACGCCCGCGATGCGTGCCGTGTCCGCGACCTGAGCGCCGAACAGATGCTTTGCGCGCTCTGTCTTGCCTGCGTCGATATCCGCGACGATCAGCTCCGCGCCCGCGTTATGCAGCCGCTCGCACAGATCCCAACCCACGGAGCCGAGCCCCTGCACCGCAACCGACACGCCGTCGAGCGTGTCGCGCCCGAGCGCGACCTGCACGGCTGCCTTGAGGCCCACGAACACGCCGTACGCGGTGCGCGGCGACGGGTTGCCGCCGTACACGTCGTTGTCGCGCGGAATGCCGCTCACGTACGGCGTTTCGCTTTGCACGGCGCGCATGTCGTCGGCCGTCGTGCCGACGTCTTCCGCCGTCAGATAGATGCCGCCGAGCGATTGCACGAGACGGCCAAACGCCTTGAACATCGCGGTGCGATCCATCTGTTCGGGACGCTTCAGGATCACAGCCTTGCCGCCGCCGAACGGCAGACGGGCCAACGCGTTCTTGAACGCCATGCCTTGCGACAGGCGCAGCGCGTCGTGATACGCCTCGTACTCCGATGCGTACTGCCAGTAGCGGCAGCCGCCGAACGCGGGGCCGCGCGCCGTGCTGTAGACGGCGATCACGGCCTGCAGGCCGGATTGCGCGTCGCTGGCCACGACAATGCGCTCGTGGGCGGGTTCGCCGTGAAGCCCGAAAAGCGTTCCGGCGAAATTCGTCGTCAGTCGGTCCATCTGTGTTCCTTCCTCGTGGGCAGGCGGTTGAGTCGGCGCGAAGCGATGGCTACGCGGCGGCGGGTCGCATGTCGTCCGGGTTGCGAACGCATGCGTCGAATCGCGAGGGCAGCGGATGCGCCGAACCCCCGATCGCAAAAGTGTAGGCGGCCAAAATCGGAGATTCGTTCTGTTTATCTGGAATTCGGTGCGTCATGGCAGAATAATCGCCTATGCAAAACCGACCGTGAAGACGATTCGTCTTCCGATTCATCAGCAAGCCTCGGCCGCACACATGAAACTCGACTCCACCGACCAGCGGATACTGCGCGAACTGCGCAACGACGGACGTCTTTCCAACGCAAAGCTCGCCGAGCGCGTCGGCCTGTCGGCGACACCATGCTGGAACCGCGTGCGTGCGCTCGAGGAAGCGGGTGTCATCGAAGGCTATGCGGCGTTGCTGAACCAGAAGGCGCTCGGCCTGCCCGACACGGTGATCATCGAAGTGAAGCTCGCGAAGCACGATGAGCGCACGCTGGAGCGCTTCGGCGAAGCGCTCGCCGATCTGCCCGAAGTGGTCGAGGCATTTCTGGTGTCGGGGGAGTACGACTACCTGATCAAGGTCGCGGTCGCGGGCACGGAAGGCTACGAATCGTTCCTGCGACGCAAGCTGTATCGGCTGCCGGGGTTCCAGGACAGCCGCTCGATCTTCGCGTTGCGGTGCCTGAAGCGCTCGGTATCGGTCGAGCCGTGATGCGCGTCATGCCGCCTTCGCCGATGCCGCGGCAAACGTGACCCGCGCTGTCAGGCCGCGCGCGTCGCCGATCGCGCCCGCCGCCTTCTCCCCTGTTTCGAGCGAGATCTCGCCGCGATGCGCCTGCACGATCTCGCGCACGATGGCGAGGCCTAGACCCGTGCCTTCCGTATCGGCGGATGCGCGGTAGAACGGCTCGAACACGCGGCTGCGCGCTTCGGCGGGAATGCCTGGGCCGTTGTCGGAGACGGCCAGCGTGATGTGCTCCGCGTCGCCGCGCACGGCGACCGTCACGTGCCCGCCGGGCTGCGTATAGCGAATCGCGTTTTCGGCGAGATTCGATACCAGCGCGGAAAGCAGGCCCTCGTGTCCGATCATCCACGCGGACGCGTCGAGTTCCGCACCGAGATCGATGCCGCGATTCTGCGCGAAAAGCGCGAGCTCTTCGACGACGTCTTTGGCGATCGCCGCGAGATCGACGGGCTCGTTCGCGAGCCGTGTGTAGTCGGCGGCTTCCGCCTGCGCGAGCAACAGCAGCTTGTTCGTGAGGCCGACCATCGAGCGGTTGCTTCGCTGCATCGCGGCCAGCGCTTCGCCCAGCGACGGCTCCAGCTCGCGATGCTGCCGCGCGTACTGCAACTGCGTGTCGAGCAGCGTGAGCGGCGTGCGCAACTGATGCGCGGCATCCGCGATGAAGCGCCGCTGCGCGGCCACCTGCAAGCCGAGCCGCGCAATGCATTGATTGATCGCATCGACGATGGGCCGCAATTCCGTATGCAGGCGATCGACGCGCAACGGTTCGAGCTGCATCGGATCGCGGTCCATCACTTCGTCCTTCACCTTCAGCAGCGGACGCAGTTCGAACGTCAGGCCGATGCACGCGAGCGCCACGGCAAGCAGCATCATCTCGATCTGGCGCACCAGTTGCGGCCGCCACAGTTCGCGCACCATTGCATCGCGCGAAGCCTGCGTCTTGCCGACCGACACCAGCACGCGCCGCGTCGCGCCGCTGTCGTACATGCGCCGCACGTAGCCGATCGCGCGTATCGTCGAGCCGTGCAACTCGGCGTCATAGTACATGGGCCTATCCTGCCCATCGTTCGAATCGGGCGTCGTGGAAGCGGATGACGGCGCCGATGCGCTCAGCGGAAAATCCGGCACGCCCGCGAGCAGCCGATCGTCGTCGACGCTCACGTTGTAGAACACCTGATCGCCATACGGCGACGCAAAGATTTCCAGCGCGGCGGGCGGGATATCGACGCGCAGCATGCCGTCCGCCCATTCGACTTCGCCCGCGATCATCCGCGCCGACGACAGCAGCGTGTTGTCCTGCACGAGATCGGCAGTGCGGCGCGCGTTGTCGTATTCGGCCTTGCCCGTGACGAACACGTAGATCGCCAGCGGCACGAGCAGCCACCACAGCAGACGGATGCGCAGGCTGCTAGTCATCGCGCGTTGCGCCTCGGGTCGTGCCTTGGATTGCGCCTTGAATGGTGCTTCATTCGACGTCGTCCTTCTTGCGCAGCAGATAGCCGAGCCCGCGCAGCGTGACGATCGCGGCCGAGCTGCCGTCGAGCTTCTTGCGCAGCCGCGATACGTAGATTTCGAGCGCGTCTTCGCTGGGCTGATCGTCGTGCGTGAAGATCGAGTCCATCAGCGCGGCCTTCGACACCGTCTTGCCCATGCGCAGGATCAGCGTTTCGAGCACGCTGCGCTCGCGCGGCGTGACGTTGAGCGGCGCGCCCTTCAGCGCGAACTGGCGCGTGTCGATGTCGAACACGAGATCGCCGCACGCCACCTCGTTCGCGGTCGAAGCCGTCTGCCGGCGAATCATCACCTTCACGCGCGCGACCAGCTCACGCACTTCGAACGGCTTCACCAGATAGTCGTCGGCGCCCGCGCCCAGCAGCTCGACCTTTTCGTCGATCGAGCCGCTCGCCGTCAGGATCATCACGGGCGTCGCATCGCCGCGCTGACGCAGACGCCGCAGCACGTTCTTGCCCGACAGCCTCGGCAGGTTCAGATCGAGCAGCACGACGTCGTAACGGTTCGTGCGCAACAGTTGATCGGCGGCTTCGCCGTCCTGCACCGCATCGAGCGCGAACGCCTCCTGCTCGAGCATGCGTGCGAGCCAGTGCGACAGCGTCGGATTGTCTTCGATCAACAGCAGTTTCATCGGTCAACGGAATGCATGTAAAAGCAGCGCCGGGTTCGCCATCGCGTGTGTGCGGCACTGCCGCGCGATTGTATGTCGACGGAATGTCGGTGCTTGCATCGGGTTAACACCCATATTTCGGCGTTGCTCCCGAAAGCTGACAGAAGGTTTGAGCTTTCTATAATCGCCCCACTCATTCAAAAAGGCGCGATGCCGCGATGCCAAAGCGGCCGGCGCCTCACCACAAGGAGACTGATGATGCGTACCTTCCGCCAGATCGCAGCCGTGTCCGGACTCGCTTTCGCCCTCGCCGCTGTTTCCGCCAGCGCTCACGCCGAGAAGATCTCGATCATGGTCGGCGGCGCCGCCAAGATCATCTATCTGCCCGCCAAGCTGACGGAGCAACTCGGCTACTTCAAGGACGAAGGGCTCGACGTCGAGATCCTTTCGCAACCGGCGGGCGTCGATGCCGAAAACGAACTGCTCGCGGGCGCCGTGCAAGGCGTGGTCGGCTTCTATGATCACACGATCGATCTGCAGAGCAAGGGCAAGGAAGTGCAGGCGCTCGTGATCTTCGGCCAGGTGCCGGGCGAAGTCGAAATGGTGTCGACGAAGGCAGCGGGCGAGATCAAGAGCATGGCGGACGTGAAGGGCAAGACGCTCGGCGTGACGGGCCTCGGTTCGTCGACGAGCTTCCTCACGCAATACCTCGCGCAGCGCGCGGGCGTCCCGTCGACGCAATACACGCTGCTGCCCGTCGGCGCCGACAACAGCTTCATCGCGGCGATCAAGCAAGACCGCATCCAGGCGGGCATGACGACCGAGCCGACCGTCTCGCAACTGCTCAAGATGGGCGACGCGAAGGTGCTGGTCGACATGCGCACGATCGAAGGCACGCGCGCGGCGCTCGGCGGCACGTACCCCGCTTCGAGCTTCTACGTGCAGCGCGCGTGGGCCGAATCGCACAAGGCCGAGGCGACGAAGCTCTCGCATGCGTTCGCGAAGACGCTGAACTTCATCGCGACGCATAGCGCCGACGAAATCGCCGCAAAGATGCCGAAGGACTACTACGGCGCCAACAAGGACCTGTACGTGGCCGCGCTGAAGGCCTCGCTGCCGATGTTCACGAAGGACGGCAAGATGCCCGCGGACGGTCCCGAGACGGTGCTGAAGGTGTTGTCGGCGTTCAATCCGTCGGTGAAGGGCAAGCATATCGATCTCGCGAAGACCTACTCGAACGACTACGTCTCGACGGTCGCGACGGCCTCGAAGTAAGCCGTATCGTCGTCCACCTATCACCCGCAAGGAAAGAGGCAGCACGCGATGAATCAATCCAGGCCGCACGGCGCACCCGCCATCGAGCTGCGCAACGTATCGTGCCGGTTCATTTCACCGGACGGCAAGGCGACGGTCGCATTGCGCGACTTCAGCATGTCGGTGGCGAAGGGCGAGTTCGTCGCCGTCGTCGGACCGACGGGCTGCGGCAAGTCCACGACGCTCAGCATGATCACGGGCCTGCTCAAGCCGACGACGGGCGAAGTGCGCGTGATGGGCGCGCCCGTCGACGGCATCGATCCGCGCATCGGCTTCGTGTTCCAGGCCGATGCTGTGTTTCCGTGGCGCTCGGTACTCGACAACGTGGCGGCCGGTCCGCTCTATCGCGGCCGCTCGAAATCGGCCGCGTACGACGAGGCGAACGAATGGCTGCGCCGCGTCGGGCTCGACAAGTTCGGCAAGCATTATCCGCATCAGCTGTCGGGCGGCATGAGAAAGCGCGTCGCGCTCGCGCAGACGTTCATCAACAAGCCGGAAATCCTGCTGATGGACGAGCCGTTCTCCGCGCTCGACATGCAGACGCGCACGCTGATGCAGGACGAACTGCTGCAGTTGTGGTCGGCGAATGCGGGCTCCGTCGTGTTCGTCACGCACGATCTCGAAGAAGCGATCGCGCTCGCGGACCGCGTGTTCGTGCTGACAGCGCGGCCCGCGACGCTGAAGAAGGTCTACGAGATCGATCTGCCGCGTCCGCGAATCACGTCGGAAGTCCGCTATGACCCGCGCTTTATTGAAATCTCGCGCGACATCTGGCACGACCTGCGCGAAGAAGTGCAGATCGGTTAATTCAATCAGGCTGGAGCTCGCTTAATGTCTACTACGCCTCAACAAATGATGCCCGCCGGCCTCGACGCCAGTTCGCTCGCGCAGGTCGAACGCATTGCGCAGAAGCGCATCCGTCAACGCAACGCGCTCGTGATCGGGCTGCGCATCGCCGTCCTCGTGATCGTGCTGGGCGGCTGGGAACTGTCGGCACGCATGAAGTGGATCGATCCGTTCTTCTTCTCGATGCCGTCGGCGATCTTCGAGCAGATCGTCGACTGGTTCGTGAACGGCACGTCGCAAGGGCCGCTGCTCACGCAGGTATGGGTCACGCTCGAAGAGACGGGACTCGGCTTCATCATCGGCTCGGTCGCGGGCGTGTTCTGCGGCATCGTGCTGGGACGCAACAAGCTGCTCTCCGATGTGTTCAGCCTCTACATCAAGATCGCCAACTCGATTCCGCGCGTGGTGCTCGGTTCGGTGTTCGTGATTGCGCTGGGTCTGGGGATGGCGTCGAAGGTGGCGCTAGCCGTCGTGATGGTGTTCTTCGTCGTGTTCGCAAATGCGTTCCAGGGTGTGCGCGAAGCGGACCGCTACATGATCGCGAACGCGCAGATTCTCGGTGCGTCACGCCGCCAGGTGACGACTTCCGTCGTGATTCCTTCGGCGCTGAGCTGGATTCTCGCGAGTCTGCATGTGAGCTTCGGCTTTGCGCTGGTCGGTGCCGTGGTCGGCGAGTTTCTTGGCTCGAAGCAGGGCATCGGCCTGCTGATCTCGACGGCACAAGGCGCGTTCAATGCAAGCGGCGTGTTCGCGGCGATGATCGTGCTGGCCGTCGTCGCATTGGCCGCCGATTATCTGCTGACGGCCGTCGAGCAGCGCTTGCTGAAGTGGCGGCCGAATATCAGCTGATTGAATTTCTCGCAGTGGTTGTGTTGTTGCAATTGAGCGCCTCCTTCTGGAGGCGCTTTTTTTATTCGCACGGCTTGCCAACGCGCTAACGCCCGCACATTACCGAAATGTAATCAGCCCTCATCCCCACGCCGGTATGATTAAAAAATCAATCCGCAGCGGAGCATGGCGATGCGCATCCTCGTGATCGAAGACGAGCCCAAAACGGCCGCGTATCTGAAGAAGGGGCTGGAAGAATCCGGCTATTCGGTCGAAGTGGCGAACGACGGCTCTCATGGGCTGATCCTCGCGCAAGAGGAGGACTACGACGTCATCGTTCTCGACGTGATGCTGCCATGGATGGACGGCTGGACCGTCGTGAAGACGCTGCGCGCGACGCGCACCACGCCTGTGCTCTTTCTCACCGCGCGCGACGACGTCGACGACCGCGTGCGCGGCCTCGAACTCGGCGCCGACGATTATCTCGTCAAGCCGTTTGCATTCGTCGAACTGCTCGCGCGCGTGCGCACGCTTGCGCGACGCGGCCCACCGCGCGAGAGCGAGCTGATCAGAATCGGCGACCTCGAAATGGATGTGAACCGGCGGCGCGTCAAGCGCGGCGGAATGCGCATCGATCTCACGCCGCGTGAGTTCTCGCTGCTGCAACTGCTCGCGCGCCGCCACGGCGAAGTGTTGAGCCGCACGCAGATCGCGTCGTACGTGTGGGACATGAATTTCGACAGCGACACGAATGTCGTCGAAGTCGCGATTCGCCGTTTGCGCAGCAAGGTCGACGACAACTTCCGCGTCAAGCTGATTCATACGGTGCGCGGCGTCGGCTACGTACTCGAAATCAAGGAACCGGCCTGATGCGCGGCCGCTCGATCACCGCCACGCTCGCGCTCGCATTCGGCGCGACGACGCTCGCGGTGTTCGTGCTGGTCGGCAACTTTCTCTATCGGGCGCTGGAACGCGAAGTCAGCTCGCAGGATGACATGAGCATCGTGCTCGCCGCGCGCCACGCTCGCCGCCTCGCCGAAGAGATCGATACGACGGCGGGCATTCGCGAGCACGGCGACCGCATCACGAGCATCGTGCTGGGCAATCCGGGCATGTCGATGGAAGTGTTCGATCCCGATGGACAGCTCGCAATCGAACACAACGTGGTGAGCACGCTCGGCGCGGCGATGCCCGTCGGCGACAGCTCGATTCTGTCGGCGGGGCGCTCCATTGCGCGAGTGCCCGAAACGGCGCGCATCACGGAGACTTCGATCGCCGGCTGGACGAACGGGACAGGCTCACCGATACGCGGCATCGCCACGGATGCGAAGCTGCGCGACGGCGAAATGGTCAGCATCCTGATCGCGCGCAACATGAGCGACCGCTATGCGCTGCTCGATCACTATCGCGATACGCTCAAGATCTACGGCATCATCGGCGTGATACTGACGACGGTGCTGAGCTATCTGCTGATACGCGCGGCGATGCGGCCCGTGCGCGATATCGCGGCGAGCGCGAGCGAAGTCACCGTCAACCGCCTGAATACGCGTATCGCCGTGGCCAGCGTGCCGCGCGAACTCGAAACGCTGGTGACGACGCTCAACGCGATGCTCGAACGCATGGACCATGGCTTCAAGCAGATGTCGCGCTTTACGGCCGACCTCGCGCACGACATGCGCACGCCGCTGAGCAACATGCGCGGCGCAACGGAAGTCGCGCTCGCGCGTCCGCGTTCCGCCGACGAGTATGAGGCTTTGCTCGCGTCCAACCTGGAGGAATGCGAGCGGCTGTCGCGGATGATCGAGAACGTGCTGTTCCTCGCGCGCGCGGAGCATCCGCAGTTCGTCAAGCACATGCGCGTATTCGATGCCGTGCAGGAACTGACGCATATCGGCGAGTACTTCGAGGGCGTCGCCGAAGATGCCGACGTGCGCATACGCGTGACGGGCTCCGCGATGCTCACCGCCGATCTCGAACTGTTCCGCCGCGCGGTCAGCAATCTGCTCGCCAACGCGTTGCGCTACACGCCGCGCGGTAAGGAGGTCGTGCTCGACGCACATCAGATAGACGATCGCGTGCGCGTCACGGTGTCGAACGAAGGCGAGCCGATTGCGCCCGAACACCTCGAACGGATTTTCGATCGCTTCTATCGCATCGATCCGTCGCGCAGTTCGCTGACTTCATCGCGCTCGTCGCAAGGATCGCCGGGATCGACGGGCCTTGGGCTCGCGATCGTGCGCACGATCATGGAGCTGCATGGCGGTACGGTGCATGCGGAAAGCGATGCGAGCGGGACGCGGTTTGTGCTGGTGTTTCCGTGATGGCTGGTTCGCCTGGCCATTCATGCAAGCCAAAGCCAACCCCCTACTCCCCCCGCAAACCCGCCAACGTCACCCGCAGCCCCGGCCGCTCATCATTGTTCTCCATCCGAAGCACCGCGTGGTGCCGCTGCGCGATATTCAGCGCAATCGCGAGCCCCAGGCCGCTGCCATGCTCCTTGTTCCCCGCGCTGCGATAGAAGCGGTCGAACACGCGCTCGCGCTCCGCCTCCGGAATGCCCGGACCGCTGTCCGATACGCCGACGCTGATGTCCGCGCTGCTGCGCGACAGGATCACGTCGACCTTGCCGCCCGGCGGCGTGTAGCGAATCGCGTTGTCGATCAGATTGTTGAGCAGCACCTCGATGCCTTGCGCTTCCGCCCGAACCTTATAGGCATCGTCGACGTCACGTGCGTGATGGCATTCCAGGCCGAGATCGATTCGCCTCGCCTCCGCAATCAGCGAAAAATCTCCGACTGTGCGCTCGCACAGTCTGCGCAGGCTCACCGGCTCGAACCGCGCGCTGCGCTGCGCCTCCTCGCGCGCGAGCGTCAGCAACTGATGCACGAGATGAATCAGCCGGTTCAGGCGCCCTTCGATGCGCTCGAATGTCTGCTTGCTGCCGACCAATGAGCCGTCGCGCTCGGCCGCCTGCAACTGCAATTTAAGCGCGGCAAGCGGTGAACGCAGCTCGTGCGCGGCGTCGGCAACGAACGTGCGTTGCGACTGCGACGCGATGTTCAGGCGGTTCAGCAGATCATTGAGCGCATCGACGAGCGGCTTCATTTCGACGGGCATGCGCCCATCGAGACGCAAGGGTTCCAGCGAATCGAACGAACGCGTCGCGAGCGCGCGCGAAATGCTGCCGAGCGGCGCAAGCCCACGCCCCACGACGAAAAGCACGATCAGAATGATCGCGGGAATGAGCAATGCCAACGGCCAGAGCGTGCGCAATGCGAGCCGCAGCGCCAGGTCGTCACGCACTGACACGGGCTGCGCGACCTGCACGAAACGGTCGCCTTCCTCAACGCCGAACACGCGCCAGTGATACTCATCGCGCTCGATCGTGCGCAGGCCCGCGGGAAAGCGCTGAAGGTCGATGCCGTCCAGCGACTTGTAGATGCTCATGCCCCCCTGATCCCAGACCTCGATGAAGAGACGATCGTCGGAAAGGCCCTCGAAATCCGGCGTGCTGTGCGTAAGCGTATCGATGCTGCTGATGTTCGCGGGCACGGAAAGCGCGACCGTGCGGAGCTCATAGTCGAAGAGTTCGCTTGCCTCCACGCGCGCGGTATAGAAGATGCCGTACCCCGCGATCAGCGCTGCAGCGGCCAGGCCGGCAATCAGCCAGCCCAGCAGCCAGCGCCGGATCGATGTCACTCGCACCTCTTCAGCCGATAGCCGACGCCGCGCACCGTCACGATCTGATCCGCACCGATCTTGCGCCGCAAGCTGTGCACGTGCACTTCGATCGTGTTGCTGCCCACTTCCTCGCCCCAGCCATACAGCTTCTCTTCGAGTTCGGGGCGCGTGAAGACGCGCATCGGTTCTTCGATCAGCGCCTGCAACAGGCTGAATTCGCGCGGCACGAGCGACAGCAGTTCGCCGTTGAGCGTGGCTTCATGCGTGGCTGGGTTCAGCGTCAGATCGCCGTGCGAATAGACGGGATTGGTGTGCCCCGTGCGGCGGCGTAGCAGCGCGCGCACACGTGCAGCAAGCTCGTCGAGATCGAATGGCTTGACGAGGTAATCGTCGGCGCCCGCATCGAGTCCGACGATGCGGCTTTCGACGGCATCGCGCGCCGTCAGGATGATCACGGGTGCGCTGCCGCCGCGCCGCCGGTAGCGGTTCAGCACATCGATGCCATCGGCCTTCGGCAAGCCGAGATCGAGCAGAACCAGATCGTAGACGTCGTTGTCCAGAGACAGCTCGGCTTCGCGTCCGTCGTGCGCCCAATCGATCGCATATCCGGCGCGCCGCATCGTCTCCACGACGGGCTCGCCGATCATCTCGTCATCTTCCACCAGCAGCAAACGCATCGCGCTGTCTCTCCTGAATAGCCTCCATTGTCGGCACCATTAGCTTAACGCGCCCTTAGCAAACTGGGCGGCGCGTCGTGCCGACACGAAGATCGCGGCAATCCGCGTGCGGATGCTGCTCGTGCTGCTTCAGTCGTCGATGAAGACGCGTCGCCATGACGGCGACGCGGCGTGAAAGATGGTTCGAAACGAATGCGTCAGCTGGCGCCCGCCCGCCGCGCCGATTCGACGGGCAAGCCTTCGCATTCGGCGCAGCGACCGAAGATCACCAGATTGGAACTGGAGTAGTGAAAGTGATGCTCGGCTGCGATCTTCGCCTGCTGCTCTTCGAGGCCCGGATCGTACGCGTCCTGGATGCGCCCGCAACGATTGCAGACGAGATGATAGTGGCGCTTCCCGCGATTCAGTTCGTAGACGATGCGCGCGTCGCCAAGGGACGCACTGGAGATGAGATCGGCCTCATGCAATTGCGCGAGCGCGCGATAGACGCTCGCGAGACTGCACGCTTCCGTATCCTGCGAGAGCCTGCGGAACACCTGATCGGCGCCGAAGTGCTCGTTCGGAAATTCATGGAAGAGCTTGAGTACGGCAGCCCGGCTGGACGTCGGACGCAAGCCGGCCGTTTTCAACGCCGCGTAGATCGCAATCATGTATGTGCCCCGTCATGATGGCAAAGCCTCGTAGCGGGCTTCGCGACGCAACATTGTGGCCGTGCGAACCTTAAGAATCGCTTATCGGCGCTGACGTATCGGGGCTGACAAGATGATGCGCATAGCGACGCTGCGTGGACTGATGCGCGCGGCGGACGCGGCTTCATGCGCGAGCCGCTGGCCGCCGTTGGATCACGTTCAGATGAGTTCGAGTGTCCGCTCGTCGGGCTCGCCGTTGAAGTACTTCGCCAATGCATTCGCGAATACCGGGTCGCCTGGCGCCGCCCTCGAAAACAAGGTCATCGACGAACGGAACTTCAGATAATCCGGGTAGCCGAAGATGGTCTCGATCGTCGACCCTTCGACTTCATTGACCGCCTGCGTGGCCTCCCGCAAACGGGGACCGAGCACCGGATGTTGCAAATATGCGACAGCTTCGGGCAATGACGTGATCGCAAATTTTTGGGACATCGGACTATCTCCGAGCCCCTGAATCTGCGGAAACACGTACCACATCCAGTGGCTTCGCTTGCGTCCGGCGCGCAATTCCGCTAGCGCCTGCGCATAAATCGGGGCCTGAGCGTCGACGAAACGTCGAAGGTCGAACTGATCGTCCATCGCGTCCTCCGTAGTCCTGTCGCATGCCGCTCGGGATGCATCCGGCATGCCCACCATCTCCATACATAGACCTTACAGAGCCGCTTTTTCGGCCGCGCGACCGAGCCGGAAATCGAAAAAATGCGGCATTGCGACACTATGTCTCACCGCTTATTACGCAATAGTTCGTTCGCATCAAAGTGCTGTACTGCAACACGGGTTCTTCGTATTATGCGAGCGCTTATAAAAGGAGCAAGGAAATGCAAGCGTTCGTTTGTTTGATTTTGTAGAGAGGGCCGCGACGATGAAAAAAATCGCGGGCCGGTTAGTCGGTCTCGTTTCAATTGCCCCAGCGTTCCTGCTATCGGGGTGCAACCTCGAAGTGCTCATGCCGAAAGGCCCCATCGGCGCCGCCGAGAAGTCGCTGATCGCGACTTCGACGTGGACGATGCTGATCGTCGTGATTCCCGTCATCCTTCTGACGCTGCTGTTCGCCTGGCGTTATCGCGCCTCGAACAAGGCGGCCGAATACCGTCCGGACTGGGCGCATTCGACCGCGATCGAAGTGGCCGTCTGGGCGATCCCTGCGCTGATCATTCTGTTCCTCGCCGTCCTGACGTGGAAGAGCACGCACGAGCTCGACCCGTACAAGCCGCTGGAATCGGATGTGAAGCCGATCAACGTCGAAGTCGTCGCGCTCGACTGGAAGTGGCTCTTCATCTATCCGGATCTGGGCATCGCTTCCGTGAACCAGCTCGCGATTCCCGTCGGTACGCCGGTGAATTTCCGCATCACGTCCGACACGGTGATGAACTCGTTCTTCATCCCGCAACTGGGCGGCCAGATCTACGCGATGGCAGGCATGCAGACGCGTCTGCATCTGCTGGCGAACGAAGTCGGCGACTATGCCGGCGCGTCGGCCAACTTCAGCGGCAAGGGCTTCTCGGACATGAAGTTCCGCACGCTCGCCGAAACGCCTGAAGACTTCAACGCATGGGTCGCGAAGGTTCGCGCATCGACGGATCACCTCAACATGGACCGCTACTACAAGGTGGCGCAGCCTGAAGAGAAGGCGCCTGTGTCGTACTTCTCGTCGGTCGATCCCAAACTCTTCAACAACATCGTCGCCCGCTACAACAACGGTCACGTCGTCGACAACATGAAGGACGCGAACTGTGGGCCTAACGGTACCAAGGGGTAAGCATGTTCGGTAAATTAACCCTCGCGGACATTCCGTACCACGAGCCGATCATCATGGTCGCAGGCGCGGGCATGATCCTGGGCGCGCTCGCGGTGCTCGGCGCAATCACGTATTTCGGCAAGTGGCGCTATCTGTGGACCGAATGGCTCACGTCCGTCGACCACAAGAAGCTCGGCGTGATGTACATCATCGTCGCCCTCATCATGCTGCTGCGCGGCTTCGCCGACGCGATCATGATGCGCACGCAGCTCGCGCTCGCGTATCACGCGCCCGGCTATCTGCCGCCGCATCACTACGATCAGATCTTCACGGCGCACGGCGTGATCATGATCTTCTTCATGGCGATGGCCTTCATGGTCGGCCTGATGAACATCATCGTTCCGCTGCAGATCGGCGCGCGCGACGTCGCGTTCCCGTTCCTGAACTCGTTGTCGTTCTGGATGACGGCGATCAGCGCGGTCCTGATCAACATCTCGCTTATGATCGGCGAGTTCGCGCAGGTCGGCTGGCTCGCGTATCCGCCGCTGTCCGAGCTGCAATTCAGTCCCGGCGTCGGCGTCGACTACTACCTGTGGAGCATTCAGCTCTCGGGTATCGGTACGCTGCTGACAGGCGTGAACTTCTTCGTGACCATCATCAAGATGCGCGCGCCCGGCATGACGCTGATGAAGATGCCCGTGTTCACGTGGACTTCGCTGTGCGCGAACGTGCTGATCATGGCATCGTTCCCGATCCTGACCGTCGCGCTCGCGCTGCTCGGCCTGGACCGTTACCTCGGCATGCACTTCTTCACGAACGAAGCCGGCGGCAACGCGATGCTGTACCTGAACCTGATCTGGGCATGGGGCCACCCTGAGGTCTACATCCTGATCCTGCCGGCGTTCGGCATCTTCTCGGAAGTCATCGCGACGTTCGCGAAGAAGCCGCTGTTCGGCTACAAGACGATGGTCTGGGCGACCTGCGCGATCATGGTCCTGTCGTTCCTCGTGTGGCTGCACCACTTCTTCACGATGGGCTCGGGCGCCGACGTCAACGCGTTCTTCGGTATTGCGACGATGATCATCGCGGTCCCGACGGGCGTGAAGGTGTTCAACTGGCTGTTCACGATGTACAAGGGCCGCATCGAGTTCACGACGCCTGTGCTGTGGACGGTCGGCTTCATGGTCACGTTCACGATCGGCGGCATGACGGGTGTGATGCTGGCGATTCCGGGCGCGGACTTCATGCTGCACAACAGCCTGTTCCTGATCGCTCACTTCCACAACGTGATCATCGGCGGCGTGCTGTTCGGCTATGTCGCGGGCATGAACTACTGGTTCCCGAAGGCCTTCGGCTTCAAGCTCAACGAGAAGCTCGGCAAGGCGGCATTCTGGTTCTGGCAGATCGGCTTCTGGGTCGCGTTCACGCCGCTGTACGTGCTCGGCTTCATGGGCATGACGCGCCGTCTGAACCACTACGACAACCCGGCATGGCATCCGTGGCTGCTCGTCGCCGAAGTGGGCGCCGTGCTCGTCGCAATCGGTATCGCATGCCAGCTGCTGCAACTCGTCGTGTCGATCCGCGATCGCAACAAGCCGGAAAACCGCGACATGACGGGCGACCCGTGGGGTGGCCGCACGCTCGAATGGGCGACGACCTCGCCGCCGCAGATCTACAACTTCGCGACGCTGCCCATCGTGCGCGAGCTCGATGCATTCGTCGAGATCAAGGCACGCCGCAAGGTGGAACGCAGCGAGCCCGTGTACCGCGACATCCATATGCCGTCGAACACGAGCGCTGGTGTGTGGATCGGCGGGTTCAGCCTCGCGCTGGGCTTCGCGCTGACGTGGCACATCTGGTGGCTCGCAATCGTGAGCTTCATCGGTGCGATCGCGACTGTGATTGCCCGCAGCTTCGATAACGACATCGACTACTACATCCCGGCCGATACGGTTCAACTGATCGAAGAGCGCCACGGCGCCGGATCGGGTGCAGGTGCAGGCGCAGCCAAGCGCATGCCCGAGCCTGAGGAGATTGCCTGATGCTTCAAAAAGCTATTCTTGCGGAGCCGCATCACCACGCGGAACACGCTCCGTCCCATTCGGTGTTCGGCTTCTGGCTGTATCTGATGACCGACTGCATTCTGTTCGCGGCGCTGTTCGCGACGTTTGCAGTGATGAGCCATCAGTTCGCCGGCGGTCCGAGCGGCAAAGACCTCTTCGAGATTCCGGGCGTCGCGATCGAGACGGCAATCCTGCTGTTCTCGAGCATCACGTACGGCTTCGCGATGCTGGGCGCGCACAAGAACAACAAGAGCGCGACGCTCTTGTGGCTCGCGGTGACGTTCGTGCTCGGCGCGGCGTTCGTCGTGCTCGAAGTGCGCGAGTTCTCGCATCTGATCGCCGAAGGCGCAGGTCCAGACCGCAGCGCGTTCCTGTCGGCGTTCTTCACGCTGGTCGGCACGCACGGCCTGCACGTCTCGGCCGGTCTGCTGTGGATGATCGTGATGATGGTCCAGGTGGTGCGCGCGCACGACCTCGGCGAACGCGAACTGCGCCGCCTCACGTGCCTGAGCCTCTTCTGGCACTTTTTGGACATCGTGTGGATCGGTGTCTTTTCGTTTGTCTATCTTGCGAGCGTGATCTAAATGAGCAGCCATTCTCACTCGTCACATTCGGAAGAAAGCCACGGCAGCTTCGGCAGCTACACGATCGGCTTCGTGCTGTCCGTCATCCTGACGGCAGCCGCGTTCGGCGTGGTGCTGACGGGCGCATTGACGGGCACGCAGGCGATCTATGCGATTGCCGGCCTCGGCCTCGTGCAAATCATCGTGCACGTGATTTTCTTCCTGCACATGAACGGCTCATCGAGCCAGCGCTGGAACCTGACGGCGTTCGCATACACCGTGCTGACCGCCGTGATCGTAATCGGCGGCACGCTGTGGGTCATGCATAACGTCAGCATGAACATGATGTCGCGCTAAGCGCGCACATCGTCCGGTGCCGGTTGCACACGTCGTATCGTGCAGCCGGCACGTTTCCCCTGCCCTTCCGCCTCAATAGCGCCGCAATAGCGCCTCGATGGCGCATCAATTACGCGCCAGCATCTCCGTCGGACGGCCGCGCCCCGTCACGAGACACCCCGACCTGAACGCCTCGCCCTGGCTGCTCGCAGCAGCGTCGTCGAATCCCCGGCCTAGCGCATCCAGCTTCACTTGCTCCGCGCCCTGAGCGCAAGCGAACGTGCTGGCTTCGCGAGCCTGCGCGTGCAGAAGCGCCCGGTCAGCAACCAGGTAGGCTAAAACGGTAATGACAGCGATGTGGAAAACTTTTCTCATGGTTCGGCTCCTCGCGACTTAAGCGTATCGCGAACAACGGCCGCTTCAATCTAGGGCAACCCCTGTAAGCAACTGTTGAGTTCGATCGCATGGAAGCGCTTCCACTGCCATTTTATTGTGCAGCGCAAATTACCTGCTCAGGCCTATGCATCAATGTCAATAGCGAGTTCTGCAACAAATTAAATTGGACCTTGTGGCATCGCAACATTATCGTTTTGCTGTATGCTCGTTAACCCTGACCGTCTCATGCGTTTGGGTTACGCGTGTGCGCAAGACCGCGCATCGTCCCGCTCCGCTCAGGGGCCGACCGTCGAAATGTCCATGTAAGGTTTCTTCTCCCTTCGCCTTTTCAGGCGAGGGCCTGCTATTCGCGTCGAACGAGTAAATGCACTTCCCATCAGTCCTCGACCTCCTGATCTGGGTCCCGATCCTCGCCGGCCTCGTCGTGCTGGCCTCCGGCTCCGAGAGCGCCCCGAACCGCACGCGCTGGCTCGCGCTGGCGGGCGCCGCCGTGAGCATCCTGCCCGTCATCCCGCTCGTGTCGGGCTTCGATTCGTCGCTGGCGACGATGCAGTTCGCCGAGCAGCTGCCCTGGCTGCCCGATTTCGGCATCTCGTATCACCTCGGCGTCGACGGCATTTCGCTGTGGTTCACGGTGCTGACGTCCGTGACGACGCTGATCATCGTGATCGCGTCGTGGGAATCGGTCACGAAGCGCGTCGCGCAGTACTACGGCGCGTTCCTGCTGCTGTCCGGCTGCATGCAGGGCGTGTTTACGTCGCTCGACGGCATGCTGTTCTTCGTTTTCTTCGAAGCCTCGCTGATCCCGCTCTACCTGCTGATCGGCACATGGGGCGAAAAGCGCCGCGTCTATGCGGCCGTGCGTTTCTTCTTCTTTTCGCTGGTCGGCTCGCTCGCGATGCTGGCCGCGCTGATCTATCTGTGGGCGCAGTCGCATACGTTCGACATCGCCGCGTGGCGTGCGTTGAAGCTCGACTTCACGCCGCAGTTGCTGGTGTTCATCGGCTTCCTCGCCGCGTTCTCGGTGAAGGTGCCGATGTGGCCCGTGCACACGTGGCTGCCTGACGTGCACTCGGACGGCCCGACGGGCACGGCCGTGTTGCTCGGCATGCTGAAGATGGGCGGCTACGGCCTGCTGCGTTTCGCGCTGCCCATCGTGCCGGACGCCTGCCACTTCTTCGCGCCCGCAATGATCGCGCTGTCGCTCGTCGCCGTGATCTACGGCAGCCTGCTCGCGCTCGCGCAAACCGACATGCGCAAGCTGCTCGCGTACTCCGCGGTCGCACACATGGGTCTCGTCACGCTGGGCCTCTTCACGTTCGATCGCATGGGCACGGAAGGCGCGGTCGTGCAGATGCTGTCGTACGGCATCGTGGCGGGCGCGATGCTGCTGTGCACGGGCATGCTGTTCGACCGCACGAAGAGCGGCGCAATCGATGCGTACGGCGGCGTCGCCAACTCGATGCCGAAGCTCGCGACATTCGCGATGCTGTTCTCGATGGCGAACGTCGGGCTGCCGGGCACGTCGGGCTTCGTCGGCGAATTTCTCGTGCTGATGGGCGCGATCCGCTTCAACTTCTGGATCGGCGCAACGGCTGCACTGACGCTGATCCTGAGCGCCGCCTACACGCTGTGGATGTACAAGCGCGTGATGTTCGGCGCGATCCGCAACACGCGCGTCGCAAGCCTGCGCGATCTGTGCAAGCGCGAGTTCGTGCTGCTCGGCGCGATGGCCGTGCTGGTGCTCGCGATCGGCGTTCATCCGAAGACGTTCACCGACGCGATCGGCCCGTCGGCGGAAAATCTCGTCGCGCAGGCACAAGGCTCCGCGCTGCCGACGGATACGGGCGTCGCGTCGAACAGCCATGCGACGGTGGCCGTTGCGAATCGCCTGCCGGGTTGAGCGCGGTTGCCTGGATTCCAGACAATAGCGGCCTGAATGAACCATGAAACGGCCTCGCATTGCGAGGCCGTTTTGCTTTTGAGCGTCACGCGTCATTCAAACCGTCACGCGCGTCACGCCGCCGCTCGACAGCAGGCGGACGCGTTCGCCCGCACGGAACATCGGACCGTCGACGCTTTGCGTCACGGCGCGCAGCGAGCCGTCGTCGAGCCGCACGGTGATTTCCACGCCATGCTTCTGCGCGAAATGGCTCTGCACCTGATCGCCCGCCACCGCGCCCGCAATGCCGCCGATGGCACCCGACAGCAGTGAGCCGTGCCCTCCGCCGATCGCGCTTCCCGCGACGGCACCCAGCAGCCCGCCGCCGAGCGCGCCGAGTACGCCGGGCTGCCCGTTGCTCGCATCGATGGTGACGCCGCGCACGCTTTCGACGGTGCCGAAGCGCACCGTTTCTTCACGCTGCGCTTGCGAGGCCGAATAGACATTGGCGGACCCGTCGAACGTCGCACAGCCGCTCAGCGCGAGCGAAACGACGAGTGCCCATGCACATGCTTTAACCCATGACCTGTTCATGATTTTCCCCTCTCACCACAGCGCGCCGGATGATGCGGCGCGCTGCGCGTTGAATCGATGGGTGCATCGTAGGCTTGACGAATGAGCGAAGAATGAGCAAGGTTTTCTGCACGCATTCGCGCTCATGCGCGCCCGTCTGTCATTTCGCTTCGGTCTGAAACATCGTCGCAGCCGATGGCGTTACGATGGCTTCGACATCACGCACGAGGAGCACCGCGATGAAACGCGAGATCATCCGGGTCGAACCGCTGTCGAACTGGCTCGAACGATTCAAGGCGCCGACTTCCGTCGTCACGCGGCACGGCGACACGATCTATGTATCGGGTCTGCCGCCGTTCGATCCCGTAACGGGTGAAGTCGTGCATGCGCCGCTCGAGCGTCAAACGGAACTCGTGCTCGAACAGTTGAAGCTGTGCGTCGAGACAGCGGGCTCGTCGCTCGACAATATGTTGAAGTGCAATGTCTACTGCACTTCGGTCGAGCAGTTCGCGACCGTCAATGCCATCTATGCCCGCTATTTCCCGAAAGATCCGCTCGCGCGTATTTTCGTTTGCGTGCCCGCGTGGCCAGGGCACTTCGATATCGAAATCGATTGCATTGCAGCCGTCTGAATACGGGGGAAAACACGATGTTTTCAGTGCTGTTCGAAGTGAATCCGCGCGCCGGTCAATGGGACGCGTATCTCGGCTACGCGAAAAGGCTGAAGCCGGAACTTGAGCAGATCGATGGTTTCATCGACAACATTCGCTATCGCAGTCTCACGCGCGAAGGGTGGCTGCTGTCGCTATCGGGTTGGCGCGATGAGAAAGCGCTCGTGCGCTGGCGCACGCAAACGCTGCATCACGGGATGCAGGAGAAGGGCCGCGCGCAGACGTTGCGTGACTATCATTTGCGCGTCGGCCAGGTGACGCGCGACACGCACCCGCCCGAAGGCTATGCGATCGAGGAACAGCGGCTCGACGAAACGCAAGCAGGTGACGCGACGACGATCATGCTGATCGACGCGCGCCGCGAAGCCGAATGGGTGAAGCAGACGAGCGCACACGACGTAGCGATCGCATTGGGCCTACGTGACGACGCAGCGGGCCTCGTTTCGTGGGACGCGTTCGAAGCCGTCCTGACACCGGGGGACGTGATTCTTCTCACGGCATGGCGCGACAAGCAGGCCGCCGACAGCTACGCAAATACGCTCACGCTACCCGACGGCGCGCGGCTGCGCAGCGTGCGCGTGATACGCGATTACGGCATGCACGACCGGCGCGAAGCGCCGCAATACTATCCCGACGCGCCACAGCCTGAGTGACTACTTTGCGCCATCGGGAAAGTCTGCGCCGAGGCTCGTCTTGCGCCACGCGTCGATGTCGGCGAGCGCCGCATGCAGGCGCTTCGACACCGCATCCACGCCGAACGCGCCCAGCACGAGGTGACGCGGCGGCTCGTCGGTTTCGGTGATGCGGATCATCGCCTCAACTGCGCGCGCCGGATCGCCCGGCTGATGGCCGCTGGTTTGCGCCGTCGCCTGCATGCGCTTGCCCGCCGTCTCCGCGTAGTCGTCGATGCGGCTCGGCGTCTGCTTCAGCGAGCGGCCGGCCCAGTCGGTGCGAAACGGCCCCGGTTCGATGCAGGTCACGCGGATGCCGAGCGGCGCGGCTTCCGTTGCGAGCGCATCGGACCAGCCTTCGACGGCGTGTTTGGTCGCCGCGTAATAGCCCGAGCCCGGAAAGCCCACGAGACCCGCGACCGACGTGATGTTCAGCACATGTCCGTTGCGGCGCGCCCGCATGCCCGGCAGCACCGCGCGCGTCATCGCGAAGAGGCCGAACACGTTCACGTCGAACTGCGCGCGTATCTCGTCTTCGTCGCCTTCTTCGACCGACGACTGATAGCCGTAGCCCGCATTGTTCACGAGCACGTCGATCGCGCCGAAACGCTCTTGTGCGGCATCGACGGCGGCCGCGATCTGCGCGTCGTCAGTCACGTCGAGCTTCAGGCGCAGCAGACGCGCATCGGCATCGCTGCCGGGCTCGGCAAGCTCCGCAAGCGACGCGACGTTGCGCGCCGTCGCCACGCAGCGCCAGCCACGCGCGAGCACCGCGTGGGTCAATTCCTTGCCGAAACCGGTTGAACAGCCAGTGATGAACCAGACGGGCGTCGTCGTCATTCAGGGCCTCCTCGAAAGTGAAGTGATCGGTAACGCGCAGGCGCATCGCACGTCAACGCGCGCTCCAAAAAAATATTAACGGCTCGACACAGACCTTGCAGCCAGGCTGCCATCACCCCTCGCGGACTCCCGCTGCCTTCACTTGCGGCCAACCAGATATTGAACGCCGTCAGCCCCGAAACGCTCCGAATGGCTTTCGTTTGCGCGCAAATGAAATACGTCGCCCGTCCGGTAGACGTGCTCCGTATCGCCGACTCGCAACGTCAACTGGCCATGCAGAATCAGCGCTTTCGCTTCGAAAGGATGAGCGTGATCGTCGAGCGTGCCGTGCGCATCGCGTGTCACGGTCACGATTTCAGCGAAGCCTTCGCGCTTCAGCGTGTCGATGAATTCGTCGCGTTCCATGGCGGCCTCCTTTCAGTTGCCGTTCGACGGCGAGCGATTCGGCATCACCAGCATAGCCCGTTTTGCAAAGCGAAATCGGCTGCGCGAACGCGTAGCAATCGATGTGCCGCCACTCCCCCGGCCGCAGAAGATGAAACGCGAAGCGCGCGGTAAACTCATCGACAAGCATTGCATTTGGCAACGACACAAGACATACGGCACATCGGAGAACGATTCATGCGCCAGGCTATTCGACATCTGAACGTGCGGGCGCGCGCTCGCGGATTATTCGATTTCACTGCGGAGGTCGCCGCGTTCGTGCGCGACGAATCGATGCAAACGGGCATGCTGACGGTCTTTTGCAGGCACACGTCGGCGTCGCTGTTGATTCAGGAGAACGCGGACCCTTCGGTGCAACGCGATCTCGAACGGCACTTCGCGATGCTCGCGCCCGAAGACCCGGGCCGATACGAGCACGACACGGAAGGCCCCGACGACATGCCCGCGCATCTTCGCACCGCATTGACGCAAGTGCAGCTCTCGATCCCCGTCGAACACGGCCGCATGGTGCTCGGCACATGGCAGGGCATCTATCTGTTCGAGCATCGCGCGCGGCCGCAGGAACGCGACATCGTGCTGCATCTGATCGGCGAATAAACGCGTCGCTCTTTTCGACCCGAGTGCAATCATTCGCAGGACGCACCCGCTTATGATCCGACATCATCAATAAGGAATTGAATCATGAGAATGCGCGCCCATGTTCGCCACGTCCTGCACGCACGTTTCGCGGCGGCGGCGCTCGCGATGCTGGCGACGGCCTGCTCCCACACGGGTCCCGTCGAATTTTCGGCGACAGGCGCGGACGCGCCGTCGCTGCACCACTCGAGCGACATGGACTTCGGACCGATGGACCACTCGATCGCGCAATGCAAGACGGTCGCGATGAACTCGGGTCCGGGCCAGTGCACGAAGGTGCGCGCGTACGAATCGTGCATGAAGAGCAGGGGCTATATCACGGTGCTCGGCCCCGAGAACCCGAAAGGTTGTGGCGAACCCGACTGGGAAAAAGACGTACGCAAGTGGCTTCAATGACGGCGAGCTTTCATCGTCGATTCGGCTCCGCGTTATCCACAATTTCTGTGCACAGGCCTGTGGAAAAGTTCTTGTGCACGCGCGCTATCTGTCTGATCAATCAGGCATTCTTCGCGCGGTGCGGTACAACGGCACCGGTCCGGGCCCGTCGATTGCGAAGTTCTATTGGCAGTCACCGGCCGTGTGTTCTTCAATTCAAGCTCTCGACTACTGACTGAACGATGGGAGACCCCGGATGAAGACGGCCGACTCGCAAAAGATCGTGCACGAAATTGCAGAATCCACGGACAGCCCGGAGGAGGTCGTATCGCAGATGTACACAGATGCCGTCGAGGACTATGAGCGCGAAGCACGCATCCTCGACTATGTGCCGCTCTTCGCGGCGAAGCGCGTCCGCGAGACATTGCGCTCGCGAACAGGGCACTAACAACAGGACGTCAAACGGCCGCCAAGGCCCGCGCGATTGCCTTGACGCATCCGTCGCGTTGCAACGCGATTGCATTTCTATCGATATGACACATGACGTGTGAGCGTTGGAGCGCTACCCGGTAGCGCTTCTGCATTGACGCGTCATCACGAGCGGCATCGTTTGCGCCTGTCATAACAGCCTGGCTGCCGCGCGCATGCGGCGCTTGCGTTCCTTCGCAAGTGAGTCGAGCGCACGAGCGCTCAACGCTTCGTCGGAAAACACACTCTGGTTGTCGCGCAACAATTGCTCGCTCGCGACGACGTCGTTCAACTCGCCAAAGCGCTTCTGAAGCTTCTTCAGCGAAGTGACGGACTTCACCTGTTTCTTCTTCAGCACCGGCTCGAAAAACTCGATCAGATAGCGGAGCTTCTTCCCTGCCTTGCGCACTTCGTGATAGGACGCGTAGTCCGAGCGCTTCGCGTGTGACGCCCGCTTCATGCGCTTCTTCATCGACTTTTGCGCCGACGCGAGCCGCTGTTGCGCGAACTTCGACAGCGGCGTGCGATCGTGCGAGGTATTCAGTTTGCGGTTCGCTTCCTTGAGCGCATCGCGCAGCGCGCTCTTCACGTTGGCGCGCGCAAGCGTTTCGCGGCTCGCGTCGAGCGACTTTGCACGCGCTGCTTCGAGCGCCTCGCGGGGTTGACCTTGCGCGTCGGATGTCTCTTCGAGCAAGCCGATCAGAATGTCCCAGTCGCGGGTCTTGCCGGCCGCGTTCGCGAAGAACTTGAAGAGCGCGCTCTGCTGCGCGTCGAACGTGTCGTCAAGAAGCGGCCGGTACGCCCACAACAACGTACGCAAGCGCCTCAACGACGCGCGCAGATCGTGCAGCACTTCCGCGTCCGGATTGGCGCGCAGCGCGGCCGCGCAAGCGAGTGCGCGGTCGATCAACGGTGCGGCGTAGTGAGAAAAATGGGCTTCGGCCATGCCGTCGTGCGGCAGTGCACGACTGGCTTCGGTATTGGCTTCGACTTTCATCGGGTTCCCTGATTGTGTGAGCACTCGGTGCCGATCATGACTGACCAAGCAAATCAGGTTCCCGATGTAGCTGCGTCCCGTGGCTGCGCTTTGAGCCGTCGCTCTGGGCCGTTACTACTTTAAGCCGTTACTGGCCGCTCAATAGCAGGTCGCACGCATCGGACGCGCAAGGTGCAACCGACGGCAATGTCAACGAGGGCCAGGGGCGGCGTTCGGCGGCGATGAAATCTTCGACGCGCTTCAATATCTGCCAGAACGCGTATTCGAACGCGCCCGAAGCGGAGCGCGCGGACGGCGTCAGCGTCCAGTGAAGCAATTGCGGGCGGCCGTGAAACGCGCGCATGTCGACGCGCGACGACTCTTCGCACAAGGTAATGACGAAGTCCATGTGCGGCGCCCATTCGCTCGTGAACTCCAGCCAGCTCTTCGGATTGAGCAGCTCCAGGCTGGAAAAACCATGACGCAACTCTCCCATTGCCGCCGCGTGGACTTTGTCGGCGGGTTCGAGACCTGCGCTGAAAGCGTCGAAATGCAATCCATCCAGCTCGCGTAGCAAGGCTTCCGCCAAGATGCTAAGCGCTGCGTTGTCCCGGCAGAGGAACAGCACCCTTTGTTTTCTGGTCACCCTATACCCCGTCATGCAAATCTTATTTTTTGCGGGATTCTGAGCGCGCAGTTTTTCATATTGGTGACAGAATCCCAATCGTCCATCTGACTCGCCGCAAGACCAATTAGGTATCACGCCAATTTGACTTCTGCCAACCAGCGTTAACGATAATCAAACGATTCAATACGGGATTTGCGCCGCCAGAGCTTTCGCTCCTCACGATGTGGAATGCGAGGCGGGAAGAAGTGCAGCGCCCACGCCACAATAGAACCACGTGGTGAACCAAGGCGCTGCGCGAAGAGAGATCGTTACTTGACGATCGCGAGCAGTTCGACTTCGAACGTCAGATCGCTGTTCGGCGGGATCGGGCCGACGCCGCGCGAGCCGTAAGCCGTTGCGGCCGGGCAGGTCAGCTTCGCCTTCTCGCCCACTTTCATCGTGGCGACGCCTTGCGTCCAGCAGGGAATCACGCGGCCGAGCGGAAATTCTGCCGGACCGCCGTGCTTGGCCGAGCTGTCGAACTCCGTGCCGTTCGCGAGCGTGCCGCGGTAGTTGACGCGCACGACATCGGCGGCCGTGGGTTGCGGGCCGCTTCCCTGCGTCAGGTGTTCGACGACGACGCCCGAGGGCAGCTTTTCCGTCGATGCAGCTTGAGCGGTGAGCGCCGTTGACGCGAGCGCGGCTGCGGCGAGCAGGGCAACAACTGATTTCACGCGAATCTCCTTGGTTTAAAAAAGCGAGCCTCATTCTAGCGGATCGAACCTATGCAGCCCGAGCGCTGAATCAAATCGCTACAAATGAAACCAGGGAGACGCGCTGCCGCGCAGCCATACGCGATCAACTGAAAACGCCCGTGACGGGCAGTGGCCAGTCACGGGCGCACGGCAGCCACCCGACGCGAGCGGCGTGCCGTTGCGTCAGACCTTCGGAAAATCCACGACGGTATCGTTCACGCGATTGAACAGGTTCGTGAACGTGATGTCGGCGATTGCGAGCAGCGTCTCGACGATCTGCTGGTTGCTATAGCCCGCGGCCTTCACGGTATCGACGACTTCGACGGGCACGGTGCCGCGCGTCGTGAACACCGTGCGCGCAAACGCTGCGATTGCATTCAGATGCGCGTCGGCGGAATCGCGCCCTTCGCGCAGCGCGGCGATATCGTCGGCCGCGATGCCGGCCTTGCGGGCCGCCAGCGAGTGAGCCGCGAGACAGTAATCACAATCGGCGACGCCGCTGATCGCGAGCTTGACGGCTTCCACTTCCTTGCGCGACAGCGCACCCTTGCTCAGCGCGTCGCCCGTGGTCAGCACGACTTGCAGTGCAGCGGGGCTGTTCGTGCCGATGTCGACATACGCATTCGGCACCATGCCGACAGCGCGCTTGATGCCCGCAAAAAGATCGGCGGCCTGGCCGGTGGCTTCGCTGACGGTTTGGCTATTGAGACGTCCCATGATGTGCTCCAGAGAATTGACCGAAGGGTGGTTGCGTGACGGTGTCAACGCATGGAAGCCATTCTAGGAACGAACGATGCTGCGATGAATGCCGGTTCAAATCAGCTTTATGCTCGAACGGCTCATCCGCATTTCAGCGCTTCTCTGCTAGCTTCTCTGCTATATTCGTGCGAAATTTGCCCAGCCGGATTGACCAGCCACGAAGCTGTCAGCGGGAGCGCCGTCATGAGCACTCAGCGGATCATGCGTATCACGAGGCGACTTGCGTTCATGGTCCTCGCGCTTTTGGGCCTGTCGCTCGGCGCGCTGACATGGGCCGACGACAACGCCACGGCGCTCAGGGACAAGTACGATGCGCTCGCGCCGCAACTCAAGTCGAACGCTTTTCATCGCCCGATCCATCTCGACTCGGAAGAAACGCAGAGCACGTTGAAGGGCGATATCTACGCCGTCGTCGATTACCCGTTCGAGCTCGTCAACAGCGCGCTCAACGATCCGCAGCAAGGCCCCGCCAACTGGTGCGAAGTGCTGATCCTGCATCTGAACACGAAGTACTGTCACGCTGCTTCAGGCAGCAACGGCGCGATCATCAGCATGAACGTGGGCAAGAAGACGGAACAGGAACTCGGCGACACGTACCGTGTGCAGTTCAACTACCGTTCGGTGGCGACGGGCCCCGACTACTTCCAGGTCGAACTGAGCGCGGCGACGGGACCGCTCAGCACAAAGGACTATCGCATCGTGCTCGAAGCCGCCGACATCGGCAATGGGCGCACCTTCCTGCATCTCACCTACTCGTATGGATTCGGCACAGCAGGGCGCATCGCGATGAAGGCCTATCTCGCGACGATAGGCAGCGGGAAAGTGGGCTTCACGAAGGCGCCGGACGGCGATTACATCGGCGGCGTGCGCGGGCTCGTCGAACGCAATACGATGCGCTATTACCTCGCCATCGACGCGTATCTGGCTTCGCTCGCGATGCCCGCCGACAAGCGCGTCGCTCGACGCTTCGCAACATGGTTCGATGCAACCGAGCAGTACCCGCGCCAGTTGCACGAGCTCGACCGGCAAGAGTACCTTGAAATGAAGAAGAACGAGCACCGGCGCCAGCAAACGGCGCAATAGGTATTGCGTGTTCTTCCACGCGGCGTGGGACTGCAGAAGCCGGGCGATAAAGCTGTCCGGCTAGTCCCAGTTTTCATCGATCCATTCGATCGCCCACGTTCGCGCGCATGTCACCGCGTCCGATTCGTCGACGAATGAATCGATGTCGCCCGATTGATGCACTTCGGCGGGCGTATGCGCCGTCGCCGCTCGAGTGAGCTTGGCCTGGGCGACGTAGTGACCGTCTTCGTCGTGCCTCGCCCGGCAGTCGATGCGAAATCCCTTGTAGTCGAAGTGCATGGCAAGCCTCCTGCAGCGAAGAAAGTGCGATGCAATCCGGGGCTGGGTTTCTCCCGGCGGATGACGGCATCGTAGCATGGCAAATCGCCCGCCAGGCCTTTGTCTATGTGCCCATCGACACACGCAGCCGTGCGTTGCAGACCGCGTTCGCCCTGTTGCGTTCCGCGCTTGCGCCGCCGCTCGCCGATTCGGCCCTCGTGGCATATGGAAAAGCTGCAATCCGCGTGACGGACTTTCATGGTAGACGCGCGGCGCTTCTGACATGCCGCGTGCGCGATGCGGCTTCCGGAGCCCAACGAACCGCGCGCGAACTCGCTGAAAAATCAGCGTTTTCCGGCATTGCGCGGCGGCTCATGTTCAGGGTTTGAAAGCTCGCCGGATGCGTGGTTGGAATGGCCGTTGCTGTGTCTGCTTACAAGACAGACGACCAACCGCAAACAGCGACGGACCAATCAGGGGGAGCAGCATGCGCAACACGAGCTTCAGGCCAACGCGAAATCGCATATGGACGGCAGCGCGCTTCGCCGCGCATTCGATCCCGCCACGCGTACTCGTCGTGGACGATTTCATCGATTCGGCCGACTCGCTGGCTGCCTTTCTCGCCAGCACCGGCTTCGACACGCACGTCGCCTACAACGGTTGCGACGCGCTGAAGATCGTGAACGAATGGCATCCCGACGGTGTCGTGCTCGACGTCGCGATGCCGTGCGTGTCGGGGCTCGCTGTCGCAAGGACATTGCGCGCGTCGCCCGAGACCGCGTCGGTGCCGCTGCTTGCGTACACGGCCTATGAAACCGACGACAACTTCGACGAGCTTCGCGCCGGCGGTTTCGACGCCGTCTGCGCAAAGCCCGTCGATCCCATGATGATCGTAAAGATCCTGACGCTGCTGATAGGCACAGCGCCGACGAACCGCACCTCTTCGCTCGACTCGTAAAGCGGTGCCACGGCAGCGCTCCCCTTGTTCCACTTGTAACCGCCCAACGCTCCCGCTAATCTGACGCGCATCCCGTTGCGGAGCGCGCACATGAGCAAGCTACGAAGTCTTCTCGCGGCCTTCACCGTCGCATTGCTGACTTCGTGCGCAAGCTTGCCGCCGCAGACGGACCGCGTCGAGACGCATGCCGTCGCCGATACGCAGAACACGCGCCTTGCCAACGCGTTCACGCGGCAAGAGCAGCAGCACCCGGACGAAAGCGCGTTCCATCTGTTGCCCGACGCCGTCAATGCGCTCGTCGCGCGCCTCGTGCTCGCGCAAGCCGCCGATCGCACGCTCGATCTCCAGTACTACATCTGGCACGACGACCTGACGGGCCGCGCGCTGGGCGCTGCGGTGCTGCGCGCCGCCGATCGCGGCGTGCGCGTGCGCATCCTGCTCGACGACCTCGGCACCAACGCCGACGACAAGCTGCTGCTCGCGCTCGACTCGCATCCGAACGTGCAGATCCGCCTCTTCAACCCCGTCGCCAGCCGCACGTTCAAGAAGCTCGGCATGGCCACCGAGTTCTTTCGCGTGAACCGGCGCATGCACAACAAGTCGATGATCGCGGACAACGAAGGCGCGATACTCGGCGGGCGCAATATCGGCGACGAGTACTTCGGCGCGTCGACCGACGTCGCGTTCGGCGACCTCGATGTGCTCGTGCACGGCCCCGTGGTGCGCGACGTATCGACGGCATTCGACCTGTACTGGAACTCCGACGCGTCGTATCCCATCGCCAGCCTGATGGGCCGCAAAGCGGATGCCAACGCGCTCACGGAGGTTCGCGCGAAGCTCGACGCGTATCTCGCATCCGAGGAGAACAACCCGTACGTCGTCAATGCGCGAGCGCGGCTCACGCAGGTGATCCATTCGCAGGACGCGGCGCAATTCTCGTGGGGCAAAGCCACGCTGCTCTACGACGACCCTGCGAAGATCACGCGCTCGCCGACCAACGCGCAAGGCCATCTGATGACGCAACTGAAGGCGCTCCACCTTCAGCCGGAGCATCGGATGCTCGTCGTCTCGCCTTATTTCGTGCCCGGAAAAGAAGGCGTCGCGTGGCTTACGGGACTCACGCACAATGGCGTGCGCGTGACCGTGCTGACCAACTCGCTCGCCGCCACGGATGTCGCCGCCGTGCACGCGGGCTATCAGCGCTACCGCAAGGCTTTGCTCGAAGCGGGCGTGCGGCTGTACGAACTCAAGCCCGTGGCCAGCGCGAATACCGGCGAGGACAAGAAGCATCTGTTCGGCTCGTCGAAGGCATCGCTGCACGCGAAGACCTATGTGTTCGATCGCGACACGCTCTTTATCGGCTCGATGAATCTCGATCCGCGTTCCGTCGAACTCAATACGGAAATCGGCGTGTATTGCGAAAGTGCGGCGGCCGCATCGCAAGTCGTCGATACGCTCGAGCCGAGCTTGGACCACATCGCATGGCGGCTAGAACTGCGACCGAATCCGAACGGCACGAACAGCATCGTGTGGATCGATACGGCGCCCGACGGCAGCACGAAAGTCCTCGACAGCGAGCCGGACGTATCGGCGCTGCGCAAGGCGGGCGTCTGGCTGCTCGGCATACTGCCGATCGAATCGCAGTTGTAGCGGCGTTTTGCCACCGCGTTCTGCCAGCGCGTTCTGCCACCGCGTTCTGCCAGCGCGTTCTGCCAGCGCGTTCCACCAGCGCGTTCCACCAGCGCGTTCCACCACCGCGTTCCACCAGCGCGTTCCGCGGCACGTTTGCGCGGCATTCAGGTCGCCAATGCCTTTACGCGATCTTTACGCGCCGAACGCACATCTTTTGAAAATCTCGATGGCAGAGTGCCTAGAGTGCTTGCATTTGGGCTCGCACCAGACGAGACATGCAAGAACAACAACACGCACGGCGTGCCCTCGCCAGCGCAAAGTGGAAATACACGCTTCTCAGGTTCGCGCTGATGGCGGCAAGCCTCGCGCTATGCAGCGCGTTGCCGTTCGCGCATGCGCAAGCGGAAACCGCGCCCGCCGCCACCGATGCGTCCTTTCTGCCCGCGCCTGAAGATATCGTCGCGACGTTGCGCGCGCAGTTTCGCGTATCGGCTGCGGATGCGCTGACCATCGCGCAAGCCGTCCTCACGGAAGCAAACCGCTATTCGATGTCGCCCGTGCTGCTGTTGTCCGTGATGGCCGTCGAATCGGGATTCGATCCGCGCGCGGTGAGCACGCTCGGCGCGAGAGGCCTGATGCAGGTGCTGCCTGCCGCCCATCCGCGCGCCGTCGCCGACGTCAGGCAACTCGATGATCCCGCGATCAATGTGCGCATCGGTTCGTCGATCCTGCGCGGCTATCTCGACGAATCGGGCGGCGACATCGATGCCGCGCTCTTGCGCTATAGCGGCGGCGGCAAAGGCTACGCGCGCCGCGTCGCGCTGCGCATGCAGCGTTTCAATGCGACGTTGCGCGGCAATGGCAATGCGCAGCCGCTCGAAAAGGTGTCGCTAGGCGCGATCCGCTAGCGTCATCAGCTGTTTCGCGAGTGCGTGCGCATGCGGCGTGAGCGCCGCAAAGTCCCGCGCGCACAAGTGCAGGCGCCGCGATGTCCAGGCTTCGGACAACGGCAAGATCGCGAGATTCGCGTCGCGCAGCGGCTGTGTGCACGCAGCAGGCAGAATCGCGATGCCGACGCCCGCTTCGATCAGCCGGCCGAGATCGGCGACGTTGCGCAGACGCACGCGGTATTGCATCTGCCGCCCGAGCCGCGATGCGCGCTCCGTAAGATGCCGCTCCAGCGCTGCATCGGAAAGGCCGACAAAGGCCTCGTCGACGATATCGGCGAACGCGACGCGCGCTTCGTTGGCAATGCGATGCGCGCGGCTCGCGACAACCACCAGTTGATCGTCCGCGATCAGATATGTTTGCAGCGCGGCCAGATCGGCGATATCCGCGACGATGCCAAGGTCGGCGCGCCCTTCGGCCACGGCGCGCACGATGTCGGCGCTCGGCCGTTCGTCGATGTCGACGGAGAGATCGGGATGCGCGCTCAAGAAGCGGCAGAGCTGCTCGGGCAGAAACGATGCGAGGGCGGCCGTATTCGACATCAGATGCACGCGGCCTTTCAGGCCCGTCGCATAGCTGCGCAGCTCGCCGCGCATCTGCTCGATCTGCCCGACGATCAGCCGCGCGTGACGCACGAGCGCCTCGCCTGCGGGCGTCGCGCGCACGCCGCGTCGCGTGCGTTCGAGCAACGGCGTGCCGAGCGCGGACTCCATGCCCGAAATGCGCTCGCTCGCCGAAGCAAGCGCGAGATGCATCGCCTGCGCGCCGCGCGTGAGGCTGCCGTGCTCGACGACCATCAGGAATAGCCGCAGATCGGTAAGGTCAAAACGCGACGTCGTCATCTTCGGTTGGGGCGAACGCTGGCATCGGAGAATCCCGATTGTATCCGCGAAGCCGCCGCCGCTATGATGCGTCGCATGAACGGTCTATTCCTTGTAGCGGGCGCGGGGCTGCTCGCAGGCGGCATGAACGCGCTGGCGGGTGGCGGCTCGTTCGTCACGCTTCCCGCATTGATTGCAGCGGGCGTGCCTTCGGTTCAGGCGAACGCTTCGAGCACTGTCGCGCTCTATCCCGGCGGCCTCGCGAGCGCGTGGGCGTATCGCGACGGACTCGGGCCGATCGGCTCCGTGTCGTTGCGCGCGATGATTGTCACGACGCTGATCGGCGGTATTTGCGGCGCGTTGCTGTTGCTGCTCACGCCTGCAAAGACATTCGATTTCGTCGTGCCGTGGCTGCTGCTGTTCGCGACACTCGCGCTCGCATTCGGCCGGCGCTTCGGCGAATGGATGCGCGAGCGCTGGCACATCGGGCGAGCGGCCGTGCTCGTCATCCAGTTCGTGCTCGGCGTGTATGGCGGCTATTTCGGCGGCGCAGTCGGCATCATGATGATGGCCGTGTGGGGCCTGCTCGACAGCCGCGAACTGAAGCTGCTCAACGCGCCGCGCACGCTGCTCGTGAGCGCGGCCAACACGATGGCCGTCCTCGCGTTCATCGTCGCGCACGCGGTGCATTGGCCCGAGACTCTCGCGATGCTGATCGGCGCGACGCTCGGCGGATACGGCGGCGCACACGTGGGACGGCGCGCGCCCGCGCGCGTGATCCGCTACGGCACGCTGATGCTGACGGCGTGCATCACGATTGCTTTCTTCGTGCGCGCGTACGGTTCGGGAAAGTGAACTGAGCCATCGCTAACATCGGCGCTGCACGGCGATGATCGCGCCGTGCACGACGCCCGACCTTACGATGAACGGGCGCTCAGCCCGCGTGCCCCTGCCGGTGCGGCACCTGCTGCTGGGCCTCGTCGACGTGCGGCGGCCGGTTGTGGCCGCGCGGTCCGCGATCGTTGCCGTGATGCTCCGCCACGCGCGCCGCTCCCGGCTGCAGACGATGCCCCGCTGATGCATGCCGCGCAGGCGCGCTTTCACGACGATCAGCCCGATGCGGCACACGCATGTCACGATGCGCGACGACCGCGTGGCTCGGCGCGTGACCGCCACGACGAGCCATCTCGGCGCGCAGATGCTCGCGTCGTCGGAACACTTCAGCGCGACGGTCGCCGTGCGCGTAGAAATGCCGATGACGCCGGCCATCCAGGCCCACCACCCATAGATACGTGTTGCCGCCGACGAACACCACGTCGCGATCCACGACGCCTGCGATATAAATGTCGCTGGGCGCGGACACGTACACGGGCTGCGCAACGGGCGCAGGCGCCGGCGCGCGCACGACGACGGCAGGCGGTGGAGCCTGCACCGCGACGACCGCGGGACGCGGCCGTGCAGGCGCGGCGGAGATCTGCTGCTCGCTCGTGACGCAACCGGCCAGCGCAACAAGTGCAGCGATCGCGGCGACATGTGTTGCCAGCTTCATCGTATTCAAATGCGGCTCCCCGTTTGTGTTTGCGTATGTGGTCATCGTGGTTTGGTCGCTGGGTTTTGGTCCAATTAACGGCACCGCCTTACAGAAGCTTTAGCAGGACACGCGGATCCTCGCCTGTATCATCGGCATATCTCGTTGGCCATGACTCGTGGAGAAAAAGCTTGAACGTCAGTGATGCAGTCACCAGCCGCAAATCGGTGCGCCAGTTTCTGCCCAACCCCGTCGCGCCCGACGTGATCCGCCGCGTGCTCGCCACCGCTGCGCGCTCGCCTTCGGGCGGCAATCTGCAGCCGTGGCATATCCATGTCGTAGGGGGCGACGCGCTCGCGCGACTCAAGCACATCATGCGCGAGCGCATCGCGGATGCGCCGGGCGGCGAAGAAACGGAGTACCACGTCTATCCGCCGAATCTTCATTCGCCGTATCGCGAGCGGCGTTTTGAGGTCGGCGAAGACCTGTATCGCAGCATCGGCATCGCGCGCGAGAACCGGCCTGGACGTCTCGCGCAATTCGCGCGCAATTTCGCGTTCTTCGATGCGCCGCTTGCGCTCTTCTGCACCGTCGATCGCCGCATGGGACCGCCGCAATGGTCCGATCTCGGCATGTTCATGCAGTCCGTCATGCTGCTGTTGCGCGAGGAAGGGCTGCATAGCTGCGCACAGGAATGCTGGGCAATGTATCCGAAGACGATCGGCGCGTTTCTCGACTTGCCCGACGAGCGCATGCTGTTCAGCGGCATGGCAATCGGTTACGAGGATACGGGCGCCGCGATCAACCAATGGCGTGCGCAGCGCACGCCACTCGACGAGTTCACGGAGTTCATCGGCATCTGACACGCCTGCCGTCGCGTCGCGCCCATTGATGCGAGAATGGTTGCTTCGATGAAGCAGACGCGAGTGCATCCGATGTTCGAAGCCACCATCAATACCGCGCTGCCCAAGGCCGAGTTCTATCGCGAACTGGCCTCGCAGGCGCGCTCGCTCCTTGAGGGCGAATCGAATCAGATCGCCAATGCGGCGAATCTGTCAGCACTGATTTTTCACAGCCTGCCGCAACTGAACTGGGCGGGCTTTTATTTCGCCATCGACGGCGAGCTCGTGGTCGGCCCGTTTCAGGGCAAGCCTGCCTGCGTGCGCATTCCGATGGGCCGCGGCGTGTGCGGCCACGCGGCGCAGACGCAACAAACGCAAGTCGTGCCGGATGTCGACGCGTTCCCCGGGCATATCGCGTGCGACTCGGCCTCGCGTTCGGAGATCGTGATTCCGCTGCAAAAGGCGAATGGCGAACTGGTCGGCGTGCTTGATATCGACAGCCCCGTGCTTGCGCGCTTCGACGACGATGACCGGCGCGGACTCGAAGAGGTCGCGCGCATTTTCGTCGCGTCGCTTGAGTGACCTAAGCGCGCGTCGGCTCTTTGGTGCGGCCCCGAAGATCGGCCTCGCAGCCGACCTTCGGGGAGCGCTCAGGCTAAACGCTACCTTGCATCGCCACATCACGTGCGCTGCGCGGTGCTCATCTTATAGCGGCTCATAGTGGCTCACACCGCGCGATTCGGCGTAGCGCTGCTTTTTTTGATCGACTCAAGCGCTGCCGTAACGCCTTTTCCATAAGCTGGATCGGCCTTCGTACAATGCTCGATGTGCAGCTTCTGGATCGGCTCCGAAACGCCCGCGAGCGAGCGCGCTGTATTGTCGAACAGCGCCTGCTTCTGCTCAGCACTCATCAGCCGGAACAGCGCGCCCGGTTGCGAGTAGTAGTCTTCGTCGACGCGATGATTCCAGTGATCCGCAGCGCCTTCGATCGACAACGGCGGCTCGCTGAAATCCGGCTGATCGAGCCATTCGCCGCGCGTGTTCGGGTTATACGGCGTGGCGCCGCCCATGTTGCCGTCCACGCGCATGAAGCCGTCGCGGTGATAGCTGTGCACCGGGCACCTCGGCGCATTCACGGGAATCAGGCTGTGATTCACGCCGAGGCGATAGCGCTGCGCGTCGCCGTATGAGAAGAGCCGGCCTTGCAGCATCTTGTCGGGCGAGAAGCTGATACCCGGCACGATGTTGGCCGGATTGAACGCGGACTGCTCGACATCCGCGAAATGATTCTCCGCGTTACGATTCAATTCCATCACGCCGACTTCGATCAGCGGATAGTCTTTTTTCGGCCACACCTTCGTCAGATCGAACGGGTTGTACGGGCACTTCGACGCGTCCTTCTCCGGCATCACTTGCACGTACATCGTCCACTTCGGGAATTCCTTGCGCTCGATCGCTTCGTACAGGTCGCGATGCGAGCTCTCGCGATCGGCGCCGACAAGCGCGGCCGCTTCCGCATCGGTCAGATTCTGGATGCCCTGCTGCGTCTGGAGATGGAACTTCACCCAGTAGCGCTCTTTCGCCGTGTTGATAAAGCTGAACGTGTGGCTGCCGAAGCCATGCATATGACGGAACGACTTCGGAATGCCGCGATCGCTCATCACGATGGTCACCTGGTGCAGTGCTTCGGGCAGTTGCGTCCAGAAGTCCCAGTTGTTTTCCGCGCTGCGCAAGCCCGTGCGCGGATCGCGCTTGACCGCGTGATTCAGGTCGGGGAATTTCAGCGGATCGCGCAGAAAGAACACAGGCGTATTGTTGCCGACGAGATCCCAGTTGCCTTCCTCCGTATAGAACTTGATCGCGAAGCCGCGAATGTCGCGCTCGGCATCGGCGGCGCCACGCTCGCCCGCGACCGTCGAGAAGCGCACGAACAGTTCCGTCTTCTTGCCGACTGCGGAGAAGATCTTCGCCCGCGTGTACTTCGTGATGTCGTGCGTGACAGTAAACGTGCCAAATGCGCCCGAACCTTTCGCGTGCATCCGGCGCTCGGGAATCACTTCGCGGTCGAAGTGCGCGAGCTTTTCGAGGAACCACACGTCCTGCAATAACGCCGGGCCACGCGCACCCGCCGTCTGAATGTTCTGGTTGTCTACTACAGGTGCGCCAAAGGCAGTAGTCAGCTTGTTCACGTTCAGCCCCTCCAACACTAATAAGAAAGTCCGGCGGACCTTCTGCCGGAGCGTACAGTGGGTCTTACATGGGCAGCGGGCAACTGCGCCGTTGCTTCCAAAGGCGAAATCCGGACGGCATGCCAATGCAATGCTGTCGGTGTTACGTCGGGATTAAAGTCGCGTGGTGCTCGACACACGCGACCCGGATGCTCCGGCGTTGATCTTAGCGCCATTCGGATCGGCGAGTAGATAAGGGCGACTATTACTCGCGCTGCAACGCATGACAAAAGAATGACACTCAACGCGCGGCGCATCCCTTTTCTATTGGTTTTTGGAATTCGATTAAAAATTTAAGTTAGCACTCGCTTTATTGTCCTTGTCATATACATACCAGCTCGCCGAGCAATGACAGATAACTAACCGACACGACGCAGAACAAGACCCGGAAGACGACTCGATGTCCACCGCGTTCGCCCACACAGTCGAAGCGAGTTTCGCGACGCTCACGCCCACGGCCAAGCGTATCGCCAGTTATATGCTGGCGAACCTGGAGCGCCTTGGCCTCGAGACGGCGGACCAGATCGCGCAGCAGACGGGCACAAGCGGCATTTCGGTCGGACGCTTTCTGCGCAGCGTCGGCTATCGCAATCTCGACGACCTGAAGCGCGAATTGCGCGGCGCACAAGCGCGACCGTGGTTCATCACCGACCGGCTCGACGCGTGGCGCAGCGAGCGCCACCACGGCAACGCAAACAACAATATCAGCGACGACGCCACGCGCGACACCGCTCTCGCCCGTTCGCTCGATCTCGAAGTCGATGCAATCCGCTACGTGTACCAGCTTGCGCAAGCCGAAACATTTGCGCGCGTCGCGCAGCGCATCGCCACGGCCGATGCCGTCTTTATTCTCGGCATTCAATCGACGCGCGGCATTGCGAACGCGTTCTACAGCTACCTCGAATATCTGCGGCCGCGCGTGTTCTACTCCGACGGCATGTCGGGTTCGTATGTCGATTCGCTGAATTCGGAATTCGCATCGCCCTATCTGATCGTCACGGACACGCGCGCGTATTCGCGCATCGCACGCCGGTATTGCGAAGCGGCCGCGCGGCGCGAATTGCCATTTGCGCTCGTCACCGATCTGTATTGTCCGTGGGCGCGCGACTTTCCCTCCGATCTGTTGCAGGTGAAGACGGATGTCGGCCAGTTCTGGGACTCGCTCGCGCCGCTCACCTGCCTCTTCAATCTGCTGATTACGTCGATCGTCGAACGGCTGGGTCCAGCCATCGACGAACGCGTCGCGCGCAACCGCGAGTTGCAGCGCGAGCTCGATCAATTCGACCTTTGACTCTCATGACCGACAAACCTCAACTGATTCATATCACGCAGGAAACACACGGCGTCAACATCGACCTCGTTTATGCGACCGACCGCAATTTCACCGGCAAGGCCATCTATAAACAAGCGCACTGCCTGCTGCTTCCACCCGCCGAAGCGGGCTTGCGCAAGGCCGTCGAACTCGCCGCGACCATCGGCATGAAGCTGCACATTTTCGATGCTTACCGTCCGCCGCAAGCGCAACAGGTGCTATGGGACTTTCTTCCCGATCCGACCTATATCGCCGAGCTTGGCCGCGGCTCGAACCATAGCCGCGGCACCGCGCTCGATCTGACCTTGCTCGACAGCGACGGCGAGCCCCTCGACATGGGCACGGGCTTCGACGCGATGGTCAAGGAGTCAGAGCATTTCCATCAGGGCCTGCCGCAGCACGTGCAGCGTAATCGGCTGTTGTTGCTCGGCATCATGCATGCGGCCGGCTTCACGCATATCCCGAGCGAGTGGTGGCATTACGAATTGCCGGGTTCGCGCGCGCTGCCCGTGATCGACAACAGCGAAAGCGGCCCTTTGAAATTGATGTAATCGCGTTGGTGCTGTCCGTTAGCAGGTCTCTCACCGCACTTTCCTCTCGATACGGAGCGAGTATGAATCTGGTTTTGCGCAATGCGCTGGCGGCAGTCGCGGTCGTATCCGCGCTGACGCTTACGATGACGACAACAAGCACCGCATTTGCGGCGACACCGAAAGACATGCTGGTGATCGCCACCACGCTCGACGAATTCTCGACGCTCGATCCGGGCGAAGTCTACGAGCTGGTGCCCGAGGAATACGTCGCGAATACGTATGACCGTCTGGTGCGCGTCGATCTGAAAGACCCATCGAAATTCAACGGCGACGTTGCGCAATCGTGGACGGTCAGCCCCGACGGCCTAACCTTCACGTTCAAGATTCGCCCCGGCCTCAAGTTCCACTCGGGCAATCCGCTGACAGCCGACGACATCGCGTGGTCGATCCAGCGCTGCGTGCTGCTCGACAAGGGCGCGGCCGCCGTGCTGCAAGGCATCGGCCTGACGAAAGACAACGCGCTGCAAAACGTGAAGAAGATCGACGACACCACGGTCAGCATCACGACCGACCAGAAATACGCGCCTACGTTCGTGCTGAACGTGCTGGGCGCCTGGCCTGCATCGGTCGTCGACAAGAAGCTGTTGATGTCGCATCAGAAGGGCAACGACTTCGGCAATGAATGGCTGCGCACGAACGAAGCCGGCTCCGGCGCGTACAAGCTCGTCAAATGGACGGCGAACGACAGCATCATCCTGCAGAAATACGACGGCTACCGCGTGCCGCTCGCGATGAAGCGGATCGTGATGCGCCACGTGCCCGAAGCGTCCAGCCAGCGCCTGCTGCTCGAAAACGGCGACGCGGATGTCGCGCGCAATCTGAGTCCCGACGATCTCGCCACGCTCACGAAAGCGAACAAGGTTCAGGTGATGTCGGTGCCGCAAGCGACGCTGCTCTATCTCGGCCTCAATGTGAAGAACGCAAATCTCGCGAAGCCGGAAGTGCAGGAAGCGATGAAGTGGCTGATCGACTACGACGGCATTCAGAAGAACGTGACGAAGAGCACGTTCAAGGTTCATCAGACGTTCCTGCCCGAAGGCTTTCTTGGCGCGTTGAATACCAATCCGTACCACCAGGACGTCGCGAAGGCCAAGGCGCTACTCGCGAAAGCGGGCTTGCCGAACGGCTTCAACATGACGATGGACGTGCGCAGTGCTTACCCGTACAACGAAATCGCGCAAGCGGTGCAGGCGAATCTCGCGCAAGGCGGCATCAAGGTCGAGATCATTCCGGGCGACAACAAACAGACCCTCGCGAAGTATCGCGCGCGCCAGCACGATATCTATATCGGCGAATGGTCGGCGGATTACATCGACCCGCACAGCAACGCCCAAGGCTATGCGTGGAACCCGGACAACTCCGACAAGTCCTCGTACAAGATGCTCGCGTGGCGCAATTCGTGGGACATTCCCGATCTGACGAAAGAGACTAACGCGGCGCTCGCCGAATCGTCGACGACGAAGCGCGCGCAGCTCTATCAAACGATGCAGAAGGAAATGCTCGCGAAATCGCCGTTCGTCATCATGTTCCAGCAGGTATCGCAGGTGGCGATGCGTCCGGGCGTATCGGGTCTCGAAGTCGGTCCGATCAACGACCTCGTGTCGTATCTGCATGTGAAGAAGCAGTAAGCGCACGCGACTCTCCAGGCACATGTCGACTACGCTCACTCCGATCGATCGCATTCGCGCTGCGTCCGCGCGCAGCGCGAGCGTGCGCTGGACGCTGCGCGTGCTGCGCTGGGCGCTCACGCTCGCCGTCACGTTCACGGGCCTGCTCGCCGTGACCTTCGTGATCGGCCGCAAGGTGCCGATCGACCCTGTGCTCGCGATACTCGGCGATCGCGCGTCGGCGAGCGCGTATGCGGCGGCGCGCATCCAGCTTGGGCTCGACAAGCCGCTCGCCGAGCAGTTCTTCATCTACGTGCGCGCGGTGCTGCACGGCGATCTGGGCGTATCGCTGCTGACGGCGAACCCGGTGATCGACGACATCAAGCGCGTGTTTCCCGCGACGCTGGAACTCGCGACGCTGTCGACGATCATCGGCGTACTGGTCGGCGTGCCGCTCGGCGTGATTGCCGCTACGCGGCACAATCGCTGGATCGATCACGTCGCGCGTTTCATCGGCCTGATCGGCAGTTCCGTGCCCGTGTTCTGGCTCGGGCTGATGGGGCTGCTGCTCTTCTATGCGAAGCTGCATTGGGTGTCGGGACCGGGACGAATCGATCCCGTGTTCGACGGCATGGTCGACACGCACACGGGCAGCCTGCTGATCGATTCGCTGATCGCGGGCGAATGGGATGTGTTCTTCAATGCGCTGTCGCACATCGCATTGCCCGCCGCGATCCTGGGCTACTACTCCGTCGCCTATCTGAGCCGGATGACGCGCTCGTTCATGCTCGACCAGTTGAACCAGGAGTACATCACGACGGCGCGCGCGAAAGGCCTGTCCGAGCGGCGCGTGGTGTGGGTGCATGCGTTCGGCAATATCGCGGTGCCGCTGCTGACAGTGATCGCTCTGTCATACAGCTTTTTGCTCGAAGGCTCGGTGCTGACCGAAATCGTATTCGCGTGGCCCGGCATCGGTTCGTATCTGACGGGCGCCCTGCTCAATGCCGACATGAATGCCGTGCTCGGCAGTACGCTCGTGATCGGCATCACATTCATTGCGTTGAACCTGCTGACGGATGCGCTCTATCGCGTGTTCGATCCGCGCGCCCGCTGATGCAACGGAGAACTTCTACGTGCGTCCCACTGTTGACCGCTCGAAGCAGGACTGGCCGATGAACGCGTCGCGCCCGACGCTCAGAGCATGGCTGCTGACCGATACGCCCGCTTCGCGCAGACAGGCGGCGCTCGGTCTCGCGTATCGGCGCTGGCGGCGCTTCGCGGGCAATCCGCTGTCGGTATTCGGCCTGTCGATCCTCGCGCTGCTCGTGATCGTCGCGATCATCGGACCGTGGATCGCGCCGCATGATCCCCTCAGGCAGATATTGTCGGATCGCCTGCTGCCACCCGGTTCGGCCTCTCACTGGCTCGGCACCGATCAACTCGGCCGCGACATTCTCTCGCGCGTGATCTATGGATCGCGGCTCACGCTGTCGATTGCAATTCTCGTCGTCGTGGTCGTCGTGCCGATCGGTTTGATGATCGGCACAACGGCGGGCTTCTTCGGCGGCTGGGTGGATAACGTGCTGATGCGCGTGACTGACATTGCGCTCGCGTTTCCGAAGATCGTGCTCGCGCTCGCTTTTGCAGCAGCACTCGGCCCGGGCGTGTTCAATGCGGTGATCGCAATTTCGATTACCGCGTGGCCCGCCTACGCGCGTCTCGCGCGCGCCGAAACGTTGAGGCTCGTGCAAGCCGACTTCATTCACGTTGCGCGCCTGCAAGGCGCCTCGAATCTGCGCATTCTGCTGCGCTATATCGTGCCGCTGTGTTCGTCGTCGGTGATCGTGCGCGCTACGCTCGACATGGCGGGCATCATTCTGACCGTCGCGGGTCTTGGCTTTCTGGGGCTCGGCGCACAACCGCCCAGTCCCGAATGGGGCTTCATGGTCGCGTCGGGCCGCAACGTGCTGCTCGACGCATGGTGGGTCGCGACGATACCGGGTTTTGCAATCCTGCTCGTGAGCCTCGCATTCAATCTGCTCGGTGACGGGCTGCGCGACGTTTTCGATCCGCGTCATGGAGACTGACATGCGCACGAACGAAACGACCTCCCCGCTGTGCGAGATCGACGATCTGCGCATCGCGTTTCGCATGCACGACGGCACGTTGAACGAAGCGGTGCGCGGACTCTCGCTGAGTCTGCGCAAGGGCGAGCGCCTGGGCATCGTCGGCGAATCGGGCTCGGGGAAGTCGCTGACGGGCCGCGCGCTGCTCGGCCTGTTGCCGCCCGCCGCGCACTGCACGGCGAAAACATTGCGCTTCGACGGGCACGATCTGCTGACGATGCGCGCCGACAGGCGCCGCCAACTGTGCGGTCAGCAAATGGGCATGATCCTGCAAGACCCGAAATACTCGCTGAACCCCGTGATGACCGTCGCGCGGCAGATGCGCGAAGCGTTCGCGCTGCACGACCCGAAACTGGGCCGCCGCGCGATGCGCGAAAAGATCGTCGCGGCGCTCGAAGCGGTGCATATCCGCAATCCCGAGCGCGTCGCGGATTCGTATCCGCACGAGCTTTCGGGCGGCATGGGGCAACGTGTGATGATCGCGATGATGGTGTCGACGGGACCGCGCCTGCTGATCGCCGACGAGCCGACCAGCGCGCTCGACGTGCTGGTGTCGATGCAGGTACTCGCCGTGCTCGACGAGATGATTGCGAAACATGATACTGGCCTCATCTTTATCAGCCATGATCTGCCGCTCGTGATGTCGTTCTGCGATCGTGTCGTCGTGATGTATGCGGGCCGTGTCGTCGAAACGTGTGCGGCGCGCGATCTCGTGCATGCGCAACACCCGTACACGCGTGGCCTGCTCGCCGCCAATCCGCCGCTTGCCGATCCGCCCGCCGAACTGCCCGTTCTGTCGCGTGATCCCGCATGGCTCGACGATGCGCAAGGAGCGTCCGCATGATCGACGTCGATGCATTGACAGTGCGCTTCAAGACGGCGGCGGGCACCGTCGACGCCGTCCGCAACGCGAGCTTTCATGTCGCGCGCGGCGAAGTGTTCGGGCTTGTCGGCGAATCGGGCTCGGGCAAGTCGACCATTCTTCGCGCGCTAAGCGGCCTTTCGCCTATCGCGCAAGGGACCGTGCGAGTCGAGCAGCAAGGCGAATACGAGAGAAAGCGCAACGTGCAGATGGTGTTTCAGGACCCGTACGGCTCGCTGCATCCGCGCTTCACTGTGGACCAGACACTGCGCGAGCCGTTGCGCATCAATGGAATCGGCCAGCATGAAGAACGTATCGTCAATGCACTGCGCGAAGTGGGACTGAATGCGTCGTTTCGCTTTCGCTATCCGCATCAGTTGTCGGGCGGCCAACGGCAGCGTGTGGCGATTGCGCGCGCGCTGATCGTCGAGCCGCGTGTGCTGTTGCTAGACGAACCCACGTCAGCACTCGACGTCTCCGTCCAGGCGGAGATATTGAATCTGCTCAAGCGCCTGCATCGCGAGCGCGATCTGACGATGATTCTCGTGAGCCACAATCTCGCCGTCGTGGGCTTTCTGTGTTCGCGCGTTGCCATCATGCGCAACGGCGAAATCGTCGAAGAACTCGACATCGGGCAAATTCGCGCGCAGCAGGTCGACAACGAGTATTCGCGCAGCCTGCTGCTTGCGACGGGCGGTTATCAGCGCAAGGCCGTCGAGGCGCTGGGGATCGACACGGAAGGCTGAGCGTTCTCGCTCGACCCGCGCCGCTTACACGGGTGCCGTGCCGACATAGTTCTCGGCCATCGACATCGCAGCACTGCGCGACGTCGTCACGTACTCCAGTTCCGCGACCTGCAACTGCTGCTCGAACGGCGATGCATCGTCGAGGCGGTGCATCATGCGCGTCATCCAGTACGAGAAATGCTCGGCGCGCCAGATGCGCTTGAGCGCCGTTTCACTATAGCGAGCCAGCAGATCGGTGCCGTCTTGCTTGTAGAACGCTCGAAGTGCTTCCGACAACACGCGCACGTCGGAGACCGCGAGATTGAGACCCTTCGCACCCGTCGGCGGCACGATGTGCGCCGCGTCGCCGGCAAGGAACAGCCGGCCGTGCTGCATCGTCGTCGAGACAAAGCTGCGCATGCCGATAATGTTCTTTCGGAAGATCCTGCCTTCGATCACCTTGTGCCCCTCGTCCGAATCGACGCGCGCGTGCATTTCGGCCCAGATGCGATCGTCGGACCAGTGATCGACGGTATCTTCCGGATCGCATTGAAAGTACATGCGCTGCACGTGGTGCGAACGCGTGCTGACGAGCGCGAAGCCGCGCTCATGGCGCGCGTAGATCAGTTCATCCGACGTCGGCGGCGCTTCGACGAGAATGCCAAACCACGCAAACGGATAGACACGCTGATAATCGCGGCGCAGCGCTTCAGGAATCGCGTTGCGCGAAATGCCCTGCGCACCGTCGCATCCGATGATGAAATCGCAATGGAGTTCGCGGGCTTCGCCCTGATGCCGGTAGCGAATGCTCGGCGCGCCGCTTTCGATGTCATGCAGCGATACGTCCGACACTTCGAAATGCAGTGCGCCTTGCGCGGCGATGCGCGCGGCAACCAGATCCTTGATCACTTCGTGCTGCGCGTAGACGGTGATCGATTTGCCCGTCAATCCAGTGAGATCGAGGCGCCGGCGCTTGCCTTCGAACGCGAGTTCGAAGCCATGATGCAGCGCGCCCTCCGCTTTCATGCGCTCGCCGACGCCCGTTTCCGTGAGCAGATCCGCCGTGCCCTGTTCGAGCACGCCCGCGCGTATCGTCGATTCGATCTGCTCGCGGCTGCGCGATTCGAGCGCGACGGAATCGATGCCTTGCAAATGGAGAAGATGAGAGAGCAGCAGTCCCGCAGGACCCGCGCCAATGATGCCGACTTGCGTACGCATATGTGTCTCCTGATAATTGTCTTGTTTTGCGTCAAAGTGTGCAGGCCACGCTTTTATCGAGCAACGCAATAGCACGAATAAGCGATATCTCCACTCGCGATAATCGACAGCTGCGGGTTTCCCCTTATTCGTATGAGCGGCTTTATCCGAAGCGGAATGTTGACTATCTTTGATTCACGATGCGAAGCCGAACAGAGGGCAATCATGAAAGCACGCAATGTCGTGAAGCTGCTTGTCGCCGTGGGATGCTTGACGTCGATGCCGAACGTCCACGCGCAGGCCAGCGATGGCATGTCGATGTCGTCGAGTCCGGCTGCGCATTCGGGCAAGGCGACGCCGTCGGACAAGAATCTGGCTCGCGATGTCCGTAAGGCGTTGGCGAAAGCGCCCAATTTCAATGTGTCGAATGTGTATGTGAAGGCACGCGACGGAGCGGTCACGTTATCGGGCAGCGTGCCCGATGGTCCGCAGATCCAGCAGGCGGCGGACGTGACGAAGGGCGTGCCGGGCGTGACGTCGGTGAGCAATCATCTGACGCTCTACAACAAAGGGTATTAGCCCTTCTTTTAGCCCCGTCTCTTAGCCCTTCTCGCAGGGACTCGCGTTGCTCCTGACCTGCCCCGTTGCTTCGAGAATCGCCTGCCTGATGCGCGGATAAGTGCCGCAACGGCAAATGATGCCGTGCATCGCGCAGTCGATATCCTTCGTGTTCGGATGCGGATTATTGAGGATCAGCGCGCTCGCGGCCATCAACTGCGCGCTCTGACAATAGCCGCACTGCACGACGTCGATACGCGTCCACGCTTCTTTCAGCGCACGCGCTTGCGGCCCGTGCAATCCTTCAATTGTCGTCACATCATTGGCGCCGATATCGGAGAGCTTTTCCTGGCAAGAAGTCTTCGCTTCCTTGCCGACGAGAACCGTACACGCTCCACACACGCCGACGCCGCAACCGAACTTCGTGCCCGTCATCTTCAGTTCGCAGCGCAAGACCCAGAGCAGCGGCGTCGTGGGATCGGAATACACGTCGACCGTCTTGCCGTTGATGTTCAGCTTGAGCATGTTGTACTCCCGGAGTACAGCTTCACTTTGAACGGCAACGTGCGAAAGCGCATGCCCGTCAGTGCGAACAGCGCATTCGCGACGGCGGGCGCGATGGGCGGCAGCGCGGCTTCTCCGACGCCTTGCGGATGTCCTTTGGACGGCATGATCTCGACGCAGATGTCGGGGCATTCGTCCATGCGCACGACATCGAATTCGCTGTAGAGGCTCTCGACCACTGCGCCGTCGTCGAGCGTGATTTCTTCCTTGAGCGCGGCGGAAAGGCCAAATACAATCGCGCCTTCCACCTGCTGCCTGATCAGATTCGGATTGACGGGCAGACCGCAATCGATCACGCAAAACACGCGGTTTACCTTCAACGCATTGCCCGCTTCCATCGACACGTCGACGACCTGCGCGACCACGCTGCCGAATGCTTCATGCAGCGCGACGCCGCGCGCATGCCGGATACCGTTTTCGGACCATACGAGGGGCGCATGCCATCCGGACATGCTCGCCACTTTCTGCAGAACCGCCAGATGCCGCGGATGCCGCGCCAGGAGATTCGCACGAAACGCGACAGGGTCTTTGTGCGCGGCGGCGGCCAGTTCGTCGATAAAGCTCTCGATGAAGAACGCCTGATGCGAATGCCCAACGGAACGCCAGAAGCCGACGGGCATCGGCAAATCGATCGTGCGTTGCCCGATCCACACGTTCGGCATTTCATAAGGCTGATCGAACGCACCTTCGGAAACGGTCTTGTCCAGATTGAGGCCGATGTCGGGGATGTAGTAATTGCGCGCCATCCACGTCGTGACGATCGATTGGCTCACCGATGCGTTATGCCACGCGATCAGTTGTCCCTGCTCGCCGAGTCCCGCCTTGAAACGCGACAGGCAGGCGGGCCGATAAAAGTCGTGGCGCATGTCCTGCGGACGCGTCCAGAGCGTTTGCACCGGGCGTCCGCTGGCTTCGCGCGCAATCGCCACCGCTTGCACGATGAAGTCGACTTCGAGCCTGCGCCCGAACGCGCCGCCTATCAGTTGCTGCTGCAAATCGACCTGCCCGGCGTCAATGCCCAGCAGCTTCGCGACATGCATGCGCGCGACGGCGGGCACCTGGGTCGCGGCCCAAACCGTTGCCGTGCCGTCCTTGATTTGCGCGGTGCAGTTCAAAGGCTCGAGCGCCGCATGCGCGAGATAGGGCACGTGATACTCGGCCATGACGATTCGCGCGGCGCGGCCCAGCGCGACATCGACGTCGCCGTGGCTGTACCATGCGTGGCCGTCGCTCTCGTCGAGCGCCTGCGACAAACGCTCCACCACGGCTGCATTGTTCAACCCTTTGGTCGCGCCGTCGTTCCATTCGATCGACAGCACGTCGAGCGCATTCATCGCGACGAACATGTTGTCCGCGATCACGGCAACACCGCCCGTGCCGCCGTTGTACGCATCGACAGCGAATACGCGCTGCACGCCCGGCAGCGCCGCCGCCACCGAGCCGTCGAATTTGCGCACCGTGCCGCCGAGTGTCGGGCACATCGCGATGCTTGCGTACAGCAGGCCATCCGGCAGCACGTCGATGCCGAAGCGCGCGGTGCCGTCCATCTTCGAAGGCGCTTCGATACGCGTGAGCGGCTTGCCGATCAGCTTGAAGGTATCCGGGTCCTTCAGCACGGGTTTGCGCGGCAGCGGCTGGCGCGCGGCTTCGGCGGCGAGTTGCCCGAACGATGCGCTGCGCCCCGAGCCGTGCAGCACCTTGCCCTTTTCGACGCGGCACTCCGACGCCTTCACGCTCCAGATTTCGGCGGCCGCGCCAATCAGCATTGCACGCGCGCATGCGCCGGCCTCGCGCATCGGTTGCCAGAGATCGTTGATGGTCGACGAGCCGCCCGTCATCGACGTGCCAAAATCGCGCGCGAGCTTGCGCGCAAGCCATACCGCGAGTTCCTTGATGACGCCGTCTTCGTCGGGACGAAACGGCAGATCGCCGACGACGCTCTCGACATTGTTATAGATGCCGTCGATCGGCGCATGGGCCACGCGGATGTCGCGCCAGTCCGCATCGAGTTCCTCGGCCACCAGCATCGCAAGCCCTGTGTGCACGCCCTGTCCCATCTCGGCCCGGCACATCATCACGGTGACGGTGTCGTCGTTGGCGATCTTCACGTAGCCGCTGAGCGCCGTTTCACCTGGCCGCACGGGCACGGTCGCCGATGCGACGATCCGCTGACGCGGCGGCAGCGCCGACCATCCGACGATCAGCGCGCCGACCGCACCCGCACCGCCCAGCAGGAAGGTTCGACGCTTCAGCATGGCATCTCTCAGAGGAATACAGCACGGACACCAGTAAAACGCACCAGTCGCGGCTCAACTGAAAATCTGTGAACTCACCTGCCGACGATGCGCCGCTGTGTACTTCCATTACCTGTTCGAAAAGCGCCAATTCAATCGGGTCAAAGATCATATTAGTGCGCATTCGCCGAATTGCGGCGCACTTGATGAAAAAGCCAATAGAGATTGAAAGGATTGCGACAGTGCGGCAAAACCCGCATTGCCCGCCCGTGGAAAACGAACGCAATGCGCAAAACACATGCGCGTGGAATCGCCATGAATAAGCGCTCGAGCCAAGCCGCATCAGAGCCTTAGCGCAGATACAGCGCCATGCTGCATCGCAATCAAAACCCAGTGGCATATCGCTTGCATCGATCTCTGCCAAGCGCTGTGTCACGACGACCGCCTGGTCTCGGCAGTCGCACAGGGAGAAAAGAAATGGCTTATCTGATCGGTTGGTTGCTAGGTGTGCCGCTTATCGTCCTCGTGATTCTGTATTTGGTTTTTCACTGAGGACGCACAACTCATGCGGCCATCGCGGCCGCAACCGATATTCGAAGAAGCGGAACACACCCACGCGTTCCACCGCAAGCGCGGCGACTGTCGTTCATCCACAGTCGCCGCGCTGCATTCGCCATCAAGCTGATATCGAGCACGATACCAAACGCGATATCAAGCGCCGCCAGCCTGCTTTTTCAGTGCGCCGAGAATACGCTTTTCGAGCGCCGCGTAGTCATGCCCGAAATGATGATCGCCCGACGTGCGGATCACTTCGATACCCGTCTTCGTGAGCGTCGGGCACAGCGTATCTTCTTCGTGCTCGCCATAGAAGCACTGCACGATCCGCGGCGGCAGACGTTCGAACTCGGGCTTCACCTTCAGCGCCTTGTCGCTGGCGGGCATGCCGAGCCAGCCCGTCACGCGAATCTGGAAGTCCGCTGCGGGCGCGAAGCCGAGCAGCGAAATCAGCGAGACTTTCGCGCGCATCGCATCGGGCAAGCGGTTGTACGCGAACGGCATCACGTCGGCACCGAACGAATAGCCGATCAGCGCGACGTGTTCCGCATGCCAGCGCGTCGTGTACGTTTGCAGCACACGCGCGAGATCGTGGCTCGTCTGTTGCGGTGAGTGCTCGGACCAGAAGTAACGCAGGCTGTCCCAGCCGATCACGGATACGCCATCTTTCTGCAGCTCTTCGGCGATCGTCTTGTCGAGGTCGCGCCAGCCGCCGTCGCCTGAGATCACGATCGCCATCAGGCCGTTCGGATGCGCGGCGGGCAGTTCGATCAACGGCAGATCGGAGACGTCCTCTTCCTTCATCGGCGCAACGCGCAGATGCGGCGTCGTCAGATCGACGATGCGCTGCGTGCCGGCGGAAGCGTTAGCATCCGTTTCGACAAAGCCGGGCAAGCCAGGCCCGTGGGTGATGGTCGGGTCCGGCGGGCAGGGGTTGAAACGCTTGTCGAGACTACTCTGCGCCGCGACCGACACGGCGCCCGCCACGGTGTTCTCCGCCGCCTGCTTGAGCACTGCCATCGCGAGCGTCGCGCCCTGGCCCGAGCCAGCGACGATCGGCATGAAGTAACGATTCGACTGCACCTGGCGTTCGAGCTGATGACTGACGGCCTCCGCGTCGCCTACGATCTGATGGCAAGTCTCTTTCTGCGCGGCGAGATTCGACGCGTACTTTTTCGTATCGACGCCGACCACCATTGCACCGTTCTTCGCGAGCGCGGCGGCGGCCTGCTGATCCGCAGCGCTCCAGCCGCTTTCGCGCGAGAACATCACAACGAAGCCGTGCACTTCGCCTGCGGGCTTCGTCACCGTGACCTGCCCATAACGGCCGCCGGACACCGTTTCAAATGCGTGCGCCGTCGGCGCGATGCCCGCGAGCGAGCACAGCGAAACGCTCGCCAGTGCGGCGAGCCGGTAAAACTTTTGCTTGATCATGAACGCCAGCCCCCTGCCAGCAATGACAGATCCGCGAGCGTGAAGAACACGCCGACAGACCCCGATGCAGCGAGATAGCGCGGCTCCCATTGAGGCTGGAATTTGCTCTTGAAAGCGCGCAGTCCGCGGAAGTTGTAGAAGCGGCCGCCGAAGCGCCACACGATGCCCGCGAGCCGGTGCCAGCGCGACGCGAGCGGCGTCGGCGACATGCCGGAGAACGGCGCCATGCCGAGACTCAGCGAACGGAAGCCCGCGTGCTTCAGATGCAGCGCGAGCTGGGTGAACAGGTACTCCATTGCGTACGGCGATGCTTGCGGCACGTGGCGCATCACGCCGACGGTCGCTTCCGTGTTCAGATCCGTCGTCATGAACGTGACGAACGCGACGGGCTCGCCGTTCTGACGCACGAGCATCACCGATTGCGCAGCCAGATAGTCCTCCGTGAACGCGGCGACTGAAAAGCTCTTTTCGCGCGCATCGCGGCTGTCGAGCCACACGTCGGAGATCGTGCGCAGCGTCTCCATCGATTCGGGCACGCGCGCCGGCTCGATCACTTCGACCGTGAAGCCGTCGCGCTCGCCGCGCTTCAACGCATAGCGCAGATGCGCGCGATGCGAGCCCTTCAGATCGAATTCGTCGAGCACGACATGCGCTTCCTCGCCGAGCTTCATCAGCGTGAGACCCGCGTCGAGATAGAGCGGCAGCGCGTTCGCGCGCACCTGATAGAACGCAGCGCGCCCGCCATGCGCATGCGCGAGCGCGACGAACTCGCCGATCAGCTCGGCCCACTCGCAGCGCGGACCGACGGGATCGTGCAGCGCGGCCCACGTGCGACCGTACTTCGCGTACATCAGGAAGGCCTGGCGCGACTTGGAGAACAGGAAGCTCTTGTCGCCCATCAGCGCGAGACCGGCGTCGCTGCGTTCCTGCGCGCGGAAGATGCGGGCTGCGTCCTCGAGATCCTGCTTCGCCGGCATCACGAAGCGGCCCGCAGCGGGGCGCAGCAATTGCCAGAACGCGAACGTCGCCGCGAACAGGCTGGCCGCAAGCGTCGCGCGCAACGCGCGCGGCGCGCGTTCGTCGAAGGCGAATTGCCACCACAGGTCGCGCGTATAAGGCACGTCGCGGAACGCGAACAGCATCACCCACACCGCGAGCATCAGCACCATCATCACCGACACAAGCCAGGCAGCGGTGAACGGCTCGGCAAAGAGCGACGAGCGGCGGTTGAAGCGCGAGCGCGTCGCGAGAAGCAGCACGATCAACGTGGACAGCACGCCTGCTTCGACGAACGCGAGACCCTTTGTCAGCGACAGCGCGAGACTCAGGACAACGAGACCGAGCGTGAGCCACCACGCGGCATCGAGACGCCGCGACAGGCCGCGCGCGACGAACAGCAGCGCCACGCCGACGAGGCTGCACAGCATCTGCGAGCCTTCGAGCACCCACAGCGGCAGAAAGTCCCGCAGGATCGCGATGCGATACCAAAAGGCGGGCGTCGCGCTGGAGATCACCAGCATGCCGCCGACGACGAACGTCACGAGGCTCAGAAACAGCGGCGCAAGCTGCGATACGGTGGCTGCATGATGCAGCGGCAGATGCTTCTTCAGCGCGCGTCCTTCGAAGCCGGCCAGAAGTCCCGCCGACACGATCAGCGGCAAGCCGAAATAGATCGCGCGATAGGCGAGCAGCGCGGCGACCATGTAGTGCGTCTGCACGCTGCCGCCGAGTGCGAACACCATCGCCGCCTCGAACACGCCGACGCCGCCCGGCGTATGACCGATCAGCCCGAGCAGCATCGCAGCCGCGTAGATCGTGATGAACGACACGAAGCTCACGTCCGTGTGCGGCAACAGCGCCCACAGCGCGAGACCGGCGGCAACCACGTCGAGCGCGGCGAGCAGCACTTGCGCGATGAAGTCGCGGCGCGACGGCACATCGAACGCGAGCCAACTCCAGCGCGTGCGGATTTGCCGCGTGTTCTTGCTGCACGCGAGCGTGATGAGCCCGAGCAGCGTCAACAGCCCCGCGCCGCCCCATGCGAGCGCGCCTGTCGGGCTGTGGAGCATCGGCGCGAGCGTCGTTGCATCGCACAGCATGCCGAGCGCCGTCATCAGGACGAGCGCGAGCGCAAGCGAAACGCTCGTGAAGACCGTCATGCGGCCGATCTGCGCGGGCGTCACGTCGGCGACGGCGTACACGCGCGCGCGCACCGCGCCGCCCGTCAGCGCGCCGAAGCCGGTCACGTTGCCGAGCGCCGAGCCCGCCGTCGCGCCGATCCAGAGCGCCGCGCGCGGCACCGTCTTGCCGACGTAGCGCAGCCCGACGGCATCGCGGCCCGCGAGAGCGATATAGCTGAGCACGGTCGCGCCGAGCGCGGCCGACCATTCGCCCGCCGTCAGATGACGCAGGTGGCTGATCACCGAGCGATAGTCGACAGCTTGCGACAGATGCTGGAAAACGATCAGGAGCAGCACGCAGACGCCCAGCGACATCACGGGCGACAGCAGCCGCCGGCTGCCAAGCGTGGCACACGTTCGCTGAAGCAGCGCGGCAGCGCGGCTCGAAAAACGGGGTTGGTCAGACATGGATGAATTCGGGTGTTGCCACGATGCGCAGCAATGGTCTCGTTGCGTCCGCATCGAATAAGGTTGGATTTCGGAGCGAACCGGGGGGCGATGGCCGCCCTGACTTCGCCTGTTTCAACTCTTTACAAACGGACAACGGCAATTTGCCCAAAAGGTTGACACCGGGAGGAACCCGGAGACGATTTTTTGCGGTTTTCGCTTAAGAAATCCTGATGTGGCCGGCATTCGGCCTGACATTGAGGCGGATCTTCCCGACGACAATTTGTCCTGACCGGACGCTGCCCCATGACGGACGGCAACATGCCGACCCGCATGGAAGCTTGCTCTTCGGCCGGCGCGGGGCCGGCTGATGTACCGGTTGGAACAAATCCCGGCGATGCGGGTTTTCGCGTTCAGACTGATCGAGCCCGCGCGCACGATACCAGATTTGTCCTTACGTTTACCCTTATTTGACATTCCTCCCGCTTTCATTGCCATACGGATGGTGAAAGCAGACCGGGCGGCAACTGTTAAATCAATGCCGTGTGGTGCCCGTGGTCCAACTCCTGCCTGAAGATCGTTGCCCGCCTCCCAACACCCTTGCGCTCTGGCGCCCGCCTGGCCCTGTTTCTTCCAGTCTCAGACGAATTGGCATGTTCGATGCCTTGTGACAGGTGCGCCAATCGCAGCGCAACGCAAGGAGACCCCCGTGAAATCTCTCGACAATCCGCTCGCCGCGTTGATCTGGGCGATACGGTTCCTGTGCCGCCACGTGCTGTATCTCGGCATTGTGATTCCGCTCGTCCTCGTCGCGGCGTTCTATCTTGGGCCGCGGATCATCGCGCTGTGCGGCGCCTGGTTCGATCCGATGACGCTCGTCGAGCCGATCGAGGTCTCCGACGATTTCAAGCACCGGGGCTACACCGATCAGACCTTGCAGCATCTGCTCGTCGATACGCTCAGCGATCTGCGCAAGGAAGCCGAATCCGTCACGCCCGCAAACGATACCGAGCACGTCCTGTCCGAGTTCAAGCTGCCCGACATCACGGTGCCCGGCACCGGCCTGTCGATCCGGCCGCTGATCGAATTCGCGCGCACGCTGCTCAAGCGCGACTCGTCGGTGTATGGCACGGTCGTCGGTACGCCGTCGTCGTTCGCGATGATGCTCACGCTGCGCGATCCCGACGGACGCACCGTCGCGCTCGGCAACGGCCTGTCGTCCGAAGCGGCCGCGTACGCCGATGCATCGAGCGAATCGCAAGCGCTCACGCAAGCGCTGCGGCAAGCCGCGATGACGATCCTTCAGCATCAGAGCCCGCTGCTGTACGCGTCGTATCTGACGCAGATGGAGCAGAAGCGCTGCTTGAAGGGTGACGCGGGCGACGCGCCTTGCCAGTTCGACGACATGCGCGAGCGCTTCGAACAACTCGCGGCGGGCTCGGGGCGCGACGCGTCGGGCGCATCGAAAGAGGACGCCGCGTGGGCGCTGCTCGCGCTGTCGAAGCTCGACACCTACACGCGCGATTACGAAGGCTCGATCCGGCACGCGCGCCGCATCGTCGACATGAGCGGCGAGCTGCATGCGTGGAAGAAGGTGCGTCCGTGGGCGTACTACAACTGGGGCGTCGCGCTCGCCGACATGGGCTGCTACCAGCACGCCGCCGAGGTGCTCAAGCGCGCCGTTCAACTGCACAAGGACTACGCGCCCGCGCACAACGCACTCGCCCGCGCGTGGCTCGGGCTCGCGCAGATGCCTGCGCTCGCGGGTGCTTCGATGCAGCCGGGCACCGAGTACATCGACTATCGCGCCGCCGCCGTCAACGAACTGCGGATCGCGATCGCGAAGAATCCCGGCTATCAGGAAGCGTATGTGAATCTCGGCGACGCGCTGCGTCTGCCGTCGAGCAAGACCAGCCTCGTTTCGCCCGCCGCAATGGACGAAGCACGCGATGCGTATCGCACGGCCGTTGCGCTGAACATCGACGATGCCGGGCGCGCGTATGAGCGGCTCGAAGCGCTGCACGACAGCGCGTTCATGAAGGTTGCGGCGCGCATCACGCGCAGCCGCGCGCAATGCTCGACGGGAATGGCGCGCTCGCTGCTCGAATCGTGGGGATGCAGCGACGCGCAGATCACAGCGGGCGCGGACAAGGACTCGACTGACATGCAGCCCGTCGCGATGCAGCCCGAAGCGCGCGCGAAAGCGTGCAACAAGCCCGAGTTGATGCTGCCAACCACTGCGCCTACGAACAGCGTCAAGGCTCGCGGCGCTGGCATCATCGAAGTGAAGAACATCGACGCGACGCGGGCGCCGCATGACGCAACACCCGCTGTCGATCCCGTTCGCAAGACCGTCGCGCCGCAGCGAGGCTGAGCGCTTGACTGTCGCTGCCACCGACGCGTTCGGCTTCAGCGAAAAGCCCCGGTCTATTGATTGGACCGGGGCTTCACACGTGCGCTCGCGATCGGCTCAATCGGCTCAGGCTCAATGCGCGCCCGCCGCTGCCGCGCCGCCACCGCCGCCCTTGGCGGGCCTCGTCAGCCAGATCAGCGGAATGATCACGATGAAGATCATCGACGACAGCCAGAAGATGTCGTTCAGCCCGAGCATCGCGGCCTGTGCATTCAGCGACCGCTCAAAGAACGCGACGGCCTGATCCATGCTGCCGCCGAGCGTCGCGTGCACGTTCGCGATCGCGTTCGTGTACGCGGGGTTGTTCACGCTCGACTGCTCCGCGAGTTGCGCATGGTGCAGGATGGTCCGGTTGTTCCAGCCCGTCGTGACGAGCGACGTGCCCACGCCGCCCGCGAACACGCGCACAAAGTTCGACACACCCGCTGCTGCCGGAATCTTGTCGGCGGGCAGGCCCGACAGGATGATGGCCGTCAGCGGCACGAAGAACAGCGCAGTCGGAATGCCTTGCAGCAGAGTCGGCAGAATCAGCGTCCATGGGTCGACGCCCGTCGTGTAGTTCGAGCGCATGAAGAACACGCCTGCGAAGCCGATGAAAGCGAGCGTCGCGAGCACGCGCGCGTCGGACTTCGGCATGATCTTCGCCATCACGGGCGCGAGCAGCACGGCGAAGATCCCGAGGGGCGCCGTCACGAGGCCCGCATCTACCGAACGATAGCCGAGATAGCCCTGAATCCACTGCGGCAGGATCACGAGATTTGAGAAGTACAGCGCATACGCGACCGAGATCGCAATCGTCCCGCCGCGGAAATTGCGCACCGCGAAGAGCCGGATATCGACGACCGGGTTCTTCTCCGTGAACTCCCAGATCAGGAAGAACAGAAAACTGATCGCCGCGATGGCCGCGAGCGTGCAGATCACGGGCGAGCTGAACCAGTCGAGATCCTTGCCCTTGTCGAGCATGATCTGCAGCGACGCGACCCATACGACGAGCGACATCAGGCCGACCTTGTCGATGGGCAGCTTGCGTGTCGGCGATTCGCGGTCGCGATAGATCATCCACGTCACGGCGGCGGCGAACAGGCCGACGGGAACGTTGATATAGAAGATCCACGACCAGCTGTAGCTGTCGGTGATCCAGCCGCCGAGCGCCGGACCCGCAATCGGGCCGACCGTCGCCGTCATCGCCCACAGCGCCAGCGCCGTCGAGCTTTTTTCCTTCGGATATGAGCCGATCAGAATGGACTGCGATAGCGGAATCAGCGGACCCGCGACGGCGCCTTGCAACACGCGCGCGGCGAGCAGCACGATCAGGTTCGGCGCGACGCCGCACAGCCACGACGAGAACACGAACAGCACGATCGCGGCGACGAACAGCCTGATCTGCCCGACGCGCTGCGTAAGCCAGCCCGTCAGCGGAATCGCGACGGCATTGGCCGCCGAGAACAGCGTGATCACCCACGTGCCTTCGTCGACGGACACGCCAAGATTGCCGGAGATGGTCGGAATCGCGACGTTCGCAATCGACGAATCGAGCACGTTCATGAACGTCGCCAGCGCGACGGCGATCGTCGCGAGGACCAGCTTGCCGCCTGTGAGCGGTGGCGGTGAAAGTTGCGTCGAGGGATTCATGTCAGTTCAAATCCAAAGTTTTCTATCGGTTGGCGGCTTTTATCTGACCAATCAGATAATTGGGCGAACCGGGACATGATGTGCGCCACGTCCCGGCGTGCGAATTAGCCGGCACGCTGTGAACCGCCGCGCCTGTCTCCCTTCTCGCCCGCGTCGGGCTTCGCAAGTGGCCGCGACGATGTGGCGCTGGCCATCGGGCTCGCATGCATCGGCACGCTGTTCTGCGCGATGATCTTCTCGATCTCGGCATCGGCCTGCGCGCCGTATCCATCGAACACATCCGTGTGATACGTCGTGTTCATGGCCGTGCCGAGTTGCGCGCCGGTTTCGTCGCGCGTGTCGACATTGACTTCCATCGAAAGACCGATACGCAGCGGATGCGCTTCGAGTTCCTTCTGGTCGAGCTGAATGCGCGCGGGCAAGCGTTGCACGACCTTGATCCAGTTGCCCGTCGCGTTCTGCGCGGGCAGCGTTGCGAACGCGCTGCCCGTGCCCGCCGAGAAGCCGGCCACGCGGCCGTGATACTGGACCTTGCCGCCATACACGTCGGCCGTCAGCGTCACGGGCTGACCGATGCGCATGTTGCGCAACTGGCTTTCCTTGTAGTTCGCATCGACCCACACGCCGTCGAGCGGCACGACCGCCATCAGCGGCGTGCCCGGCGACACGCGCTGGCCGACCTGCACCGAGCGCTTCGCGACATAGCCGGTGACGGGCGCAGGCAGCGTGTTGCGCGCATACGCGAGGTACGCGTCGCGCACTTTCGATGCGGCAGCCTGCACGTTCGGGTGCTGTTCGATCGTCGTGCGATCGGTCAACGCGCGGTTTGCTTCCGCCTGTTGACGCGCGGCGTCGAGCGCGGCCTGCGCGGCCGTCACGGTGTCGCGTGCATGTGCGATGTCTTCCGCCGACACCGCGCCCGTATCGGCGACGGCCTGGCGGCGGCGCAGATCGTCCTGTGCGCGCGCCAGTTCGGATTGCTTCTGCGCAACGTTGGCCGCATAGAAATCGTTGTTCACGTACAGGCTGCTCACTTGCCGCACGGTCTGTCCGAGCGTCGCTTCGGCGTTGCCGAGCGCAACCCTCGCATCGGCGTTGTCGAGCTTCACGACGGGGTCGCCCACTTTCACGACCTGCGTGTCGTCGGCATTCACGGCGACGACGGTGCCCGTCACCTGCGGCGTCAGCTGCACGAGGTTGCCGCTGACGTACGCGTCGTCAGTGGTCTCGTGATAGCGGGCATACGTCATGTAGTACGCGCCATACGCGGCCGCCGACACGACGACGGCCGCGCCGAGCAGCGCGAGCAGCAGCTTGCGCTTGCGCGTGCCGGGCTCGTTCGCGGCGGCATCGCGCTTCGCGGGCGCTGCTGCCGTGGCTTGCGAGTCTTGCGTCGCTTGACGCTCCGGGGTGTTGAGTTCGCTCATTTCGATTCTCCAGGCGGATTCGATAAGTTGCCGCTCAGCGTGCGGCGACGGCAGACGTGTTGGGATCGGACGCATTCGACGCATCGACGAAGCCGCCGCCAAGCGCGGAAGCCAGCGCGATCTGCTGGTCGCGGCGATCCATGCGCAGGTTGGCGACGGCCTGATCGGCGGAAAGCGCGTTGACGTCGGCATTCAGGACGGTCAGCTGATTCGTGAGTCCGGCCTTGTACTGCACCAGCGCGAGCTTGTCGGCCTGGCGCGCGGCATCCTGCGCGTTCTGCGCATCGACGAGCTGTCCGTCCGTCGAGCGCACGTCGGCGAGTTGCGTCGCGACTTCGCTCAATGCGGTGACGAGCGTCTGGTTGTAGGTCGCGACGGCGTAATCGAAATCGGCGTAGCGGCCCTTCAGTTGAGCGCGCAGTTCGCCTGCATCGAAGATGGGCAGATGGATCGCCGGGCCCACCGACGCGGTGCGGCTCGCCGCCGTCAGAAAGCGGCCGAAGCCGAACGCGTCGAGACCGATCGCGGCACTCAGGTTGATGTCGGGATAGAACTCGGCCTTCGCTTCCTTCACGTCGTGCGTCATCGCGTCGACGCGCCAGCGCGCGGCCACGATATCGGGGCGGCGGCTCACGAGATCCGCGGGCAGGTTATCAGGCAGACGCACTTCGTCGCCAATGCCGAGCGTCGGACGCGCGATCTGCAAGCCACGGTCCGGCCCTGCGCCGAGCAGCGCGGCGATCTGATAGCGCGTCGTGAGAATCCGGCCGTCGAGCGCCTTCAGCGTGGCGCGGCTCGTCGCGAGATTGGCCTGCGCGGTCTTGCGCTCGACTTCTGTATCCAGCCCCGTCGCAATGCGGCCCGCCGTGATGCGGTCGATCTGCTCGCGCTGCGCGATCTCCTGTTGCGCGATGTCGCGCAGCACATACAGGCGCGCGAGCTGGTTATACGTGCGGGCAATCGATGTCGTCAGCGTCAGCTTGACGAGTTCCGCGTCGGCCTGGCTGGCCTGAAGCTGCGAGACCGCCGACTTCAACGCTTCGCGGTTCTTGCCCCACAGATCGAGATCGTACGAAGCGCTCAGCAGGCCCTTGTTTTCCGTCTGCCACGAACCGCCGTATGGAGGCGGAACGAGCGCCGTGCTGGAGAACTGCTGGCGCGTGAGCGAGTAGCTTGCGTCGACGCGCGGCATCGTGCCCGCCTTCGCCGTTTCGCTAAAAGCCGAAGCAGACGCGACGCGGGCGCGCGCCTGGTCGAGCGTCGGGCTGCTCTTCAGCGCTTCATCGATCAGCGCCTTCAGTTGCGCATCGCCGAACTGATCGGCCCAATTCGCTGCGGGCCAGTGGCCCTGCTCGGCGGGAATGCTCTGCTGCGTTGCGTACTGCTGCGGCTCGGCCGTCTTCGCGTCGCTGTGGATGCCCGCGTAGTTCACGCACGCCGACAGCACCGCCGCGAACATCACCGAGACACCCACTTTCAGCGCGCGCGATGCGCGCTGCCCGGTGTTCGATTTGGTTTTTGACTGATTGCTCATTTTCTGACCTATCAGATAATTGGATAAAAAATCGCTCAATCGTCGAGGAATTTTCGAAGCAGACGGCGCAGTTCGTCGAATTCCGCCGCGGTGAAGCGCCCGAGGCGCGCGTTCAGCACATCCGGCGCGATCTCGGCGATGCGCAGCGCGACCTCGCGGCCCGCGTCCGTCAGTTCGAGATTCACGACGCGTCGGTCGTCGCTGCTGCGCGAGCGCGTGAGCATCCGGAGCGCTTCGAGCTTGTCGAGCATGCGCGTCATCAGGCCCGTGTCGATGCCGAGGTGCCGCGACAGCATCGCCGGCGTCGTATCGACGCCCCGCATCAGCGACAACAAAATGCCGACATGGTGCGCCCTGATGTTCAGGTCCTTCACCGCTGCATCCATCTGCGTCATCACGACGTTGCGCGCCTTGCTGATCGCGCAAATGACATCTTGCGTCAAGTGGAAATCGTCTTCCGGATCGTGCAACATCTCTGACTCCGTGCTATTTGCAAGAACAATAATTGACATGTCAGATACAATCAACAGCACATGGTGAAACTCATTGTTCCACCGGATGCGACAGTCCTTATCTTTCAGTTGGATAGTGCGGATGCGGGCCGAACGGCCGCACGGGGCGTGTTCAGTCGCCCAGGAATTTGCGCAGCAAGCGGCGCAGTTCCGTGAGTTCGGCCTTTGTGAAGTCCTTGAGGCGTGCGTTGAGCACGTCAGGCGCGATTTCGGGAATCTGATCGGCGACGGCGATGCCGTCTTTCGTCAGCGAAAGATTGACGACGCGACGGTCCTGCTGGTCGCGAGAGCGCACCAGTAGCCCTCTCGCTTCGAGCTTGTCGAGCATGCGGGTCATCAGCCCCGTGTCGATGCCGAGCATTTTCGACAGCTCGAATGGCGTCGACGCGAGGTTCTGTCTGAGCATCAGCACGATGCCCATTTGCTGGCCGGAGATGTCGAGTTCCTTGAGCGCCGCGTCCATCTCGGTGACGATCAGATTGCGCGCCTTCACGAGCTGGAAACCGACGCTCTCCCTCACCCTGAAATTGTCTTTGGTGTAGTGACGCACGCGAGGCCTCCTGAGCAAAACGGCGATCTGACTGACAGATCAGATACTACCAAATCAGGTCTCGCGCGCCGCTCGAAGCATGCTCACTTCAATCCGAGACGCTTCGCGAGTCGGTTCAGGTTCGCGCGATCCATGCCGAGCGTACGCGCGACGGCCGCCCAGTTGTGGTTGTTGCGCTCGAGCGCATCGCTGACGAGCGTGCGCTCGTAAGCCGTGACGGCGCTGCGGAAATCGGTGGCGCTTGCTTCGCCTGTGTTCGTCGAAGCCGAACCCAAAGCGGGCACGGCCAGATCGGCGCCCGGGTTCGCCGACATGCCGAGGTCAGCAGCCGTCAGCGTCAAAATGCGCGGCCGCTCGCGATGGCGCGACAACGCCTTGAACGCGCTGCGCCCGATCATGTGCTCCAGTTCGCGTACGTTGCCCGGCCAGTTGTACGCAAGCAGCGCGGCCTGCGCGTCGTGCGCGAGCCGGATGCTGAGCAGCCCGAGCCGCGCGCGGTTCTCTTCGAGGAAGAAGCCCGCGAGCAGCAGCACATCGCGTCCGCGTTCGCGCAGCGGCGGCACGCGCAACGGGTAGACGCTCAGCCGGTGATACAGGTCCGCGCGAAAACGTCCGGCGCGCACTTCTTCGGCCAGGTCGCGATTCGTTGCGGCGATCAGCCGCACGTCCACCTTGTGCTCGCTGTCCGAGCCGATGCGCTGCAACTGCCCGTTCTGCAACACGCGCAGCAGCTTCGCCTGCACGCCGAGCGGCAGTTCGCCGACTTCGTCGAGAAAGAGCGTGCCGCCGTCGGCCAGCTCGAACTTGCCGCTGCGGTCCGACGACGCGCCCGAGAACGCGCCGCGCACGTGCCCGAACAGTTCGCTCTCGACGAGCGTATCGGGAAGCGCCGCGCAGTTGAGGCTGATCATCGGCTTGTTCGCGCGCGGCGAGCCGCTGTGAATCGCGTTCGCGACGAGCTCCTTGCCGACGCCCGTTTCGCCCGTGACGAGCACCGTCAGCTCGCTGTTCGCGACGACGCGTATTTCGTTGACGAGTTGCTGATGCGCCGCGCTGCTGCCGATCAGATCACGGCCGCTCCGCCCGCTCGCCTGTCGATATGCCTCCGCGCGCTGACGCTCTTCTTCCGTGTTGCGCTCGAGCGTGTGGATGCGTTCCGCGACGCTCACCGTGGCCGCCGCGAGGCTCAGAAACGCTTGCAGCGCGTGCATGTCGATGCTGTCGAAGCGCTCCGGGTCGAGCGCATCGAGCGTCAGCAAGCCCCACGGCCTGCCGCCTATGAACAGCGGACAGCCCAGGCAATCGTGCACTTCGAGATGGCCGCTCACGCCCTGCACGAGGCCGTCGTAGGGATCGGGCAACGCGGAATCGGCGGGAAAGCGCGTCGGCTCGCGCGTCGAGAGCAGCGATTCGAAGCGCGGATGATCGCCGACGCGAAAGCGCCTGCCGAGCGTATCACCGCTCAGTCCGTCGATCGCGAGCGGGACGAGCGTGTCTTCGTCGAGACGCAAAAGGGCCGCTGCATCGCCGGGAAAAAGCGTGCGCAGCGTCGTCAGCAGCCGGCGATAGCGCTCGCGTTCCGGCAAGTCGCGCGTCAGGTCCTCGACGAGCGGAATCAGCGCATCGAGCACCTCGGATGCAGTCAGTTTGACTTCGCATGAAGTCTGATTAACCCTTGTCATATCCACAGATGATTTTTATAACCCGTTGATTTTACGATGTTCATGAGCTGGCCCGATACCTGCATTAGGTGATTACCCGAAACCCGCCGCATTGGCGGGCGCCACTCACCCCAACTGCGAGGAAACAACTCATGCTGTCAGCCGAACAACGCGCAATCATCAAGGCAACCGTGCCCCTGCTCGAAAGCGGTGGAGAGGCGCTCACCACGCACTTCTACAAGGTCATGCTGTCGGAGTACCCGAGCGTGCGCCCGCTGTTCAACCAGGCGCACCAGCAATCGGGCGACCAGCCACGTGCGCTGGCAAATGCGGTGCTGATGTACGCGCGTCATATCGATCAACTCGAACAACTCGGCGGACTGGTTTCGCAAATCGTCAACAAGCACGTCGCGCTGAACATCCTTCCCGAGCATTATCCGATCGTCGGCGGATGTCTGCTGCGCGCGATCCGTGAAGTGCTCGGCGCGGAGATCGCGACGGATGCCGTGATCGAAGCGTGGGCCGCCGCCTATCAGCAACTGGCCGACCTGCTGATCGGTCTCGAAGAGAAGGTGTATGTCGAAAAGGAAACGGCCAATGGCGGCTGGCGCGGCACGCGTGAATTCGTGGTGGCGCGCAAGGTCAAGGAGAGCGACGAGATCACGTCGTTCTATCTGCGCCCGGCCGACGGCGGCGATCTGCTCGAATTCCATCCGGGCCAGTACATCGGCCTGCGCCTGGTCGTCGAAGGCGAAGAAATCCGCCGCAACTATTCGCTGTCGGCTGCGGCAAATGGCCACGAGTATCGGATCAGCGTGAAGCGCGAGCCGAACGGCAAGGGCTCGAACTTCCTGCACGACTCCGTGCACGAAGGCTCGACGCTGGACCTGTATGCGCCGTCAGGCGATTTCACGCTGGAGAACAGCGACAAGCCGCTCGTGCTGATCAGCGGCGGTGTCGGCATCACGCCGACGCTCGCGATGCTCAACGCCGCGCTGCAAACGTCGCGTCCGATTCACTTCATCCACGCAGCGCGTCACGGCGGCGTGCATGCGTTCCGCGATGTTATCGACGATCTCGCGAACCGTCATCCGCAACTCAAGCGCTTCTACGTGTACGAGAAGCCGCGTGCCGACGATGAAGCGCATCACGCGGAAGGCTTGCTCGATGAAGCGCGTCTGATGGAATGGATGCCCGCGACGCGCGACGTCGATGTGTACTTCCTCGGACCGAAGCCTTTCATGAAGGCCGTGAAGCGGCATCTGAAGGCGATCGGCGTGCCCGAGAAGCAGAGCCGTTACGAATTCTTCGGGCCTGCTGCCGCGCTCGACTGATCAAGCTCGTTTTTGTTGTAGTGGTTGTTGTCTGGTAGGGCTACCCTGGTAGTACTTTGGAAGAGACGCGTGCCTGGTCTCTTCCTTTTTTGCTATTGCGGAGCTGGCGAAAACAAAAGTACAGCTAAAGCGGTTAGCGATCGTCCTCGTGAATCGACGACGGATGGCGGCATATCGCATCGACTTCGATTTCCATATACGGATAGAGCGGCAACTGCATGAGAAGATCATTCAGCTGCGCGGGACTTTCCACGTCGAACACGCTGTAGTTCGCATATAGCCCGGCGATACGCCACAAGTGCCGCCAGATTCCCTCTTTCTGCAGCCGCTGCGCCATGGCCTTTTCATTGGCCTTCAATTCGTTCGCGCGCTCCACGGGCATATCGTGCGGCAGCTTAACGACCATCTTCACGTGAAATAGCATTCGGGTACTCCGCTTGTTTCGAGCGACTTTCGAGTTACTTTCGGTGATTACGCGACATTCGCTGCGCGCCGCGCTTTCAATGCGCGCGACCGCCTGAAGCGGCGGCCGCATTCAACCATTCGACGATGCTGCGCGATCAGGCGCGAGCGCGCTCCACTTCACTCGTCGGCACGTCGTTGCGTTCCTTGACGAGATTGAAGTCGAAGTCGATCAGCGCGAACTGGCCATCGATGCCATACGGCTTGCCCGTTGCGCCCTCTTCCTTCTTCACCGCGGGCACGAGGCCTTCGCGCGTGGCGAACGCGAAGTCGTCCCACAGATACGGATCGCCTTCGATATTGATCTGCGTCGTCAGCTTGCGATAGCCCGGCGCCGACACGAAGAAGTGAATGTGCGCGGGACGATGACCATGACGGCCTAGCAGATCGAGCAGTTGCTGCGTCTTGCCTTCGGGCGGCACGCTATAGCCGATGGGAACCACGCTGCGGAAGCTGTAATTGCCGTTTTCATCGGTGCGGATCGAGCGGCGCAAGTTGTATTCGGGTTGCGACTTGTCGAAGTGCGAGTAGTTGCCGAGATGGTTTGCGTGCCACACTTCGACCAGCGCGCCGCGCAGCGGCTCGCCGTTTTCGGCGAGCACGCGGCCACGCATCACCAGCGTTTCGCCCGGCTCGTTGCCGTTGTCCAGACGCGCATGGCCCGTCGATTCCGGCGCGCCTGCCACATACAGCGGACCTTCGATCGTCCGCGGCGTGCCGCCCGCGATACCTGCTTGCTTTTCCGCTTCGTCGAGACGGACGTCCAGGAAGTGCTCGAAGCCAAGACCCGCTGCCAGCAGGCCGAGTTCTCCGCTTTGGCCCGCTTCGCCGAAATAGTTCAGGGCCGACCAGAATTCGTTCGGCGTCACATCGAGTTCGTCGATCGTGATGAACAGATCGCGAATGATGCGGTTGACCACCTGCTTCGTGCGGGCGTTGCCTTCGTGCGTGGCGCTCTCGTTGATCTTGTTCAACAGGGCGTCGATGGCTTTGATTTCCATGGGGATGTCTCCTTTAGTCCAATCACTGACGACGATACTCAACGGGCCGTTTCAGCACCGTCATAGCTTCACTACGCTCGCGCCGCGCTTCGCATCGCGGCGCAATCTCTCGATCTTGTCGAGGTCGAGTTGAATGCCCAGGCCCGGCCCTTGCGGCAACTTCAACGCGAAGTTCTCGTAGCGCAGCGGCTCGACGAGAACTTCTTCGGTGAGAAGCAGCGGTCCGAAGAGTTCGGTGCCCCACTTCAATTCACGGAAAGTACTGAACAGTTGCGCAGAAGCGATCGTGCCGAGCGCGCCTTCGAGCATCGTGCCGCCATACAGGTCGACACCCGATGCGAGCGCAATCGCGGCCACGCTCGCCGCGCCCGTCAGGCCGCCCGATTGCGCGATCTTCACGGCGAATACATCGGCGGCGTGGGCGCTCGCGAGATCGAATGCATCGACGGGGCCGTGCAATGCTTCGTCAGCCATGATGGGCACCTTCGACAGATGCGTGAGACGCTTGAGGCCGCGTCGGTCTTCGGCGGCGATCGGCTGTTCGATCAGATCGCAGCCTGCATCCGCGAGCCGCTCGATGGCCCACATCGCTTCGGCCTGGCTCCATGCCTGATTCACATCGACGCGCACTTGCGCGCGGTCGCCCACGGCGGCCTTGATCGCGGCAACATGCGCGACGTCGTCAGCGGGCGCGCGCGTGCCGATCTTCAGCTTGAACATGCGATGGCGCTTCATTTCCAGCATCTGATGCGCTTCGTCGATATCGCGGCCTGTGTCGCCGCTCGCTAGCGTCCACGCAACTTCGACGGAATCCGTCACGCGGCCGCCGAACAGTTCCGACAGCGGCACGCCGAAGCGTCGAGCCTGCGCGTCGAACAGCGCCGTTTCGATCGCGCACTTCGCAAAGCGATTGCCTTGAAAGCTCTCGCGCAGCTTCGCCATGACCTGGCCGGGGCGCGTCGCATCCATGCCTTTGAGCATCGGCGCGAAGTAAGTGTCGATATTGGTCTTGATGCTCTCGGGGCTTTCCTCGCCATAAGCGAGCCCGCCGATCGTCGTCGCCTCGCCCCAGCCTGTCATACCATCCGCGCATTGAATGCGGACCAGCACGAGGACCTGGCAGTTCATCGTGGCGACGGACAGGCGGTGCGGCCGGATCGTGGGAACATCGACGAGAATGGTATCTACGGCTTGTATCTGTATGGGGCTTGGTATCATACGGCTCTCCTGCTGTTGGGACCCATACTAGGGGCGCCAGCGGAATCCGTCCAAGACCGATTGAGTCTATTTCCATACCTTCAGGGCATAGATGGAACTGCGTCAACTTCGCTATTTCGTCGCGGTCGCGGAAGAAAGGAACTTCACGCGCGCCGCCGAGCGGCTGAACATGACGCAGCCGCCCCTCTCGCGGCAAATCCAGCAGATCGAAGACAGCGTGGGCCTTGCGCTCTTCGAACGGGGCGCGCGCCCGCTCAAGCTGACGGAAGCCGGACGCGTCTTTTACGCGCAGGCGAAGCGCCTGCTAGAAGAGAGCGACGAGTTGCTGCCGCTCACACGACGCCTCGCGCAACTCGCCGAGCGCATCGTCATCGGTTTCGTACCATCGACGCTGTACGGCCCCTTGCCCGACGTGATCCGCGCATTCAGGGAAGCGGCGCCGCTCATCCAGATTTCACTGATCGAGATGTTTACGATCGAGCAGTTAAGCGCGCTAAAAGGCGGACGCATCGATGTCGGCTTTGGCCGCCTGCGTTTCGACGACCCGCAGTTGGCGCGCGAGGTGCTCGTCGAAGAAGCGCTGATCGCCGCATTGCCCGCCGGCCATGCGCTCGCGGAAAACGGAACGTTGACGCTCGATGCTCTTGCGAAAGAGACGCTGATCATCTATCCGTCCACGCCACGGCCCAGTTACGCGGACCAGCAGCTCTCCGCCTTCCGCGATCATGCCGTCGAACCCGCAGCCGTCCATGAAGTGCGCGAGTTGCAGACGGCACTCGGTCTTGTCGCCGCGCAGGTTGGTGTGTGTCTCGTGCCGGAAAGTGTCAGAGGATTGCGCGCGCGTGGCGTGACATATCGTTCGCTCGACGACGCGCAGGTGTCGTCGCCGATCATCATGAGCCGCCGTTTGCAGGATCAAAGTCACACGACCGATCTGTTCTGCTCAATCGCGCGCGATCTTTTCAGGCAGCCGCTAACCGGCTAGTGCTTTTAGCGTTGTTCGACGGTATCGGACGAGGACTCGCTGACGACATGCCACGCGGCGACTGCCGTGCCTCCAGAACGTGATGCGCACGATGCGCGCGAAAAACCCAACGCGATCAAAGCGCCCGCCTTGAGCAGGCATTCAATCAGCGATTGCGAGAAAACCCAGACCGACTCGTTCAATTCCACGGGCAGCCCCGGTACGATTGCGACGAGGCTCAGTCCGCACAGGAAGGAAAATAGCCACTGCGCGCGCCTGACGCCACGCGCAGCCGCGAGGCCGATTGCGGCCCAGAGAGTCTTTGCGATCGCGAGCGCCGCGATGCCCGTATGGCCCAACGAAGGATCGAGTTCGGCAGGCGTCTCGATCAGCGACCAGCCGCACACGCCGAGAACGAAAAGAGTCGGAACGAGTGCCAAACGCGTGCGGCTGCGGTGCGTGTGCGCTTGCGGCAGAGCGTCAGCGTCGTCGATGACGCTCCCCCGTGAACGATCTGCCCCGGCCGTCACGATCGAACGCCTCCTGTCGATGTCATGCCTGCACGAACCATACGAGAATGAATGATCGAATTGTCGTATGTCGAAAGCACGAGCGGTAGTTAATCTTTGTTAAGTCAAAGCACTCCATCGTATATAGACGATTCGGCCGGTCGTGTTTTCAAGAACAACAGCGTCACTCGTGAAAACCACTATGTGATGCTCGGGTTTTGTTCAGGCTCTCGCGTGAGCCACGGCGCTACGCAGTCCGCGACGACAACGAACATCAGCGCCACTGCCCCGATTGCAAACAGCAGACGATGATTGCCGCCGCTCGCGTTGAAGATTGCCGAATACGCGTAGCCCGCAATCGCCTGAAATGCTGCGAACGTCGTCGTCACGCGACTCCACATGACGTGCTGCTTGCCATGGTCATGCACGACTTCGTGGATGCGAGCGAGCATCGTCGGCACGATGCCGGGCGGATAGCTGCCGATCAGCAACGTCAGCGCGCCGACCAGTATCCTGTTGCTCGACATCGCAAGCGCCGCGAGAGCCACGACTTGCAGCAGCGACAGCACGCGGATAGCGAAACGTCCACCCTGGCGGTCTGCGACGATGCCATATACAGGCGCACCGAAGATCGCGCCCACGCCATAGAGAATCCAGTACGAAGCGCCGATGTGCGCGCCCGCGCCGAGTCCGCGCGCGATGAAATCGACGAGAAAGACCATCGTGGGAACGAGGCCGAGCGCCATCAATGCGTACTCGACGTAAAGCACGCGGACTGTCGAAGGCTCGCGCGTCTTCACAGTGTGAGATGCCGATGAAGCGTGCAACGATTGCGTCGCGGACGGCCATCCTTGCCACGTTGCCAATGTCAGAGCGGCGGACAAGGCGGCAATGCCGATCCACGTATTCCGCAAGCCGAGGTTGAGCAGCAAAGGAACGATCGTGCCCGATGCCGCGATACCGACGCCAAGGCCGAGAAATATCGCCCCGCTCGCAAGCCCCTTGCGGGCCGCGGGCACGTGCGGCAGCACGGTTGCGGCGACCAGCACCATGATCGTTCCGCCCGCCACGCCCGACATCAATCTCCAGACGAAGAACCACGCCACCGATACCGGAAACGCACACGCAAGAAACGCTGCGGTGACGAGCAACATCATTGCTCTCAATGCCGACGTGTTCGTCACGCGGTGCGCAAGAGGGCGTCCGAGCAGCGCGCCGATCAGATAGCCCGCGAGATTGGCCGCGCTGAGATACACGACATCCGATGCTGAAAACCAATGGGCTTGAATCAGCGGTGGAATGAGCGGCGTATAGGCAAAGCGAGCCAGCCCGATTCCGACGAGGCTCGCGCTGAAACCCGCAAAGATATGTCGCCATACGGCGATACGGCCCGTGCCGGCCGTCGAAGAGAAAGACGCATCTGTAGACATGGTGAAGTGTTCCGCTCGAAGCCGCGCGTTGCGCGGCGGTATTTCAGGAAGCGGAACGAGCCGCTCGCGATGTTTGACTTTAATGTCAATAATGCGGATTCTAGACATACGTGACAAACATCGCAAGCGGAATGTGACGGCAGCATCCGCCACGTCGAACTGCAGATCGGTTGCGACGAACAGGGAGCAAAATCTCGCTATGTGGGAAAGAGGGCGAACTACGGATCTTTCACACGTTCACGGTGGCACGTGGGACGTTTGTTTGCGCGGTTCCAACAAAGCGTTTACTCTCTCAACTACGACTTCTATAGTCTTAGTTATAAACGCACATTCGTATGTGTCCTCTATCGTGCTGACGTCTGCGGGCACGTTGCAACCATCAGAAATGCTTTGTATCGGAGAGTTGAAAATGAATTTCGTCGAGACCGTTCTCGCATCTACTGCCGCAGCGTGCATCGCGCTGAGCGCATCGCACGCCGCCCATGCGCATGGCATCGATGGCCCGCACGAGCACATTAGCCCGGCGTTCCCGACCGCCATTGCAAACGTGCCCGGCAAGACCGTGACGGCCATCGTCGTCGACTACAAACCGGGTGGCGTTTCGCCGTCGCATCGCCATGGGCAGGCGTTCGTGGTCGGCTATGTGCTGCAGGGCGAAATCCGCAGCAAGGTCGATGACGGCGAAGAGCGCGTGTATCACGCGGGTGAAAGCTGGACGGAGGTGCCGGGCGCTCACCATCTGATCAGCGAGAACGCCAGCAAGACGAAGCCTGCAAAGCTGCTCGCCATCTTTGTCGCCGACGACAACGATAAGGACCTCGTGACCTGGGACAAGAAGTAAGCCGAGTGCATCTTTGACGCTTATCGAATCAGAGCAACAACACGCAAAGGCACGCGCAAGCTTCGAGCATTTAGTTGCCCGTCGGTAGTGGCTATCGGCCATGGATCGTTGCGTGCCTTTATCCAGCTTGCGATCCGTGCGCACATCGTCTCTATGGCGTGCGTCGACCAACCCTTGCGAGGCCCGTGTTGCATCTCAAATGGCGAAGCTTAGCTTGCGGTATTGCGGTCCGAACGTCCAATATAGAGTCATGGTGCGTCGATGCCTGGAATCGATGCGCCATGCAGGCATGTCAAACAAATTGCCTTGCGAGCCACACCGTACAACAACGTTGACGTCAGCAGCAGCACCTCGGCCGCGCGATCGCGAGCCGCCAGCCAAACTCTGTGACGGAGGTGAATGATGACTCGTCCGGTCGAAGAAGATATTGTTCGACGCGCATTGGTGGGCGTTTTGATGCCCACACCCCTGACGCTCGAATCGACCAGAAAAGCGCAATACGGTCCAAAGAAAAAATTCCGCATGACCAAACGGCCGCCGCCCGAAGCGCTAGAACCTGTCGAAGTGGAACCGCCGCCGGCGCATATTTCAATTCTCGAGCTTCTGTCGTCGAAAACGCTTAGCGTGTGCTGGAGCGACCCGCGCTCGGGCCATTACGCGGATCAGGTATGGCGGATCGGCCTCGCGCGCAAGGACGCCTTCTGCGTTCTGACAGGCAGGCCGATTCGACGCGGTGATCCTGTGTTCCGTCCGCGCGCATGCGAAACGTATTTCCCCGCAAACCGCAATCGAATGATTCTCGCGTCGGAAGTGCCGGGCTATGCGAGGGGCATCGTGCTCGATTAGTTTCGATCGTCGGTTCGTACGCGCATGGATGTATATAAGGAAGTGGAGAGACCTTAGATATTTGTATGTCGTTGTCATACGCAAGACTTCTTTTCGTTCAACGGCGGCCAAATGGCCGCTGTTGTCTTTGGCACGTACGATGCATGCCGCGAAACACAGTTTCTCGTTTTCGCCATGGATGCTCGAACCATCTGCCTCGATAACCGCATAAGCCTTCCCGCATAAGGCCTCTCGCTTCTTCACACGAATTCCGGATGGGCGACGCCAGCAATCTCGATCCGCATCCCCTCCGTTGCACTGAATTCACAAACCCGCTATTCTCGCAACTACGATAATTTAAGTCGTAGTACACAAACATGACGCGAGCGCAGGTTCTGTCACTCGCGATTGACGCAACCGTCTTCTGCCGCCAGGTGCGGCGCCGATTTTCAAAAAAGTTGCAACCGGAGAGCAAGCATGAAGATTTTTCACGTCGATTCGAGCGCCAAGCGCGAACGGTCCAATTCCCGCACACTGTCGCGCCAGTTCATCGACAACTTACGCAGTGAAGGCGTAGATGTCGAAGTCGATTACCTCGACGTCACCGCGGACACACCGGCGCACGTCACGGAGGCGTTCGCGATCGCGACGTACCGCGAAGCCGAGGAGCGCACCGATGAAATGCGCGCGACACTTGCCGCATCCGATGCGCTGTGCAAGCGCCTCTTCGAGGCCGATGCGTTCGTCTTTGCGATGCCGATGTACAACTGGTCGATGCCGTCCGCGTTCAAGGCGTTCATCGACAACATCACGCGTGCCGGCATCACCTACAAGACAACGGAGGATGGGCGCATCGTCGGCCAGTTGAGTCGCCAGAAAGTGTTGTTCATCACCACGCGCGGCGCGGACTTGCGCCCCGGCAACGTGTTCTCGTCGATGGATGCGTTGACGCCGGCGCTCAAGGCCGCATTTGGCTTCATTGGTGTCGACGACCCGACCTTCGTCGATGCGCAGCCGCTTCAGTTCTCCGATCAGGAAGCACGCGTTGAAGCATTGAAGCGCGCGCAGGCCGACCTCGCAGCCGTGGCGTCCGAGTGGGCGGCGTGGGAGCGGGAACGCACCGGTAGCGAGCAACTCGAGACGGCGTAAATCATCTCCTGCAAAACGCGGGCCGTTTCTGTCAAGCAAACAAAAAGGCCACAGCGTCAATGCTGCGGCCTTTCGCGTTGAACTCGACGTGAATGTGATCTTGCGACTATCGCTCCGCGTCGCGTGCCCGAAGACGATCGCCACGCTCCCGACGCCGGCCAGTCGCACGCCCTTCGAGCCACTTCACGACTTGCGGCCCGAACGTGCGTGGCGCTTTCGCCGATGTGCGCGTCGCCAGATCCGACAGCGATTGCGATGCCAGCGCCTCGCGCATACGCTTCTCGGCGTTCTGCATCACCGCGTGGATCGAGCAGACGCCGCTCGACGCCCATGTCGGCGCGGTCCCGCCGAATACCGCACAGCGCGTACGCACTTCGCGGCATTCGAACAGCGGCTTGTCGCCGTCGATGGCCGTCACGACGTCGAGTACCGAAATCTGGTTTGCCGGACGCGCCAGCGCAAAGCCGCCCTTCGCACCCTCTGTCGCAATGACGAGCCCCGCCTTATGCAGCTTTGTGAACAGCTTCGCGACGTAATCGGCGGGTACGCCCTGCAGTTCCGCCAGGTCGCGCACGCTCGCTTCGGACACACCGCCGGGCGCCTGTTCGGTCAGGTAAAGCAGGCAGTGCAACCCGTATTCGACGCCCGCGCTGATGTGAGACATGTTCACTCCGACTGATTTAATCGCAGTTAGGCTACCTCCTTTCGAATGCGGGTGCAACCCGGCAAACGTTGCATGCCTGTCGGATTAAGGTCTGAACAATGGAAACGCCTCTCGTGCCAGATCGTGCTAGAGAGGACGCGTGCTGTCGAGTGGGTGCAGTTCGAGCGCATCGTCGACGGCAAGCTCGTGCGCGATGAAGTCGATCAGCGTGCCGACGCGCCGGCTCGGCACAGCGCCCACATAGACCGCGAACAGATCGACGCGTTCGCTAATGAATGCGTCCAGCGCGGTTTCGAGCCGGCCGGACATCAGTTCGTGATAGATATCCCATCGGTTCTTGAGAACAACGCCATAGCCGTTGACAGCCCATTCGCGCAGCACGCTGCCATCGCTCGCCACACGATTGCCCGATACTTTCACCGACACCTTCTTGCCGTCGATGATGAACGGCCAGTCCGAGAGCGGCCCATCGGGCCGCGCGAATATCAGGCAATTGTGCGAAGAAAGCTGCGACGGGTGCATCGGTTTGCCGTGCTCCGTCCAGTACGACGGCGCCGCACAGACGACGAGCGGGCCCGTCAGCAGCAACCGCGCCTTGAGCCGCGAATCGATCAGGGGTCCGTTGCGCAACGCAAGATCCAGACGCTGATCGACGAGATCGACCACGCCGTCCGTCAACAGCAGCGACACCTGCACTTGCGGATGCAGGCTCATGAACTTGTCGAGCAACGGCACGACACGAGTCCGGCCGAAGTCGTTGCTGGCTGTCAGACGGATCGGCCCGTTCAACGGGCCGTCATCGCGCAGGCTCAGAATTGCGGCATCCCAGTCGGCGAGCACGCGGCGCGCATCGTCGAGGAAACGTTGACCTTCGTGCGTGAATGACAGCCGCCGTGTCGTGCGCGTAATGAGCCGCGCGCCGACTTCCTCTTCCAGCTTTTGCAGCGCAAGCGTAACTGTCGAAGTCGAGATCGTGCTCTTTCGCGCGGCCGCGGAAAAACTCCCGGCTTCGGCGATTTCGACAAACAGCCTTAACGCGTCCAGCCGGTCCATCTTCGTGTCCGTTCGAAAGAGTCGTAGCAGTATGGGTTATTGCTTCGGCGGCTCTTGCTATATACGCGCGCGCATATGGCGACGGTGGCGCGCCATGGGCGCGCGCCACGAATCGAATCCTGAGTATCGAATAATTCGATCGGTGTCTAAAGACAAACTAGCGCCGAAATCGGTCCATTAAGGCTTTTCCCCGAGCCCATATTTTTTCGCCTCGGAGAACTTACGCGAGAACGAACGCACGACCGGTCATTCTTTCAGGTTCTCCGCGCGAACCTCATCATCGCCACGTACAGCACCGCGCCCGCGACCGCACCGATCAGCCAGCCGAAATTGTTCTCGGGCAGCACGTGCAGCAACTGCGTGCACAACTCCCAACCCACGGAGATGCATCCCGACAGCACGAGCGCCGCAACACCCACCTTGTTCCACCCGCCGTCGTAGTAGAAACGGCCCGTCGGCGCCATCGTATAGAGTTCGGCCGTTTGCACCTGCTGCTTCTTGATCAGATAAAAGTCGGCCATCATGACGCCATACAGCGGTGCGAGCACCGAGCCGAATACGCTGACGAAAATCGTAATAGCCTTAGGACTGTCGACAAAAATCCATGGGCAAACGAGCACGGCAAGGATGGACGCGATCAACCCGCCGCGCTTGAAGTCGACATGCTTCGGGAAAAGATTGGCGAGATCATAGGCAGGCGAAACAAAATTGGCGACGATATTAATGCCCATTGTCGCCACGATAAACGTCAGGCTGCCGATCACCACAGCGACCTTGTTCTGGATGTGCGCGACGATCGCGACGGGGTCCATGATCATCGAACCAAATACGCTCGCGCTGCCCGACGTCACGATGACGGTGATGATCGCAAAGACGATGAAGTTGACAGGCAGCCCAAGGAAATTGCCGACTTTCATCTGCTGCTCGCTTCTTGCGAAGCGCGAGAAGTCGCCGAAATTGAGCAGCAACGCAGCGAAATAACTGATCACGAGGAGTGTGGCATTACCCATGCCCGCGAACTGTTGCGTGCCCGTCAGCGCTTTGCCGCCAAGAGTCAGGCTCAAGCTGCCAAGCCCGGCTTGCGAAAGAATCCAGGCCATCAGTGCGAACATCACGACGTACACAGCCGGCCCGCAAAAATCGATGAACTTGCGGATCGTCTCCATGCCGCGTTGGAAAATAAAGAGCTGGAAGATCCACATGAAAAGAAAGCTTATCCAGCCCAGGCCATCGAGTTTCAGAAAGCTCACTTCACGCAATGCAGCGGACGCAGGAATGAACAACAGCAGGAGTGTCGCCACTGCTTTGGACGCGAAATAGGTTTGCACGCCATACCAGACGATGCCGACTATGCCCCGAATCATCGCCGCGAGGTTTGCACCCATCACGCCCATGCTCACCCGCGCCATGACCGGGAACGGAATGCCGTGCATATAGCTCGGCTTGCCGACCCAGTTCATCAGCATGTAAACGACGAGAATGCCAACTGTCAGCGCGATCAGCACCTGCCAGCCGGAAATGCCGAGCAGAAAGAGGCTCGCCGCGAACGTATAGCCGCCGACGCTATGCACGTCGGACATCCACATCGCAAAGATGCTATAGCCCGTCCAGGTGCGGTGATCGTGCGGAACAGGCGCGAGGTCGCGGTTGTGCAGGCGCGAATCGGCCTGCTCGGCCAAATCGCTGGGACCGTGCGGCGCATCGAAAAGAGGTGACGTGGACATGGCTCCCCCTGCTGGTTGAAGCATGGCCGTCTCCCGAAGACCGCCATGACTTGACGATGCGACGTGGCGCGCACGCGTGATTCACTTCCGGGGCCCGACGGGAATCACGTCCGCGATGACAGGTTCTGTTTCTGCAAATATAGGTTGATTGTTTTAGTAATAAAAGCGCCTGTCGATACGCCAAAAAAAAAAACCGGTGCACAAATAGAAGCGGGGGAAGAGACGCGCAAGAGCCGCGCAGAGGATGAATGCTTCCGTGACCGGTGAACGCGTCGCACGGCGTGGGTTTCGCCGCTGACCATCCCTGCCGGCGCCATCTTGCGAATGACGCGGCACCCGTCGACGGAGGGTAATCCGCCTGCCGTTGCGGGCAAGGAAGCATGGTGAAGAATATACCGGCGAAGCCGGTGTATAGGCTTCCTGTCTCACGCGAAAGGCGGGCCGTATCCGGAATATCGTTCCGATAGAATAGAAATTCTCCGAACATTCTTCCAAACGCACATCATGCAAGCCCGCAACCGCCCGCTGGACAATCAGGACCGCGCGATCATGCGCGCGCTGCAAAAGAACGCGCGCCTGTCGAATGCGGAGTTGGCCGAACTCGTCGGCATGTCCACCACTGCGTGCTGGAACCGCACGCGTCAACTCGAAGCCGACGGTTATATCCGCGGCTACGTCGCGTTGCTGGACCAGCAGAAGCTGGGCTTCGCGGATGTCGTGCTGATCGAGGTCACACTCGACCGGCACGACGACGATGCGCTGGCCCGCTTCGGCGCCGAACTCGCGACGCTGCCCGAAGTGCTCGAGGCGTACCTCGTGTCGGGCGAATACGACTATCTGATCAAGGTGGCCGTCGACGGCACGGCGGGCTATGAGCGCTTCCTGCGCGAAAGGCTCTACAAGATCTCCGGCATTCGACACAGCCGATCGATGTTCGCGCTGCGTTGCATGAAGAGCATTCCATCCGTGCAGGTCTAGGCAATCAAGCCGACGCCTGGTCAGCGATGCGCTGTGCAGGCACGCCGCGCAGCAATGCGATACCGCTCATGAACAGCAACGCCGTCAGCAGATAGAGCGCGTTGTCCATGCTGCCCGTTTGCGTCTTGATGAGCCCGATCACCCACGGGCTCACGATGCCACTTGTAATGCCGATGCTGCTGATCAGTGCGATGCCCGCCGCGGCCGCCTTGCCCGAAAGATAACCGGACGGCACAGTCCAGAAGATCGGCAGAGCGGCGAAGATCAGCACGGCGGCAATCGACAGAATGCCCAGCATCGCGGCAAAGCTGCTCAGATGCAGCGTCAGCAGCGAGAGCGCAATGCCGCCACCCATCGTGCAAGCGGCGAAATGCCGGCGGCGCTCGCCGTGACGGTCCGAATGACGCGCAATCACAATCAGCCCGACAGCGCCGATTGCATTGGGAATCACCGTGTACAGGCTGATCCACAGCACGTCGTGCACGCCGAAATCGCGGATCATCAACGGCATCCAGAAGTTGAGCGTCAACGATGCGCACGTCAGCGAGAAATAGATGAACGCGAACAGATAGACGCGCGGGTTGCGCAGTGCGTCGATGAACGAGCGCGAAGAATGCGAACTCGCGGGACGATGCTCGGCGTCGCGTTGCGCGATCAGATGATCCTTCTCCTGCTGCGTGAGCCACGCGGCCATTTGCGGCCCATCGACGAGCCAGAACGCAGCGAGCAATCCGAGCACGACAGCGGGCGCGCCTTCGATCGCGAACATCCATTGCCAGCCGAACAGACCCATTACGCCCGCCATGTCGCGCATGATCCAACCGGAGACGAGTCCGCCGAGCACGCCGGCCACGGCGACGCCCGCGAAAAAGATCGACAGGATCACGGCGCGCCGCTGCGCCGGATACCAGTACGTCAGATACAGCACGATGCCCGGAAAGAAGCCCGCTTCGAACACGCCGAGCATGAACCGCAGCAGATAGAAATGCGACGGCTGCGAGACGAACATCATGCAGACCGACGCCGCGCCCCACAGCAGCATGATCCGCGTGAACGTGCGGCGCGCGCCGAAGCGAGCCAATAGCAGATTGCTCGGCACTTCGCACGCCACGTAGCCGATATAGAAGACTGCCGCGCCGAGTCCATACATCGCATCGCTGAAGCCGAGATCGTGCTTCATCTGCAATTGCGCGAAGCCGATGTTGATGCGATCGAGAAACGAAATGACGTAGCAGAGAAACAGAAACGGCACGATGCGCAACGTGACCTTGCGATACAGCGCTGTGTCGTCGTGCTGCGTGGCGGCAGAACCACCAGGCTCATACGCATGCGGAACGGAGTGGCTCATGGATTGACTCATCAGGATCTCCAGACAATACGGGTCCAACGGACCCAACGGGTCCGGCGTTTGTTGCGCCGTGTTGTGAGGTTGTGAAGGTGAGAGGCTGTGGGGAAAACAGCGGCTCGCGTGTGCTTACGCGACGAGCCGCATCAAAAGATCAGGCCGCGACGCGCGGCACGTGCGCTGCATGTCCGGCGGTAGCCTGCGCATTCTTTCCATCGACGCCTTCGCGCGCATATCGAATCGCTTCCATCAGCGTCGCATGGTCGCCGATATGATTCGCGAGCAGCAGAATCAGTTGCGCGTTGGCCGCCTGGCTTTGCGCTTCGTCGAAGTCGCGATGCATGTCGATCAGCGCTTCGTAGAAGTCGTCGGGTTGTGTCAGATTGAGTTGCGTGATGAGTGCCACTTGTGTCTCCTTGCTCCGTTCGCCGTATTCACGCGATGCCTTCCACGCACAAAGCCCGCTTGAGCGCGGCTTCGACGCGCGCCTCGTCGAGCGTGCGCCAGCGCCCACACACATGCTGATCCGGGCGGATCAGATAAAACGCGCCGGGCGTCGCGTCGTAACGTGAGAACGCAAGGCCTTCCGCATCTTCGAGCACGACTGCGCCCTTCAGATCACGTAGCGAATCGCCCAGGCCATCAGGCGCGACGATGACCAGCTTCAACGGAATCGGTCCATCGTGCAGCGCCTTCAACGCGCGTTGCGTCGCGGCGTCGATACCGTCCTTGCCGCAGAACAGCACGCCCGTGAACACGTCGCCCAATTGCGCGAGCAGCCAGGCAGGCACGCCGTTCAGCAAAACCGGCGCGTCCGCGCATGAGGTCCCCGGCACCATCTTGCCGTCGAAGCTCTCGCAATCGGCCGTGTTGAGCGCCGAATCGCGCAGCACCGCTGGCACTGAAAGACGCCCGCTATTTGCGAGCGCACGCGCGAACGGATGCTTACGCGCGAGCTTCAGCACGGCATCGCGGAACGTGCGGCTGACAGGCGACTTCGGCGTGATGAAATCAGTGGAACGCGTGGAATTGCGGATGTTCTCGTCGGCTGCGTATTCGCGTTCGCTCGAATACGTGTCGAGCAATGCGTCCGGCGCGCGGCCGTCGAGCACCATCGCGAGCTTCCACGCGATGTTCTCGGCATCCTGGAAGCCACTGTTCGCGCCACGCGCGCCGAATGGCGACACGAGATGCGCGGCGTCGCCGACGAACACCACGTTGCCATGCCGGAAGCGCTCCATGCGCAGGCACGAGAACGTGTAGACGCTGACCCATTCCAGTTCGAACTTCACGTCCGGCCCGAGCAGTGCGCGCACGCGCGGCAGCACGCGCTCGGGCGTTTTCTCGAGGACGGGGTCCGCGTCCCAGCCGAGCTGAAAGTCGATGCGCCACACGTTGTCGGGCTGGTGATGCAGCAACACCGACTGATTCGGGTGAAACGGCGGATCGAACCAGAACCAGCGCTCGCTCGGAAACTCCGCTTCCATCTTCACATCGGCGATCAGGAAGCGGTCCTTGAATACGCGCCCCTTGCTGTCGAGTCCCATCATGTTGCGGATCGGGCTGCGCGAACCGTCCGCGGCAACGACATAGCGGCCGCACAACGGATATTCGCCATCGGGCGTCTCGACGGTCAGCGTGACGAACGCATCGGCGGAACCCGGCTCGCCGTGCTGCTGCAAGCCGACCACCTTGTTCTTCCAGCGGATGTCGATATTCGGCAGCGACTGAGCGCGTTCGAGCAGAAAGCCTTCGACGTAGTACTGCTGCAAGTTGATGAACGCGGGACGATGATGCCCCGCCTCCGGCAGCAGATTGAACGTGTACACCAGTTCGTCTTGCAGGAACACCTTGCCGACATTCCAGCTGATGCCCTTGTCGACCATCCGGTCGCCGCAGCCGAGGCGATCGAAGATATCGAGCGAGCGCTTCGAAAAGCAGATCGCGCGCGAACCAGTCGAAAGCGAGCAGTCGTCGTCGACGAGCACGACGGGCACGCCGTGCTGCGCGAGATCGATTGCCGTCGCGAGACCGACGGGCCCCGCGCCGACCACGATCACGGGATGCTCCGCCGCGCCGTTGTCCTGCTCGGCGCAGCGCCGGTATTCGAACGACAAGGTCTGGTAGTCGATGCTGCTCATTCTGCTGTCTCCATCCGTCTGCTCTGTGCTTCGTCCATGCTGTCACGCATCACGCCGGGAATCACGCCTGGAGCGCGTCCCACATGTCCTTGTCGCGCTGCGCGGTCCAGATGCGCGGATGCGTGATGCCGCTCGCCTCGTCATACGCGCGCGACACATCGAACGGCAGGCAGTGCTCGTAGATGAAGACCTGACCGAACTTCGGGTCCATCGCCTTGCGCGCGTGCGCCATCGCGGCCTTCAGATCGAGCTTTTCGGCGACGGCCTCGCGGCCGCTTTGCAGGAGCGTCGTGACGAAGTCCTTCGTATAGTCGAGGCCCTTGTTCACATCTTCGGGCGTCGTAAGCGCGGGACCACGGCCCGGCACCAGCTTCTCCGCGTTCAGCGCGCGCAGCGCTTCAAGCGTCGCGGGCCACTGTGCGAGCTGCGCATCGCCGCAATAGCACGCGGCCTCGTATTCGACGAGATCGCCCGAGAACAGCACCTTTTGCGAAGGCAGCCACACGACGGTATCGCCCTTCGTATGCCCCGCGCCCAGATGCGCGATGCGCACTTCGAGCTTGCCGAGGAAAAGCGTGATTTCCTTCTCGAACACGAGCGTCGGCCACGTGAGGCCCGGCACCGTTTCGACGCCCGCGAAGAGACGCGGAAAGCGCTCGATCTCCGACTTCATGTCGGCCTCGCCGCGCTCGACGATCATTTCATACGTGCCGCGGCTCGCGATGATCTGCTGCGCGCCTTCGTTGAAATACGCCGACGCGCCGAGCACGCGCACCGCGTGGTAGTGCGACAGCACGACGTATTTGATCGGCTTGTCGGTGACGCTGCGAATCTTCGCGATCAGGTCTTGCGCCATCGCAGGCGTCGCGGTCGTGTCGACGATCAGCACACCGTCGTCGCCGACGATCACGCCCGAGTTCGGGTCGCCTTCCGCCGTGTACGCGTACGCGTTGTCGGACAGCTGCGTCCACGTGATCTTTTTCTCTTCGAGGTCGGCTTGCGATGCGAATGCCTTGGCCATGCTCGTCTCCGTCAATTGATGAGGCGAAGGGCGAGACGGCGCGCGCCGCATGCGAGCGGCCGGCGCACTGATGGATGACTGTCTCGCCCCATAGGTTGGAATTGCCCGGCGGCGGTTGCTTTCGCGTCGGGTTGATTCAATCTTAGACCCTGGCGATTATTTGTCAATAGCGAAACGTGTCGCTATATGCTAATTTCGTGTTTACCCTGAGCGCTCGCCGGATCGGCGCGATCGTCGGCGGTCGAAGGCGCGCGTTCGTTTAACATGGACCTTTTTTCGAGCACACCAACGGCGTGAGCAGCATGAGCAAGGCAGTCAAAGCAGCCAAGGGAGCAACAGACAGCGAGACGGGCGCGGGCAAGCAGCAGCGCGGCATTCAGAGCGTCGAGGTCGGCGGACGGCTGCTGCATGCGCTCGCGACGGCGCGCGCGCCGCTCGCGCTCTCCGACCTCGCGTCGGCCGCCGACATCGCGCCGGGCCAGGCGCACGCGTATCTCGTGAGCCTCACGCGGCTCGGCCTCATCAAGCGCGACGAACTCTCGGGACGTTACGAGCCGGGGCCGTTGTCATTGCGGCTCGGCCTGATGCGGCTCGCGAACCAGCCGGCGTTTCGCGCTGCCGTGCCACGCGTCGCGGCGCTCGCCGAGGAGATCGGCTTCAGCGTCGCGATCTGCACGGCCGGTCCGCAAGGGCCGACCATCGTCCGCTACGAGCATGCGGGCTTTCCGCTGCACGTGAACCTGCATGTGGGCACGGTGATGTCGTTGCCTGCCACGTCGACGGGACGCGTGTTCTGCGCGTTCCTCGCGCCCGCTCAATTGCAGACGATGTGGACGAACCAGTCGGGCGGCACGGCCGATATCGTCGCGCCCGCTGAGCGCAAAGCGTTCGACGCGACGCTTGCGGCGATCCGCGAGCGCGGCATCGAACGCGGCATCGACGCGCCGAGCCCCGGCATCAGCAGTCTTGCCGCGCCCGTGCTCGATGCCGCTGGCCAGTTGTGCCTCGCGCTGACGGTGATCGGCCCAAGCGGCGCAATCGACGTGAACTGGACAGGTCCGATAGCGCGGGCGCTGCAAAACGCGGCACGCGACATCGGCGCGGATATCGTGGCGCATTGAACATGAACGAAGCCCTCAAGACCTCGTCATCCGAAACCACCGACGCAAAACAGCAGCGCGGCATCCAGTCGCTCGACAGCACGGGTGAACTGCTCACGGCTCTCGTCGCGGCAGGCAAGCCGTTGTCGCTGCGCGACCTGGCGGCAGCAGCGGGCATGCCGGCCGCGAAGGCCTTTCCGCATCTGGTGAGCTTGCAGAAGATCGGCTTGCTCGGGCGCGACGCATCAGGCTGTTTCGAAGCGGGGCCGCTTGCGCTCGAGCTGGGTCTCATCGGATTGCAACGCCTGTCGCCGACGCGCGAAGCGGAGCCCGAAATCGTCGATCTCGCGGTGACGACGGGCATGAGCGTCGCGATGGCCGTGCTCGGTCCACTGGGGCCGACCGTCGTGCGGCTCGAAGAATCGGCGCGGCCGTTGCACGTGAGCCTGCGCGTGGGCACGGTGATGTCGCTCGTCAACACGGCGATCGGCCGCGTATTCGCCGCCCATGTCGCCGACGATGTGCGGCAGGGTCTGCTCGCGCAGGATCATCTGCGCCTCGCGGGTGCGCAACGCACGGAGATTTTCGCGTCGCCGGATGCGCGCGCGGCAAAGCTCGCGCCGCCGTATGCGGAACGTCTCGCGCAGATCCGCGAACATGGCATCGATACCGCGCTCAACAAGCCGATTCCCGGCATCAACACATTGGCCGCGCCCGTGTTCGATCACACGGGCAGCATCGTGCTCGCGATCGCGCTGATGGGCACGGCGGGGAGCTTCGATAGCGACACCCAGGGCGGCGCCGCGCAAACCTTGCTTGCAGCGACGCAACGTCTGTCGCGGCGCTTCGGCTACGTGCGCCGCTAAAGATCGACGATGAACGCCTGACTAACGAGGCTCGTCCTCGGCAGCCTCGTCTGCTTCGTGCGACAGGCGCGCTTTCGCATGACGCATCTTCTCCAGCGTGTGCGGTTCGAGGCGCAATGCGACGCCGATCGCGAGCGCATCCATCACGCACAGATGCACGAGCCGCGACACGCCCGGCGTATTCGGATCGACGGGACTTGGCACGCGCAGCAGCAACGGGATATCGACCATCCACGCGAGCCGCGAGCCCACGCTGGTCAACGCAATCGTCGTCGCGCCGCGCTCCTTCGCGATCTGCATGCTCTCGTTCACTTCGACGCTGCGCCCCGAGTGCGAAATCGCGAACGCGACGTCGCCGGGTTCGAGCAGGCCCGCGTACAGGCGCTGCAAATGCCCATCCGTAAAAGCGCTCGCGGCGATGTCGAGGCGCAGGAAACGCAACGCCGCATCCTGCGCGACGAGCCCCGAACCCGAGCCGACGCCGAAGAAATACACGCGGCGCGCGCTCGCCAGCGCGGCCATCGCGGCGTTCACCGCGACGGGGTCGATCGCGCTGCGCGCCTGCATGATGCCTTCGACGGCCGCTTCGCCGACCTTGTGAATCAGCGCCTGTGTATCGTCGTCGCGCGCCACGGCCTGCGACGCATACGGCATCCCGCCCGCGACGCTTTGCGCGAGCTGCATCTTGAAGTCGCGCAGTCCGTGCGCACCGACGGCACGGCAAAAGCGCGTGACGGAAGGCTCGGACACGTCCGCGCGCAGCGCAAGCTCGGTGATGCTCGCGCGCATCGCGAAGTCGACGTCCGACAGCACCATGTCGGCGACCTTGCGCTCGGCGGGCCGCAACGATTCGAGCGCGCTGCGGATATGAGGAATCAGGTTCGGTGCGGACACCCGTGCGTTCCTTTGGATTGAAGGTAAATCAACGGCATGTCGTCGCGTCGCCGTACCGTGCCGTCAGCCGAGTCTGCGTCCGCTCTCCGTGTCGAACAGATGCATGTGCTGCTCGGGAAAGCGCACCGTCACGCGCTGGCCAGGCTCGATCGACGCGCGCTGGCGCATCGTCACGCACCACGACGCGCCGCCGATCTTGCCGTACAGATGCGTTTCCGCGCCCGTCGGCTCGATCACTTCGACATCCATCGGGATGCCCTCATTCGATGCTTCGATATGTTCGGGCCGCACGCCGAGCGTGACTTTCGCGCCGGGCTTCGCGGTCGCGCCGCTCACACCGTTCACGCCGTGCAGCGGAATCTGCACGCCGTCTCCGAGTTGCAACGCGACGCCGTTCGCGGCGCTCACCATAACGCCTGCCGCGAAGTTCATCGAAGGCGAGCCGAGAAAGCTCGCGACGAACAGATTCGCCGGCCGGTCGTACAGTTCCAGCGGACGCCCGATCTGCTCGATGCGCCCCGCGTTCATCACGACGATGCGATCGGCCATCGTCATCGCCTCGATCTGGTCGTGCGTGACGTAGATCACCGTGTTCTTCAGCCGCTGATGCAGCGCCTTGATCTCCGTGCGCATCTGCACGCGCAGCTTCGCGTCGAGGTTCGACAGCGGCTCGTCGAACAGGAACAGCGACGGCTCGCGCACCACCGCGCGCCCCATCGCGACGCGCTGACGCTGGCCGCCCGACAGCGCGCGCGGCAAGCGGTCCAGATAGCCGCTGAGGTTCAGCATCTTCGCGGCCGCCTCGATGCGCGGCTTGAAGCGCGTCGCCGCTTCCTTGCGGATGCGCGGACCGAACGCGATGTTGTCGTACACGGACAGATGCGGATACAGCGCGTAGCTCTGGAACACCATCGAGATATTGCGCTGCTGCGGCGGCAAGCCGTTCGCGCGCGTGCCGCCGATCGTCAGCTCGCCGCCGCTGATTTCCTCGAGGCCCGCGACCATCCGCATCAACGTGCTCTTCCCGCAACCCGACGGGCCGACCAGCACGACGAACTCGCCGTCGTCGATGTGCAGGTCGATGCCGTGCACGACCTGCGTATCGCCGTAACGCTTGTAGATGCCGCTCAGTTGAACTGCTGCCATGCTGTCCTCATCGTCGTCGTGCGCGGCGTTGCATGTCGCCGCGTTGCGGTTGTGCGGTCACGTTGCCCGTTCGAAGGCGTTAAAGGCGTTATAGCGATTCGAGCGTCAGCTCCTCGGCCATCAGGCGATTGCCCGCCATCAGGCCGCCATCGACGGGCAGCGCGACGCCCGTGATCACCCGCGCCATCGGCGACGCGAGAAAGAGCACGGCATCGGCGATGTCGTCGGGCGTCGCGAAGTCGCGCAGCGGATACCACTTCTTCAGGTTCTCGAAGACCTGCGGGTTCTTGTCGACGCGCGCCTGCCAGGCCTTCGTCTTCACGGTGCCCGGACACACGATGTTCGCGCGGACGCCGTAACGTCCCAGTTCGATCGCGAGCGACTTCGTATAGCTGATGAGCCCAGCCTTCGCCGCGCTGTACGCGGGATGGCCGAGCGCCGCCATGCCGTTCACCGAGCCAATCAGCACGATCGACCCCTGCTGCCGTTCGATCATCGACGCGCGCACCGCTTCGACCGTGTGATACGTGCCGTTCAGGTTCAGATGCACGTCGCGCTGCCAGCTCGCGGCGTCCGTCCTGGCGAGCGTCAGCCCTTCCGCTGCGCCCGCGTTCGCGACGAGCACGTCGACGGGGCCGCGCGCGGCCACGGCTTGCGCGACGCGCTCGCGCACCGCGTCGGCATCGCCGAGATCGACGGCGACAGGCGTCACGTTGTCGGCGCCCAGACTGGCAGCAAGCTCGTTCAGCGCGGCATCGTCGATGTCGAGCGCGAGCACTGTCGCGCCGTCCTCGACGAAACGCCGGCACAACACGCTGCCGATTCCACCGCACGCTCCCGTCACCAGCACGACACGCTTCATGTCCGTCCTCTCCACGTTCGCGGACGGCCCGCGCTAAAGCGCCAGACCGCCTGTCGCATGTAAATTTCCTACATAGTGCGCATTTTCAGGGTTCGCGAATGATGCGTCCGCTACATACATCGCCACACCCGCACCGCACAAAAAGCCCATCTTTTACGGCATCTTATGCAAAAAAACGGGCGACAAAAAATATCGTCAGCCCTACGTGACAACATTTTTTTTCGTGTGTAGGATTTTTTCAAACAATCAACCCAAGCAGCCGGCTACGGCGGCGGACCACCTCAGGAGAGACGAAATGTCGTTGCATGCACGTGCTTCCCTTACGCTCGGCAAAGTTGCCGCAGCGCTCGCGTTTGCAGGTCTTGCCCTATCGGCGCACGCCGATACGGTGCGTGTGACGGTCGCGCACTACAGCGACGCGACGGCCCCGTACTTCGAGAAAATGGCCCGCCAGTTCGAGAAGGCCAACCCCGGCACCACGATCAAGATCGAGGACGTGAACTGGGACACGCTGCAACAGAAGCTGCAAACGGACATCTCGGGCGGCGCGAACGCCGACCTCGCGATCGTCGGCACGCGCTGGCTGCTCGATTTCGTGAAGGACGACGTGGCCGAGCCGCTCGACGGCTACATGGACGCGAATTTCAAGGGCCGTTTCATCGGCCCGTTCCTCGCGCCCGGCCAGATCAACGGCAAGACGTACGGCCTGCCGATCGCCGCTTCGGCGCGCGCGCTCTACTACAACAAGGATCTGCTCGCGAGCGTCGGCTATCCGAATGGCCCGAAGACGTGGAATGACGTGATCGACGCGTCGAAGAAGCTGAAGGCGAAGGGCGTCGCCGGTTTCGGCCTGCAGGGCAAGGAAATCGAAACCGACGTGTACTACTACTATGCGCTGTGGACCAACGGCGGCGACGTGCTGAACAAGCAAGGCAAGGCCGGCTTCGATTCGCCCGCTGGCATCAAGGCGGCGACGCTGTACAAGTCGATGATCGACCAGGGCCTGACGCAGCCTGGCGTGACGGGCTACAGCCGCGAGGACGTGCAGAACCTGTTCAAGCAGGGCCGCGTCGCGATGGTGATCTCCGCGCCGTTCCTCGCGAAACAGATCAAGAAGGAAGCGCCGAATCTGAAGTACGGCATCGACCCGGTTCCCGTCGGCACGAACGGCGCGACGTATGCCGTCACCGATTCGATCGTGATGTTCAAGAACTCGAAGGTGAAGAAGGACGCGTGGAAGTTCCTCGACTATCTGTTCACGAAGGAACCGCGCGTCGAGTTCACGAGCACGGAAGGCTTCCTGCCGACGACGAAGGCCGAAGCCGCCGACCCCGCGTTCAACGATGCCGACACGAAGGCCTTCATCGCCCTCTTGCCGCAAGCGCGCTTCGCGCCGACGGTGACGGGCTGGGAAGACACCGCGAAGGCCGTGACGAATGCGATGCAAGCCGTGTATCTCGGCAAGGCCAAGCCTGACGATGCGCTGAAGCAGGCGGCGAATCAGGCAAACCAGGCGCTCGGCCACTGAGGCGCGCTTGAGCCGTCGTTGAAGATTCGTCATTAGCGTAGTACGGAAGCCGCATCGGCTCGATGTCGATGCGGCTTCAAGTTCGATGAGCGCGCGCTGCGCTTTGTTCATGCGAAGCGTGCGCCGTATTGCATCCGGCCCATTCCGTCCCGAGGGCTTCATGAGTTCCAACGCCCAAGCAACTGTCGATCGAGCGCGCATGAGCCGTTCCATCGCGCCGCGCGCCGCCGCGCCCTGGTGGCTGATCGCGCCGAGTCTGATCCTCGCGCTGTTCATCATCAGCTATCCGATCTTCAACATCGTGTACCAGTCGCTGCACGATGTGTCGCGCTTCGGCGCGATTCGCGATTTCACCGGCCTGAAGAACTTCTATACCGTCTTCGCCGATCCCGTGTTTCTCGATTCGCTGCGCCGGACGATCGTCTGGACGGCTTGCGTGGTCGGCGGCACGATCATCATTTCCGTGCCCGTCGCGCTGGTGCTGAATCAGGACTTTCACGGCCGCGGCATCGCGCGCACGATCGTGATGCTGCCGTGGTCCGTCTCGCTGACGATGACAGCCGTCGTCTGGCGCTGGGCCTTCAACGACGACTACGGGATGGTCAACGTGACGCTGCAGCGCCTCGGGCTGATCGGCGGCCCGATTCACTGGCTCGCGACGCCCGAGCTGGCGTTCCCGGTCGAGATCGCCGTCGGCATCCTCGTGTCGATTCCGTTCACGGTGACGATCCTGCTCGGTGGGTTGTCTTCCGTGCCCGGCGATATCTACGAAGCCGCGCGCATCGACGGCGCAAGCGCTTGGCAGCAGTTCCGCCAGTTGACGCTGCCGCTGCTGCGGCCGTTCGTGAACATGGCGATCCTGCTCAACGTGATCTACGTGTTCAACTCGTTTCCGATCATCTGGGTGATGACGCAAGGCGGCCCCGACAACGGCACGCATATTCTCGTCACGTATCTGTACGAACTCGGCTTCCGGCTCGGACGCCCCGGACAGGCGGCCGCCGTGTCGCTGATCATGCTCGTGATGCTGTTCGTGTTTTCGGTGCTGTACCTGCGCATTCAGCCGTCGAAGGAAGGAGAGCCCGCATGAACGCGAAGATGAAACGCACCGTGTGGTGCTGGCTCGCGCTGTCGCCGCTCGTCGTGATCGTGCTGTTTCCGTTCGCCGTGATGCTGTTCACCGCGCTGAAGCCCGCGCAGGAAGTGTTCATCTATCCGGCGCGCTGGTTTCCTGTGCATTGGCAATGGCAGAACTTCGTCGATATGTGGACGGCCGCGAACTTCGGCGTCGCGTTGCGCAACAGTTGCGTGATCAGCCTGCTGTCGACGGCGCTCGCGCTGGCCGTGAGCCTGCCTGCCGCGTACGCGCTCGCGCGTTTTCCGTTTCGCGGGCGCGGACTCTATCGACAGTTTCTGCTCGTCACGCAGATGCTCTCGCCGATTCTGCTGGTGGTCGGCCTGTTCCGTCTCGCCGCGATGATTCCGTACGGCGACGGCAATCTCGTCGACTCGAAGATCGGAGTGATCGTCTCGTATGCGGCGTTCAATATAGCGTTCGCCGTGTGGATGCTGTCGTCGTATTTCCAGACCGTGCCGCGCGATCTCGAAGAGTCGGCGTGGCTCGAAGGATGCAGCCGTTCGCGCGCGGTGTTCAAGGTGTTCCTGCCGCTCGCCGTGCCCGCGATCGTCGTGACGGCGATCTTCACGTTCATCAATGCGTGGAACGAGTTTGCCGTCGTCTATACGCTCATCCGCTCGCCGGAGAACAAGACGCTCACCGTGCAAGTCACCGATATGGTGGCGGGCAAGTACGTCGTCGAATGGCATCTGGTGATGGCCGCGACGCTGTGCGCGACATTGCCGGTGTCCGTCGTGTTCGCGTGGCTGCAGCGCTATCTCGTGAAGGGGCTCGCGCTCGGCGCGGTGAAGTAACGCGCGTTTTCGATTCGTCGCGCGAGGGTCGGAACGCAAGTTTGGGTGAACGCTCGCCTGATGCATTCCTGAAACCCGCAGCCAGTTTTGATCGTGCAACGCGTGCCGATGTTCGAAACAATCGCTGCGGCTGTTGTCAAAGCGGCTACGGGCAGCGAGGGATCATTCGAAGCGCTATCGGGCTGGATGTCATGGGCGTGCAAAACTCACGGACGACAATCCGCCGAACAATGTTCACCACGTTGACACATACGACTCGCTAACATGAGGCGTGACGCGGCCGGCAAGGCGATGCCATGCTGGTCGGCTTCACGGCTCACAGTCTCACAGACGGGAGATCGATTTGACCGAGCGCCACCTTGCATTGCGTGCCGTTGCGAATCCTAAAGACCCATTCGAAAGCCTGTTCATCGACTTGGGCGAACACTCGGCCGACAAGGCGCTCCTCGCTCTGACCGATGCGATGCATGCCCAACAGCGGGACATGAACGCATATGAGTGGCTTCTGAACGCCCTCCCCGGCGCAACGTTGAAGCCCGCGTTCGCAATCGGCACTGTCGGCGAGTTGTATCGGTCGTTCACGAGGCCGGCCGAGTTCGCGCGCTTGAACCGTCTCCACAGGTCGTAGCGAATCGTTTCGGCATCGTCCGTCGTCGCCCGGATACGGCTGCCTCACGCGTCCAAAGTGGTTACCTCAAATTCATTCGAATTGGCCATTTCGCATGACCAGTTCAGCGCCTAATCTTCGTCTTGTCGTGCAAGCAAACGCGCTCCATCACTGAGGAAACCATCATGGAACAACGTCTCGACTTCTACAAAGCCAACCCGCACGCGATCAAGGCCATGCTCGCCGTCGAAGAACGCATCGAGAAGAGCGATCTCGAAAAATCGCTGGCGCACCTAGTGCGTCTGCGCGCTTCGCAGATCAACGGCTGCGCGTTCTGCGTCGACATGCACACTGCCGACGCACGCAAGGGTGGCGAAACCGACCGTCGTCTCGCGACGGTCGTCGTGTGGCGCGAAACGCCGTTCTTCACGGCCCGCGAACGCGCGGCGCTCGAATGGACGGAGGCCCTCACGCTGGTGTCCGAGAACCACGTGCCGGACGCGATGTGGGAAGCGGTGAAACCGCATTTCAGCGAAGCGGAACTGGTCGACCTGACGCTGCTGATTTCGGCGATCAACGCATGGAACCGCTTTGCGATTTCGTTCCGGAAGCTGCCGTCGTAAGCGCTCCAAACGGCGCATCGAGGTTGAGGGGAAAGCGGGCGATGCCCGCTTTTTTCATGTGTCCGCAGTCTGCGTCGTCGGATCAACGGCGCTATGCTATGACGTCCACTCAACATCAACGGGAAGACGCTTATGACAACGACAACGGGATCGATGATTACTTTTCGCCGGCCCGACGGCCAGGAACTGCAAGGCTATCTCGCCACGCCCGACAAACCCGATGGCGCGCCCGCCGTGGTCGTCATTCAGGAATGGTGGGGTTTGAACGATCAGATTCGCGGCGTCGCGAATCGCCTCGCGCAATCAGGCTACCTCGCGCTGGTGCCCGATCTGTATCGCGGCAAATCGACGGTCGAAGAGGAAGAGGCGCATCACCTGATGGATGGGCTCGACTTCGGCGATGCGGCGTCACAGGACATTGTCGGCGCGATCGGATATCTGAAGGAGCGCGCGAGCCGCGTCGCCGTAATGGGCTACTGCATGGGCGGCGCGCTGACGCTTCTCTCACTGTGCCAGAGCCCCGATGTATCCGCAGGCGTCGTCTTCTACGGCTACCCTCCGCTGGAGTACATCGACGCGTCGAAGATCAAGGCGCCCGTGCTCGGCCATTGGGCGACGCAAGACGCGGCCTTTCCGATCGCAAACGTGGATACGCTGGAGTCGAAACTGCGCGATGCGAACGTCGACGTGCAGTTCCATCGCTACCTCGCGCATCACGCGTTCACCAACGAGACGGCGGTCGGCAGCCGGCGCATCGCCATCACGCAGTACGACCCTGTGTGGTCGCAACTGGCCTGGGACAGGACGCTGACCTTCTTCGGCCGCACGCTCTGGGCGAAGTAAGCGCGAAGCGTTCCACGCGACTCATGATTCATATCGGGCGCGGGCCTTTGCGGACCGCAGCGCCCGGCGCGGATTGACGCAGCGCGTCGCTCGTTACGAAGCGACTTCGGCGCTGCGCCGAACCACGTCGTGTTCGCCGATCAGTCGTCGTAGTGGCGATGCTTGTGATGGCGCCCGCCATGGTAGCCACGGTCATCCGCGTACGAATTGGAGCGCGAGATGTTGCCGCCGAGCGCCGCACCTGCGCCGCCGCCCAGGGCTGCGCCGACGAGACCGCCTCCGCGTCCGCCCATCGCATTGCCTGCCGCCGTGCCGGCTCCGCCGCCCAGCGCGCCGCCGATGATGGCGCCCGTGCGCTCGCGGCGGTTCGACGTGACGGCGCCGCCAGCGCCGCCGCCGACCGCGCCGCCGATCACGGCACCCGTGCTGCCGCCGACTGCGCCGCCCAACGCCGCGCCGGCCACACCGCCGAGCGCGCCGCCAAGCGCATTGTTCATATCGCCGGCCAGCGCCGGTACTGACGTCGCAGCCGTGAGCGCTGCAATCGCGACCATCTGAATGATTCGGTTCGACATAGAAGGGTCAGTTGTTTTTGAGACGGCGCGAGTATAACCGGACATCTGAAAGGCTCCAGTAACGCCGGCCGTCCTCGCCGGTAAGAGGTGTAACAAAGTTCGCTGCGCAAATTGGCATGCGGCCGGAAGCAAGGCTGGAGCGGCTTCGGGCTCATTGTTTCGTGTTCGGCATGACACTTTTCGCCGGCGCGGCGTTGCGTGATGGCGACGTGGGCTTGCACTATTTGATCGACTCCGCTAGCGCTCGAAACGAGCGGCGATTCATCGCCGCCCGATCGGCATGGAGGATGCTCGACATGGCATGACGAAACCGGCGCCGCGCCGGACGACTCGATACATATGTCCGGTCACGCGCCGCTACACCCACTTGATCAGGAGGGTTCGATGAATATCAGCATCATCGGTGCAGGCAATATCGGCAAGGTGCTCGCGCGCCGCCTCGTCGAAAAAGGGCACGCGGTCCGCATCGCCAACTCGCGCGGCGGCGCTTCGCTGCAAGCCGTCGCGCAGCAAACGGGCGCAACGGCGAGCAACGTGCCGGACATGATCGCGGACGCCGACGTGATCGTCGTGACGATTCCCCTCGCCAAGGTCCCGCAGCTGCCGAAGGGACTCTTTGACAACGCGAAGCCATCGGCTGTCGTGGTGGATACGTGCAACTACTACCCGCGTCAGCGCGACGGCAGGATCGACGGCATCGAGGCGGGCGCGAACGAAAGCCGCTGGGTCGAAGAGCAGATCGGGCATCCCGTGATCAAGGTGTTCAACAACATCTACGCCGCGCATCTCGAAGGTATGGGCAAACCGGCGGGCACGGCGGGACGCATCGCGTTGCCCGTCGCGGGCGACGATCCGAAGGCGAAGCAGATCGTCTTCGGACTCGTCGACGACATCGGCTTCGATGCCGTGGACACGGGCACGATCGCCGATTCATGGCGTCAGCAGCCGGGCTCGCCTGTCTACACGGCCGATCTCGACGCGCAAGGCGTGAAGGACGCGCTGGCGCGCGCATCGAAGGAACGCACCGCGGACTGGAAGGCGACGCCCGCCAGCCCGGGTACGTTCGATCGTCCTGCGTGATCGAACGGACGTTGCACGACTCTCACGCGACTGCGCCTCTTCGCGACAACGCCGTCGCTACATGACTCGCGCCATGTAGCGACGGCTATTGAGCCAAGCCGAAGCCGGGCTCGAACTGTTTCCCGACGAAGGCGATATGCGCGTACATCGCTCGTTGCGCGGCATCGGGATCGCGGTCCCGCACCGCGAAGAAAATGGATTCGTGCTGGTTGAGCCGCATCGCCGATTGCCTGAAGGCGTTCGCATTGTTGAGCGTCGCATCGAACGTATTGGCGGCGATGTGCTCGCGAAGCATCGTGATGACGCTCGCGTAGAACTGGTCGAGCATGCGGTTGTGCGAGGCGGCCGTCAGGGCCGTATGAAATTCACCGTCGACGATCGCTTCCGCATCCACGTCGTGTGCCTCGACCGCGTTGCGCATCTTCACGAGAATGGCCTGAAGCCTGTCGAGTTCTTCCGCTGTCGAGCGCTGCGCCGCAAAGCGCGCCGCCGCGCACTCGAAGACCAGTCGGAACTCGAGCGTCTCCGCCCTCAACGGCGGATTCTCCGCGACCAGTTGCAGCCACGGCGCGCTCAGACGCGCGGGCTGTCGCTGCACGACATACACGCCGCTGCCCGGCTTCGTTTCGAGCATTCCGCGCGTGACGAGCCGCTGGATCGCCTCGCGCACCGTCGAGCGCGACACGCCCAGCGATTGCGCCAGCGCGCGCTCCGCGGGAAGGCGCGCCGCGGTCTCCCACCCGCCTTCGAGCAGCTTTTCTTCGAGCTGCAGGACGGTCCTGTCGACCGCGCTGGACGAAAGTGTGTGAAGTCCCATGCCGGTGCTTCCCGAGATTGGTCTGACCGATTTGCCTGGCCTGGTGGACGAAATCACTATTCGCCACATCGAGCACGCGGACATCTCGATACCGCAGCCGATGCTCACAAGCTCCACAATCAGGAGGAAAAAACATGGCGGATTCTAACTCACTGGTCATCACGCTGCATGCCGACGACGACGTCGCCATCGCGCGCGGCGCCATCGCGGCGGGCACTGTGCTGCGCGAACTGAACGGCCTCATCGTCACCGACGACATTCCCGCCGCGCACAAGGTTGCCGTGCGGGCGATCAGGACGGGCGACCCCGTGCGCCGCTACGGTCAGATCATCGGCTTCGCCACGCAGCCGATCGAGCCTGGCGCGCATGTCCATACGCAGAACGTGTCGATGGGCGACTTCGCGCGCGACTACGCGTACGGCACGAACGTCAAGGCCGTGGCGCCCGCGCCGCAAGCGCTGACGTTTCAGGGCATTCGCCGCGCCGACGGCCGCGTGGCGACGCGCAACTACATCGGCGTCGTCAGCACCGTCAATTGCTCGGCGACTGTGACGAAGCTGGTCACGCAGCATTTCTCGGCGCCTGGCGCGCTCGACGCATGGCCGAATGTCGACGGCATCGTGCCCCTCACGCACAGCTTCGGCTGCTGCATCGACCACAACGGCGAAGGCATCCAGCAGTTGCGCCGCACGATCGGCGGCTATGTGCGGCATCCGAATTTCGCAGGCGTGGTCGTGATCGGCCTCGGCTGCGAGGCGAACCAGATGGGCGCGATGTTCGTCGCCGAGGGCGTCGAGACAGGCGAGACCGTTGTGCCCCTCGTCATTCAGGAACAGGGCGGCACGCAGAAGACCGTCGACGCGGCGATCGCGGCCGTCGAGAAGCTGCTGCCCATCGCGAACCGCGCGGTGCGCGAGCCGCTTCCGGTATCGCATCTGAACATCGCGCTGCAATGCGGCGGCTCGGATGGCTACTCGGGCATCACGGCGAATCCAGCGCTCGGCGCCGCCGTCGATCTGCTCGTGCAGCACGGCGGCACGGCGATTCTCAGCGAGACGCCCGAAATCTACGGCGCGGAACACCTGCTCACACGACGCGCGATCACGCCGGAAGTCGGCGAGAAGATCGTCGAGCGCATTCACTGGTGGGAGAGCTACGCGGAGCGCGAAAAAGGCAGCATCGACAACAATCCGACGCCGGGCAACAAGGCGGGCGGCCTGACGACGATACTCGAAAAATCGCTCGGCGCCGTTGCGAAGAGCGGCTCGACGCCGCTGATGGACGTGTATCGTTACGCGGAGCCCGTGACGGCCAAAGGCCTCGTGTTCATGGATGCGCCCGGCTATGACCCGATGGGCGCGACGGGGCAGATCGCGAGCGGCGCGAATCTCGTGCTGTTCACGACGGGACGCGGTTCATGCTTCGGCGCAAAGCCCGCGCCTTCCATCAAGCTCGCGACGAACACGAAGATGTACGCGCGCATGATCGACGACATGGACATCAACTGCGGCGACATCATGGACGGCGACACGACCGTCGAGCAGAAAGGCCGCGAGATCTTCGACATGATCATCGCGGTGGCGTCGGGCGCGAAGAGCAAGAGCGAGGCACTCGGCGTAGGCAACGAGGAATTCGTGCCCTGGATGATCGGCGCGCAGATGTAAAGCGGACTTGCGGGCGTGGCGCGGCTGGGAGGGCCGCGCCTGTACGCGACATGGCCGCGTATACGCCGGACGCCTGAGTTTCGCTGGAAACCGTCCAGGTACCCGACCGGCGGGAACGCCGTCGGTGAAGGACGAGGTGTTTCCATCGGCGGCTTACCGTGAAGCGGGCCGAACGCTTACAGTCGGCCGATTGCCGCCGTTCCGTCATCGTTCAGGGTCGTTCATCGGACCATGATGGGCCCCTCGCCATACGCCCTTGATTTGTTGACAATCGCTATCCCGAGCGGGAGCAGCCTCCGGATAAACTACGGTTCGCAACAGCGGTGTCACGGACGCTGATTGATCCAAGCCGCTCGAACGCGGCGAACCGAAGATCCTCTGGCCATGCAACGAAAGGAGAGACCTCATGCCGAGCCTTGAGCGAGCCCGAGCAGCGATACTTGTCGACTCTGTCTGGCGCATGGTGCTTCGCCTCGGATTTCCACTCGCTCGCGCCTGGTGGCACCTTCGACGGCCTCGCCATGAGGGCGCGCTCGTAGCAATCTACGTCGGGCGCGCGCTGTTGCTGGTGAAGACATCGTACCGGGCCGAGTGGAGTTTTCCCGGCGGTAGTATCCGGGCCGGTGAGACGCCTGATGCAGCGGCGCAGCGCGAAATGGAGGAGGAGATCGGTCTCTCATCGTACACGTTACTCCCCGCAGGCAGCGTCTACGGCACTTGGGACGGTCGAAGAGACCGGGTGCATTTCTTTGAACTGCACCTCGATTGCATGCCCGAGCTGCGGCTTGATAATCGTGAGATTATCGCCGCGCATCTGGCATCGCCGGAGGATCTGCACAGCATCGCGCTGACAGCGCCGGTCGCTGCGTACCTCGGCAGGGATCTCTCCCGCTAGTTGGGCTCTTTTCCTTTCGGGACGTCTCGACGGGTTCAAAGCCGATATTCGAATGACGGCCGATGGCCGATCACCTGTCAAATACCAAAGCCAACAGCGGCGTCATTAATCGCTTAAGAAGCAGCTTCTTCCCCGACAGGCTTGACTCCTACGGATCACCGTACCGCGCTGCTCGCCCGCCGCGCCAATTTACTTGACATCTAAACTATCAAACCCTAAAGTAAAGGCGAGCACTCGAGTTGGGGAACCAGCAATGCGTATCGTCTGTATTGGCGGCGGGCCGGCCGGACTGTATTTCGGGCTGTTGATGAAGCAGCGCCATCCGGCGCATGAAGTGATCGTCGTCGAGCGCAACCGCCCGTACGACACGTTCGGCTGGGGCGTGGTGTTTTCGGACCAGACGCTCGGCAACCTGCGCGCCGCCGACACGATAAGCGCCGACATGATCCTCGACGCGTTCAATCACTGGGACGACATCGAGATCAACTTTCGCGGCGCGAAGGTGCGCTCGTCGGGGCACGGCTTTTGCGGCATCGGCCGCAAGCGTCTGCTGAACATCCTGCAAGAGCGTTGCGAAGAACTCGGCGTGAAGCTGGTATTCGAAACGCAGGTCGTCGACGACGACGATTACGACGCCGACCTCATCATCGCGAGCGACGGCCTGAACAGCGCGATGCGCCAGAAGTACGCATCGACGTATCAGCCCGACATCGACATGCGCAACTGCCGCTTCGTGTGGCTCGGCACGAAAAAACTCTTCGACGCGTTCACGTTCGCGTTCGAAAAGACCGAATGGGGCTGGTTCCAGGCCCACGCGTACCGCTTCGACGATCAGACCTCGACGTTCATCGTCGAAACACCCGAGCGCGTGTGGCGCGCCGCCGGCCTCGACGAAATGAGCAAGGAAGACAGCATCGCATTCTGCGAGCGGCTGTTCGCGAAGTATCTCGACGGCCATCCGCTGATGTCGAACGCGAGCCATCTGCGCGGCTCGTCGCAATGGATTCGTTTTCCGCGCGTCGTCAATCGCGAATGGGTGCATTGGAAAACGCGCGCGGACGACAAGCGTGTACCCGTCGTGCTGATGGGCGACGCCGCGCATACCGCGCACTTCTCGATCGGCTCCGGCACCAAGCTCGCGCTCGAAGATGCGATCGAACTCGCGAACAGCATCGACGCGCATCCGCACGATCTCGCCGCAGCGCTCGCGCACTACACGGAAGTACGCAGCGTTGACGTGCTGCGCATCCAGAATGCGGCGCGCAATTCGACGGAATGGTTCGAGCACGTCGACCGTTATGCCACGTTCGAGCCGGAGCAGTTCGCGTATTCGCTGCTGACGCGCTCGCAGCGCATCTCGCATGAGAACCTGCGCGAACGCGATGCCGCTTACCTCTCGTCATTCGAAGACTGGCTCGCCGTGCGCGCGGGCATCGAACGCGATCAGCAAAAGCATTCCATTCCGCCGATGTTCACACCGTTCAAGCTGCGCGGCGTGACGCTGAAGAACCGCGTCGTCGTCTCGCCGATGGCGCAGTATTCGGCCGTCGACGGCATTGCGGGCGACTATCACCTGATGCATCTCGGCGCGCGTGCAATGGGCGGCGCGGCGCTCGTGATGACGGAAATGACCTGCGTGTCGCCCGAGGCGCGCATCACGCCCGGATGCCCCGGCATGTATGCGCCCGAGCATCTCGCCGCGTGGCGCCGCATCGTGCAGTTCGTGCATGCGCAAACCGATGCGAAGATCGGCATGCAGCTCGGCCATGCGGGTGCGAAGGCTTCGACGCGCGTCAGTTGGGAAGGCATCGACCAGCCCTTGCCCGACGGCAACTGGCCGCTGGTGTCGGCGTCGCCGCAGCAGTATCTGCGCGGCGTCAGCCAATGGTCGCGCGAAGCGACGCATGAAGAACTGCGCGACATCGAAGCGCAATTCGTCCGCGCGACGCACATGGCCGCTGAGGCGGGCTTCGACTGGCTCGAACTGCACTGCGCGCACGGCTACTTTCTGTCGAGCTTTCTGTCGCCGCTCACCAACCATCGCACCGACGAATACGGCGGGTCGCTCGCGAACCGTCTGCGTTATCCGTTGCAGGTGTTCGCTGCGATGCGCGAGGTGTGGCCGCAGGACAAGCCAATGTCGGTGCGCATCTCCGCGCACGACTGGGTCGATGGCGGCACGACGCCCGAAGATGCCGTCGAGATCGCGCGCGCCTTCAAGGCTGCGGGCGCCGACATGATCGACGTGTCGTCGGGCCAGGTCAGCAAGGAAGAAAAGCCCGTGTTCGGCCGCATGTTCCAGACGCCGTTCGCGGATCGCATTCGCAACGAGGCGGGCATCGCGACGATCGCAGTCGGCGCGATCTCAGAAGCGGATCACGTGAACAGCATCATCGCCGCCGGCCGTGCGGATCTGTGTGCGATCGCTCGCCCGCATCTCGCGAATCCTTCGTGGACCTTGAATGAAGCCGCGAAGATCGGCTACTTCGACGTGAACTGGCCGAAGCAATACACGGCGGCCAAATCGCAGCTCGAACGCAATTACGAACGCGAGCGCGTGCAGACCGCCGAGAACGCGCGTCTGTCGCCGCTCGAACGCGCGCAACGCGCGGAAGGAACGGTTTGATGAACACCACGCTTGCAGGCAAGCATGCCGTCGTGACGGGCGGCGGCAGCGGAATCGGCGCAGCAACGGCCGACGCGCTCGTTCGCGCGGGCGCACGCGTCACGTTGATGGGCCGCGATGCGCAACGTCTCGCCGCGCAACGCGAAATGTTGAGCCGGCATGGCGAGGTCGCCGCATGCACCAGTGTCGACGTGTGCGATGAAAGCGCTGTAAACAAGGCATTTTTTGAAGCCGCGTCGAATGCAGGTCCGATCGACGTGCTCGTCAACAACGCAGGCCAGGCCCAGGCCGCGCCCTTCGCGAACACGGACATGGCGCTCTGGCAACGCATGCTCGACGTCAATCTGACGGGCGTGTTTCTCTGCACGCGCACCGTGTTGCCGTCGATGCTCGAACGCAGCTATGGGCGCATCGTGAATGTCGCGAGCACGGCGGGACAGATCGGCTACGCGTATGTCGCCGCCTATTGCGCGGCGAAACACGGCGTGATCGGACTCACGCGTTCGCTTGCACTCGAAGTCGCGACGAAGGGCGTTACGGTCAACGCCGTGTGCCCCGGCTATACGGAAACGGAGCTGCTGCGCGCATCGCTCGATCAGATCACGGCGAAGACATCGCGCAGCGAACAGCAAGCGCGTGACATCCTCGTGCGCCACAACCCGCAACGCCGCTTCGTCGAACCCGCCGAAGTCGCGAACGCGGTGCTGTGGCTGTGCATGCCGGGCTCCGAATCCATCACAGGTCAATCGATTTCCGTTTCAGGCGGAGAAGTCACATGAGTCAAGCTGCAAAGAAAAAGGCCACCGACGCGGCCGAAGCGAAACCCACGCGCAAAGGCGTCGCGAAGCCCGCGGAAAACGTCGTGGACATGGAAATGAGCACGGGCGCCGATAGCCACATGGGCTTGCGTCTGTGGCTGCGCATGCTGACGACGACGAATCTCGTGCAGGCGGAGTTGCGCAAACGTCTGCGCAATGAGTTCGATACGACGTTGCCTCGCTTCGATCTGATGGCTCAGCTCGAGCGTCATCCCAAAGGGCTGAAGATGACGGAACTGTCGCGCCGTCTGATGGTGACGGGCGGCAACATCACGGGCATTACCGATCAACTGGAAAAAGAAGGGCTCGTAGCGCGCGACACCGATCCGAACGACCGTCGCTCGACCAGCGTGCGCCTCACGCCTGAAGGCCGTGCACTGTTCGACAAAATGGCCGTCGCGCACGAGCAATGGGTCGTCGAAATGTTCGGCGGCCTCGATCTGGATGAGAAATCGCGCACGCATCAAAAGCTCGGCAAACTCAAGCAGCATCTGCTGAATACGATCAAGAGCCAGGAGACGTAATGACCCGATCCGCTGCCGACGCCCTTCTGGCCGGCAATCGCACGACGCTCGCCACCTATGACGCCAGGCACTTCGGCTGGTCCGTCAAAGCGGGCGTCGCGACCGTCACGCTCAACCGTCCCGAGCGCAAGAACCCGCTGACGTTCGAATCGTACGCGGAGTTGCGCGATCTCTTTCGACAGCTCGCCTACGCGACCGATGTAAAAGCCATCGTGATTCACGGCGCAGGCGAGAACTTCTGTTCGGGCGGCGACGTGCACGACATCATCGGCCCGCTGATCGATCTGCCGATGCCCGAGCTGCTGCTCTTCACGCGCATGACGGGCGATCTGGTGAAGGCGATGCGCCATTGCCCGCAACCGATCATCGCGGCTGTCGATGGCGTCTGCGCGGGCGCGGGCGCGATCCTCGCGATGGCGTCCGACATGCGGCTCTCCACTGCGCGCAGCAAGCTCGCGTTCCTGTTTTCGCGCGTGGGTCTCGCGGGCTGCGACATGGGCGCCTGTTCAATCCTGCCGCGCATCATCGGCCAGGGACGCGCCGCCGAACTGCTGTACACGGGACGGTCCGCCAGCGGCGAAGAAGGCTACGCATGGGGCTTTTACAACCGCCTGTACGCGCCTGAAGCGCTGCTCGACGAAGCGTTGAAGCTCGCCGCCGATCTCGTCGCCGGCCCGACGTTCGCGCACGGCATCACGAAGAAGATGCTGCATCAGGAATGGAGCATGAGCATCGACGAGGCGATCGAATCCGAAGCGCAGGCGCAGGCCATCTGCATGACGACGCGCGATTTCGAGCGCGCGTATCGCGCGTTCGCGGCGAAATCGCGCCCGGTGTTCGAAGGAGACTGACCTTGAATCCCAACGATCCGCACGGCGCATTGGCCTGGCCGTTTTTCGAAGTGCGTCATCGGAAACTGGCCGAGGGCATCGAAGCATGGGCCACGCAGCATCTCGCACATGTGCAGCATGAAGATACCGATACGGCGTGCAAGCAACTCGTGCGTGCATTGGGCGAAGCGGGCTGGCTCAAGTACGGCGTCGGCGGCACGCAATACGGCGGACACGGCGATACGATCGATACGCGCGCAGTATGTCTGCTGCGCGAAACGCTCGCGAAGCACGACGGTCTCGCGGACTTCGCGCTCGCGATGCAAGGCCTCGGCTCCGGCGCGATCACGCTTGCGGGCACGCACGAACAGAAGATGCGCTATCTGCCGCGCGTCGCAAACGGTGAAGCGATTGCCGCGTTCGCGTTGTCGGAGCCCGAAGCCGGATCGGACGTCGCCGCGATGTCGTTGCAGGCGCGCGCCGAAGGCGATGCCTACATTCTCGACGGCGACAAGACGTGGATCTCGAACGGCGGCATCGCGGACTTTTATGTGGTGTTCGCGAGAACGGGCGAAGCACCCGGCGCGCGCGGCATCAGCGCGTTTATCGTCGACGCGAACACGCCTGGTCTGGAGATCGCAGAACGCATCGACGTGATCGCGCCGCATCCGCTCGCGCGCCTTCATTTCGCCAACGCACGCGTGCCGCGCAGCCAGATGCTCGGCGCGCCCGGCGAAGGCTTCAAGATCGCGATGCGCACGCTCGATATCTTTCGCACGTCGGTTGCCGCTGCATCGTTGGGCTTTGCGCGGCGCGCGATGCAGGAAGGACTCGCGCGCGCCGCGTCGCGCAAGATGTTCGGCCAGACGCTCGGCGACTTTCAACTTACGCAGACGAAGCTCGCGCAGATGGCGTTGACGATCGACAGCAGCGCGCTGCTCGTCTATCGCGCCGCATGGCTTCGCGATCAGGGCGAAAGCGTCACGCGCGAAGCCGCGATGGCGAAGTGGCACGCGAGCGAAGGCGCGCAACAGGTGATCGACGCCGCGGTGCAGCTATGGGGCGGCATGGGCGTGCGAAGCGGCGCGACCGTCGAGAGGCTGTACCGTGAGATTCGCGCGCTGCGCATCTATGAAGGCGCGACGGAAGTGCAGCAACTGATCGTCGGCCGCGATCTGCTGAAAGCGCATGCGGCGAGCCAGGAACAGGAGCGCACGTCATGAATGCGTCGTTCGACATGCCCGTGCGCATCCGCTTCGCGCATTGCGATCCTGCGGGCATCGTCTACTTTCCGCAGTATCTGGTGATGACGAACATGCTCGTCGAAGAGTGGTTCAACGAGCGTCTTGCCATCGACTACGCGCACATGATTCAAACGCGCCGCGTCGGCCTGCCGATCGTCAAGCTCGATTGCGAGTTCTCGCGGCCAAGCCGCATGGGCGAAACGATCACGCTGTCGCTCGACGTGACGCGTATCGGACGCCGCTCGATCGGCATTGCCATCGTTGCACGCTGCGCGGGTGAAGTGCGCTTTCGCGCGGCACAGGTGCTCGTCACGACATCGCTGGAAAGCGGCCGGTCGATCGATATCCCCGACGACATCGCGACGGCGCTCGCAGCGTTCGCGCCGCATGCCGTTCAATCCGAGGAGCAACGCTCATGAAAAAGAAACCGCTACTGCCTGCAGGCTGGGTGAAGCCGCGCGGCTATGCGAATGGTGTCGCGGCGAGCGGCACGCAGGTGTATATCGCCGGACAGATCGGCTGGAACGCGGAAGCGCGCATGACGAGCGACGTTTTCGCCGAGCAGGCCGCGCAGGCGCTGCGCAATGTGCTCGCCGTGTTGCGCGAAGCAGGCGGCCGCCCCGAGCATCTCGTGCGGATGACGTGGTACGTCACCGACAAGCGCGAGTATCTCGCGTCGCTCAGGGAGATCGGCCAGACGTTCCGCGAGCTGATCGGCGATTACGACATTGCGATGAGCGCGGTGCAGGTCGTCGCGCTGATCGAGGATGAAGCGAAAGTCGAAATCGAAGCGACGGCAGTGATTACCGACTAGGCCCGCTTCGCATTTGCGCAGACCAACCCGTTCAGCACGATCAGCACGCATGGCAGAGGAGTTTCATGATGGAACCGTCAGCTCACGTCGATACCTTCGCGCGCGACCACTTGCCGCCCGAGGATCAATGGCCCGTGTTTCTGCTCGACAATCCGGACGTCACGTATCCGGCGCGCTTCAACTGCGCGACTGAACTGCTCGATCGCGCCGTCGAAAGCGGGCATCGCGACCGGCCCGCCATCTGGTCGGATGTCGACGGCAAACCGCAAGCGACTACCTTTGGCGAACTGCTCGCGATGGTCAATCGCAACGCGCATGTGCTCGTCGATGACATGCGCTTGCAGCCGGGCAATCGCGTGCTGTTGCGCGGCCCGAATACGCTGCAAATGGCCGCTGTGTTTCTCGCCGCATTGAAAGCGGGTCTCGTCGTCGTGCCGACGATGCCGTTGCTGCGCGCGAAGGAACTCAAGCAGATCATCTACAAGGCGCAGATCAGCGCCGCGTTGTGCGACACGCGGCTGACAGAAGAACTCTCGCGATGCACGACGCAAGGCGACGAGTTCTTTTGCGAAGGACTCGAGCAGACGCTCGTCTTTCATGACGACGTGCCCGGTTCGCTCGAAGCGCTGGCCGCATCGAAGCCCGCGGAATTCAACGCATGCGAGACGGCCGCCGACGATGTGTGCCTGATCGCTTTCACGAGCGGCACGACGGGCGCGCCCAAGGGCTGCATGCACTTTCATCGCGACGTGCTCGCGATGTGCGACCTGTTCCCGCGCCACGTGCTCAAGCCCACCGCCGACGATGTCTTTTGCGGCACGCCGCCGCTCGCGTTCACGTTCGGTCTCGGCGGCCTCTTGTGCTTTCCGTTGCGCGCGGGCGCATCGACGGTGCTGATCGAAAAGCAGACGCCCGAAACGCTGCTGCAAAACGTCGAGCGCTTTCGAGCGACGGTGATGTTCACCGCGCCGACGTTCTATCGGCAGATGGCGCCGTTGATTCCTCGCTTCGACGTTGCTTCGCTGAAAAAGTGCGTTTCCGCAGGCGAAGCGTTGCCCGATTCGACGCGTGCGCTATGGCGCGAAGCGAGCGGCATCGAGATGATCGACGGGATCGGCGGCACGGAGCTGATCCATATCTTCATCGCTGCGGCTGGCAGTGAAGTGCGGCCGCATGCGATCGGCAAGGCCGTGCCGGGGTATATCGTGCAAGCCGTCGACGACGACATGCGCCCCGTGCCCGCAGGCACGATCGGCAAGCTCGCGGTGCGCGGACCGACGGGCTGCCGCTATCTCGCCGACGACCGCCAGCGCAAGTTCGTGCGCGACGGCTGGAACCTGCCCGGCGACTCCGTCTATATCGACGAGGACGGCTACGTGTTCTATCAGGCTCGCGCCGACGACATGATCGTGTCCGCGGGCTACAACATCTCCGGCCCCGAAGTGGAAAGCGTGCTGATGCAGCACAAGGCCGTCGCCGAATGCGGCGTGATCGGCGTGCCCGACGAAACACGCGGGCAAATCGTGAAGGCGTTCGTCGTGCTCAATCCCGGTTATAGCGGGGACGACAAGCTGGTCTTGGAGTTGCAGGAATTCGTGAAGAATACCGTTGCGCCGTACAAGTACCCGCGCGTCGTCGCCTTCATCGACGCGCTGCCCCGCACGGAAACCGGCAAGATCAAGCGGTTCGCATTGCGAGCGATGTAGTGTGCCCGCACCTTGCCGTTGAGACGAATGGGCGAATGACGACGCACGCTGTCCCCGTCGTCTAACGATGGGGAAGCATCCGTTCGTCTATCGAAGTCGCCGCTCGCGATGGTGGCCGTTTCAATGCCTATGTTGCGCGTCCGGGGCAAGGGTCCGGTCCGTGCCTTGTAAAGCCCGCCCTCCTGCGCGGCCTCGCTTGACGCTTCCTCCGCGCGGCGGCGGCAAAACAGATTATTGAGTTGATGCGTGTCGATTCCGACCGGCCTCAACCGTCGTGTGTAGAAGAGCGGTGCGCGAACGGGATTTCAAGTTGCAGTCTCAAACGGACCCTGACTAGACTGGAAGCGCATCGCCAGCCACGGAGGAACGCCCGCATGACACATAACATCGAAGGTCAAAAACGCTGGCTGGCACTCGTCGTGCTGTGCATGGGCGTGCTGATGATCGTGCTCGATACGACCATCGTGAATGTCGCCTTGCCGTCGATCGCGGCCGATCTGGGCTTTTCCGAAACCGCGCTCGTGTGGGTCGTCAATGCCTACATGCTGACGTTCGGCGGCTTTCTGCTGCTGGGCGGCCGGCTCGGCGACCTGTACGGCCATCGCAAGCTCTTTCTCGCGGGCATTACGCTGTTCACGCTGGCGTCGCTTGCATGCGGGCTCGCGAACTCGCAAGTCATGCTGGTTTGCGCACGCGCGATTCAGGGGCTGGGCGGCGCGGTGGTATCGGCCGTCTCGCTGTCGCTGATCATGAATCTCTTCACCGAAGAGGGCGAGCGCGCGAAGGCGATGGGCGTCTATGGTTTCGTGTGCGCGGGCGGCGGCAGCATCGGCGTGCTGCTGGGCGGTCTGCTGACCAATCTGCTGAGCTGGCACTGGATCTTCCTCGTCAATCTGCCGATCGGCATCGCCGTGTACGTGGCATGCATTGCGCTGCTGCCCGCCGGACGCGGACACGCGCACGGCGAGCGGCTCGACGTCGCGGGCGCAGCGACTGTCACTGCATCGCTGATGCTCGCCGTCTATGCGATCGTCAACGGCAACGAGGCCGGCTGGCTGTCGGCGCAAACGGTCGTGCTGCTCGCCGTCGCGCTCGCGCTGCTCGGCGCATTTCTCGCGATCGAAGCGCGCGTCGTGCATCCGCTGATGCCGCTCGAGCTCCTCACGTTGCGCAATGTCGCGACGGCCAACATCGTCGGCGTGTTGTGGGCGGCCGCGATGTTCGCGTGGTTCTTCATTTCCGCGCTCTATTTGCAGCGCGTGCTCGGCTATGCGCCGTTCCAGGTCGGCCTCGCGTTCCTGCCCGCGAACCTGATCATGGGTTTCTTCTCGCTCGGCCTGTCGGCGCGCATGGTGATGCGCTTCGGCATCCGGCGTCCCCTCGCCGTCGGTCTGCTGCTTGCCGCGCTCGGCCTGCTGCTGTTCGCACGCGCGCCCGTCGACGGTCACTTCGTCGTCGACGTGCTGCCCGGCATGGTGCTGCTCGGCATCGGCGCGGGCGTCGCGTTCAATCCGTTGCTGCTCGCGGCGATGAGCGATGTCGATCCCGCCGATTCGGGCCTCGCGTCGGGCATCGTCAATACGTCGTTCATGATGGGCGGCGCATTGGGACTCGCCGTGCTCGCGAGTCTCGCGGCCGCGCAATCGGCGAGCGGCGGCGCGCAGCACGCCGATACACCCGCCGCGCTCACAAGCGGCTATCACGTCGCGTTTCTCGTCGGCGCGATCTTTGCCGCGACGGCCGGGACGCTCGGCGGCGCGTTGTTGCGGCAAGGCGCGCAAGCCGCCGTGCGACAGGAACGCGGCGCGTTGAAGGAATCGATGGAGTAGCGACGAAGCGCAAGCGCAATCAAATGAATGCTGCCGTCAATCGATATGCTGGGTTCATGCCGAAACGAGAGTCCTTATGAACCCAGCCGCAAACCCCGCCGGAAGAGCGCTCTGGTTTATCGAAAGCCACTTCGCGGGCGAGCTGTCACTCGACGACATCGCCAGTTGCGGCTGTGTATCGCGCTTTCATCTGTCGCGTGCATTCGAAGCGGCAACGGGATATTCGGTGATGCGCTACGTGCGCGCGCGGCGTCTGACGGAAGCGGCACGGCGTCTCGCGCGCGGCGCGCCGGATATTCTTGCCGTCGCTGTCGATGCGGGTTACGGCTCTCACGAGGCATTCACGCGTGCGTTTCGCGAGCAGTTCGGGCTTACGCCCGAAGCGTTGCGCGCGCAAGGTCATCTCGACAACATCGCACTCGTGGAGCCGATCAAAATGGAAGAATCCCTGTTAGCCCATCTCGAACCGCCGCGTTTCGTCGACGGCACTCCGTTGCTCGTCGCGGGATTGAGCGCGCGCTACAACTGCGAGAGCAGCTCCGGCATTCCCGCGCAATGGCAGCGCTTCAACGCGGTCAACGGCCAGGTGCCGGGACAGATCGGACAGGTCGCGTACGGTGTCAGCTACAACCCCGACGACTCAGGCAATTTCGATTATCTGTGCGGCGTCGAGGTGGCCGATTTCTCCGGCTTGCCCGACGAACTGGCGCGCGTGCGCATCGGTGCGCAGCGCTACGCGGTGTTCACGCACCGCGAGCACATCTCGACGATACGCCGCACGTGCAACACGATCTGGAACAAGTGGCTGCCCGAATCCGGCCACACGCCCGCCGATGCGCCCAACTTCGAGCGCTACAGCGAGCAGTTCAACCCCGTGACGGGAATGGGCGGCGTCGAGATCTGGGTGCCGCTCAAGACGTGAATCAGCTTTTGCCGCTGTCGACAGGCGCGGCTTCGACTTCGAACGTGTCGCCCGTTTCGAAGAACGTGCCGCCCGCGACGTAGTGGCACGTGCGCATGTCGTGATCGTCGCCGAAGTGCCAGCGGTTGTTCGAGTAGACGCGGCTGTCCGCGTAGCAAGCGACCACTTCGGCGAGGATCAGATCGTGGCGCTGGCTGTCGTCGGGAATCACCTTGCATTCGAACCATGCGATGCAGCCTTCCAGCATTGGCACGTCGATCTTCTGCGCGGCGAACGTTTCGAGTTGCAGCGCCGCGAGCTTATCGATCTCGACGCCCGCATTCGATCCGACCGCGAGCGTATGGCGCGCGAAGCCGCGCGTCGGCAATTGCAGGCCGAACACGCCGCTTGCCTCGACGAGTTGCCGCGTCAGCGTCTTCGCGTCGATCACGACGACGACTTTCGGCGGAACGAAATCGAGCGGCATCGCCCACGACGCCGCCATCACGTTCGAACGGCCTCCGTGCGCGCTGGTGATGAGCGTGACGGGGCCGTGATTCAAAAGGCGCGTGGCGCGCGCCAGATCGACGGGTTGGCGGAAATCTTGCATGGAAGGCCTTCGCGATATCGATGCTGCATTCTAGTGTCGCGAGTTAGA
>NZ_CYGY02000115.1 GCF_900007165.1 Paraburkholderia piptadeniae
CTACTGGAACTTCGGATTAACCCGCTCAGTAACCGTACTGCATGCTTTCCTGAACGTTGCTCTTGTCGTAGAAGCGGTCCGACACCTTGACCCACGTCGGAATCTTTTCACCCTTCGCGAAGCGCTGCGCGACATCGCACGCGAGCGGGCCGAAGAACGGGCTCGACTGCACGCTCGCGCCGAGTTCGCCCGAGGCGATCGCGTCGAGGCCGCCCTTCGTGCCGTCGATGGTCACGATCTGGATGTCCTTGCCCGGCTGCTTGCCGGCCGCCTTGATCGCGGCGATCGCGCCGAGCGCCATTTCGTCGTTGTGCGCGTAGACGGCCGTCACGTCCGGGTGCGCCTGCAACAGCGTTTCCATCACCTGGCGCCCCTTGTCGCGCGCGAAGTCGCCGCTTTGCGACGCGATGATCGACATGCCCGATTGCTTCGCGATCACTTCATCGAAGCCCTTCTTGCGGTCGTTCGCGGCGGAGGCGCCCGTCGTGCCTTCCAGCTCGATGATCTTCGCCTTGCCGCCCGTCGCCTTGATGAGCCAGTCGGCGGCGCGGTGGCCCTGGTCGATGAAGTCGGAGCCGATGAACGTGATGTAGTCGCGGCCCGCCTTCGCGACCGACTGATCGACGTTGCGGTCGACCAGAATCACGGGAATGCCCGCCTTCTTGGCCTGCAGCACGACGGGTGCGAGCGGCTTTTCTTCGCGCGGCGGGAACACGAGCAAATCGACGTGCTGCGCGATCATGCTCTGAATGTCGGAGACCTGCTTCGAGTTCGACCCGTTTGCATCGGTCATCACGAGTTGCCAGCCACACTTCGCGGCGATTTCCTTGAAGCTTTTCGTTTCGGCGAGACGCCACGGATTGTTGCTCTCCGTCTGCGCGAAGCCGACTTTCAGCGGCGTTTTGGTGACGAGCTTCGGCAGATCGTCGGCCTGTGCCGACGCGACGCCGAAACCCAGAGCGACTGCCACGAGCGATGCGGCGAGCGGCTGAAGCCGTTGCCGGCGCGAATCCCGATTGAGCGACGCCATGTCTTCCTCCAGGTACCAGTTGGGTATGTTGTGCTTTTTGCTTCAACTGCCGCCGGCACTCCGGTGATGACGTGACCGGTCGCGCCGATTATTTCATCGCGAATTATTATCGGTCAATCACTAATAATATTAATTGCTGGCGCTTTTGCCTCGGTAATTACCCTGACCGATCCGCGCTCGATCAACGGACCGTCGAGCTTCACCATCCGATGACGGACGGGCGCGCCCGCCGCCTGGTTCTGCACTTCCTGAAGCAGCGTTTCGACGGCCCAGCGGCCCAGCTCGTAGTTCGGCAACACGACGGTCGAAAGCGGCGGATGTGTGTGGCGCGCGATCTCCTGATCGTCGTAGCCGAGCACGGAGACGTCGTCGGGGACGCGATAGCCGAGTTGCTTCAGCGCCTCGATCGCGCCGAGCGCCATCAGGTCGTTCGCGCAGAAGATCGCGGTAGGCGGATGCGGCTCGCGCATCAGCGAAAGCGTGTGCTCGAAGCCCGTGCCCGAGCTCCAGTCGCCGTCGCGCACCATCTCCGGCGCGAACGGCAGGTCGGCCGTGGCGAGCGCGGTGCGGTAGCCCTTCAGGCGGTCCTTCGCGGCGTCCTGCCAGTGCTCGCCGTTGATGTAGCCAATCCGCCTATGGCCCGCGCGCAGCAGGTATTCCGTCGCGACATGGCCGCCCGCGACCTCGGCGGGCACGATCGACGACTGGCCTCCCTCGCTCGTGTAGCAGTTCAGCAGCACGGTCGGTACGCGCGACAGCGCGCCGGGCAGCGACACCTTGCGCGTGTAGACGGTTGCGTAGATCACGCCGAATACGGTCGGGCTGGCGAGCACGGCATCGAGCACCTGCTGTTCGATGTCCACGTTGCCGTGCGTCGAGTAGACGGCGAGCAGCTTGCCGCTTGCATACGCGGCGTCGCGCGCGCCGTCGACGTTCACCACGGGGTGCGGGCTCGTCGAGATTTCATCGGCGAGATAGATGATCAGGTTGCGTTCGTCGGAAGACCGCGGCAGCGGTTCGCGCGGGGCGAGCCGGTAGCCGAGTTCCTGCGCCGTTTTCAGTACCTTGTTGCGCGTGGCTTCGGAAAACTTCGCGCTGGTCGCGTTGTTGAGGACGAGGGAAACAGTCGATTGCGATACGCCGGTGAGCTTGGCGATATCGGTCATCGTCGGGCGGCGCTGGGTCGATTTTTTCATTGATCTGACCGCGCGAGGCGGCTTGTAGACGGGGGATGCCGCAGGCATCGTCGTGCTGACGGTAACACTAATAATATGCGCCGGACAACACGCGCAAACCCGCTTTTCCCGGCTTGCGTTCGTCGTCTGATGAACCGCCTTTCCGGATAAATTATTACTAATAATATTGACCTGGGCGCTTCTGCATGCGATTCTCGGTCGCGCGAGCCGCTTCGGCATGATGGGACGCCGCCTTGCGCCGCAACCGTCCACGCCAACTCAAACGATCATGCGCGAAGCCTTCTTCAAACCACCTGCGGCCGACGCGGCCACCGATTTGCGCATCGACGATCCTTCGCTCGTCGTGCTGTCGAGCGGCGATACGACGCTCGTGGTCGCGCCGCACGTCGGCGGATCGATAGCCGCGTACTACGAGACGGTGCGTGAACGAGCATCGCAACGCGTGCTGCACTGGCTGCGCCCCGCGACGCATGCGGCCATCGCCGGATGCGATCCCCTGCGGATGGCGAGCTTTCCGCTCTTTCCATACTGCAACCGCATTCGAGACGGGCGATTCGAGTTCGACGGCCGCACGATCGATCTGGTCTCCGATGACGACGCGTTCGGGCACGCGCTGCACGGTCACGCGTGGAAGAGGCCGTGGCGAGTCGGTGCGCGCACGGCGGCATCCGTCGAACTGCAATTCGAGCATGTGCCCGATCCCGCCGTGCGCGGCGACTGGCCGTTCCGTTATCGCGCGAGCCAGCGCATCGAGTTGCTGGGTGACGCGCTGCGCATCACGCTTGCAGCGCGGAATGTGTCGAGCGGTCCGATGCCGTTCGGCATGGGCCATCATCCGTATTACCCGCGCACGGCGAACACCACGATCACCGCGAATGTCGAGCAGATGTGGCACACGAACGAAGACGTGCTGCCGACTCGCCTCGGGCCGCATCCCGCCGTCGACGCGCTGAAGCACGGCATGAGCGCTGATGCGTTCGATCTCGACAACAACTTCAGCGGCTGGTCGCGCGAAGCGACGGTTGCGTGGCGGGACGAGCGTCGCCAGTTGACGTTGACAGCCGACGCGCCGTTCGATCATCTGGTGGTGTTTGCGCCCGCGAACGAGGCGCAGTTGTGCGTCGAGCCCGTCACGAACACGACCGACTGCTTCAACGCGCAAGACATGCAGATGCGCGAGCGCGCGGGCTACCGGGTGCTAAGGCCCGGCGAAACGATCAGCGCGCAACTCGTCTGGACGCCACGGCGCGACTGACCACGAAGTCCGCGTCACAAGTTCGCGTCTATTCGACGCGCAGCCGCGCCATATACGGCAGGTGATCCGACAGCCACGCGGTTTCCTGCGCGGGCTGGATCCATTCGATGGGCTTCATGCCGCGCACGAACATCTTGTCGAGCGCGAGCGCAGGCGAGAACGCGGGGAACGTGCGGCCCGGCTCACCGAGCAGCGTCGCCACTTCTTCGAGGCCGTGTTCACGAAAGAGCGGCACCGAATCGTTGCGCCAGTCGTTGAAGTCGCCCGCGAGCACGAGCGGACCATCCGGCGCTTCCTTCGAGATCCAGTGCGCGATCCAGTGCATCTGTCGCAGCCGGGCCTGGCGCGTGAGGGCGAGGTGCGCGCACAGCAGCGTTACCGAATGCCCGCCGAACGTCGCGCGCGCGACGAGCAGCCCGCGCCGCTCGAAACGGTGCGCGGAGATGTCCCAGCGTCCGCCGAGATCGAGCGGATGCGGCGACAGGATCGCATTGCCATGCCGCCACGACGGCTTGAACACGTTCGGTCCGAGCGCGATCTGCAAATCCAGCGACTCGGCGATTTCGGTTGCCTGGCAATGCCATACGTCGTTGTCGAAATCGCTCATGCGCGCGCCGAACGCGCTGGCCAGCACGGGCGTGGGCATCCGGCGAGCCATTGCTTCCTGCAGGAAATACGCATCGGCATGGACGGACTGCACCCAGCGCTGCATCGCCTGCCATGCCTGGAAGCCGAGCGGCGAACGGCCCTTGTGCAGATTCCAGCTCACGGCGATGAAGTCTTTCGGGTCGATGTTTTCGCGTATCAGTTCTTCGGGGTTTCGCATGCCGCGTTATCCACGTCGTTCGTTGAGTTCACGGATTGTTTGCGACGCTTGCACGCAACCGATAGACGAGATTCGGGTCCTTGTCGACGATCGTCCATGTGGTCCAGTCGCCCGGCGGCACCTTCAGCGCCGGATGATTCGCGCTCACCTGGCGCGGCTGTGGCGGCAGTTTGCAGCCGGTGTCCGTGGTGCGCATGCCCGGCTCTTCGAGCGTTTCCTGCGCGTCGATCGAGAACGTGACGCCGGTCGTATCCACCTGTGTCGGCGAGACGGTCAGCGTGCGCGCGAGATCGATGCTGCCCGCCGGCACGTCCTTGCAGCCGACGCTGTTCTGCACCACGTGATGATGCGTGTCGGTGCGCGCCTGGCCGACAGTCGTCGTGCCGTCGAACGTATCGATCTGCTGGCCGTCGCGGATCACCTGCAATTCCCATTTGACGACGGGCGCCGCGGGGCGCTGTTGCGCTTGAGCCATCGGGGCCTGCGCGATCAGCGCGGTGCCAAGCAGGAAGGCGGCGAAGCTGGTTTTCAACATGAAAAGAGAGTCTCCGGAATCGCTGCGTTTCGCCAAAGCGTGCGGTATCCGCGCGTTCTTTCTCGCGAGCGCCGACCATCTTACGCTTTATCGGGATAACGGTTTTCTGACATCCGATCTGGAACCAAGGTTCAGCTTCCGGCGGTAACCGTGCATTGCAGATAAGGGCGCGGACGTGGCGATTCAAGCAAGCGCCTCGTCCGCTGAGGCGTTAGCAGCACACCCGCGTGGCTGCTGGCTTGCATGGGATTGCGGCGTCGTTACACTGAAACGGGAGCGGCGTCCGGGACGCTGCGGCTGCAAGTCCGGCACGACGGGGTGAAGCGATGACAACGGCAATGGTGAAACAGGAAATCGCGGTTGCGTCGTTCAGCAAGGTCTACGACCTCGATCAGGTGGAGACCGCGCTGAACGAACTGAGCGAAGGCGCCAGCGACGCACTGCGTTCCACGTACGAGAAGATGCTGAAGGTCGGCAATCTGCGGTTTTGCGTGAAGCCGAACCGGATGCCGTCCATCGACGATCTGATCGGCGCGCTGCCCAACTTCACGGAACCGCTCGACGATATCCGCAAGCAGGTCGCGCTGTGCCTCGAAACGGACGACCGGCTGGAGCTGATGCCGATCCTGCTGCTCGGCGATCCCGGCATCGGCAAGACGCACTTCGCGAAGCAGCTCGCGCGCATGCTCGGCACGTCGTATCACTATGTCGCGATGAGTTCGCTGACGGCGGGCTGGATTCTGTCGGGTGCGTCGTCGCAATGGAAGAACGCGAAGCCGGGCAAGGTGTTCGACGCGCTCGTGCACGGCAGCTATGCGAACCCGGTGATCGCCGTCGATGAAATCGACAAGGCCACGGGCGATTCGCAATACGATCCGCTCGGCGCGCTCTACGCATTGCTCGAACACGACACCGCGCAGACGTTCATCGACGAGTTCGCGGAGATCCCGATCAACGCCGGCCATGTGATCTGGATCGCGACCGCAAACGACGAGCGCGCGATTCCCGAACCGATCCTCAACCGGATGAACGTCTACGAGATTCCGCCGCCGGATCATGCGGGCTCGCGGCGCATCGCGCAGTCGATCTACGACGAGATCCGCTCGGCGCATGGCTGGGGGCAGCGCTTTCCGGCGGAAATGGGCGAAGAAGCGCTCGACGCGCTGGCGCAGGCGTCGCCGCGCGAAATGCGGCGCGCGATCCTGAACGGCTTCGGCTCGGCGCGCATCGCGGGTCGCGACCACATAAGCGCCGACGATATCCGCCTCGACTACAACTCGCGCCGCAAACCGATCGGTTTCTAGCGGCGCCGGCGCCAGATATGCGAAAGGGCCGCGTTTGCGCGGCCTTTTTATTGTTCCCAATGGTGCGGGTTTTCCACGCTGTATAAAGGGCGATTCGCGTCGAATCTGGATGAATCCGGCAACAGTCAATTCCATTAATCAGGGTCGGCAACATGATAGGCGAGGACTAGACTGCGTTCATCGAAATGCGAACCGCGTTTCCAACGTCACGTCAGGAACCGATCATGAAAAAGTCTTCGCTTGCAGCGCTGTTGATTTCCGCAGTGGTCGCCGTGCCGGCTTTCGCGAGCGGCTATAGTCCCGCTCCGACGCAAACGCCGTCCGCGCAGAACGGCCCGAAGACGCGCGCCGAAGTGAGGGCGGAACTGGTGCAAGCGCGCGCAAACGGCGAACTGAGCCTGAATCCGAATGCCCCCGCGTACCCGCAGCAGTTCGCGATGGGCGGCTATACGGTGCCCGTCGCGCAAGTGAATCTGCACCATCTTTTCAAACGCACAACTGCCACGGATTGATCAACCCTGTTGTGGCGCGCGCGGAACGCCAGCCCGCGAGAGTGCGCCCGAATTTACCAGGAATGCGCGTCGTCGGCGTACACTGAGTCAAACGCGCCAGCGTTCCCACATATCGATGCCCGCAGCCGGATAAGGTTGCGGGCATTTGTGTCTGTGGCGCGCTGTGCGATTTCGCATTGTGCATGCGAAGCGTTCGACAGCGCGCGGCCCGGTTCACACGGTGCCGCACGCTTTCGATATCCAGGTGGATGACGAGACAGAACGCGGCGCACCGAGCCGCGTCCAACGGACATGGATCAGATCGAATGTGTGGTGATCGGCGCTGGCGTCGTCGGTCTTGCCGTCGCGCGCGCTCTGGCTGCGCGCGGGCGTGAAGTGATCGTGCTCGAAGCGGCCGAAGCCATCGGTGTCGGCACGAGTTCGCGCAATAGCGAAGTCATACACGCGGGCATCTACTATTCGCGTGGCTCGCTCAAGGCGACGCTGTGCGTGCGCGGCCGCGAAATGCTCTACGACTACTGCGCGGAACGCGGCGTGCCGCATCAGCGCTGCGGCAAACTGCTGGTCGCGACCGCGCGCAACCAGATTCCTCAACTCGAAAGCATCATGGCGCGCGGCAAGGAAAACGGCGTGCTCGACCTGATGCGCATCTCCGGCGAGGAAGCGCAGGAACTGGAGCCGTCGCTGCGATGCGTCGAAGCGGTGTTCTCGCCGCAGACGGGCATCGTCGACAGCCATCAGTTGATGCTGGCGCTGCTCGGCGACGCCGAACGCGACGGCGCGATCTGCGCGTTTCATGCGCCCGTCGAAGCGGTCGAAGCGATCAACGGACGCTTTGTCGTGAAGGTCGGCGGCAGTTCGCCGACCACGATCGGCGCCGCGTGCGTGATCAACAGCGCCGGCCTGCATGCGAACGCGCTCGCGCGCAAAATTCGCGGACTCGACGCGCGCCACGTGCCGCCGCTCTATCTCGCGCGCGGCAACTATTTCAGCATTTCAGGCCGCGCGCCGTTTAGCCGCCTGATCTATCCGATGCCGAACGAAGCGGGGCTCGGCGTGCATCTGACGATCGATCTCGGCGGGCAGACGCGTTTCGGGCCCGACGTCGAATGGGTCGATTCGATCGGCTACGACGTCGATCCGCGTCGCGCGGACTCGTTCTATGCGGCGATTCGCGCGTACTGGCCCGGACTTCCCGACGAAGCGCTGCAGCCGGCGTATGCGGGCATCCGTCCGAAGCTGTCGGGGCCCGGCGAGCCAGCCGCCGACTTCCTGATTCAAGGCCCCGCCGCGCATGGCGTGCGCGGGCTCGTGAACCTGTTCGGCATCGAGTCGCCGGGGCTGACGGCATCGCTTGCGATCGCGCAGCGCGTATGCGAAGTGAGCGGTCGCGCGTAGCTGCGAGCGGTTCGCAAAGACCAACGGCGGGTTCGCAAAAGCCAACGGCGCGAACGCGCAAGCGCCGACATGTAGCGAGAGGGCGACGACGCCGTGACACGCATCGGATCTCCATAAGCCGACCTTGCGATTCAGCGTTCACGCTACGGATTTGCTTATGACGGGCATTTCGAGCATCACGCGCGTCGGCTTCATTGCTATGCTTGGGGACGGCTGTCGTCAGAACGGCTTGATCAATACCCACAAGAGAAATGGAGTGAGTCCCCATGAAGAATTCCCGTCGTACGTTTTTGATCACGAGCATCGGCGTTGCATCTTCGCTCGCGCTGTCCCGCCAGGCATTCGCCGATGCGCCGAAGGTCGCCGAATCCGATCCGACCGCGCAGGCACTCGGCTACAAAGAAGACGCGACGAAAGTCGACAAGGCCAAGTACGCGAAATACGCCGCTGGCCAGGACTGCGGCAACTGCAGTTTCTTCCAGGGCAAGCCCACCGACGCCTATGCGCCGTGCCCGATGTTCGCCGGCAAGCAGGTGGCGAACAAAGGCTGGTGCAGCGCATATAACAAGAAGGCCTGAGCGAAGTTCCACGGGGCGCGTGATGGGCGATGCATCGCAGCATCGCTCGACGCGCCTTTCCCGGCAGCCGAAGAGAGCGCCCGCCGCGCAATGCGGCGTGGCGCTCTCTTGTCTTGTGAACGCGCTTTTGCCTTATGAATGTGGTTGAAACGGGATGTCGTGCTCTTATACACTCGCAAGGCGTGCGCGCGGGGCCTCGCCGCCCCCCATTCGAATCAACTTCAATCCAACGCACCCGACGCCTTGACGAAGGCGGGAGACACCGATGTCGACAGCATCGAGGAGCGCATCCAGGAGCCTCAATACCCGTGCGGTCACGGCGGCCGTCATCGGTAACGCGCTCGAATGGTATGACTTCACCGTCTTCGGTTTTCTCACCGTCGTCATCGCGGAACTCTTCTTTCCCACCCGCAGCGACTACTCATCGATTCTCCTCACGACAGCGAGCCTCGGCGTTGCGTTCGTGATGCGGCCTGTCGGCGGCATCGTGCTCGGCCTGTATGCGGACCGCGCGGGACGCAAGGCCGCGCTCTCGCTCGTGATCGCGCTGATGACGCTCGGCATTCTGCTGCTCGCGATCGCACCGCCGTACTCGGCGATCGGCATCGGCGCGCCGATCGTCATCGTGATCGGCCGTTTGCTGCAAGGCTTCTCCGCGGGCGGCGAGTTCGGCAGTTCGACCGCGCTGCTGATCGAAGCGGCGCCGTTCTCGAAACGCGGCTTCTACGGCAGTTGGCAGATGGCGAGCCAGGCGGCGGCGCTGCTGCTCGGCGCCGTCGTCGGCGCGCTGGTGACGCGCGGGTTGTCGCCGGACGCGCTCAAGTCCTGGGGCTGGCGCGTGCCGTTCATCATCGGGCTCGTGATCGGGCCGACTGGCTACTACATCCGCCGGCATCTCGGGGATTCCGAAGCATTTCTGCACGCGAAGCAGACCGCGCGCCGCGCGACGCTCCGTGAGCTTTTCACCCACCATAGCCGCGACGTGCTGTGCGGACTCGGCTCGGTGATTGCGCTCACGGTTTCGATCTACGTGTTGATCAGCTATCTGCCGACCTTCGCGGTCACGCAACTGAAGCTGCCCTACGCCGATTCGTTCACGGCGGTGATAGTCGGCAATCTGCTGCTCGTGGTGCTGTCGCCCGTGATGGGCGCCTGGTCGGACCGCATGGGGCGCAAGGGCATTTCCCTGTGGTCGCTGATCCTCACGCTGGTGCTGATCTATCCGCTCTTCGCGTGGCTCGAAGCGGCGCCGAGCGTATCGAAGCTGATTCTCGTGCAGGCGATCCTGTCGGTCACGCTTTCCGGCTACTACGGCCCGTTCGGCGCGCTGATGGCCGAACTCTTTCCCGCGAACGTGCGCTCGATCGGCCTTTCGCTCGCGTACAACCTCGCGGTGATGCTGTTCGGCGGCTTCGGCCAGTTCATCGTCGCGTGGCTCATCAAGACGACGGGTTCTCCGCTCGCGCCGACGTACTACGTGATGTGCGGGCTCGCGCTGTCGATCGTCGCCGTCGCGTGCGTGCCCGCCCAGCGTCACGCCGATCTCGACGCGATGCGCAAGCCCGCCTGAGTGTTTTCGTCGCGCTCTTCGCGACGGCCTAGATTCGCGCGGGCATCAGCGGCGGCCGCCTGTCGAACCACGGACGCGCCGTCTCCAGTTGAGCCGCGAGCCGCAGCAACGTCGCCTCGCCGCCTTCGCGCGTCGCGAACTGCACGCCGATCGGCAGGCCGCGCGCATTCCAGTAGAGCGGCACGGACATCGCCGGCTGTCCCGTCAGATTGAAAAGCTCCGTGCAGCCGGCCCACGCGAACGCCTTGTTCGAGACATCCGTCAGCAGCTTGCGCATCAGCGGTTCGACGGGGACGGTCGTGATCGCGCGCATCTGCATTTTCTCGGCGGCAGTCGGCTGCATCTCGCCGATCTTGATCGGTGCGGACGCAAGCGTCGCGCACAGGATCACGTCGTAACGCGTCATCAGATCGGCGAGTTTCGCGCTGACGCCGCGCTGCACCTCGAGCGCCTCGGGCAGCTCGCGCTCGCCGAGCTTGCGGCCAATGTGGCCCATCGTCCACGTCGCGATTTCGAATTCGTCGCGGTTTGGCTTGCGGCCCGTGATCTGATCGGCCTTTAGCACGAGATTCTCGGCGCTGATCGACCAGATCATCAGAAACGCTTCGCGAAGACTCGCGAAGTCGATGCCGAGCGAGACGGGTTCGATGCGATGGCCCAGCGACGCCGCGAGCTGCGCGGCATCGTCGAGCGCGGCGCGGGCGTCGGGGGACAGCGCGGGCGCGAACATCGGGTCCGTCACGAATGCGATGTGCAGCGGCTTGCACGGTTCGCGCGTCGCGGCGAGGAAAGTGCCGGGCGCGCCCATTGGCTGCTCCGCGTTGCCGGAGGTGAGATCGAGCAGCAACGCGCTGTCGCGCACGCTGCGCGAGACGGCGTGATCGATGCCGAGGTCGCCGGGCGCTGGCACGGCATTCGTCGGCTGGCGTCCGCGCGACGGCTTGAGTCCGAAGAGTCCGCAGCACGACGCGGGAATGCGGATCGAACCGCCGCCGTCCGACGCATGCGCGAGCGGCACGATGCCCGCCGCGACGGCCGAGGCCGAACCGCCGCTCGAGCCGCCCGGCGTGTGATCGAGACTCCACGGATTGCGGCACGGGCCAAAAAGTTCGGGCTCCGTAAAAGGCATCTGGCCCATCTCCGACGTGCTCGTCTTGCCGAAAATGTTGAGGCCGGCGGCGCGGGTCAATGTGACGAGCGGGGCGTCTTCGGTGGGAACGTAGTGCCGGTAGTGGCGGCTGCCCATCGACATGCGCAGCCCTTTAACGGGTAGCCCCAGGTCCTTGATCAGATACGGCACACCTGCAAGCGGTCCGTCGCCGAGATCGTCGGCGCCCGAAGCAAACGCGCTGCCGTTCACGCGCTCGCGCGACGCGCGCTGGCGAGCGGCGTCGTAATCCTTCAGAACGATCGCGTTGATTGCGGGATTGGCGGCCTCGGCGCGCGCGATCGCTGTTTCGAGCAGCTCGCGCGCGCTCACCTTGCGTTTGCGCACGAGATCGGCGAGGCCGATCGCATCATGGTCGAGATAATCGGCTTGCACGACGAAGGCCCCCGCCCGGATTGGTATGTTGTTGACGACACGCGCGGGCTGCCGGTGACGTGACGTACAGAGGTCAGGAGCGACGCAGCCACGTCACGCCTCTAGCGTAACTTACGCGTGGGTGGCGAGGAAAGTCAGCGTGCGGCCGTGCGCGAGCGCTGCCGAGTGCTGGTGATAGCTCGCGCGCTCGGAGCAGTTGAAGCCGTGATCGGCGTTCGGGTAGATGTACAGCTCGGCGTCGTCGCGGCCCGCGAAGCGCTCCTTCACTTCGCCGACGGCCGACAGCGGAATGCCGTGGTCCAGCTCGCCGTAGTGGAACTGCATCGGCACCTTGATCTGCGGCGCCTTGTCGAGCTGGTTCTGGATGCCGCCGCCGTAATACGACACGGCGATATCGAGCGTACCTTCCGCTGCTGCCAGGTACGCGAGACGTCCGCCGAAGCAGTAGCCGATGCCCGCGACCTTGCCCGTCACTTCGGGCATCGCGCGCAGCGCGGCCGCCGTTGCGCCGATGTCCGCGACAGCGAGCTCGACGTTGGTCTTTTGCAGAATCTCGATGCCCTTGTCGCGATCCGCGCCCACGTACGCGAGTTCGACGCGCGGCTGCGTGCGCCAGAAAATGTCCGGTGCGATTGCGATATAGCCGTCCTGCGCATATTGATCGACGACGTCGCGAATGTGGCCGTTCACGCCGAAGATCTCCTGAATGATGATGACGGCGGGACCCTTGCCGCTTTTCGGCGTCGACATGTACGCGCCAAACGAGTCATTGCCGGTCGGAATGTCGATCCATCGGGAAGTCACGCTCACGTTGTTTCTCCTTGCATAAACGGGGATGCCGCGGTCGGCTGCTGCTGTTTGCTGTTTGCTGTTTGCTGTTTGCTGTTTGCTGTTTGCTGTTGCACTGCTGTGGGCAGACAATCGTTTGCGCGCGCCTCGCCCGCGGCGGGCGCTCAGTGTGCCATCAAAAGAAAGCGGCTGCAGCGGGCGCTCGCGCGCGCTGACGGCTGACTGACGCGCTTCGCTGGCGGCGTCGCCCCGTAAGCGGATTGAAACGATCGCGATGGTTCGCCGGTCCTGCTGCACAGGCTTCGCAGAAGTCGGCGCATGAGTTGCGCGCGTGTCCACGCACTCGTCTGAGGAACGCAATCCCGAATGCGCCGAATCGACGCAAGCGCTGAGAGAGCGTGAGTGCAGTGATACTGATCGGGGCGCTCTACTGGGAGTTTCGTGTGGGAGCCATGGGCATGCGCGTGCGTCGAAAACAGAAGGTGGCGCTTTCACCTACTCCCATATATGCGAGTGGCGTATCAGAAAAGTCGAGAGCGTTCTCAGTGCGGCGTTATCACCTTTGCGTTTACGCGTTATGACGGGATCGGCGCATATCCGCCTCATTAACGGACGATGCCGGCAAAGCTTGAGGCACGCGCTATAGAAGAAAGCTTCGTGTTCCCGAGAGCCGCATGGATGGCGCTTCCGGGACACCGTTGTGGCCCGATTCACGACTAAATGGGACAAACGCTATTGGTAGTGTTCCCACTTACTCAAAAAAACCCCACAAATTAATTTGATGGCCTACACTTGCGCGCAAGCGCGGGGCGCCACCTGCCACAAACAGGCTGGTACGCGTGCTTGCCAAGTGCATGAACGATGCATCCGGCGGAGTCGTCCACGGGATTTGAGCGACACGTGAAGGAAGCGGGGCACAAGGGCGATTACGTTGTTTTTGGGACCGAAATCGGAGACTTACATGAACATCAAAATTCAAAAGCTGTTGCCGATCAGCGCTGCGGCGATGCTGTTTGCAACGATGGCGACGACGGCTTCGGCCGACACCGTTGTCAAGATCGGCCATGTTGCACCCTTGACTGGGGGCATCGCTCACCTGGGCAAGGACAACGAGAACGGCGCACGTCTCGCAGTCGAGGAAATCAACGCGAAGGGCCTGATGGTCGGCGGCCAGAAGGTCACGCTGCAACTGGACGCACAGGACGACGCAGCCGACCCGCGTACGGCTACGCAGGTCGCGCAGAAGCTGGTCGACGACAAGGTTGTCGCCGTGGTCGGCCACCTGAACTCGGGCACGTCGATCCCGGCTTCGAAGATCTATAGCGATGCAGGCATCGTCCAGATCTCGCCGTCGGCAACGAACCCGGCATACACGCAACAGGGCTTCAAGACGACGTACCGCGTCGTGGCGACCGACGCGCAGCAAGGTCCGGCACTGGCTAACTACGCAGGCAAGGTCCTGAAGGTGAAGAGCGTTGCGATCGTCGACGACTCGACGGCTTACGGCCAGGGTCTCGCGAACGAATTCGAGAAGACGGCCAAGTCGCTGGGTCTGAACGTGCTGTCGCATGACGCGACGAACGACAAGGCCGTCGACTTCCGCGCCATTCTGACGAAGATCAAGGGCGAAAACCCGGACGCGATCATGTACGGCGGCATGGACGCAACGGGCGGCCCGTTCGCGAAGCAGGCGAAGCAGCTTGGCCTGCGCGCGAAGGTGCTGGCTGGCGACGGCGTGTGTACCGACAAACTGTCTGACCTGGCAGGCGACGCAACCGACAATATCGTCTGCTCGGAAGCCGGCATGGCGCTCGAGAAGATGGAAGGCGGCGCGGCGTTCCAGGCGAAGTATCAGAAGCGCTTCGGCCAGCCGATCCAGATCTACGCTCCGTTCACGTATGACGCTGTGTACATCGTCGTCGACGCAATGAAGCGTTCGAACTCGACCGATCCGGCGAAGATTCTCGCAGCGATGCCGAACACCGACTACAAGGGTGTGATCGGCGAAACCACGTTCGACTCGAAGGGCGACCTGAAGCACGGCGTGATCTCGCTGTACAACTACAAGGCAGGCAAGAAGACGCTGCTCGACGTCGTCAAGATGTAAGAGCGGTTGTCGCGGGCGGATGAGCGGCTCGCCGCTTTCCGTCTGACGCGAACCGGCCGGAAGGCCATAAGGAGGCACGCGGGTTTCGACCCGCGTGCCTTTTGTTTTTCATGCGTGTCGGGCTTGCTTCGCGGGCGCGCGCCTTGCGCATCGCGTTGCACGTTCGCGCGCAATGCCGGAGATACCGTCGAACGGGACATCAACGTTTTGGGGGCTGTCGTGACACGTCTGATCGATGACGAATGGCGTCGCTGGATCGCCGAAAACCTGTTGCTCGACGCAGCGCCCGAAACCGTGCATGCCGTACTCGTTCAACACGGGTTCGAGCACGATCACGCGATATGCGAAATCGATAGCACGCTGAGAAGCCCTTATTTTCGAGCCGGTTCGCGCTTGCGCAATCGTTTGCGAAAGCGCGAATGGATGCTTTCCGTGTACGGCGACCTGAATCGCATGCGCGCCGGAGCGGATTCCATCGAACGATGCGCGCGTTTGCCGCGCGATGCGTTTTACGAGCAGTTCTATTTCCAGAACCGGCCTGTGATCATCACGGGCATGTTCGATTCGTGGCCCGCGCGCGAGCGATGGAATTTCGACTACTTCCGCGCGCGCTGCGGCGACGCCGTAGTCGAGGTGCAGTTTGGGCGCGATGCGGATGCGGACTATGAGATCAACCAGCCCGCGTTGAAGCACACGATGCGTTTTCGCGACTACGTCGATCTCGTCGAGCAGAGCGGCGTGACGAACGACTTCTACATGACGGCGAATAACGCATCGCGCAACCGTGGGGCGCTCGCGGCGTTATGGGCCGATGCGCCGCCGATTCGCGAGTATCTGGATGCGAGCGCCGTCGACGCGGGCTTTTTCTGGTTCGGACCGGCCGGCACGAAGACGCCGTTCCACCACGATCTGACCAACAACGTGATGGCGCAGGTGGTCGGACGCAAGCGCGTGCTGCTCGTGCCGTTCACCGATACCGTGCACATGTACAACCATCTGCATTGCTACTCGCTGATCGACGGCGGCGCGATCGACGTCAAGCACTTTCCTTCCGTCCGGCAGACGCGAATGATCGAGTGCACGCTCGAACCGGGCGAACTGCTGTTTCTGCCGATCGGCTGGTGGCATTACGTCGAAGCGCTCGACGCGTCGGTGACGATGACCTACACGAATTTTCTCGAACGCAACGATTTCGGGCAGACGTACAGCACGTTTCAAGAGCTTTGACCGATCGAGACGACGCGGCTTATGCGACGCCAGACAACGACGCGGCGATAAATACGGCGGACCGATGTTCCGGTCCGCCGTCCTCCCTGACGCTTCAATTGCCGTCGTTATGTGTTCGGTGGGGCGCTGAGCATGTCAGCGTTGTGCATTGTCTGATGTTTGAGCAAAGCCTATGCCATTGCGCGCACGGCCTTTGCCATCACTTGGCATCGTCTGGAACCCTAACAAAATCAATGGGTTCAGTGCGATCGGCGGAATGCGTGGAGATTTGGCAGGGGGTGACGCGCGGTGAAATGTCCGCGCACGTCACGTAGCACGTTACGTGACGTAGCGCCGCGCGATGCGCCGGCGAGTCCGATGCGAGCGGAAGTGCTCAGATGCCGAGCCGGCGCAACACCCTCGGCCCGATGAACGCGACGAGCGCCGCGCACAGCGCGACGACGGACAGGCCGATCGGCAGATTCGTCACCTGCGCGACGCCGCCGATGATGACGGGCCCGAGCAGCAGGCCGAAGTACGCGAGGCCCGCGACATGCGCGAGACCCTCGGCGGCGTGAATGCCTTTCACGCGCGCGGCTGCCGCGAACAGCACGGGCATCATGTTGGCGAGGCCGAGGCCCATCATCGTGAAGCCCGTCAGCGCGGCGACGGCGTTCGGCAGGAGCAGCGCGCCGATCATGCCCGCGCACGCGAGCGACGCGCTCGCGGCGGTCAGCTGCGGCGCGCCGAAGCGCGCGCGCACGGCGTCGCCGGCGAAGCGCGCGGCCGCCATTCCGCCGGAGAAGGCCGCATAGGCGGCGCTGGCGACGGCGGGCGTCGACGCGACGACGTCGCGCATATAGACGGTCGCCCAGTCGTACATCGCGCCTTCGGCGATCAGCGCAATCAGCGCGATCGCGCCGAGCGCCCACAGCGCCGGCGAGCGCCAGCGGTTCGCGCGCGGCGTGTGCGCATCGGGATGCTCGGCGTGCGGCACGTGCGGCAACACGGAGGGACACGCGGCGACCAGCACGCCCGCGCTGACGAGCGATGCGAGCAGCAGATGCAGCGCGGGCGCCATGCCGTGCGCGAGCGCCGCGCCGCCGACGGCCGCGCCCGCCATCCCGCCGGCGCTGAACATCCCGTGCAGCGACGACATGATGGGCCGGCCCAGCGCCTCTTCGACGGCGCTGGCCTCGGCGTTCATCGCGACGTCGAGTGTCGCCATGCCGGCGCCGAAGAACGCGAGCACGACGAGCAGCATCCAGTACCACGGGACGACGAGAATCAACGCGCCGCAAGCCGACATCGCGAGTCCGCCCGCGAGACACGCGCGGCGCGTGCCGACGCGCGCAATCCACGGCGCATTCGTCACCATCGCGCCGATCGAGCCGCCCGCGACCGCGAAAAGCGCGAGTGACAGCATCGCGGGATTCAGATGGAAGCGGTCGCGCACCGTCGGCACATGGACGCCCCACGACGCATACATCATCCCCGCGATGAGAAAGAGCGCCATCGTTGCGTAGCGGGCGCGGTTGCGCGCGCCGACAGGCAGATTGCGGTGCGCGGCGGGCAGGGAGGCGGAATCGGACGGACGATCGGACACGGAGATCTCGGCGAATGGGAAGACAGCAGGAGGGAAGGCGCGCTGAAAGCGATTTTGGATTCTAGCGAAGCATCCCGCGTCGTGCCGGCAAGCCCTTGAACTAATATTGACTTTCCACGCGCGGCGCGTCTGCATCGCATCGGCTCACCCATTGGATTTTTCGCCCGCCGCGGCACCCATTCCACCGAGGACGCGCACTTGAACATCCCTGCTCACGCTCCGCTGCATCTGCTGCATCAGGCTTCGATTGGCACGCTCGCGACGCACGCGCGTCAGCCGCAAGGCTTTCCGTATCCGACCGTGCTGCCGTTCGCGCCCGATGCGCGCCACCGCCCGACCATACTCGTGAGCCGGCTTGCCGAACACACGCGCAATCTGCATTCCGACCCGCGCGCCGGCTTCCTGATCGTCCATGCGCCCGACGGCGATGTGCTCAACGGCCAGCGGATCACGCTGATCGGCACGTTCGAGCACGTCGAACCGTCGCCGCCCGTGATCCACCGCTACCTCCGCTATCACCCGGACGCCGAACGCTATCTCGTGCTGGGCGATTTCTCGTTCTGGGTGATGTCGGTCGAACGCATGCGCTACATCGGCGGCTTTGGCGCGATGGGCTGGCTGACGGCGGATGAACTCGATCCGCTCGGCCCGGTTTCGTTCGACGAAGAAGAGGCGCTGGTCGAATTCTTCGTGCGCCATCCGCGCCGGCCGCCACATGCGCGATTGGCGGGAGTGGACCGCTACGGCGTCGACCTCGAACTGGCGGGCGCACGCAGCCGTGTTCCGTTCGAGACGCCTGCACCCGATGAGAATGCCCTGCGCGCTGCTTTGGAGGATTGCATTGAGCGGCTGACGGGTGCGTGAATCCCGTTCGATCGTCGGGTTTTAACCTCGCTGTAAAAGATGATTTTGCATTTCATGGTCCAAGTTCGCATGGCATGAAATGTTCCCGAGTAAATTAACTTTTGTGTTTCATGTTTTGCCAGTTAAATAGAGCTTTATTACCTCGGCCGAGTTTTTCAGGGAAAGAGTAATAGAGCGGTGAGAGCTGACAATTGCGACCGTGGTGAAAGTTTATGAAATTGAGATTAATTAATTTCGCTTGGAGTCTTTTCTACGGTTTCTATTTTGTGTTAATCTCGCCAGCAAAATCCGAGGCATGATCACTTTCCGGACTAATCGGCGCAGACCGTCGTCCATTTATCGAACCACAAGGGAACTATGTCCTCCTACAGGGAACTGCTCGCGCAGCGCGAAAAGCTCGAAAAGCAGATTGAAGAGGCGAAAGCGCGCGAATATGCGGAAGTGCTAAACGAAATCAAGCAGAAAATGGCTGATTACGGCATTACTTTGGCTGAACTCGGCGGTAGCCGCGCAAAGGCGGTAAAGGCGGCATCTCGTCCGCGCGCCGGAGTTGCGCCGAAATATCGCGATCCCGCCAGTGGAAGCACGTGGTCGGGCCGCGGTAAACCGCCGCGTTGGATCGCAGGTCAGGATCGTGAAAAATTTCTCATCGAGAAATAATATGACTTAATGCTCCTCTCGCGAGCAATGTATTAAACAAAACCGCAGCGCTTTTCAGACTGCGGTTTTTTTTATTGGCCTATGATTGCCCGACCGCGCTATTGAACTTCATACACAACCCATCTGCGCACAATGAGAATGCTTCGCGTTTTGATAAGCATATGATTTGAAAGATGTTTTTTCATCGCTTAACAGCGGTTTCATCAAGCAACGCGTAGAATTAAAAGTATCCAACCTGCTTTCTTTCACATGCCTTCCAACGTGGCCGAGCAATCGGCGGAAAAACAACGCGTCGCGCGCAAAAGCACTTACGTCAGCATCGGACTCAATACGGTGTTGATGTCGGTGCAGATTGTCGTTGGAGTAATTGCGCATTCCCAGGCGCTCGTAGCGGACGGCGTGCATTCGCTTGCCGATCTTATTTCGGATTTTGTCGTATTGGTCGCCAATCGCCATAGCGGCGCGGAACCGGACGCCGATCACAATTACGGACATAGTCGCTACGAAACAGTCGCTTCGCTTTTTCTGGGCGGACTGCTGATCTCGGTCGGCGTCGGCATGTTGTGGCGCGCGGGCACGCGGCTCACCGATCTCCAACACATCCCGGCCGTGCATATGAGTGCGCTGGGCGTGGCCGCGGTCGTGCTGCTGTCGAAGGAAGGGCTCTTTCGCTACATGCTGCACGAGGCGCAGCGCGTGCGTTCCGCAATGCTGATCGCGAACGCGTGGCATGCGCGGTCGGACGCGGCGTCATCGCTGGTGGTTGCGCTCGGCATTCTCGGGAGCCTTGCCGGCGTGAGGCTGCTCGATCCCATCGCCGCGGCAATCGTCGGCTTCATGGTCGCGCGCATGGGCTGGATGTTCGGCTGGGACGCGCTACAGGATCTTTCCGATCGCGCGCTCGACGAATCGGCCACGGCCGATCTGCGCACGCGGCTGATGTCGACGCCCGGAGTGCGCGACGTGCACGAGCTGCGTACGCGCAAGATGGGCGACTTCGCGCTCGTCGACGCGCACATTCTGGTCGATCCGATGATCTCGGTTTCCGAAGGCCACTACATCGCGGAGACGGCGCGCTCGCGCGTGCTGGCCGACAGCCGCGTGCTCGACGCGCTGATTCACGTGGACCCGGAAAACGACGCAATCGCGCGGCCGCCCGTCAATTTGCCGCCGCGTGCAAAGATCGCCGCCGAAGTCGAATCCGCGCTCGCCGCGCAAGGGCTCACGGCGGCCACGGTGAACCTGCACTATCTCAGCACGGGCCTCGACGTCGAGGTCACGTTGCAGCCGTCGAGGCTCGGCGCGCTGGAAAGCGAAGCGCAGCAACTGGCGCGGGTCGATCTCGATGCGCTCAAGCGCAAGCTGGGCGCGCGCAAGCTGAGCGTCACGCACGCGGTCGATGTGTCGACGGCAGGCGAGGAACTCGCGCGCGAGCCGCACGGCGACGCGTGAGCCGTCGTCTGCGCGGCGGCGTCAGAGCGGCAACTGCGTATCGAACTTGATCTCGCGCAGCACGACGCTCGTGCGCACCTGTGCGACGGCGGGAATCTTGAAGATGCGGTCGTGCAGGAATGTGTCGTACGCCTTGATGTCGGGCGCGACGATCTTCAGGATGTAATCCGATTCGCCCGTCGTGCTGTAGCACTCGGTCACTTCCGGGCAAGTGGCGATTTCCCGCTCGAACTGTTCGACGCCGCCTTCCGTGTGACGCGTGAGGTGAATATGCGCAAGCGCGCAGACGTGGAGGCCGAGTTTTTCGCGGTCGAGCAGCGCCGTGTAGCGCTGGATGATGCCCGATTGCTCCATGTCCTTGATGCGGCGCCAGCACGGCGTGCTGGAGAGCCCGACCTGATCGGATATTTCCTGCACCGAACGGCGCGCGTCGAGCTGCAAAAGACGCAGGATCTTTTGAGAGAACGTATCGAGTGTCAACTGCGCCTCCGTTTTCGCGTCGCCTTTTCGTCAATGTTAGAGGCACGGAAAACGAAACGCAACCGAAGCTGCCCTTGGTGAGGGAGATTCCCTAATTTCGCGCCGGGTCGTTGGCGTTTTCTGCTGAGTCGTCCCCTTCTGCATCGGACAAAATCAAGCTCTGACGCGCCCGCAGGTCGGCGAGCATGTTGCAAAAGAGCGCGCCTTGCTCGATGGCGTCGTCGAGCGCGACGTGCGTGTGCGGATGATCGTCGAACCAGTGCTTCGGAAAACGCGGCTTGATGCACTTGCGATATGGCAGCCCCGTCATCGCGAACGCGAGCGTCTTGATGTCGAGCGCGGACCACGAGAACGGGCAGCGGCCGGCAAAACGCATCATGTACCAGAACATGAACGTGAAATCGAAGCCTGCCGGCATCGCCACGAACACCGGCTTGCCCGGCAACGCCTCGACCCACTCGACATACGCGACGAGCGCCGCTTCCGGCTGCTGCAAATCCTTGCGGCACGCGGCCCATGCTTCGGGCTGCGTCTTCCACCACGCTTCCTGGACGGGATGCGGCGCCGCGCCTTCGAGCAATTCGAGATTCGCCGAGAACGTGCCGATCAGCTGCTTGTCCGCCGTATAAGCCGCCGATGCGAAGCTCAACATCGAATGTGGGCCGGGAATCGGGCCGTCCGCTTCGACGTCGGTGCTCACATAGATTTCCACAGTCATGCGCCCACTCCGTCCGCGACGTACGAATTTGTGCGCCGCTCGTCACCGAATGTCGAGGTCGGGCCGTGGCCCGGGACGAAGGTGACGTCGTCGCCGAGCGGCCAGAGCTTTTCGCGGATCGAGCGGATCAGGTCGTCGTGATTGCCGCGCGGAAAGTCCGTGCGTCCGATCGAGCCCGCGAACAGCACGTCGCCGACCAGCGCGAGACGATGCGCGCGGCTGAAGAAGATCACGTGACCCGGCGTGTGGCCCGGGCAGTGATAGGCCTCGAGCGTTTCGTTGCCGAACGTCACTGTGTCGTGGTCGTCGAGCCAGCGGTCCGGCTCGAACGCATCGGCAGCGGGAAAGCCGAAGCGCGTGCTTTGCTCGGGCAGCTTGTCGAGCCAGAAACGCTCGTCGACATGCGGACCTTCGATTGACACGCCGTAGTGCGCGGCGAGCGTCTTCGCGCCGGCGCAGTGATCGATGTGGCCGTGCGTCAGCAGCACCTTTTCGACCGACACTTTCTGGCGCTCCACCTCACCCTTGATGATCTCGAGATCGCCGCCCGGATCGACGACGGCCGCGCGCCCGGTCTGCTCGCAGACGAGCAGCGAACTGTTCTGCTGGAAAGGCGTGACGGGGATCAGAGTGACTTTCATGAGTGGCGGCGCGATGCGTGAAAAGCTCGATTGTACCGACCGTCACGCGACGTGCCATTGGCCGGAAAGCCGAGTGGCGAATGCCCATTTTTACAGTAATAGTGAGAATTCATCGATGGAATCGAGAGGTAGGGAACACGGAATTGTGTTTTTGCTATAATGCGCGTAGTGAGCGTGGGAGACCGCACTGTCTTTTGGGTGAGCAGCTGCCGTTTCATCATATGAAACGGGAATGAGCGGTGCTGATTCACCATCAAGCAAGTGCTGTCGGATGTATCCGATGGCAAATCCAGCATCGATCGCTTTTATCGATGCGCACGTCCTGTCCAGCCAGGTGCCACGCGCCTGCCACGGCCTCGCTGCCGTAACGCCGGATGGGGCCTACGCCGCCTTCCTGAGCGCTGTGTGTTTCCGGCGCTGAGCGTGTGAACGTTCGATGGCGGCTTGTGGGGTCTGGCGAATCTGCGGGGACAGGTTGCGTCAGACGTGAAAACTAACCGTGCGGTTGCGGCTGAATGTGCCGCGTCCGGGCTTTTGTCGTTCTGCGCCAGCGTTGCGCAGCGCGCGCTGGACCCTTGCCGCCGGAGTCGCAAGCAAACACGCAGCCATTCGCGTGATGCGGCTCGCATTTGTATCAATTCGTATTATGAAAACTCGGTTACCCCGACGCGTTGGGAGCGTTTTTGCCTTTTTGGCACTCGCCGGTTGTGCGGTGCCTCCGGGCGCGAACACCCAGGTCAGCGGTGTGTCCGCGGCAACGAAGGACGCGCAGACCGCGCTCGCCCCGCTGTCGTATGGTTCAGGTTTGAAAGAACTGCCGGATGCGGCAGGTCAGAAGGGCAAGCTCGCGGACGCTGAGCCGCTGACCGACGGTCCCAATATTGCCGACTTCCATCAACTGGGTCGCGCGTCCTGGTACGGGCGCGGCTTCCACGGACGCAAGACGGCGAACGGCGAGCGCTTCGACATGCACGCGCTGACGGCGGCTCATCGCACGCTGCCGCTCGGCTCGTACGTGCGCGTGACCAATCCGGCGACCAACGACGCCGTCGTCGTGCGGATCAACGACCGCGGCCCGTATGCGCGCGGCCGGGTGATCGATCTGTCGTATGCGGCTGCGAAAGTCCTGCACCTTGCTCGCATTGGCACGGCGCGCGTGAAGATCGAAGGGCTGACGCAGCGTGAGGCGAAGGCCGAGATGAACCAGATCCTGGCTTCGAACCAGAGCAATTCGACCGACAAATAAGGTCGTCTGGTCATCGACAGGATGGCTGCGGAGGCGCGATCTCCGCAAAGAGAAGGGCTGCAAAAAGGGCTGCGTCAGGCAGCCCTTTTTGCTTTCAGACGTCCTTTTTCAGCGCGAGCGCGCGTGTGTACAACGCGTTGCGCGATGCGCCCGTGAGCGCCGCCGCGATCCTCGCCGTGCTGCTCACCGACAACTCCTCCAGCAACAAACCGAGCATCGCGTCATGATCGTGCTCGCCTTCGGCGTCGACGTGCGCGCCTTCTACGACCAGCACGAATTCTCCACGCTGCCGGTTCGCATCTTCTTCGAGCCACTTAGGCCCTTCGGCCAGGGTGCAGCGATGCAGTCCCTCATGTAATTTCGTCAACTCGCGGCCAATCAGCAGACGCCGTTCGCCGCCAAAGGCATCGGCGAGCGCCTGCACCGTTTCGACGATGCGATGCGGCGCTTCGTAGAACACCATCGCGTGCGGATGCTTCGCGAGCGGCGCGAGAGCTGCGGCGCGCTGTTTGGCTTTGGGCGGCAAAAAGCCGATAAACGTGAACGTCGCGACCCAGTCACCCGACACGCTGAGCGCGGTCGCAAGCGCACTTGCGCCGGGCAGCGGCACGACGGCGAAGCCGGCTTCGCGTACGGCATCGACGAGTTTTGCGCCCGGATCGGAAATGCCGGGCGTGCCCGCATCGGAGACATATGCGATGCGCTCGCCTGCTTGCAGATAGTCGACGATGCGCTGCGCGGCCTCGCGTTCATTGTGCTGATGCACGGCGACGAGCGGCTTCGCGATGCCGTAGCGCGACAGCAGTTGCCCTGTGTTGCGCGTGTCCTCGGCGGCGATGCGATCGACGAGGCCGAGCACGTGCAGCGCGCGCAACGTGATGTCGGCGATGTTGCCGATCGGCGTGGCCACGACATAGAGCGCGGAAGCGGGATAGTGCTGCCCTTGCGCGAGTTCGGAAAGAGGAGTCATGACACGGAAGACGCAGACACACAAAACAAGGCCGACATTGTGCCACGCAGCCGTGCGTGCGCGAGAGCGCAGGCGTGATGGCGCGAGCCGCGCGAACAACTTTTCCGATGGTGCCTGGTCCAAAACCGTCGGAGCAGCATTCGAAACGCGCGCGATGACATTCCTTCAGCGGCAACGCTTGCGGTTCGTCGCGCGCAATGTCGTTTGCCGTGGCGGCGAAATCGATCTCGTGATGAAGGAGCCGGACGGCGTGCTGGTGTTCGTCGAAGTGCGGGCGCGTTCGCAAAGCCGATATGGCGGCGCGGCGGCCAGCGTCGCGTGGCGCAAGCAGCAACGCATCGTGCGCGCCGCGCAGCATTTTTTGTCCGCGCATGATGGCGCGATGCCCGCGTGCCGCTTCGATGTGATCGCGTTCGAGCGCGGACGTCTGCTGTGGCTGCGCGATGCTTTTCGCGCGGACGACTGCGCTGGCGACTGTTGATGCGCCGGATTCGCAGCGTGAGTACGATAAACTTGCGGACGCGCACGGGGCGGCGCGCTATCGTATCTGAGCGCGCCGATTGGAGCGGCCGTATGCAGTCGCGCAGGGAAGGACAACACGTCTTATGAACCAGCGTCGCCGGCGGGTGGCGCATGCAGTACACGATAGAGAGTCGATGTCAGTCGAACGCATTCAACAACACTTCCGCGACAGCGCGGCAGTCACACTCGCAGCATTAGAAAGCCTGTCGATGCCGATCGCGGCGGCCGTCGACACGATGTTTGCCGCGCTCGCGAACGGCAACAAGATTCTGGCGTGCGGCAACGGCGGGTCCGCTGCCGGCGCGCAATACTTCGCCGCTGAACTGATCGGCGGCTTCGAGCGCGAACGGCCGGCGTTGCCCGCCATTGCGCTGACGACGAATTCGTCGGTCCTCACCGGCATTGCCAACGACGCCTCGCTCGATCAGATCTTCGCGACGCAGATTCGCGCGCTCGGACAGCCGGGCGACGTGCTGTTCGCCATCTCGACATCCGGCAATCCTGCGAATATCCTCGCCGCCATCGAAGACGCGCACGACCGCGAGATGATCGTCGTCGCGCTGTCGGGCAAGGGCGGCGGCAAGATCAATGAAGTGCTGCACGATACCGACATCCATCTTTGCGCGCCGTCCGATCGGACGGCACGCGTGCAGGAAGTGCATCTGTTGACGATCCATAGTCTGTGCGACGGCATCGATGCCATGTTGCTCGGCGAAGAATGATTCCGAAGGAGAGCGAGTTGATGAGCGCATATCGCGTGAAGAGTACGTTTGTGAGGACCACGCTGGTGGTTGGGCTCGTCGCCGGATTGGCCGCGACGCTGCAGGGGTGCGTGCTGGCTCTCGGCGCGGCGGCGGGCGGCAGCGCGCTCGTCGCGACCGATCGGCGCACGCTCGGCGCGCAGACGGAAGACCGCGAGATCCAGGTCAAGGCGATGTCGCTGATCAGCCAGAACCTGCCGGACAATGCGCACGTCAACGTGACGGTATTCAACCGGCGCGTGCTGCTGACGGGCGAAGTGGCCGGCGAGGTGTCGAAGGCGCGCGCGGAAAGCGTCGTGCGCAGCCTCAACAATGTGAATGCGATCGTCAACGAGCTGGTTATTGCGCCGGCGAGTGATTTCTCATCGCGCAGCAACGACACGTATCTCGAGGGACGCGTGAAGACGGCGCTGATCGCCGAGAAGAACATTTCGGCGAACAACTACAAGGTGGTTTGCGAGCGTGGGACGCTGTATCTGATGGGCCTAGTGACCGCCGATGAAGGCAATCGGGGCGCGGATGTCGCGAGCCGGGTGCCGGGCGTCGTGCAGGTTGTGAAGGTGTTCCAGTACATCCAGCCACAGGAGGCTGTGGCGACATCAGCGGCGGCTGCTTCGGCTGCTTCCGGTGCGCCGGCAGCCGCCGCGCAACCGGAATCCGCGGATGTGACGTCGGGGGCGGTGCCGGATTCGTCGGTGACTTCGCGCCCGTTGGAACAGCAGTCGCCTGCGCCTGTCAGCAATTCGACGGCGGTCCATCCGGGGAGTCCTAAGGCGGTGCAATGAGATTGGGATTCTTTGTCGGGCGCGTGCTGGGCGGAGTGCTGCTTGGTTTGGCTGCGGGGGCGTTTGCGTTGCCCGCTTCCGCTGCCGATACGCCGCGCGGGCTCGCGATTGCGCGAAGCAACGCGTGCATGGGATGTCATGCTGTCGATCGGAAACTCGTTGGACCTTCGTTCCAGCAGGTGGCGGAGAAGTACAAGGGCAATGCCGGGGCTCCGGCGATGCTTGCGCGCAAGGTGAAGGATGGCGGGTCGGGCGTGTGGGGCGCGATTCCGATGCCTGCCCATCCGGCTATGAGCGATGCGGATATCCGCATCGTCGTCGATTGGGTGCTGGCTGGGGCGCCGGCTAAATGACGCGGGTTGCTCGCTGGTGCATTAAGAATGCGCTGTGCTAGAATCGCGTGATCGTGGGGCGGTAGCTCAGCTGGGAGAGCGTCGCGTTCGCAATGCGAAGGTCGTGGGTTCGATCCCCATTCGCTCCACCAAGAAATCCCTTTAAAAACCGGCACTTATGCCGGTTTTTTCTTTTGTGCGTTGCGTCCGTTGTCGTTGGCTCGACACCCCGCAGGGTGACATCAGGGTGACAGACAGTTGTCTGTCGGCGGACAGGATGGCATGCGCTCGGATACAAGGTCAACAGTCACGATAGGGGCGTAACCGCTGGCGACCGGGCTTGTCCGTCATTGCTCATCGTCTGATGTGCGGTCTTCGTCAGCGATGCGGTTCTTCTCTCGAAGCAATCCCAGCACCGTTTCACGATCATCGTAGAAGTCGTGCAACAGGTAGGCCGCGTATTCCTTGGCTACCTTCACTTCCGATGGCGTCACTTGTCGCCATTCTTCGTGCAGCACGTAGTTTCCCAAGGTGCGAATCTCGTCATGGGCGCGTTTCCGACGTGACGCGGTGATAACGCCATCTGCCGCTGCCAGATCAATCTGCTGTTCGAGTGACGTACCCTTCTTTAGTTTGTAGCCGTTGGCGCGAAGCGTCTTGTCCAGCACGGACCGAAACAAGGCGGCAGCCGCCCGGTAGCACCCGGCTTCCGCGCACACTTCGCCTTCCCGGAACTCCTTGACGATTCCTTCAGGAACCGCTTCGGGCAAGACTTGACGAACTTCTGCTTCCGGGTAAAAGTCGGTCAATTCCATCTGACCACCGCCGTTCGCGTTGGTCACCAAGAGCGTAATCAACGCACCTGCGCCGCAGCCCGTGCACCGAGCCAGTCGGTATATCTCGGTCTGACTCGGGTCGATTGGTCGATATACCTGTCCGTACTGCCCCTGTTGCGGGTCGCCGAGAAGAAATGAAGTCAGTGCGCCGCTACAGGTGGGGCAGTTCGCAAAGACGTGCCCGTGTTCATTCATTGTCGCCATGGCTAGTTTTGATCTGAATCGAGTCAACCGGCATTCTGCGGGTATTTCCTGCATTGTGGAAAGTCGAAAAGAAGCCGATGTACCGGACCGGGGCGGCATAATGTCGTCCTTGCGGCCAGCTTGGCCTGATTCCTGAATTACAAAGAACATGACCGCTCTCGAAAAGCTGCTCGATACCTTCCGCCACGCCGCCGTTACTGAACGAGAGAAGGGGACCTACTTCGAAGAGTTGATCGTCTGCTATCTGCGGAACGAAGCCGACTATCGCGACCGGTACAGCGATGTGTGGACCTATGCGGAATGGGCCGACCTGCAAGGGGTGGACAAGCGGGACACGGGCATCGACCTTGTGGCGAAGACACAGGGCACCGGCGAGTACCACGCGATCCAGTGCAAGCTATTTGCGCCTGACCATAAGGTCCAGAAGGGCGACATCGACAGCTTCTTCACGGCATCGGGCAAGAAGCCGTTCACGCGCCGGATCATCGTCGCCACGACGAACCATTGGAGCGAACACGCCGAAGACGCCCTGCTGGATCAGCAGCCGCCAGTCAGCAAGATCGACCTGACCGCCCTTGAAGAGAGCCAGATCGATTGGGGCCAGTACCAGCCGAAGGCTGCGCCGGTCATCAAGGCGAAGAAGGAACTGCGCCCGCACCAGACCAATGCACTGAACGCCGTTGTTCATGGACTGGCGGAAGCCGACCGTGGCAAGCTGATTATGGCTTGCGGGACCGGGAAGACGTTCACCAGCTTGAAGCTCGCCGAAACGTTGGCCGGTGCGGGCAAGCGGGTTCTGTTCCTTGTACCGAGTTTGTCGCTGTTGAGCCAGACTTTGACGGAGTGGTCGCAGGAGAGTGAGACGCCACTTCATAGCTTCGCGGTTTGCTCGGACAGCGACGTTGGCAAGAAGCGCAAGAAAGAAGACGACATGGTTCAGACCTTCGTCCATGAACTGCGCTATCCAGCCACGACGGATTCGGCCCGATTGGCGGCAGAGATGGCGAAGCGGCACGACGCGTCGCACATGAGCGTCGTCTTCTCGACATATCACTCCATCGACGTAATCAGCCGTGCGCAGAAGCAGTTCGCGCTGGCCGACTTCGACCTGATCGTTTGCGACGAAGCACACCGCACGACCGGCGCGACCTTCGGCGACGATGACGAAAGCACCTTCGTTAGGGTCCACGACGCCGATTACATCAGCGCCGCCAAGCGCCTGTACATGACGGCGACGCCACGTATCTATGGGGATTCAGCCAAGGCCACGGCTGAACGGGACAACGTGGCGCTTTGCTCGATGGACGACAAGGCCCTGTACGGTGATGAACTTTTCGTCATCACGTTCTCGGAAGCCGTTAAGCGCGGGCTGCTGGTCGATTACAAGGTGATCGTGCTGGCGGTCGAAGAGACGCACGTCAACCGGCGTCTGCAAGACCTGTTGAAGGACGAGAACAACCAGTTGAAGGTGGACGACGCGGCCAAGATTGTTGGCTGCTGGAAGGCCCTGTCGAAGCAGGGATTGACTGACGACTTGGTTGGCGATGGCGATCCCATGAGTCGTGCGGTGGCCTTCTGTCAGGTCATCGAAGTCTCGAAAGGGGCCAAGACCCACAAGGTCAGTTCGAAACAGATCGCCGGAATGTTCCAAGCGGTCGTCGAAGCCTATCAGGAATCTGAAGAGACGGAAGAGTTCGAACAGGCGGCCCGACTCCACTGCGAAGCCGAACACGTTGACGGTGGCATGAACGCTAGTGAGAAGGAAGCGAAGCTGGCTTGGCTGAAAGCTGAGACGCCAGAGAACACCTGCCGCATTCTCAGCAACGTCCGCTGCCTGTCTGAAGGTGTGGACGTTCCGGCACTGGATGCCGTGCTGTTCCTGACGCCGCGTAACTCACAGGTAGACGTGGTTCAGTCGGTCGGTCGTGTCATGCGCAACGCACCGGGCAAGAAGCGCGGTTATGTGGTCTTGCCGGTGGTGATCCCTGCTGGCGTTGAACCGCACGAAGCCCTGAACGACAACAAGACCTATGCCGTGGTCTGGCAAGTGCTGCAAGCACTGCGTTCCCACGATGACCGCTTCGATGCGATGGTGAACAAGCTCGAACTGAACGGGCCGAACACCAGCAAGATGGAAGTCATCGCGATCACCGACAAAATCGAGAAAAAGCAGCAGAAAGGCAAGGGGCCGAAGAACAAGGACGCCGGTAAGGGCGGGTTCACCATCGGCGAAGCGGTCCAGAAGCGCACGACGCAAGAACAGCACGAACTACAGTTCGAGATCGGCGAGATCGAGAAGGCCATCTACGCCAAGTTGGTCCAGAAGGTCGGCAACCGACACCATTGGGAAGATTGGGCGAACGACATCGCGAAGATCGCCCGGACGCACATCGACCGCATCACCGGCATCGTCGAGAACCCAGCGAACGTAAAGGAACGGCAAGCGTTTCATGCGTTCGCAGCCGAACTGCGTGATGACCTGAACGGCAGCATCACGGATGGCGAAATCATCGAGATGCTGGCACAGCATCTCATCACGAAGCCGGTGTTCGATGCGTTGTTCGCAGACTATAGTTTCGCGAAGCACAACCCGATGTCGCTCGCGATGCAGCACGTATTGGACGTGCTGGAAGAGCACCGACTAGACAAGGAAGCCGACACGCTCGAAAGGTTCTATGAGAGCGTGAAGCTGCGGGCCGAAGGCATCGACAACGCTGCGGGCAAGCAGAAGATCGTCGTCGAACTTTACGATAAGTTCTTCCGCAACGCCTTCCCGAAGATGACCGAGCGGTTGGGAATCGTCTATACGCCGGTTGAAGTCGTGGACTTCATCATCCATAGCGTCGCGCATGTGTTGCAGACCGAGTTCGGCCAGACTTTGGGAAGCAAGGGTGTTCACATCATCGATCCGTTCGTGGGCACCGGCACGTTCGTGACGCGTCTGTTGCAAAGTGGTCTTATCAAGCCCGAAGAACTGCCGCACAAGTACAAGCACGAAATTCATGCGAACGAGATCGTGCTACTTGCTTACTATATCAGCGCCGTGAATATTGAAGCGGTGTATCACAACATCGTCGGTGGTAAATACCAGCCGTTCGAAGGCATCTGTCTTGCAGATACCTTTCAGCTTTACGAGAAGGAAGACTTGGTTGACGCGGTGATGGCGCAGAACAGCGCACGTCGCAAGCGTCAGAAGAAGCTGGACATCCGCGTCATCATGGCGAATCCGCCCTATTCAGTCGGACAGGAGACGGCCAACGACAATAACCAGAACGTCGAATATCCACATTTGGATGACCGCGTCCGTAATACCTACGCGGAACGCTCCAAGGCTACAAATAAGAACGCGTTGTATGACAGCTATATTCGTGCGATCCGGTGGGCCAGCGACCGGATTGGGAAGAGCGGCGTGATCGGTTTTGTCACCAACGCGAACTTCTTGGAGACGGGCACCTTCGGCGGTCTACGCCAGTGTCTGGCTGACGAGTTCAGCAGCATCTATGTGTTCCACCTACGTGGCAATGCACGCACGTCGGGTGAATTGCGCCGCAAAGAGAAAGATAATGTGTTTGGTATCGGAAGTCGCGCTCCTGTCGCAATTTCGATACTTGTGAAAAACCCGGTTGCCGCGCAGCACGGTCAGATTTATTTTCACGACATCGGTGACTACCTGACCCGAGAAGAGAAACTGAACAAGGTCGGTGCGTTTGGCAGCATCGCAGGAATCGCGCAAGGCGGTGGCTGGCAAGTCATCACCCCTGATACGCATGGCGACTGGCTTAAACAACGGGATGATCGCTTTGGCGATTACATAGTGCTCGGCGACAAGGGGGATGGCGACGAAAAGACTCTGTTCGAGAACTATTCGAGCGGCGTCAAGACGCAGCGCGATGCGTGGTGCTACAACGCGTCGCGGGCCGGGGCCGAATCGAATATGGCGCGGATGATCGATTTTTATAACAACGAAGTCAAACGGTTCAACAAGGCGCATGTCGGACTCGACAAGAAGGCCCGAGAAGCTAAGGTAGACGGATTTATTAACACGGACCCGTCGAAGATCAGTTGGACGCGAGCCTTGAAACAGGAATTGGCGAAGGACCGGAGCTTTAAGTTCGACACGGACCGGCTTACTCCGAGCATGTACCGACCCTTCACGAAGCAGTGGCTGTATTTCGACCGTCGATTCAACGAAATGGTCTATCAAATGCCACGCATGTTCCCAGATGTGATGGCGCAGAATCGCGTCATCTGCATTAATGGCGTTGGGGCGCAGAAGGAATTTTCGGCCTTGATGACGGATTACCTTCCTGACCTTCACTTGCTACAGACCGGTCAGTGTTTTCCGCTGTACCTATATGATGTCGCCAGACTCGATAACGACGATGAAGGACCGCAAACCGGGCTGTTTGCTGCTGATGGTCATGAGAAGGCAAGTCACCGATATGCTCTGACCGACGTAGGGCTGGTGCACTTCCGGGCAGCTTATCCCAGCGAACAGATCAGCAAGGAAGACATCTTTTACTACGTCTACGGCTTGCTGCATTCGCCGGACTACCGTGAACGCTATGCCGACAATCTCAGCAAGGAACTGCCGCGCATTCCGTGTGTGAAGACTGCGGCTGACTTCCGGGCGTTCTCGAAGGCTGGCCGTAAGCTGGCCGACTTGCATATCAACTACGAGACGGTCGAGATGTACCCCTTGCAGATTGAAGGCGGCGGACTGTTGCTGACCGATGCGGAATACCGCGTCGAGAAGATGCGGTATGGCAAGAACGGCAAGGACAAGGACCTTACCACGCTGATCTATAACGACAAAATCACGATCAAGGGTATCCCGCTGGGAGCCTACGAATATGTGATCAACGGTAAGCCCGCGCTGGATTGGGTGGTCGAGCGCCAGTGCGTGAAGACCGAAAAGGATAGTGGCATTGTCAACGACGCGAACGACTATGCGGTCGAGACGATGAGCAATCCGCGCTACCCCTTGGAACTGTTCCAGCGGGTCATAACGGTCAGTCTCGAAACGATGAAGATCGTGAAATCATTGCCGCGTCTCGACATTCAGCAGCCGGGACCGACAGTCGGACAGTTGTTGGAAGCGAAGGACACGCCGGACGCGTTGGCAATATGAATCAGTCGCAGCGATCAGCCGTGCCGGATCAGGTCCAGTCCGAACTATTGTCCACCGTCAAGGACGTAGACGTTTTCCGCGTCTTGCTTGCGGACCTGCACGACGATCTGGCGGGCAAGGTCGCTCGGTTCCGGCAGCTTGCCGACCTTTCCGCAGCACTCGGTTCGTCAGGAACAATGATGCCGGGTGGCGAGACGGCCTTGGCTGCGTGGACGGAAGCGCGTTCCAGTTTCGTTCACGGCAATTTCGTGGCGACGGTGTTGCTATGCCAAGGTCTTGCTGAACATATGCTCGCGGCACACCTGACCCTTGGGCTTGATGCCGACAAGTTGCCGGATCGAGTGTCCTTCAGCGAGACGTTGCAGCGATGCGTCTCGCGTGATGTCATCACGCAGCGGGACGCAGACGATCTACGTCGTCTCATGAACCTGCGTAATCCGCTCACGCACTACCGTTCCATCGATGACCCTTCGAATCTCTCTCGTCGCGTCGTGGATACCCGGCTTCCAGCAGAGACTCATCTGCTTACCGATGCCACTTTCGCGATGAGTATGGCGATTCGGTTATTCGTGCTACCGGTATTCCGACTAGGAGACTAACCGGAGCACTGCTCGGGACATTGTCGTGGGCGGATGGGCCAAAGCCGGTGCGCGATCAAGGTTTGATGCCATGACGGTACGTTCGTGCGGCAACAAGTGTAATCGACCCACCATGCGAGAGCATAATACCGATCCAGCAGGCTACCGGAAACGATCTCACGCCAAAAGCTAAATGCCGGATGCCGACGCCTGACACTAGGATTTCATAACGGGGACGCACGTGGAGATTCCTTTCGAACCTACAAGATCGTTTTGCTATCACTTCTCGCGTTATCAGGCGCTCCCCGAGATTCTTGGCAGCCCAGAAGTGTTAAGTGGATCACCGTTCCGGCTTATTGACGTATTGAAACCCATCATCGACAAGCACCTGACGCCCGAACAGCAATCGGTTACGGTAAGGCGGGCGGAATCCGAGCAACAAGAACCAGTGCGTCGGATTATCAAGGGCTTCATTCGCATCTTGGCGGTGAGAACCGGGCAATTGATGCCTTTGGGCGACGGCATGTTTCGACTGCCGACCGTAGATGACATCAGCGAAGAAGAACTAGAAGACGCGGCGTTCAGGGATGAATCGATGGACGCAACCGACACTGACGGGAGCATCTATGCTTACAGCTTCCCTTCATTAGTGAACGATAGCGGGCCCTTTCCCATCAAGGTTGGCAGGACGGGAAGTGATGTTGCGGCTCGGATTCAACAGCAGTGCAGGAACGCGGCCACATTTGACAACCCAGTCACCTTGGGGCACTGGCAAGTCAAGCGGGTTCGCTTCGTCGAATCGGCAGTTCACGGCGTGCTACGGTCGCGCGGCAAGTGGCGCGAGAACGTGCCGGGGAACGAGTGGTTCGACACGACTATGCGTGAAATTGAATCGATCATTACCTTCATCGTGAATTCGCCGTCATGAAGCGATCCAAACCTGCGGGTGACCAACCGGGAATCAACTTCGAAAAGGTGGTTGCCGCGATCCAGTCGCAAATCGATCCACAAGCCACGGTGACGCACAGCGAATTTCTGATCGACCGTCTCGGTCAAAGGCGGCAGTTTGATGTGGTTGTGCGGGGAACGTTCGCTGGTCAGCTAATGTTGGGGATCATCGAGTGCAAGGACTTGGGCGGAAAGGTCGGAACACCGGAAGTTGACGCATTCGTCACCAAGGCGCAGGACATCAATGCCAACTTCAAGGTGCTGGTGTCGCGTCGGGGCTTTACCAAACCCGCGCTTGCAAAATGTGCACATTATGGCGTGCAGGCGCTTTCGCTGATTGACAACGATCCCGCAAACAGAAATTTCTTTATCGGTACCCGGTGGGAAGCAGATGTCATTCGATGGGGACGGATCGCGGTAACGCTCCACTACGTTAGCGAGCCAATGCAACCAGTCCACTTCGATGCGGGAGAGATCACAATTTCTGGCAAGAAGGTGATCGACTGGTTCACGAACTATCTCCTTGACAACACGGCAGACGTTACGGGCTTAGGGTGGGTGGTGAACTTTCGGGGAGTGTTCAATGAACCCCAAACCGTCAGGGTGCGAGAAGGCGAAGAATATCAATGTTCCGCGATCTCGTTTGCGGCGGAGCGCGTTTGCCAACAGCTTGAACGATACGTTGGCATTAGCGGAACCGGCTTCTATAGCTGGCTTGAACAAAAGGCTACGTTTCCGCCCGGTACGCAAATTCTGATGGATGCTGTCCCGATGGATTTCGCGCAGTGGCAACCGCGTGGTAGTGAGCAAAGGCCAACGACCGGGTTCTTGGAAGTTAAACTGGAAGCCCATTCCATGTTTGATCGCGTTGCTGACGTGATTCAACTGGATGCGCTATAGACGCGCGTTAAGGATCGAATTATGGCCGCAGGCAAGCTTCGGCACTTCGTCTGGCAGTGGTTCCAGTACACGATCCGTGATACTTCTGCGCAGGCATTCGGATGGCCGACCTTGTTCGGCGGGTGGGTCGGTGGCTTCTTTCTCGTAAAGTTTGGAGTCAAGGCGATTTCCGGTCAGGTTGCGAACAACATCGTCTCAGCGGTGGGTGGCTTGGTCATTGGCTTTGCAGTCTATTTGGTGGCGGGCTTCTTTAAGGCCCGTCGCCATATGGACCCGCTTACCCTGTCGATCACGGACGACGTGCGGTCGCCAGACTTCACCTTCAACGATCAGTTTCGTGGCTACAGTGTGGCGACTATCGTGCAGAACCGTTCGGACGTGCACTGGAAGGACTGCACCGCCCACGTGATGAACGCCCCGCTCTACGATGGATCGACCGGCCCGCGTTTCGTGGAGAAGTTCGATCTTCCGCCGAAGTCGAAGAAGACGGTCTTCATCGCCTATTGGTTCTCGCGCGAACCGCCTAACCCCGATGACCAAGACATCGGATTAACGGGTCCCATTGCCGCTTGTTGGGGCGGCAACGTATGCCGGGTTCCGGGTACTGGGGCGAATCTTCACATTCGGATTCGTCCACAAGACGCGGACAGCAAGGACGTGCACTGCCGCGTGTGGATCGACACGGTTGCCCGCAGACTCAGGGCAGAACAGGTATCGGACTGATGTTGCGCAAGCATCAGGGCAAAGCGTCATCCCTAAGTTTCGTGTTTTTTGGGGTGTCGCTGTCCCGTTGGCAAGGAACCCACCATGTCGTCTTCTCCACCGCCGACCATTGGCAACCGCGTGACAATGACTGTCGGCGGGCAGGACGTTCAAACGCTTCGCGACATTCTTCCGACGCGTCCCGGACTTGAAGTTCTGTTCGTCGCCAAGACGCCAGCGCCCGTAAGCGTTGCCACGGGCCACTACTTTCAAGGCGCTCAGGGCAAGATGTTCTGGAATCGATTGAAGGAGTACGGCCTTTTCAAACCTACTACCCAGTTCGAAGATGATTCACTGCTTGACCACAGCTTTGGTATCACTGACATCGTCAAGGTTCCGAGAGCATATGGAAACGAACCATCGCCAGACGAGTATGCAGCAGGCATGGATCGCATTCTCGAACTGATACGCGTGCATCATCCGCGTGTGGTTGTCTTCGTTTATAAGCGCGTTCTCGACAACTTGCTTCGGTGCCGGTTTGGGGTGCGAGAGAAGTCGGTATACGGTTTCAACGCAGGTCTTACCGTCCATTTTTCCGGTGCAGGAGTGTTCGCCTTTCCACTTCCCGGAACGCCATGCAACGCGGCGCAGGCCGTTGTAGCGATGCGTGCACTTGCCGAAGCCGTGGGACGCCGATGATTGCGTATTCATCCCGCACCGTCCGGTATGCGTTCGGCAACGTGATCGACGTTGCCCGCGACTGTTCGCAACGGTGCATGGGTGGGGCCTACACTCGCAACGGTCCGTTCAGTGATGCAGGGCAACGGTGAGAACAGTGATCGGACCTGTACCACTGGTTGTTACAGTCGATCAACGGTCGTGCCAATGGTGCGGTGTCAGCACCATTGAGCGTGAAGCACTGTTGCCGCCAATGGTGGCGATGTTGCACTGTCGCCGCCGAGTGTTGCACTGGACTGTTGCAGGGGATCGGACCGATGCAACAGTGTTACAGTGGCTGCGCAATGGTACGCCGTATTGATTGCGTCACTGGCCCGCGATGGTCCACCATCACCATTGCGGACGGTGGCCGTTGTACAGCGGTACGTAGCATCGGTGTCGTCGTCACCATCGGGATTGATGGACGGATGGTAGTCGGAATCCAGTGTCACCACTGACGATGGTGTTACCAGCCATGCCGATGGGTGTTGCACCTACAACCGGTGTTCGACGTTGCTGGTACGACCGTGGCATTCGCCGTGATGGTCGGCAACACCCCATTCGTGGTGACACCCGTCTACCATGTCAGTACCGTCACCGTCACGTTGCACCACTGACACTGGTACTGCCCGATCCAGTGTAGCTGGTTGTATGGTGCCGGACGATGAGTATGGTGTACGGTTGCTGTCGCGGGCGACCATCAATGGTGGTGCTGCGACATGGTAGCTGATGTTGTGCCTACTACCACTGTCGTGCACTGGGCCATCTGTTCGTCCGGTGTGCGGGTGACGGTGTGCATGTCGGGTACAACTGAACCACTGGTTGCGGCAGTCAGCAGTAACGGATCGGCACCACGACGTTGCGCCGACCGTCTCGATGATGACCGTCAATCGGTCTCACATTCACGGGAAGCAACGGTGTGCCATTCGATCAGTTGTGCGCTCTTTTCGGCGAAATGGTGTTCCAGTGCGGGCATATTGAAGACCAAAAAAGTTTGCTTCCCGACTTTGCCCTTCTTATGTTTGATCGTCACATCGACCCTGTCCGCGCTATTGCTGACCAGTTCGTCCGCGATCCGGTCCTGCTTCTCGGAACCCTTTACTTGATGGTCGCTCAGTCCCAACTGTTCCATCAGGTCCTTCGGCATCAACTGTACGAAGCCGCGTTTGCGGGCACGTTCAAGGGCTTCGTCCGTGACGAGTGATACCGATTGCTTGAAATACTGTTCGAACGGGAAGAATCCGGCTACTTCGGTATTAATTGAAAGATTCTCATTCGCAAATACGTAAATGTCTTTCTTCGGCCCATGTACCGGTCGCGCTCGACCAATTGCCTGAAGAGTCTCGGACAGTGACGTGTGTTCATACGCGACCTGATGCCAAGGGTCCTTGGGAATCATGCTATTCAAGCGGAACGTCCTGCCGTCCTTCATGCGAACCGGCAGGTCGGCATACATCGGCTTCTCCGAATCTATCTCGCGGCCAAACAGTGCGCGGGTATAGTCCCGTATGTCCTTCGGTGCGAGTGTATGTCGGCCAACGACCAATAGGCAGTCCACGTTCTTCATCACGTCGATGCCGCGAAGATCGCCGAAGTGGGCGTGATGTGATGCCCCGATCTTCCTTGCCAGTGTCCGCGCGAACTTGTCGTTGTCGCCGATCTGCTTATAGGTAATCAAGCCGACGTTCGTATATGGTTTCGCGATTTCGATCAGACCATCAACAAGGTTCGTGATGTTCTCGGGCTTTTCTTCCAGCCACCGCTTCGTGATCGTCGTGTTCGATAGCTGGAACAGACGAACGTCGTCATGCTGGCGGACGGCGATGGCGTGAAACTGGACGCCGGGAAGCAGACGCTGAACGACAGCAGGGTGTGCCGTCGCGTCGAGATACAGTGTTGGAATGCCTTCGTACCGTTCAGCCGGTGCAGGTAACGGCAACCACCTGATGGCATTGTCTTCGACCCACATGCCGTCAAGCAGCGTTGGATCGTCGGATCGGACGTAGCTGTCAAGTCGTGCAATGATCTCGGAGTGCTGGCTATCGTCTTGGTTTTTCAGGTAGGCGTCGCGGTACTTCCTGAGCGGAAGATTCAGTGACGGTGCCGCTGGCTTCGTGTTCTTCCCGGCATCAAGGATGACCTGTTCGCGGTGGTTCCAGATGGCATCCGGCAAGGACTTTCCGTTAGCTACGTCCAGAACGATCCGGGCTATCGATGGAAACCGGTTCGATGTGGATTCTTTCTGCACCGTGCCAAGTCTCAGGATGTCTTCGTCAATGACGATGTAGTCTGGCACCCAAGGGAAGCGATTGCCGTTGGGTTCGATCTCGCCGTTATCGGTCATCCGGCTTCCGTTGAACCATGCCGAGCGCTCGTTGATCCACTCGTTGTGCGTCATCACGCGGATGTTGACGGTCGTGTTGAACTGCGTGGTGTACTCACAGACGCCTTGGTGCGGGCACTGCGACAGGCAGTATTGAAGCGGGATGCTGATGCCGAAGTCTTCAAGGTTCTCGCGTGCTTCCCTGTTCTCGCAAAGGGCTTTGCGCGAGTAAAATTTGACGATGTTCGGACGTTGCAGCTTGCCACGCAGGGTGTCGGCACTGGCAATATCGGCAGCGCGGATTTCGTTGTACGTCTCGATGATCTGGTTGGCAAGATCGTGTGTCGGAACGAGAAACAGAACCTTTGCGTTGTGGTCCACTTCGCGCGACAGTGCTTCAAGCACGGTGCGGGTCTTCCCGGCACCAGTCGTGACCTTGACGAAGTGCGATGCCTTGCCGTTCACGAACTCACGGATGATTTCCTGTAGACCGGACGTGGCTTCGGCGGGCGTCGAAAGCGGACGAAGGGCGTAGTCATAGGGTTCAGGCTGGATGTATCGCCGTGCCGCACCGCCGTTGGACGGCTTGTAGTTACCGTACTCTTTCGCATACGACTGCAACATATAGATGCTTCCGTACTTCGCGCCACGCAGGGCTTCTTCCAGTTGCCGTTCAAGTTCGACCCGCTCTTTCTTCTGCCAGTGGTTCATCAATAGCGTAATGCCCGCACGGCCAAGCATCTTCAGGATGCATACGTTCACCTTGAAGCGGTCGTGGTAGGACAGGTCGCGCGGGATGTAGTCCAGCAGAATCTGGACGGACGCGATGTCGGCTTCCGTGGCAGTGAGCGGTGCGGGTGGTGGTACATGGCACTGATCGTTCACGGCCAGCACGATGCAGTCGGCACGGAAGAACGCGTCGGGATCGTGGGACAGGAAACATGACTGACGAAGCGATGATCCCATAGGGTCATCGTGAAACCGGGTGCGGCAATGTTGCTGGATAAGTTGCAGGCACAAGCGGTACGCGATCTTGAATCGCTGCTTTGTGATGTCGATGGCTTCGCCGGATGCGTGGGCGAAATCGGTCAACAGGCCGAATTTCAACCCGCCCGATGGTGACTTGAAGGCATAGATGCACGCAGGGTGCTTCATCACGGCTGCGTACAACGCGTCCATGTCCAAGCCGGGGTTGTCCTTCTTGTCGATGTCGAACTGGACGATGCCGGTTGGTTCGCTGTCTTCGCCGAGACAGGTATCAGCACTCGGCAGCACGGTCGGATAGAAGACCGGCAGGGTGTCGCGTTTCAGTGCCTTGCGTTCGTCGGCGTCGTTCGTGTCGCGGATGCGGCGGATTCTGTCTTCATAGGTGCCGCTTCGGACGGACGCGATGATTTCTTCAATGGTTCGCAGTGTCGTATCCGATGTTGCATACATGGACGGTGCGACACGCGTATAAATAGTTACGCTCATGGGGTTGGTAGCTTCGTGGGTATCGTGGCCCCACTGGATGCGTGTTCAGTGGGGTCTTTTCTTTTGTGCTGCCGTTTACTTATGCGTCGTCGGAAAACATCGGCGGCGCACCCCGTGGACGGGAGAAAGGGGTGGACTGGTTCCCACAAATGGGGGTCTTTTCTATTAATTATATATAGAAATCACTCCCATTTGTGGGTGACAAGTGCCGATCTGGGGAAAGATATGTGTTCGCGAAGCGATGCGACCGCAGGGAGCATTACATGATGTTCAACTGGTGCCCTTCAGATACGTCTCTTCGAGAACCGGTGTTCAGGTGGTTCAACAAGTGACCGGACGAGACGTATGTCGAACCGGTGTGCCCGAAGAACACATCTTGAACGGGCCATCCATGTCAGTAGTCATGGTCAGCGGATCGGCATCCCATGTCCGAAATCGAGCACTCGCGGACACCTACCTACCGTATGTCCGAAAATTAGCTTGTATACGTTACGTACACCTGATATGATTCGTACACCCAATACGGACATATCAAGGTGCTAATGACAAGAATATTTGCGTACTGCCGTGTATCGACCGCCGACCAGACGACGGACAATCAAGTACAAGAAATCGAAGCAGCCGGATTCTCAGTAGCGAAGCAGCGCGTCATTACCGAGACAGTCAGCGGATCGGTCCCGGCCTTCGAGCGGAAAGGGTTCGCGAAACTGGTGGACCGGCTGGAAGACTCTGACGTACTCATCGTGACAAAGCTCGACAGGCTCGGCAGAAATGCGATGGATGTGCGGGCCACGGTCGAACGGCTGGCATCCATCGGGGTCCGCGTTCACTGTCTTGCCCTTGGCGGCGTGGACCTGACCAGTGCAGCGGGGAAGATGACGATGGGTGTGATTAGCGCCGTGGCCGAATTCGAACGCGATCTTCTCATCGAACGTACACAATCTGGGCTTCGCCGTGCCAAGGCAGAAGGGAAGGCCTTTGGTCGCCCGTCAGCACTCACGGAAGCGCAACGTGCGACCGTCATCGATCAACTGAATGCCGGTGTGCCCGTCGCTCAGATCGCCCGCGAGATGAAAACGAGTAGGCAGACCGTCATGCGGGTACGGGAGTCGATGCTATCGACGCCGCCTGAACTGACGGGAGTCGGTCCAAGTGGAGTTCCATGTGCCTTGATCGATTGGGATCGTCGTAAGTCGCGCAGCGCATGAAGATCAGCCATCAAGCCGTCATGCGGGAACAGGAGTCGGCAACCGCGCAAGCGGCGACTGTCTCATAACCCCGCTTCGGCTATCAACTCGGCGAGCGTCATGTCGAGTGCGTTCGCCAGCCTTTTGAGCGTCAACGTGGCGGCATTGTTGGTGCCGCGTTCAACACGACCGACATAGCTTCGATCAACGTCAGCGAGCAACGCCAACTGCTCTTGCGATAGTTCTTTGGCTTCGCGGTGGCGGCGAATTGCTTCGCCGAGCGCGATTAAGGATGGGTCCTTGCTTTGACGGGTGCTAATTGGCATCCCGTCATCGTGTGGGGTAACATCGCCCAGTTCGACGGACCATGGTCACCTTTGCGGTGAAACCAGAAACATTCGGGGGATTCACAATGAAGAAATGCCACTTTTGTTACGAAGACATTCAGGACTCGGCGATCCGATGCAAGCACTGCGGGGCCGACATCGCCGCTGCGGAAGCAGCGGCTAAGGAAGCAAAGTTCGAACAGTCATACAGCAACGGCTTCGGGAAGTTCTGGGCCGTGATTGGTGCCCTGATCTTCGGGGCGCTTGCCTTCGGCGCGTACACCGAACGGCTATACATGGACATAGCGATCTGCGTTGCATTCGGGCTGGCCTTCCTGTTCGTGGCCCCAAAGGCATGGCAGGTTGGGTTTCTCGCTCGAAATGCGGGGCAACCCGACATCATCATTGCGAGCAGTGCGGGCGAGTTGGCGAAGCAACGCTTTTACTACGAATACGGTGCGCGGGTCTTCCTGACGGGCGGGCTGTTCGTTGTCCTTCTGGCCGTCCTATATTTCGTCGTGCCGCTCGACCGCATCGTCTTCGGACCGGGGACTCAGGTCGCTGCGTCGTCGGAAGCGAAGCCGTCATCGGGAAGTGTCGCGGCAGACGCACAAGCAGCCGCTAGTTCGGCGTCCAGTGATGAAGCAGCAAAGGCCGTCGCGGATGGTCAGTCGGCGGGTAGTGATGTTGCGACTTCGGCTGCCCCGGTGCAGGCGTCGTCGGACACTGCAACGCAAACGGCGCAGCAACCAATGGAACCGGAGAAGTCCGTCAACGCATCGCTTGCATCATCGACACCGACAGCCAGTGCAGTACAGCAGTCGGCATCGACGACGACACTGAAGCAGGATGCAAATGGCACGAAGAGCGTTCATGCCAGCTTTGACTGCGCCAAGGCGTCGTCGCCCATCGAACATCTGATCTGTTCGACGCCGCAAGCCGCAGATGCAGACCTTCGCCTAGCGTCGGCGTATTCAGCCGCCCGCGCCAAGACGGGTGATCCGGCTGCCCTGAAGGCCGATCAGCGGAAGTGGATAAAGGACGAGCGTAATGCTTGTTCCGACGCGGAGTGTCTGGTCAAAGTCACCGAAGCCCGGATTGAGAAGCTTGCAGCCATGTAGCTTGCGCGGTTTGCGACGTATGCAGAGAACACGTAACCGCCGTTCATCGGCGGTTTTTCTTGTGGGGTCACGGTAAGACAGCCGCGCCTTACTTCCTATCGGGAGCGCCTATTGAAGAAAATCTTTGAAGAATCCGCAGTTACCATCGAAACGCTTGACGCCCATCTTCGCGATAGCGGTGTGGTGCCCTATGACGTACAGCCTGATGTCATCCGCTTGCGTACCGAACAAGGCATCGCCTACCGTGTGTTCTTGATCCCGGACCGGAAATTCATCAGGTTCGCCACATACCTTCCCCTGAACCGGCAAGCGCCCGTCGAACAGAAACATGAACTGGCGCGGCGGCTGAACGAAGACGTGTTCCTGCCGGTCTTCACCATCGACTTCGACGGGGACCTTGCTGTCTCCTACGTCTTGCCCTTTGGTGGCGGCGGACTAATCGCTGGAAACTTCATGTCCATCGTGAACAGGTTCGCGTCGCTGCTGGAATTCGTGGTGGAGACGTACAACAGCGATGGCCTGATCGATTTCGGTGCGCCGACAACGGTGCCCGCCGTGGCTGACGCTGAATCAGCGCCGACCAGCGGCGAACTGCTGCACTGATTCTATCTTCACCGAACTGGCGTCCGCGTAGCCGTCCAACGGTGATTCCTGCGACAATAAGAAGAATTAGGTGAAAGCAGGGGGTACGGTGTTCTATCTCATTGTTTTGTATCTTCTTGTCGTGTGTGCAGCCTGCGGCGTAGGCGTCGCAGAAATGTTCCTTGGTGCATTGCCTTCTCACTACGAACCCCTGCGGATCGCATTGTCGTGCTGTGCAACCGCTGGCATCGGCGGATGCCTGTATTGCCTTCGCGCTGTATATCTCAATCGATGTGTCCGTAAAAGTTGGGATACCGACTGGCATACATGGTATTTCCTGCGCCCTATCGCCAGTTTTATATGCGGCGGGGCCAGCTTCCTTTTTCTGAAGGCCGGTCTGTTAGTTTTGGAGTCGAATACGAAGGAAAACGCCAGCGAAATCGGATTTTATGCATTAGCTTTCATTGCTGGTTTGAACGTTGACAAGTTCGTTGCCAAGATTGAAGGCGTTGCATACGCCGTCTGGGGAATAGAAAAATCACGATCCGCGTCTGCGGCTACAGGGGTAAACGATGGCGAAGGTTCACATAATTAATGTCTCGCCGGGCGATTGCACGGTTATAGAACATAATACTGGTCGAGTGACGGGGATTGACATCTGTTGCGGAAATCTAGAAGTGAGACAAAGGGCGGTCGAACTTGAGACGCGGGCGACAGGTTTATTGGGGTTGTTGAAGGAAGGTGGCGGTGGAAACTACAGGATGTGTGAGCGACCGTCCAATCCCATCAACTACATTCAGACGCACGGTATTGGGAAACTCTGGCGTTTTATCGTCACTCACCCAGACATGGACCACATGGACGGGCTGGCGAATCTTAAGGAAAAGGTTGGGTTTACGTGCTTCTGGGACACGGGTGCCCGTCGAGACAAGCCGGATTTCGAAAACTTCTTTCGTTACAGTGAAGATGATTGGAACCTATACGACGATCTAATAAACGGGCGGGTCAAAGATGTGACTGTTCTGGAAAAAATCGCGGGTGCAAGGTTCCCGTATGCGAATAAAGAAGGCACTAATGGCGGTGGGACAGATGGGTTGTACATTCTTGCGCCCAACAAGGAGCTTCTCTGCGATCCGAATGAAAATGACGATATAAACGAAGCGTCATACGTGTTGCAGTACAAGAGTGGTGCGGGGAATATGGTGTTTCCCGGCGATGCACATGACGCATCATGGGAATTCGTGATGAACACGAATGCGAACGCCGATCTTAAAGAAAACTGCTCGTTTCTGCTTGCCCCGCATCACGGACGCCATTCTGACCGATCCTACGAGTTTCTCGATTTTTTAAAACCTAAGCTGACTGTGCTCGGCTGCTCGCCAAGTAAATATATCGAATACGATCAGTGGTATAGGCGAGATCTTGAAATTCTTACCAGTAATCAAGCCGGGAACATCGTGCTTGAAACAGGTGATGGATATTACGACGTTTATATCGAGAATGACGATTTTTCACGTGACCGTGGTGGCCTTCTATCTGTACGGAATTCGCAAGGATTCAGTTTCTACAAAAGGGTGATTGTTTAAGCGGGGGCAGGGTAAATAGCTTGCAGAGACGGGGGAGAAATGAGCCTTGATGCGTTCCTTCAAATATTCGATGTGGACCATGGTCAGTGCGGTTTGCTCACCGTCTATCACTATACAGGTGCGCGTAGGGTGTTAATCGACTGCGGTCATTCCGTCGATTTCAAAGGTGGTCCGTGGTATCCGGGCCGACATCTTCGCAATTTGGGTGTGGACTATATCGATTTGTTGGTGTGCACCAACTACGACGAAGACCACGCGTCTGGCTTCCCCGATCTAGAACGTCAGGGCATTACGGTCGGCTGCATTCTGGGTAATCCGACCGTAGCACCGGAAACGATCGTCCATCTGAAAACAGCGGACGGCATGGGTAACGGCATACGGGCAATCGCCAACACGCTCGCGGTGCGTAGACAGATAGGATGGGCGCAAACCCCGCCGATCATACCCGGCGTGAACCTGACGTGGGCGTGGAATCCGTACCCCCACTTTGACGACGAGAACAACCTGAGCTTGGTGGCGACCTTCAACATCATGGGGTTCAATTTCATGTTTCCGGGGGACATGGAGACCAAAGGATTCAACCACTTGTTGAATACGTGCCCGCCATTTCGCCAGACTGTCGCAGGAGTCCATGTGCTGGTAGCGGCGCACCATGGCAGGTCGAACGGCATTTGCACTGCGATGTTCGACACGCACGGCTGCAATCCGCAACTGGTTGTGATTTCCGACGACTATAAACAGTACGATACGCAGGAAACGACGAGCTACTACGCGCAGAAGGCGCGGGGTATACCTTGGTTCCGAGAACAGGGGCGGCGGTACGTTCTGACGACGCGTAGTGATAGTGAGATCAGGTTTTCCTTCCAAAACGGTCAGTGCACCGCATGGTGATGCAGGATGCGTAGACGTGTCCGGCAGCGACACTGTCCGCGTCCGCTGGACGTGGTCTGTTCACTCACACTTTCACGCTGACAAGTGGGCCGAAGATGACGCCTTGCTATGCCTGCACCGCGTTGATTGACACGGACTGCCATAAAGGCCCGCACCGGGACCTGAACGCGTTCAAAGGCGACCTGCCGTTGATAATCTATGCGCGGTTGGTCGGATGGGAGAGTTCGACGTACAAGTGCCGTGGGTGCAGTACGGTGCTGATCCGACCCAACTACAAGCACACGCCGAACGAAACATGGCGTCGCTATCAATGACCCTAGCGCCGTGACACCATCGATCCTATTGCAGAGAGTGGACTTGGGTGCTGTGTATGGACAAGCCGAAGCATCGACACCACCGCCGCGAACTCCTTAGTCGGTACGGGCGCGTTACAAACTGGCACGCGAGTGTAACGGAGCGCGTGGACCGGCCACGCGGTTGTCCACCGGAGCGCGAAAGTCACTCATCGATTCTGTTGGAAGGGGAGTTCACCGAACCGGTGCGTGATGTGACCCGGTTCTTGATCCAAGTCTCCCCGACAGCCAAGCCGGACATCGGCAATGCCAACGTGCCTAACGTCGGCGCGTTCATATCGATCAAACCCGAGTTACAGGGTGTCGTTGACATGACGGAGAGTCATTTTCAGGAGTTGTTAACGCTCGCCGCATCTGGTCGCTTGGCGTGGTGCCACGTCGCATTCACGGTGCCGTTTCGGCGGTCCGCGTTGATCGTCAGTATTGATTTCACGTCACGCCCGCCCGATGAAGAAGCGTAAGGGTTGAGCGGACTAATCGATCCACCGCGCGGGCGGGCGATGGACCGATAACCAATGCGGTTCCTGCTACGGTCAGCCGAGCTTCATTGCCAATTCGCCAGCGTCAATTGACACGTATCGTTGAAGCATGTTGGCGGTTGTGTGACCGGATATGGCGCGAAGTTCCAGAATCGACAGGCCCTGCTTTGCCAGCCTTGTCAGCGCATCGTGTCTGAGATCGTGGAACGTGAAGTTGGCGATGCCCGCCCGCGCAACCGCTCGTTCGTATGCCTGTTTAACCGCTTCCATGGAAACAGGGAAGACCCGTCCGTCAAGACTGCGCGGCAGTGCTTCCAGCATCGCGATGCAAGACCCGGACAACGGAATCCTTCGCGGCTGCCCGGCCTTTGTTACCTGTAGGGTCGCTGTTCGCCGTGGCAAGTCAACGTCCTTCCATGACAGTGCAAGGATTTCGCCGCGTCGTGCAGCGGTTTCGAGCGCGAAGATGACGACGGGCTTGATCCATGGGTTATGGCATTCGCCGCAAGCCGAGATCAGCGCGGTCCTTTCTGCTGCGGTCAACACGCGGTCACGGGCCTTGCCAGATCGTGGCTTTCTGATAAGGCTAACGGGATTGCTGGGAAGGTGAACGCCCCACTCGCGGATCGCTATGCTGAAAACGTGTCCAAGAAGCTGAAGTTCCCGCAGTGCGGTGCCGGATGAAACTTCTCCAAGTCGCGCATCCCGCCACGCCGCGACCATCTGCGGCGTTATAGAAGACAGTGCGTGCTTCGCAAGGCTGAGTTTCTTGAAACTTTCGATTCTGTAGGATTCGGCGCGGGTTCCGCGCTTGCCGGTGCTGACTTCCTTTGCGTATCGGTCAAGAAGTTCGCCCAAGGTCGTTTGGCGATCTTGGGGGCTGTCGATCCATTGCCCGGCATCGATGAGACGTTCTTGCTGTCTAGCCCACTTCTCCGCATCTTTCTTCAGGGTGAATGTCTTCGATTGGACCGGGTAGCCTTGCCGTTTGACGATTGCTTGCCAGCGGTCGTTACGTTGTCGAATGGTTGCCATCACTTCTCCAAGGGTGACAGCAGGGTGACAAGCCAGTCCAACGAACGGGGGCATGTAATGCTAACCCCTTGAATTACAAGATCGTTTGCACGGTTAGGAAGCTGGGAGAGCGTCGCGTTCGCAATGCGAAGGTCGGGAGTTCGATCCTCCTCCGCTCCACCAACGAATTATCCTGACGATTCCTTTGTTATCCGCAAACCCCGCAGCCAGCAAGGCTCGCGGGGTTTTTTATCGCCTATACTATCCTGTAGTCTACCGAACAAATCCGGGGGCAAGTGGGGGCAATAATTGGGATAACTCACGCGCTTCCGCAGACACTTGCCCCCAGGAGGCACGCCATGCCCCTTACCGATGCCGCTGTCCGGAATGCCAAGCCCGGCGAGAAGCCGACCCGCCTGTTTGACGGCGGCGGCCTGTACTTGGAAATCTCGACCGCCGGGGGCAAGTGGTGGCGGTTGAAGTACCGATTCAACGGAAAGGAAAAGCGCATCTCCCTCGGCGTCTACCCGGCAATCGGTCTGAAAGACGCCCGCGAGCGGCGGGACAAGGCCAAAAAGGAGCTGGCAAAGGGCGTTGATCCGGGCGAAGCGAGGAAAGCCCAAAAGGCGGCGACCCTCGACCGGGCCGCCAACTCGTTCGAAGTCATCGCGCGCGAGTGGTTTGCTCGGCAAAAGCCCGGCTGGGCTTCCGGCCATGCCGACAAGATTATTCAACGGCTCGAGAAAGATGTTTTCCCCTGGCTCGGCGGACGCCCCGTTGCCGAAATCGCTGCCCCCGAATTGTTGACCGTGCTGCGCCGCATCGAGGAGCGCGGCGCACACGACACGGCCCACCGGGCGCTGCAGAACTGCGGGCAGGTATTCCGGTATGCCGTAGCGACGGGCCGCGCCGAACGCGATCCTTCCGGTGACCTCCGGGGCGCGCTCCCCCCGGTCAAACACGAACACTATGCCGCCATCACCGATCCGGTGAAGATGGGGGAATTGCTGCGCGCGATCGACGGGTTCCAGGGGACCTTCATCGTCAAGTGCGCCTTATTGCTGGCCCCAATGCTGTTCGTCAGGCCCGGCGAACTGCGCCTCGCAGAATGGTCGGGGTTCAACCTCGAAAAAGCTGAATGGCGCTACCTCGTGACCAAGACCAAGACGGAGCACCTGGTTCCGCTTCCCACGCAGGCGGTAGCCATCCTGCGCGAACTGCATGCGCTGACGGGGCAGCGGCAACACGTCTTTCCCGGGCGCGATCCCCACAAGCCCATGAGTGGCGCTGCAATCAACGCCGCGCTGCGGCGCATGGGGTACGACACCAGGACAGAAATCACCGGCCACGGTTTTCGGGCAATGGCACGGACCATCCTGCATGAAGAACTGCAGGTCAAGCCCGAAGTAATCGAGCATCAGTTGGCCCACCGGGTACCCGACACCCTGGGCACCGCCTATAACCGAACGAAGTTCCTCAAAGAACGCCGGACTATGATGCAGCAATGGGCGGATTATCTCGTCTGCATGAAACAAGGGGCGCAGGTCATCCCTCTCCCCGCCCAAGGGTGATCCGTCGGCGCTGGAGAACATTGAGGGGCACTTTTTTGATTACGGGGATCATCGCGCGCGGAGGCTCCGCTCGCTCGAGTAGTTATATGCACACCGTTTAGCAAAACGCCGTTGCGAGCACCATCGCTTGCTACGCTGAGCTTGACGACCACAGATTGGCCGATCGCACAGCAGATCAGTGCGCCCTCTATCAAACGAGTCGCCGAGTTATTCGGCGACGACCGGCAAGTTTGCGGCAGCGTTGATGTCCTTGAAAATGCTTCCGCTAGTCTGGGATATGGAGGAAAATCCGGCAGCAATATTAAGACAATATAGACCGACCATGACCCTCAATGCCCAATGCATACCCCGTCAGAGCGTTTTCGATCGCAATCGGCGCGACATCGTCTTGGATTTGTCCGATTTTCTGGAAGGTAAGATCGATGGCGAAAAGTTCTTTGAGGAGAATTTCATCACCGGGGGGATGAAAACGCTGTTCGAGAAAACTTTCGCCCGATTGGAGAATCATGGCGATCAGGCCAGCACCTTCCTTCTGACTCAGTCGATGGGCGGCGGTAAGACACATAACATGATTGCCCTCGGCCTACTCGCCAAGTACCCGGCCTTGCGGCAGAAGGTGCTTGGTAAGAGTGCTATCGGCCAGAAAGTGGGGGGCGTTAGGGTCATCGGCTTTCACGGTCGGCAGACCGATGCCCGTTTTGGCATCTGGGGTGAACTGGCCGAGCAGCTCGGTAAGAAGGACGCTCTCAAAGATTACTACCAGCCGCTTCAGGCTCCCGGTCAAAGTGCTTGGATTAATTTGCTAAAGGGCGAGCCGACGCTGATTTTCCTCGATGAATTGCCGCCCTATCTTGAAGCGGTGCAGGCCAAGTCGATTGGCTCGACAACGCTATCCACGGTGACCGCAACCGCGATCTCTAACCTTCTGGTAGCCGTCAACAAAGCTGAACTGTCGAACGTTTGCGTGGTTATCGCCGACCTCACTGCCTCTTGGCAGGCCGGTGGAGCGATGCTAAACGCTGCGCTGGACAATCTAAGGAACGAGACCAGCCGTTCTGCGTTGCGCATCGAACCGGTATCGTCGCAGGGCGAAGAGCTGTACCACATCCTTCGCACCCGCCTGTTTCAAACCCTGCCCGACGAATCCATCCGCAGCAAGGTGGCCAACGACTACGCTGCCGCCGTCAAGGCGGCGCGGGAAATGGATGTCACGAATCACTCACCTGATTCCTTTGCGGCGCAGTTGGCGGAGTCGTATCCCTTTCACTTCGGGCTGCGTGACCTCTATGCGCGTTTCAAGGAAAACCCCGGTTTCCAACAGACCCGGGGACTGATTCGGCTCATGCGCATGGTCGTCTCCAATTTGTGGGAGACGGGGCGGGCCGACAAGCTGCATCTGATCCACCCCTACGATCTCGATCTCAACGACGACGAAATCGTCTCGGAAATTCGCTCGATCAACCCCACGCTTACCGAGGCGATCAGTCACGACATCGCGAATCACGGGCATTCCGTCGCCGAAGAAATCGATTCGAAATACGGCGGCACTGATGCGCAAGATGTGTCCAAACTCTTGCTTGTTGCCAGCTTGGCCAGCGTGCCCAACGCGACGCACGGTCTGCGCCAGAACGACATTATGGCGTTCCTTTGTGCGCCTGGACGTGACATTTCCAAAATCAAAAAGGAGATCGTCGATTACCTGCCCACACAAGCATGGTACTTGCATCCGAGCAACGATGGGCGGCTGTTCTACAAGGACATCCAGAACCTTGCCGCCAAGCTGCACTCCACGGCCAAGCAGTACAACCAGCAGACCTGCCTCAAGGAACTCCGCGCCTACTTGGAGGGATTGTTCCAACCAAGCGTACGCGACTGTTACCAGCGTACAGAAATGCTTGCCGCGATCGACGAAGTTCGCCTGGAATCCGACAAAACGACATTACTGCTGGTCCAGCCCGCAAGTGACGTCGACGTCACCTCCAGGCTACCCAAGGAGTGGGTCAAGTTTCACGCCGATCAGGAGTTCAAGAACCGTGCGCTATATCTCACCGGATCGCAGGAAACGCTCATCCATGTTCTGGAGCAAGCGGCTCAGTATAAAGCTATCAACAGCATTCTTACCGAAATGACCGATGAAGGGGTGGCTACGCGCGACCCACAGCGGCAGCAGGCCGACCAGAATCTCGACCAGATCACACTGCGTCTGCGCTCCGCGATTCAGGAAACGTTCACCACGCTCGTTTATCCGAGCATGGGCCAACTTCGAAGCACCGATTGCCGCATCCATTTTCAGAACAACCAGTTTGACGGCGAAAAACTGGTTCGCGACACGCTGACCAACGCGAGGAAGTTTGAAACCGACACTGGCACCGACGCCTTCCGGCGCAAGTGCGAAGACCGTCTATTTCAGGGGCAAAAGACAGCGAAGTGGAGTGAAATTAAGCGCCGTGCAGCGATGAACGACGCTTGGCCGCTGCACCGGCCTGACGCCCTCGACGCACTTAAGGCGAAGGCCATTAACGAGGGCCACTGGCACGACCTGGGCGACTCCGTCGAAAAGGGGCCCTTCCCGCCGCCCAAGACGGAAGTGCAAGTGCGGCTCCTCTCTCGTGACGACAAGACAGGGGAAGCCTTCCTTAAGATTACTCCGCTCCATGGCGACGTCGTCCATTACGAAATCGGCAACGCCCAGCCTACCACCGGATCGCTCAAGGTGGGCGAGGCCGAAGGCGGCTACAACAACTTCCGCACACGCGAACTGAAGCTTACTTTCCTTTGCGTCGATTCTGCGGGCAAGCACGAGACCGGCGATTCCGTTGTTTGGAAAAACACGCTGGCGACCAAGTATCGCGTCTTCCAGCAGAGCGAAGACTGGCAGGTGGAGTTGCACGCCGTGCCGCGTGGCCATTTGCGCTATACCACCAACGGTGCTGATCCACTCACCAGCGGCGGCGCATATGACGCCCCCTTCACACTGCCTGCCGAATGCCGTTTTGTATTAGCCGTGGCGGAAGATGGCGACATTCGCTCGGCGGTGGAAAAGATTGATGTCAACGAATACCGGACCAAGAAAGTCGCGGTCGACGCCGCCAAGCCGGTTCTGTGGTCGCGTCCACACCGGAATCTCACGGCCGCCGCAGCGTTCAGCTTTCTCGATCTGCTCGAAAAGCATCAAGGGGAAGGGAGGGAGGTAGTAGTCGATGTCGCTAGTAACGACACTGACATCAGTCTCTCGTTCATCGCTGGAGAAAACGAGCCGGTCGCAGGCACCCGCTTGCGGGAGGTCGTAGCAAAAATGCAGGAGATCGTTGGTGGTAGCCAGGTTACAGTCAGCGTTACCGGCATTCGGTTCGAGCGTGGACAGCACCTGCTCGACTGGATAGCCGCCATCCGCAGCAGCCTGAACCCGGGTGAGGTCGGCCAATAATGGCCCGGGCCAGAAATCCGTCAATCAGAAAGCCAGCCGTGCTGGGCTTCGGCTTTCAGCCCGCGCTTTCGGAGCATTACTTCCTACTGACCCTGCCACGCAGCAAGGCCGAAAGTGCAGACGTCACGCTCTCCGAACATTTTGAATGGTTCGAGCCTACTGAGGAAGTGCCGATCCCCGTGCCACTCAATGCTACTAATGCACACTTACGCGTCCTCCTGCGCCGGGGGGTTTGGAACTTGATCGCCGAGGATGTGAAGGCCGAGTTCAACCGCCGTTTGCGTATCTATGGGCACAAGACAGCCAAGTGGCCTCAGGAGGGGCAGATACCCATCGACCGAACCCTTGGCAAGGAGCTTTGCGTGCTGGCGTGGGCAGTGGAGGAATGCGACCCAGCACTGATTCCGGTCGCTATTCGCAACTGGCTGGGACTGGTACCTGAAGAGCGCTGGTGGTTGTACACCATGACGAACGCCGCTACCGGTCACGCTCTGACCGGACGAGGTAAGGGCTGGCGCAAGGCGCTGCGTTACGCGCTCACTGAGAATCCGGTGTCAGAAGGCTTGATTCAGCGCCGCCTGGCGGAATTCGAGCTGACGCCCAGTGCTAAAAAAAGTTAAGCGAACAGAACGACCATGAGCACCCCAAGCTTCATCGAACAACAATTTCCCGTCGCCCGTGTTTCCGCCGAATCCTACAAGGAGCGTATGGCCGGCGCGGGGTCCAGTCAGACGCTGACCGGCGTCGGTAAGTGGTGGGGGCGCAAGCCCCTGGTGCTCGTGCGCGCTTGCCTGATTGGGCTATTGATGCCAGTGTCGGCTGACCCCAAGCGGGACCGCGAAATCTTTCTCAAAATCATGACCATGGACGAAGCCGGTCTGTGGCAGCGCAAGAACAAAGCTATCGACCAAGAGACACTGGAAGCCCTGCTCACTGAAGACGAAATCAAGACCTGGCTGCGCGATGAAAACGGTCATCCTAAGCCGCGCTGGGGGGCAGGGCTGACCCTCCAAGATCGAGAACTCGTGCAGCGGCGTGCCTTCGACCGCCTAAACTACGATGAAAAATTGGACTATTGTCTGCGGCCAGAGCAGATCGAAGGACCCTCTCCGGAAGCTTGGGAAGAAATCAACACGCACCTGGGGACGACAGCGAAAAACCTGGTACAACTGGTTCAGCAACTGGGTGTGCGTCGTTTCGGCCACATTGCCCGCATCGGGGATCCTGTGTGCGGTGGCGGTTCCATTCCGTTCGAAGCCGCGCGTATTGGCTGTGCATCCTATGCCTCCGACCTGAGCCCCGTGGCGGCGTTGCTCACTTGGGGCGCATTGCACCTGGTCGGTGGTGATGTGAAGACCCGCAAGCGTGTACGCGAAATCCAGCAAGCTGCCTATGACGCGACGCGCAAGGAAATTGACGGTCTTGGCCTGGAATCCAACGACAAGGGTTGGCGACACGAGCAGCTTTACTACGTGGTCGAGGCCAAATCACCGGCCACTGGTCTTTGGGTGCCGCTTGCACCTTCGTGGGTGATTTCCGAGAAATACAAGGTCTGTGCTGTTATCAGGAAGAACGTTGACAAAGGCAATTACGACATTGACATCGTCACCGACGCCGATGCGACGACAATGACCAACGCCAAGAAAGGCACGGTTCAACGCGGCCGCCTCGTTTGCCCGGAAACCGGCAACAGCTATGCAATTGCCGACCTGCGCGGGGACCGTCGGGTAAATGGTGAAACAGTCTACGGTCTCCGTCTTTGGGAAAGCTCCGACCTCGTGCCACGACCTGATGATGTATTTCAAGAACGGCTCTATTGCGTCCGTTGGGCCGTACCGGATGGAGATCGTATCTATTCCGCGCCCGATGCGGCCGACCTCGCTCGCGAGGCAAAGGCGCTTGCGCTGATGAAGCACTACATCGCGGACTGGCAGGTGAAGGGATACATCCCGAGCCGTTCGATTCCACGCGGCGGAGACAAGACTGAGGAACCCGTCCGAACGCGCGGGTGGACTCACTGGCACCATCTGTTTACGCCGCGCCAGTTGTTCATGCTCGGCAGCTTTGTCAAAAACGCCGTCGAACCGGACCCGACGGATGCGCTGCGAGTGGGAGCGGCCGCGGTAGCGGTGGGTGCGGCATTGGAGCGACTCTCTCGCCTTTGTGGAATCGACTCGCATATCTCCAAGGGGCCTGGTTCGACGATGAACGTCTTTTTCAACCAAGCGCTCAATACCCAAATGACATTTGGTTCCCGGAGACTGGGCGGGATCAAACGCTGCTTGTGCGGCGAACTGACAGAAGCGCCTATAGCCAATGCCGGAAGCTTAGTTAAGCTGATGGACGCGCGCGAAGTTTCCACGGAATCTGATATTTGGTTCACCGATCCGCCCTATGCTGACGCGATTAACTATCACGAGCTGACTGACTACTTTCTTGCGTGGTACGAACACCTCTTGCCTACGGCTTTCACAGACTGGCGTTTTCAGAATGTGGTCGTGTTGTCGGTACAGGGCTCAGGTGACGATTTCAAACGCTCGATGGTGGATATTTACGCTCGGCTGGCCCGGCAAATGCCGGACAATGGCTTGCAACTCGTGCAATTCACCCACCAGAACCCCGCGGTGTGGGGTGATCTCGGCATGATACTTTGGGCCAGCGGCCTCAAGGTCACCGCCGCCTGGACGATCAGTACCGAAACGGCTACAGGTGGCATCAAGAGGGGCAACTATGTGCAGGGGACTGTAAATCTGGTGCTGCGCAAACGCACTGAACAGCGTTCGGCGTGGCTGGACGAGATTTACCCGCTGATTGAAGACGAGGTCAAGCTACAACTAGACAGCATGACAACGCTGGATGATCAGTCGGAGCCCAACTTCGGCGATACGGACTACCAGCTCGCGGCCTATGCTGCCGCCCTGCGAGTGCTAACTCAATTTGCCGACATCGAGGGCATGGATATTCGTCATGAACTCTTCCGCGAACGTACAGGTACTGAGAAATCCGAATTCGAGAAAGTTATCGATCGTGCGGTGGAGATTGCAGCCAATTACTTGATTCCCCGTGGCTTCGACGAATTTCACTGGAAGAGCTTGAGCGCCGCCGAGCGGCTCTATCTCAAGGGTTTGGAGCTGGAACGTCACCGCGAGGCACGCGCCGGTGCATATATGGAGTTGGCCAAGGGGTTTGGCGTGCGTGAATACACACACTTTTACGAACGATCGGAGGCTAATGCTGTGAGGTTCAAAACGGCCAGTGAATTCAAGCGCCAGCAATTGGAAGGCGAAGATTTTGCCAGCAGCCTCACCCGTCATGTGCTATTTGGCATTTACGAAACCGTACGCGAGGAAAATGCCCGTGCTGGCCTTGACTATCTCAAGACCGATGGTGCCGTGGATTACTGGGGCAAGCGAAAAACGATACTTGCTCTCCTCGCGTATCTGAAGCCCTTGGCCCATATCGGCCACATGCCACATTGGCACGAGGATGCTGAGGCGGCCGAGCGGCTGGCTGGGGCGGTGGAGAACGATCATTGATCGCACGGAAGTTTTCTCATGACCGTGAACCGCCATTCCTCCCGCCAGGAGAAGCTCGATGCCTCTCTCTTGCAAGCTCGACTAGTAGGGGCCGCGAGTTATGACCGTATTGCTGGTTATTTTCGCTCCTCCCTTTTGGAGGTGGCGGGCGAGGCAATCGAAAATGTAACAGGCAAGGTCCGCGTGGTTTGCAACTCTGATCTGGAACCCGCCGACGTCGAAACGGCCAAGGCAGCCCAGCAAGCGATGCGGCAATCCTGGTGCGCTTCGTCCCCAGAGAAACTCGCCACCAACGACGCTGGACGTGGACGCTTCGCTCGCCTCTTTGGCCTGCTCGTTTCGGGAAAGCTGGAAGTTCGTGTATTGCCAGATGCGGCTTTTGGTTTGGTGCATGGCAAAGCTGGCGTCATCCGTTATGACGATGGCCGGACAACCAGTTTTCTGGGCAGCGTCAATGAGACCCTCTCTGCCTGGCGGTTTAACTACGAGTTGATGTGGGAGGACGACAGCGCAGAGGCGGCGCGTTGGGTTCAAACGGAATTCGACACGCTATGGAATCACGTCCAGGCTGTCCCTCTGGCTGACTTCATCGTGCAGGACGTCAAGCGTCTGGCCGATCGTCAAGAGACTCCTCTAGACGACTGGCGGCGCGACACACGAGCCAGCCCAGCTTCCGCGGCGGTGGAATCGCCCGTTTACCGGCAGGAATTCGGTCTGTGGGCGCACCAAAAGTATTTTGTGAAACTGGCTTTCGACGCCCATCGACGCGGTACTGCGCGCTTTGTTCTGGCTGACCAAGTGGGGCTGGGGAAGACGGTGCAGCTGGCTCTCGCTGCGCTGTTAATGGCGCTTACTGGTAAGAAGCCGGTGCTGATTCTCGTGCCGAAACCCTTATTGAATCAATGGCAGGACGAATTACGCGATTTGCTGGCGATTCCCAGCGCCGTCTGGATGGGAGATGCTTGGGTCGACGAGCAGGGAATTGAACATCCGGTGAATGGACCGGACGGTGTCCGGCGGTGCCCACGCCGTTTCGGGATCGTGTCACAGGGCTTGGTCGTTGCGGGCAACGAGATCACGGCTCACCTGCTTGCAATGAGTTTCGAGTGCGTGATTTGTGATGAATCTCATAGGGCACGGCGGAAAAAGGCGGATCCTAAGGATTTGACCAGTCGGCCAGAATATAACAATCTGGCAGCATTTCTAGCTCGGGTCAGTGCCCGTACCAAGAGCATGCTGCTTGCCACAGCCACGCCGGTGCAATTGCACCCAATAGAAGCTTGGGACTTGCTGTCCATCCTTGCTGCTGGCAACGAGGCCGTATTAGGAAACGACTGGAGCGAATGGCGCAAGCCGGCGCACTGTCTGCCGGTGGTGATGGGTGAAAGGGCATTGTCTAGCGATGTGTTCGAAGCGTGGCCCTGGCTTCGCAACCCTCTACCGCCCCGCAGTGAAGGGACGAATTTCCGATTATTACGGCAGCGGTTTTGTCTGGACGACGGCACCTTTGTGGCTTCCGGTGACCTAATCGGCAGCATGAATGGCCCCACCCGTACCCTGCTGGGGCAAATCGCCCAAGACTTCGGTCGCAACCACAATCCGTTCATCCGCCACATCGTCCGTCGTACTCGACAATATCTGGAAGGCACCATCGATCCCGCCACCGGTGAGCCGTATCTGAAGCCCATACGGGTTCGCCTATTTGGCGAGGGTGAGGACGAGGCCGTGGCGTTGCCCCCATACTTGCAGGATGCCTACAACGCGGCGCAAGAGTTTTGCCGTCTGCTCAATCAGCGAGTAAGAGGTGCCGGTTTTCTCAAGACGCTTTTGCTGCGACGCATGGGTAGCTCCATTTACGCAGGACGCCGCACGACTGAGAAGATGCTTGCCACTTGGGGCGCTAATCGTCAGGCTACAGATCGTCGGGCCGAGATTGGCGACGAGTCCATCGACGTCGATGACGACGATACCGAACCGCGCAATGCCACTGCTGAATCCGAGATGAAAAATCTGACAGCGGTCGAGCGAGCCGAATTGGCGCGGTGCCTCAAGGCACTAGAAATCAGTCAGGACCGTGATCCGAAGTTTCAACAGGTGCTGGACTATCTTATCGGCGAAAATTGGCTTGCACGAGGTTGCATTATTTTCAGCCAGTATTTTGATAGCGCGTGGTGGCTGGCGGAATCGCTGTCGCGCGATCATTTACCACACGAGCCGGTCGGCCTATATGCTGGTGGAGCGAATTCCGGCATTCTGACGGCGGGCCAGTTCAAGGCGTGCGCTCGCGACGACATCAAGACAAAGGTGAAGCATGGCGAGGTTCGCCTGTTAATTGGTACCGATGCAGCATCCGAGGGGCTCAATCTGCAACGCCTTGGCACCTTGATTAACCTTGACTTGCCATGGAATCCGACACGGCTGGAACAGCGTAAAGGCCGTATCCAGCGCATCGGACAAGTCCGCGACGAAGTCTTCGTTTGCAACCTGCGCTACCGCGGGTCGGTCGAGGATAGGGTGCATCAGCTTCTGGCGGACCGTCTCGAATACATTTTCGAGCTCTTCGGCCAGATTCCTGATGTTCTGGAATCGCTGTGGATCGATGTGGCACAAGGCAACGTAGACGAGGCCAAACGCCTCATTGATGGTATTCACCAAACACATCCGTTCGATAATCGCTACGCCAAGGTCGAGAATCTTGATTGGGAAAGCTGTGCAAAGGTACTGTCAGAAGGTGAGATTCGAAAGGTGTTGTCAACCGGTTGGTAAGGATCACTATCTGACTCGCGCAGTTCAAGCAGTGCTAGCTATGCGACCGAAACCCGAGGTTCACGCGCGAGCTTTGCAATCGAAACTAGACGGCTCGGGGTGCCCTTGCGCGACCTTCTCGTTGCTGTTGCTATCTCAGGTGACAATAGTCTCCATCACTCGTTTGGTGGGGTCCCCTGTGGCCACTTTGGCGTCTATGGTCTAGGCGGTACTCGCGCACCGCTTACACCTATCGTCATCGTGAGTCTCAGTCAAACGCGCCGCGTGGTGGTGGGATAGGAATACTCTCGATTCGACGCAGGAACACATCATCTACGACGCTCCCGGTCGCCCTCAGAAGCAGCGGCTTGCCGGAGGTGACGTTGTCAGGTGGGGCGTGGCACGATCCACACGGAAGCTGCTGCAATTGATTGCAGGATTGGGACGGATGCAATTCGCTGGCGCATCTATCGTGCGTGCGCTGCCAATACGGGGCGGCTGCGTTGTCTTCAAAGTATTCCTGATCGTCGCAAATATTCAAGCAGTTAGACATGGAACATTTCAGGCAGACAACGCACCTACCCTACACAGGGGTGTAATTGAATACGAAGCTACTCCGGATTCGTTTTCAAAAATGATGTCATTCATGAGCCCAACGAAATGTTTGCTTCAATTCATTGCAGTGATTGCGGGGTAGTAACTGCCGGTGCTGTAACTGGCCGACAACTATTCCAGGTGCAATTCCAATCTCTTTGGCAAATGAGGCAATGGACGCTTTGTTGAATTGATTTCGCCTTATAAACGCCGAAAACTGTGATCGCGGTAGCAGTTCCTGCTCGGCGAAATGATTCGCCTCCGCCTCTTTGCTTGCATCCAACCCATTGGCCCCTTCGAGGAAAAGCTCCTTTTTCCCATGGAGTAAGATGTGTCCAGCCTCGTGAAAGAAGGTAAACCAGAGATGATCGTCGGTGCGATATCGCAAACTAAGCTGAATAATTGCCTTGTTGGCGTTAAGCCATCTTGTGGCGCCGCTGACGCCAGTCTTGGGTAGTGCCGGGACGAACACAACGGCCACACCCGCTGCGGCGCACAGTTCCTGCATACGTGGGACAAAACTCTCAGGGCGCTCTATCGTCAGTAGTCGAATCTTATCGAGTGCATCACGAAAAGCGGCCTTTTCGAAAGGTCCGCACGGAATTTGTGAGGCTTCAATTTCGCCACGACGTAACCATGCAGAGACAGCCTCGGGAAATATCTCTTGACTGTTATGTTGGCGGTAGGCGACATTTAGGTTCGGCCACATGTCATCCCATTGGCTAACGCTGGCGATCCCGAAAAAGCGCAACACTTCAACCAACTGCGCCTTTGCATCAGAGCGTCTCTCAACCCAGTTCAGCTTTGTCATCAACGCGATCGGAATGCGCTTGAGCCAGTCCAAATCGTGCTCGAGCTTTGCCTCCTCGTCTATTCGTGCCAACGCCTCCTGGTATTGGCTTTCAAGGTTCAGCCAGTAGTCGGCAGGCATGCCAAGCGCCCGCTCCAGCTTGATTGCGGTTTCGGGCGTGATCGATGATTTCGCTTGAACAAGTGAGACTATGTGCTTCGGGGTCAGGCCTGTCCGCCTTGCCAGCTCCTGTTGAGTCATCCCGCGAGTCTCCAGCTCGTCCCCCAGGATCTCACCTGGCGAGACCGCATAGTCAGGCTGAAATTCGTTGGTAGGTTGCTTAGCCATGAGTATCCTCGATTCCGGTTATTTCGATGGCAGTCACTCGACTCCAGTCCAACCCGCCCTCGGGCCTTTCAGGTACGGGATTGTGCTGCGGCTTGAAGACAAGTCTGTACGGATGATCCAGATCAACCGTCAGATGGCCCTTTCGATTCCCTGTGAGCTCGTGACACCGATGGGGAGGGCTCATCGGCGGAGCAAAAATGCCTAAATTTGGTGCGGCGCGAAGCTGTGTCAGTGCAATCCTCAGCTTTTTTGTCCTCAGAGGTCCGTGCGCTTTGATCATTGCCTTCTCTTCGTTGAGCTGTTTCCGCAGCGCCTTGTTGGCGAAGGTGATGTCCATTCCGATAGCGGGACAGTTTCAATAACCTGTGAGGTTATCATTTTTTCAGAAACTTCGCCAGCCAGCATGGCTTCCGTAAGACATGGGCTCGATGATGCGAGTCAAACGACAGTAAGGATCGGCCAGAGCTGCGCGATTAGTGGCGCTGCTTCAGCCTCTGCTTGCCGACGTTCAAACCGGTTTAGCTTGTGCAGTCGGCTGAGTCCGGATGGTTTCCACGTTGCCGTTGATTTTCGAGTCACGGCGCTCGATCCCTTTGGATTGTCCGGACGCAGCTGGCGAGCGGGTGTCTTCATCAGGGTCGCGCGAGGCGGCAAGGTGCATGACACGAGTCAGCGACAGACCGGACACCGGTGATTCGAGATGCTCGCACTGCGCATTGACGATGCTCAGCCTGTTCGATCAGAACGCGGCGAGCGTGCGGGTGAGCGGAACTCGCCGAAAGCCTAGTGGCCCGATGGCAATGTAATTGCAATCGAATGACAGACATTGTGCGTTCCGACAGTCGAAGCCGCCGCCCGCCGTTTTTTCGACCGTGGAAAGCCCGCACCCTCGCCCAGGTGCGCGTCGCTCCAGCCACCGCGCCTTGGCCGTCGGCGGACAGGGCGCGGGACCGTGCGTCGAGCGTGGCTATCTTCCGGTCAGTCCGCATGCCTCGGCACATTCATTTTCGCTGCGACGCAGATGAAATGATGAAACATGACTGTCCTGGTCGACAAAAGCGGGTTGGGGCACGTCCAGCGCGACGACCGAATGGGGAGGGATTCCCGCGTTCGCAGCACGGTGCCGCCCGAGCCATGAACGCTGCGGTGCATTGGATTGTGCGGATTGATGCAATGGGTGCCGCCGCCCTATTGCCCCTTGCGGCACAATGGATTGTGCGGATTGGTGCAATGGGTGCCGCCGCCCTATTGCCCCTTGCGGCACAATGGATTGTGCGGATTGGTGCAATGGGTGTCGCCGCCCTATTGCCCCTTGCGGCGCAATGGATTGTGCGGTTTGGTGCAATGGGTGCCGCCGCCCTATTGCCCCTTGCGGCGCAATGGATTGTGCGGATTGGTGCAATCTGCGCCGCCCCTGCAACGCACTATGCGCTGCGGCGGAGTTGCACGGATTGCGAACGACCGTTGAGCATCATCAACCGTGACTACGCTTCGTGCGTATGCGTTACGACAACCAGAGGGTCCACTCAATGCCACTTGCGTCTCGCGATTGATGGCTGCGATTTTGCAGCATGTCGGACCGAGCTTGGCCCAATCGGCGGAGGACTACGCGTAAAGTCTGAAACCCGATCGGCGCGTTCGTACCCGGAGCGAACCTGCGGGGAAGAATCGTCCTTGTTGGGTCATTGAGCGATACAGTCATTTGCGAACGGGGGCGCGGATATATTGTTTCTGCTGAAATTCCCCCGAGGGCTGTGCTGTTCTCGTGACGACCTAGTGTGATCGTCAAACGAGCTGAGGTAACGGATGAATAAGATTGCCTACCTGCGCAACAAGGTTGCCGCGGAATTTGTGAGCCACATCGCCCAGATGCTTACCGGAGAGATCGCCGTTGAAGGGATCTGGCGGGGCTTCGAGGCAAAATTCGGATCTGTACCGGACAAGACGCTCGAGCAGCTTTTCCGGAGATACTCGTGGCGGGAGAAGAGCCTTCTTGAGACTACCCGGAACCTCCGGCCGCTTCGCCGCGCTCTGCGTCAAGCGTTGCGATTCCCAAGGAAACTGACGGCGGATACGCTGCGGGCCCACTTGAATCCGATCATGGGTTGGGGGATGGGTAGCGCAGAGTCCTATGATGAGTGGGCTCGCGATCAGGGTGAACGGCTTGTCACGTTGTTCATGGATGGCATTACCGCGCTCAACTCGGACTCCCCCGACCTCTCTGCGTTCGAAAGGGCCAAAATGAACGCCGGATTCACAAAGTCATTCAGCCATGCTGCGGACCACAGCATCATGCTTGACGGCCGGGTCGGCGCAGCATTGTGTTTGCTCGTGCGCCAGTTTCTGAGGAGGCATCCAGAGCTTGGCGTGAATGGCGTGCCGGAAGTTCTTGCCTTTCGTTGGGGAGAGCAAAGACCGCGGCCTGGCCAGCCTTCGGTCCCTCGAAATCCCTCTGGTGAGGGGTTTAAATTTGGTCGGCTCTCGAGTGCGGGTAGTCGCCGCTGGGCCGAACTGAATATTCGGGCGAATTGGATTCTTCGAGCGGCACGTGATCAGGCTGGGGCCAAATGGTGCCGCGGTCGCTATGGCCTTAGGCACATTGAGGCCGCACTTTTCATGCTGGGATATCAAATTGATCCGCTCGCGACGAACTACGCCAACCGTTCGTTTTCCCCGTCCTCTGAGGCCGTCGTGCCAACGCACTCAAACAGGCGCGCAATGCCCGTACTGACCAACTTTGCGCGCGCGCATGCCGTGCTTTCGCGCCAAGATAATGCCACCGTGATGCTTCGCACGCGTAGGGGCACACCATTTAGCGCGTCAGCCAGGAACCGACGTGACGGCACCCCGGTGATCGTATTCAGTCACAACAATCTTGTGCATCCCTCAGACTGGGGCTATACCTGCAACTCGTACGGAAAGGCAGGGCAACGGATTGGGCAGTACGTTGCGCAACTTGACGCTTGGGTCGCATCGCTGACGTCGTAGCTCTCACAACGGTTGACCAGGTGTCTTGTCGTCTACGCTATGCAGGACTTCTCGAGCTCGACGGAGCGTAGAGGTAGATCGGCATCAGGGGCAGCATCGCCGTGCCACGTTTCGCGACGGGCCCGAGACACGTCGAACAGACCCTTGATGGACGCACAGCCCAGCGCTGCCGCCTGCCTGACGGTCTGCCGTCAGCGATTGCGCGGGGAAGACGTTCATCGTCGCCGCTGGTGGCACAGGACGGACCCAACTCGACCTATGACGTAAAACAATCCGAAAGCTCCGATTGCTTTCAGCAGGAGATCTGAATCGTTCGTCGGCGTGTTCGGAAGGTGGGATTTTTCCGTTGATCAACAGCGAGCGTGAACCGACCCTTCGAGCGATCGACCGTAAGCGCCCGGCAATGT
>NZ_CYGY02000120.1 GCF_900007165.1 Paraburkholderia piptadeniae
AAGGCCCTCCCGAACTCTACGTTGCGCTCGAGCCCGGGCGTAGAGCCGACGCCTGAGATTGCGCAAGAGGTTTCGGACACTGTCTTTGCCAGGATCGGCGCCATCGCGAGCGCCCCATCGGGTCGTCATCGTTCCCGGCATGCCCAAGACCTGGTCCGGTAAGATCATGCGACGCGTGCTTGCCGCCATCTCCAATGGCCAGGCTCCCGGAGACGTGTCCACGCTGGCCAATCCGGAAGTCGTGGACAGTATCACGCAACTCGTCCGGTAGGCTGGCTGGGCTGGCGCACACGACCGCATGTGTCCCGGCAAATCCAGCGCGACGGGTAGCTTGCACGCTTATCGACACTGTGGCATCACGTCGCGGCGCATGCTGATGTGCAGCGCCTAAAATGGTCGGCTATCTTGCGGCTTCAGGCATGGGCCGCCGCTCAAAGTCCGATCAGAGGCCGTTCATGCACGTTCTCGTCCCCATCGCATTCATTCTGATTATCGCAAGCATGGTCTCGGCGCTGTATTTCATGATGCACGATCGGGGTAAGACGCAACGGATGGTTTGGTCGCTGGCGCCGCGTGTCGGGCTGTCGATTACGCTTTTCTTCTCGATCCTCGTTGCGAACTGGATCGGCTGGATCCACCCGACCGGGATTCCGTTTGGCCGCTAGAGCAGACTGCAGCAACCAGCGACAATACGTGAAGTCGGGCGGCGGCATGAATTCCCGTGTGAAGATCCCGTGCTGGCTATTCCCTCAGCGACGATGCCTGGATCCCCTCGGCCTTGACGAGCGCAGCCAGTTTCGCCCGCTCGCGTGCCACATCAGCCCTCTCCCCCGCTGGCCAGTCGAGGACAACGCCATCGTCGAGCGACTGGCGTACCAGCGAAGAATAATCGGATTTGCTGACCATCCCCGAGGAGCCAGGTTATTGCCAACCTTCTTTCTAATTCGGTCGACTGCATGCGAAACCGACGGAAAGACGGTCACTATCGCAGTACGTGCGGAGGATGCGATCCGCGCGATGAATGCGAACTTCCGCCGAAGGTTGTCCCGCCACTCGCAGATCTGCTCGATGAAGCGGACAAGGCGCGCACCCTCTGGGTGAGCGCTGCGCGCTTACTCGTTGTACGTCCGCGGTGGCGACCCCTTGTCATCGATCAGAGCAGTGCAGCACACGCGGCATTCATGGCGTTGCAACACGGTCGAACTCTGAACGAGGCAATCGACGTCGCGCTGGCTCTCGATGCCCGATTCGATATCTCATCGCAACTCCAAAGCTGGGTCACGGTCAGCGCGGTTACCGGCCTCGCGATATAGAGGCAGATATGTCCGACGGTCCGATGCTGGACGTATTGTCGAAGCGGGGCCTGCGAAGCGGCCGCATCTTTGCAGCTGCGGCCCGGCCGTCCCGTATAAGACAGAACACCGCCGCGCAGCAGCCGCGTCCCTGCGATTGCCGTCACGCACTCCAGTCGAACTCCGTAATCTCCGCGTGGCCCA
>NZ_CYGY02000248.1 GCF_900007165.1 Paraburkholderia piptadeniae
ATCGCCAACAACGCACCAACGCTGCAATTCTTCAACGACAAGGAATCCGTGACGGCGAACCCTGTCAAGGCTGGCGTCGCGTATGCGGTGTGGGACCGCCTCGAACTGCCGAACGGCAACCCGTACGCGAACCTGCATACGGCTGCCTTCCGCGGACCGACGCTGTTCTCGAAGACGACGGATGGCGGCAGCACATGGAGTACTCCGACAACCATCGTGACCGTGCCTTCGCGGCAGCAGACGATCGGCAACCAGATCGTGATCAACTCGCAAAACGGCACGCTCTACGATTTCTTCGATCTGATCACGCCGCCGTTCTCCAAAGCGGCCGGCAAGGTGGCGTTCATCAAATCGACCGATGACGGTGCAACGTGGACCAGGCCCACAATCATCTCGGGTCTGCAAACCGTATCGGTCTTCGATCCGAACACGGGAGAGCCGGTGCGTTCTGGCGACATCATCCCCGAGCCCACGAGACAGGCAGAAATCTCGTATGCCGTCTTCTGCTTGAAAA
>NZ_CYGY02000029.1:0-30633 GCF_900007165.1 Paraburkholderia piptadeniae
CGGTAGTTACGGGTCATAGGGGTCTCTTCGTCCAGAATGTTCGGGAATGAACGGGTTTTCGTAACGGCATTGGTTGCGGGGCGAGGTTGAAAGGCGCCATTTCCTGAGGCCAACGATCAGCAGATCGACGACGGACGATGGACGACCCGGAAGAAGATGGTCATCAACGAACTGTTGAACCACGTTTTAAAACCAGATGTGCGGTCCGTATCATCGTTGTCGCACGGCTCGCGCAACGTCAGAACGACCGGCGCGTCCTAATGATGGTTCTGCGAGAAGAGTGACTCGAGCGGGTAGTGCGTCTTCACGAACGGCGTCTTGATAATGACGTAGCTGAAGTATTTCTCGATACCGATATCGCGCTCCAGCAGCCCTTCAATGATGCTTTGATAGTGACTGACGCTGCGCGTGACGAACTTCAGCAGGTAATCATAGCCGCCGCTCGCCAGGTGGCATTCGATGATCTCGTCGACATCCTTGACTGCGTTGACGAACCTGGTGAAGTCCTCGCGCCGATGGTCAGCGAGTGTGACTTCGGTGAACACGATCTGCACATCGCCGAGCTTCTCGAGCTGGATCTGCGCGCCATACCCGACGATATAGCCCGCTTTCTCCAGACGCTTCACGCGGATCAGGCAGGGACTGGGCGAAAGGCCGACCGCGTCGGCCAGCTCGACGTTGGTGATACGCCCTCGTATCTGCAGCTGCGAGAGGATACGCAGATCGATGCGGTCCAGCTTGCAATCCGTACTCATCGTGATTTGGGCGCGCCGACATGTCCAGGTTCGATCAAGGCTATCACGCGGCCGCAGTACGTTTGAATTCAATCGAACCCTTAAGCGCGGTGCGGACATCGGTTTGGGCGAGCACGTCGTCGAGCGTCTTTTCGAGCCGCTCGAACAGCAGGTCGAACTCGCTTTCCGTGTAGCTCAGCGCGGGCGCGAAGCCGAGAATGTTGTCGCCGAAGGCGCGGAACACGAGGCCGTTTGCGTAGGCAGCCGCGGCGATACGGTCGGGCAGCTTGAGCGACGCCTCGAAGCCCCGCCTGGTTTCCTTGTCAGACACCAGCTCAAGCGCGCCCAGCAGGCCGCGGTGCCGCGAATCGCCGACGAGGGGATGCGCGAGCAGCGCGTCGAGCCCCCGCGCGAAGCGCGGCGCACGGGCGATGCCGTTCGCCAGCAGGCCGCCTTCGTGATAGAGGCGCATCACCTCGAGCCCGATAGCCGCACTCACCGGATGCGCGGAGTACGTGTGGCCGTGGCCGATTGCCGCCGACCCGTCGCCGCCGTCGGCGATACCCTGATAGACGGCATCCGACATCAGCACCGCGCCCATTGGCGCATAGCCCGCCGTGAGGCCCTTCGCGACCGTCATCAGGTCCGGCTGGACGCCTTCCGCTTCGCATGCGAAGAGCGGCCCCGTGCGGCCGAAGCCCGTGATGACTTCATCGGCGACGAACAGGATGTCAAGCTTGCGGCACGCTTCGCGCATCGCCTTCAGCCAGCCGACAGGCGGCACGATCACGCCGCCCGAGCCCTGGATCGGCTCGCAGAAGAACGCGGCGACGTTGTCCGCGCCGAGTTGCGCGACCTTCGCTTCGAGCGCCGCGACGCTGGCGCTGATCAGCGCGGCGTCGTCGGCGAAGTCGTTGCGGTACCCGTAGGGCGATGCAATGTGATGCTGCGTTGGCAGCGGCACGTCGAAGTGGCGATGGAACGCGGGCAGCGCCGTGAGCCCCGCGCCGATCGACGACGAGCCGTGATAACCGCGTTGCAGCGCGATGAGGTGCTTCTTCGACGGGCGGCCCGTCGCGTTGTAGTAGTGCGTGATGAAGCGCAGCGCGGAGTCGACGGCATCGGACCCGCCCAGCGTGAAGTACACATGCTGCAGCGACGCGGGCGACAGTTCGACGAGCTGCGCAGCGAGTTCGATGGCCGGTTCGGAGCCGAAGTGAAAGTAGCCCGTTGCATAAGGCAGGCGGGCCAGCTGCTTCGTGGCGGCATCGACAATGCTTTGATGGCCGTAGCCGGTGTTCACACACCAGAGGCCGGAGAAGGCGTCGAGCAGCTCGTTGCCGTCGATGTCGCGCAGGAAGACGCCTTGTGCAGATTCCAACACGGTGACGCCGCGCGCTTCATGCGCGCGATAGCTGACGACGGGGTGGATCAGATGCCTACGGTCGGCTTCGATGAGCGATGGAATAGACATGGTGCAGTTCTCTTCTCGTAATGGGCTTGGACCATACCAATACTACGAGAGAGGCCCTTCCGCCGGTTCGCAAAATAAGCCATGAAAAAACGCAAGTGCGGCTTTTTGCGGGGTGCGCGCAGCATTTTGTGCTTGCTCGCGATTCATCGAGAGAAATACGCTGTTGATAGCGTCAGTACCCGCGATCGCGGTCAATTTGCCCAAGCATTGGCAGGCCTTCGCTATGGCGGCGGATGTTGTCCAGCACCACATCGGCGGCCGTCTCCGGCCGCGTCGCGCTTGCGATATACGGCGTGATGCGCACGCGCGGATGGTCCCAGAGCGGATGCGATTCGGGCAGCGGCTCGGGGTCGGTGACATCGAGGATGGAGTAGCGTCATGTTTGATCAAATTTTCGGCGGAAAATGGTTTCTTCGGATTGCTCAGTAAGGAAAACTGCCGGCTCAGAAACGGGTGTCGGACAGGTCGAACAGACGGTTGCCCAAGGTGACACGGCGGAACGCCGCTATCGTCGAAAAAGCCGCCGCTGACGCAGAACGTCTGCAGCATCAATTGCTTGCCGCGTTCAGGATCGGCTTTGTAGGGTCCGGTCTTGCCGGAGCGCGTACCGTGAGATTGGCCCCGCAGCGAAGTTGACAATGGCATTCGTCAACGTGCGCAGCCCCGTGGCTTTTCAGGTTAGGCGATTGCGTCAGTCGTGACATTCCGGCGCCGCGCATTGGGGAGGAATCGCCGCGCCATCCGGCCATCGCGACAGGTCCGCGGAAATCACGGGTAGCCCGTTCGAACGGTCATAAAGCCTCGCCCAGAGAGCCGCGTTTGGTGCGCGCGTCGCGCAAACGCAACCGGGTCAAATCGGCTTGGCTCATTCACTAGCACACCGCCTGATTAACGATACCGAATTGCCGAAAGGATGCATCTGCGCGAAGCGCACCGTTGCGCGCCATCTTCACAACCGTACCGACTCGTGAAAGTCCGAGTGCTTCCAGCCACGCCGAGAGCTGGCATTCATGCGGCGTATCGATACGGACGAACGCACCGGCATGTAGCGAGAGCCAGTAACTGATCAGTGCCTTGGCACGGCTGGAGTCGTCGGAGTCCGGTGCCACGACCGGACCGATCGAGAAACCATGTCCAAAGCGTCGGATGAGGGCGAAACCAATCAGATCGCCATCACGGGCGAGTGCGATCCCTTGTGAAACTTCGAGGAGCGCCGGCAGGAGCGACCCGCGGTCGAGGCCACTCGCACGCGACGCCAGCTCTATCAGGCGCGCGGTATCGTTCGAGCCGAGCGGGCGCAGTCGCTCGCCTGGAGGGAGGGAAACAAGTGGCGGCCGGAATGCGGTTCCCTGATGCTGATCAACTGTTCCAATCGCTTCGAAGCCGAGCTTCTCATACAGATGCCGGCCCTCCGCAGTTGCGTGAAGAATAACGGTCCGCTCGCCTAGTTCTTCTAGCAGCAGCTCCATGAGTTTGCGGCCGATGCCCCGGCCTTGCTGCTGCGGCGACACAATAACCATTCCGAGCGACGCGCGATCATGTCCGAACTTCCAGCAGAGCCCCGTACCGACAAGCGTTCCGCTCGCATCTCCCGCGACGAATCCAGTGCCCGCCTCAGCGACAAATTGCCAGTCTTCCACGCGATGAGGCCACCCCAGTTCACTCGAAAGGGCGCGCGCGCCCGCGACGTCCAGAAGCGAAAAAGGGCGATAGACAATTTCGTGACCTGCGACCTGGGCTTCATTTCGGCCGGACATGCCTCTCTCCTTGGCTAGATGCTTACGCCGCAACTCTCGCATTGCCTTGCTGTGTTGTCCATAACGTTGACTGGCCGGAAAGCAAATCGACGCAAACTGCAGTGCCAAAGCGAAAAAAACGCGCCACATCTGCTGAATCAGCCCTTCAGTCAGCGAGTTGTGCCGGGTCGACAGCGGTACGATTTCCACCTGAGTTAAAGCACGAATTCAACGTCAGATGCACGAGTGAAAAGGAGACGAAATGGACAGCTTCGATCCCGGCAAGGTTGCGGTGCGTTCCGGGCATTTCATCGACGGAAAATACATCGACGAGGGCACGCGGAAGCTGCAAGTGGTTCGTCCTTCCGACGGCGTTGTCTATGCGTCGGTTCCGGTAGCCAATGCTGAAATGACGGATCGCGTCGTCGAGAACACATGGACCGCCTGGCGTTCGAGTGGTTGGGGGCAAATTGCCCCTCGCGAACGCGCGAGGGTTCTGCGCCGCTTTGCTGACCTTGTCGCCGCCGATGTCGAGACGCTGGCACCTCTGGAGGCGCTCGGGTCCACCCGCCCGATCCGCGAGGCCGCAGCCTGGGACGTTCCTTTCACAGCGGAGGGCATCCGCTTTTACGCGGAATTCGCCGACAAGATCGGAGGCGATGTCGCAGCAACCGATCACGACCACCTTGGTATGACAATCGCGGAACCGTACGGAGTGGTCGGCGCGATCGCGCCGTGGAATTTCCCTCTGGTGATGGCATCGTGGAAGCTCGCACCGGCGCTGGCGGCGGGCAATGCAGTGGTGTTGAAGCCGTCGGAGACGACGCCGTTTTCAGTGCTGCGCCTCGCGGAACTTGCCGTCGAAGCGGGCGTGCCGGCCGGTGTTTTCAATGTAATTCAGGGCGACGGTCATACGACCGGCGATGCACTTGTGCGTCATCCGCATATTGCAAAAGTGACGTTCACCGGTTCCACGCGCACCGGGGCCGCGATCATGGCGGCATGCGCCGAGTCTGGAACGAAGCCGGTTACCCTGGAATTGGGCGGCAAGAGTCCGCAGGTCGTCTTCGCGGATGCGCCTCGTCTCGACGATGTAGCGCGCCGGATAGCAGCAGCGGTCGCGGGCAACGCCGGGCAGGTGTGCGTTGCGGGATCACGTCTTCTGGTGGAGCGGTCGATCGCAGAGGAACTGGCCGAACGGATCGAATGGATCTTCGCGGAACTCAGGGCGGGCGCAACATGGTCGAGCGGCACGACTCTATCGCCGATCATCTCCGAAACCCAGGCCGCACGCATCGAGACAATTGTGCAGCGCACAGTGGCCAGCGGCGCAACCTTGCGCTGCGGCGGGCACCGCGCGGACGGGGAATCAGGCGGCGCATTCTATTTTCCAACCATCCTCTGTGACGTCAATGAGCAATCCGAAGCTGTCCGGGAGGAGGTATTTGGACCGGTTCTGACGCTGCAGACGTTCGATACGGAAGCAGAAGCGCTGGCTCTGGCGCAGCACCCCGACTATGGCCTGGCTGCCGGCGTGCACACCGCGGATCTGGGTCTGGCACTGCGCTTCGTGCGTGGTATTGAAGCGGGCACAGTATGGGTGAATCGTTACGGGAGAACCAGCGATTTCACGATTCCTACGGGTGGGTTCAAGCGCTCGGGCATCGGCAAGGATCTGGGACGGCAGGCCTACGAGGCAAATCTGCGCTTCAAAAGCGTCCTGATCGACATGCGGTCATGAATGGTTACTGCAAAGCTGGCGCGCTTGAAGAGCGGTGTGCTACCGACGCGGCAGACTGTGCTGTTTGGGCCTCTTATAAAGCGTCTAACCCACGTTTTGCCCGCCAGAACCAACGACACTTTCTTTTTTGCGATGCTTAAATTCTGTTCAGGAATGCACTTTCTGTTTTCGCCACTGAACCCACGCGGGTTCACAACACGATAGGACCGAGATCATGATTCATTTCGAACCAAAGTACATCACGTTCGACTGCTACGGCACGCTGACGAAATTCCGTATGGGCGACATGGCCCGCGAGATCTACGGTAATCGCCTTCAGGGCGCGGAACTGGAGCAATTCGTTGCATTCTTCTCAGGCTATCGCCGCGACGAGGTGCTCGGCGCGTGGAAGCCGTATCGCGACGTGGTCGTCAACGCGGTACGCCGCGCGTGCAGGCGCATGAATGTCGAGTTCGTCGAAGCGGAAGCGGAGCAGTTTTACCTCGCCGTACCGACGTGGGGCCCCCACCCGGACGTGCCGGAAGGCCTGTCGAGGCTGGCGAAGAAGTACAAGCTCGTGATCCTGTCGAACGCCTCGGACGATCAGATCCAGAGCAATGTCGACAAGCTGGGTGCGCCGTTCCACCGCGTGTTCACCGCGCAGCAGGCTCAATCGTACAAGCCGCGCATGCAGGGATTCGAGTACATGTTCGACCAGCTGAACTGCAACCCGGAGGACGTGCTGCACGTGTCGTCGAGCCCGCGCTACGACCTGATGACGGCGCATGACATGGGCATCAAGCACAAGGCGTTCGTCAAACGCGGTCACGAGCCGGATGCGCCGTACTACGAGTACTATGAAGTCGACACCATCGGCGATCTCGCGACGCAACTCGGTCTGTGATCCCCTGCGTCCACTTATGCAAGGACACCCGATGAAGCTCGACTCCTACTGGCTCGACACGGCGCCTGCCGGGCTCCAGGATTGCGAGGGTCCCGTCGATGGCCATGTCGACGTTGCCGTGATTGGCGGCGGGTTCACCGGGCTGTCCGCTGCAATGGCACTCGGCAAGCGCGGCGCCACTGTTACCGTCCTCGATGCCGGTCGCATTGGCGGAGGCGCGTCGGGTCGTAATGGCGGCCAGTGCAACACGGGCGTTGCGCACGACTACGCGGCGCTTCGCGAGCAATTGGGAATCGAGCGCGCGCAGGGTTGCTATCGCGCGTATGCCGAGGCGGTTGCTACGGTCGAGCGGCTGATTCGTGAAGAGCAGATCGACTGCGACTATCTCGCGTCGGGCAAGCTGAAACTGGCCGCGAAGCCGCAACATCTGGCGCACCTCGAGCATACGGCCGAACTGATCCGCCGCGAAGTCGATCCCGATGTCGAGATCATTCCGCGTGAGCGTATTCGCAGCGAAGTCGAATCGGACAGTTTTTTCGGGGGCCTGCTGCATAAGCGAGGCGGGCAGATGCATATGGGCAAGTTTGCTGTCGGTCTGGCGAATGCGGCCGTGCGCAACGGTGCGCGGCTTTTCGAGCACGCGGCCGTTACGTCGATTGCGAAGGATGGCGGCGCTTACCAGATCGAGTCCGCGCGCGGCACATTACGCGCGCAGCAAGTATTGATCGCGACGGGCCCATCTCGGCATGGGCCGTTTGGCTGGTACCGGCGGCGCATGGCACCGGTCGGTTCATTCATCATTGTGACGGAACAGTTGCCTGCCGAGCACCTCGCCCGGCTGTTGCCAAACCGGCGCTCATACACGACGAGCCGCCTGATGCACAACTACTTCCGCGTCACGCCCGATTCGCGCCTGTTATTCGGTGGACGTGCGCGCTTTACGGCATCGGAGCAACCATCGGACGAAAAAAGCGGCCGTATCCTGCAGGCGAATCTCGCGCATATGTTCCCGAGCCTTGCCAATGCGCGCATCGACTATTGCTGGGGCGGTCTTGTCGATATCACGGCTGACCGTCTGCCGCGCGCCGGCCAACACGACGGGATCTATTTCTCGATGGGCTACAGTGGCCACGGCACGCAGATGTCAACGCACATGGGTCAGGTGATGGCCGAGGTGATCGCCGGAAACGCAGAAGCGAACCCATGGCGAGACTTCGAGTGGCGCGCGATTCCGGGGCACACGGGCAAGCCGTGGTTCCTGCCGCTTGTCGGCGCGTACTTCCGGATCAAAGACGTCTTCTACTGACGAACAACTCCCTTGTGGAGGAGACAGATGCACAAGATAAATATGCGCGACGCTGGCGCCAGCGTCGGCGATGAACTTCAACAGCTCACGCGCAAAGGGGTGTCGCGACGCAATCTGCTTCGCGCGATGGCGGCCGGCGGGATGCTGTCGATGACTGGCACGGGACTGCTGGCCGCGAGCGGGTCGGCATTCGCGCAACAGAGTCCAAAAAAAGGCGGGAAGATTCGCGTCGCGACGCAATCGGCGTCCACTGCGGATACGCTCGATCCTGCGAAGGGCGCGCTGAGCACGGATTACGTGCGCGCCAACATGTTCTACAACGGTCTGACCGAGCTCGATTCGCATCTTGGCGCCAAAATGGCGCTCGCAGAGTCGCTGGAAACGAAGGACGCGACCGTGTGGGTCGTGAAGCTCCGCAAGGGCGTGCAGTTTCACGACGGCAAGGCGCTCGCGCCTGCCGACGTTGTCTACTCGATCATGCGCCACAAAGACCCGGCGACCGCCTCGAAGGCGAAGACGCTCGCGGATCAAATCAAGGACGTGAAGGCGACGGGTGCGAACGAATTGACGATTACCCTCGAAGGAGCGAACGCCGACCTGCCAGTGATCCTGGCGACCTCGCATTTCATGATCATCAAGGACGGAACAAAAGATTTCAGGACGGCTGCCGGCACCGGTCCGTTCAAGCTCAAGGAATTTTCGCCGGGCGTGCGTACCGTAGGCGTGCGCAACGAGACGTACTGGAAGACAGGACTGCCGCATCTCGATGAGATTGAACTCATCGGCATCGGCGATGAACCGGCGCGCGTCAATGCGTTGCTTTCAGGCGACGTGCAACTGATCAATGCGGTGACGCCCAACTCGGCGCAGCGGATCAAGGGGATACCCGGGTTTTCAGTGCTCGAAACGAAAACGGGCCAGTACACGGACCTGATCATGCGCGATGAAGGCGGCATCACGGGCAACGAGGATTTCCGCCGCGGCATGATGTACCTGCTGGATCGCGAACAGATCCTCCGCGCGGCGTTTCGTGGCTACGGCGCGATCGGTAACGACCAGCCTATTGATCCGACGAACAGGTACTACTTTGCGGGTCTGCCGCAGCGGAGTTTCGATCCGGACAAGGCCAAGTTCCATTTTCAGAAGGCGAAACTCGACAACGCTCCGCTGCAACTGTACGCGTCGCCGGCGGCTACAGGATCGGTCGAAATCGCGATGTTGCTACAGGCGACCGCGCCGCGCGCTGGCCTCAACCTCCAGGTGAGCCGGGTCCCGGCAGACGGCTACTGGTCGAATCACTGGATGAAGCATCCGCTCAGCTTTGGCAACGTCAACGCGCGGCCGAGTGCCGATGTGCTCTTCACGCAGTTCTTCAAGTCGGACGCGCCGTGGAACGAAGCGAACTGGAAGAACCCGAAGTTCGACCAGATGCTCATCGCCGCACGTGGCGAGCCTGACGATGCGAAGCGCAAGAAGATCTATGGCGACATGCAGGTGATGGTGCATGAAGCCGGCGGTATTGGTATTCCGCTGTTCGTGAGTTCACTCGACGGCCATACAACCAGGCTGAAGGGACTTGGCTCAATTCCGCTGGCCGGACTGATGGGCTTCACGTTTGCTGAACACGTCTGGCTCGAGTCCTGACCTGCCACGTCTTCAGTCGCGCCGCTACTTCGCGGCGCACCATTTCTGTACAGGAGGCGTTTCCAGTATGAAAGCAAACGCGCAACGACTCATCGCCGCCCGCCTCGGTTTCGCGATGGTCACGCTGCTGCTGGTGTCGGCCATTGTGTTCGCGATCACGGGCCTTTTGCCCGGCGACGCGGCGCAGCAGGCGCTCGGCCAGGCGGCCACGCCGGAACAGGTGGCCGCCTTGCGTCACCAGTTTGGTCTCGACCAGCCCGCTCTACAGCGCTATTTCCAGTGGCTCCTGCACGTCGTGAGCGGCAGTTTCGGCATGTCGCTGTCGAACAACATGCCGGTGAGCGAGCTGATCGCAACCCGCCTGCCGAATACGCTCATGCTTGCAGGGCTGACGGCCGCTGTGTCGGTGCCCATTGCGCTGGCGATCGGCATTCTGTCGGCGATGTATCGCGGTTCGCTGCTGGACCGCGCCCTCAACGTACTGACGTTGTCGACCGTCGCTGTGCCCGAGTTTCTGATTGCGACGATCGCCGTGCTGATCTTTGCGGTCAAGCTTCGTTGGCTGCCGGCGCTGTCATATCTGTCGGAGGTCACGTCGTTCGGCGCGCTGGTGCGAATTTACGCGATGCCCGTGATGACACTGTGTTGCGTGATCGTGGCGCAGATGGCTCGTATGACGCGCGCCGCGGTGCTCGACCAGCTGAACGCGTCGTACGTCGAGATGGCCGTACTCAAGGGCGCGTCGCCCGTCCGCATCGTGTTGCATCATGTGTTGCCGAATACGATTGGCCCCATTGCCAATGCGGTTGCCCTGAGTCTGTCGTATCTGTTCGGCGGCGTCGTGATCGTCGAGTCGATCTTCAACTATCCCGGGCTCGCGAGCCTGATGGTCGATGCCGTCACGAACCGCGACATGCCGCTGGTGCAAGGCTGCGTGATGGTGTTCTGTGCGGCGTATCTCGCCCTGGTACTCATCGCCGACCTATGTCAGATCATCTCCAATCCGAGGCTGCGTCAACGATGAACCGACCCAACACATCCCATGCAAGGACCGTTCTGTACACGGTACCTGGCGAAGAAACCCGCCCTTGTGCCGATGCGCTCGAGGACGCGCCCGCCGCAGTGCCCGTCGGAAAGCGTGGTCCGCTGCGCCGTCTCGCGAACCGTCTCTCGCTGCTGGGCCTGGTCGGCCTGGTGATCGTCGTGTTCTGGCTCTGCGTTGCGTTCATCGGCCCGCTGGTTGCGCCGTACAAGGGGGGCGCGGTGACGTCCACTGAGGTATTCGGGTCGTACAGCGCCGCGCATCTGTTCGGCACCGATTATCTGGGCCGCGACATGCTGAGCCGGGTGCTGTATGGCACGCAATACACCGTGGGACTGGCGCTTGCGTCGACGGTGCTCGCCAGTTGCATCGGCACGTTCTTCGGGCTGGTTGCGGCCGTGTCCGGGCGCTGGGTCGACGAAATCATGAGCCGACTGTTCGACGCCCTGATTTCGATTCCGAGCAAGATCCTCGCGCTCGTCGTCATCGCCGCGTTCGGTTCGTCAGTGCCGATGCTGATTATGGTCGCCGCGCTCGCCTACATTCCCGGCGCGTTTCGCATCTCGCGCTCGCTCGCGGTCAACCTGATGACGCTCGAATACGTACAGGTCGCAAAGGCGCGCGGCGAAGGACTGTTCTACATCGCGCGCGTCGAGGTGCTACCCAACATGATTCATCCGATGCTCGCTGACTTCGGCCTGCGCTTCGTGTTCATCGTGCTGCTGCTCAGCGGCCTGAGCTTTCTCGGCCTCGGCGTGCAGCCACCGAATGCGGACTGGGGTTCCCTGGTGCGCGAGAACATCGGCGGTCTGGCCGAAGGAGCGCCTGCCGTACTGATGCCTGCCGTTGCAATCGCGACGCTCACGGTTGGGGTGAACCTGCTGATTGACAGCCTGCGCCGGCATGCCGCCCGCGCGCATGGAGGCGCCAAATGAACATGATCGAAGTCAAAGGCCTGCGCGTGATCGCGGGCTCGGCACCCGACCCGGTCGTCGAGATCGTCAAGGGGGTCGATTTCACCGTGAAGAAGGGAGAGGTGCTCGCGTTGATTGGCGAGTCAGGCTCGGGCAAGACGACGATTGCGCTATCGCTGCTGGGGCACGCACGAGGCGGCTGTTCGATTGCAGGCGGCTCGGTGAAGATCGGCGGCGTCGAAGTGCTGTCACTCGATGCAGCCGGACGTCGCGGGTTGCGCGCGCGCACCGTCGCTTACGTCGCACAGAGCGCATCGGCGGGTTTCAATCCGGCCCGCACGATCATGGACCAGGTGACCGAGCCTGCGCTGCTGCACAGGTTGATGACGCCTGCCGCGGCCCGCGAGAAGGCCGTGGGACTTTTTCGCTCGCTGGCTTTGCCGTCGCCGGAGACAATCGGTGCACGCTATCCGCATCAGGTATCGGGCGGTCAGTTGCAGCGTCTGATGGCGGCGATGGCGCTGATTACCGATCCCGCCGTCGTCGTGTTCGACGAACCGACGACTGCGCTCGACGTCACCACACAGATCGAAGTGCTCGCCGCTTTCAAGAAAGTGATCCGCGAACTGGGCACTACGGCCGTCTATGTGTCGCACGATCTTGCGGTCGTCGCGCAGATGGCAGACCGCATTGTCGTGCTCAACGGCGGCACCGTGCGAGAAAACGGCACGACCGGGCAGGTACTTGATACGCCGGCTGACGACTATACGCGGCAACTGCTCGCGGCGACGCGCCGACCGGAGCCAGAGCTTGCGATCGCTGACACAGATTCGTTGCCACCGCTGCTCGAAGTCCGTAATCTGAACGCCGGGTATGGACGGATCGACGCGAACGGCGTACCTGCCGTGTGCGTGCTCGACAATGTGAACCTGAAGATCGCGCGCGGCAGCGCGCTCGGCGTGATCGGCGAATCGGGTTCGGGCAAGACGACGCTCGCGCGCGTGGTGGCGGGACTGGTGGATCGTGCCCGGGGCGAGGTGCTGCTGGACGGCAAGCCGCTGCCCGAGAAGCTCTCCGCGCGCACGCCCGATCAGTACCGCCGCGTGCAGATCGTGTTCCAGAACGCCGACACGGCGCTGAATCCGAGCCACACGATCGCCGACATTCTCGCGCGGCCGATGAACTTCTATCACGGCCTTCGCGGGGCAGCGGCGCGCAAGCGCATGCTCGAACTGCTCGATCTGGTGAAGCTGCCTGCATCGATTGCCAGGCGTCAGCCGGGCGGTCTGTCGGGTGGCCAGAAGCAGCGCGTGAACCTGGCGCGAGCGCTTGCGGCCGACCCTGCGCTGATTCTTTGCGACGAAGTGACCTCTGCACTGGATACTGTAGTTGGCGCGGCGATTCTTGACCTGCTCGTGGAACTGCGGCGAGAACTCGGCGTGTCCTACATGTTCATCAGCCACGATATTTCGACAGTTCGAGCGATCTGCGACGACGTCATGGTGCTCTATGCCGGTCAATGCGTTGAAGCGGGGCAGCGCGATGTACTCGCCGCGCCACCGCACCACCCCTACACAGGGCTACTCGTCGATTCGGTGCCGGCGCTGCGCCCGGGCTGGCTCGACTCACGGCGCGCACTGACGGGCACCGCGTTGCCGTCGATGGGGCCCGCCAGTGACTCCACTGAGCTGTGCAGTTTTCGTGGGCGTTGTCCGGTCCGCATCGACGGCAAGTGCAACGTGACGCCGCCCTCTGCCAGGAAGCTGCCCTCGGGTGCCGTGATCCTTTGCCACCGCTCTGCCGCGGAACTCGAGCTCGCGCAGAAAACCGATCCGGTGACGGCATGACTGCACGTTTCGTGAGAGTGGCGGAGACCGAGCGCAAGACCTTCGGGATCACCGTCGATGGAGATGAAGTGCAGGCCGCCGAAGGCGACACGCTGCTAGTTGCGCTCCTGACGGCGCAAGACGCGTTACGCGATTCCGAGTTTGGCGACGGCCGCCGTGCGGGCTTCTGCCTGATGGGCGCTTGCCAGGACTGCTGGGTCTGGACTGCGCAAGGCGAGCGCGTCCGCGCCTGTACGGCACCTGCGATGCCCGGCATGTCGATCATCACGCGCATAGCGCTAGTGGGGGAGGGCGTATGGCCGCGTCTGCAGAAATGAAGCGCCCGAACGTCGTCGTAGTTGGCGCTGGACCGGCGGGCGTGCGCGCCGCGCAGGCGCTGGTTGACGCCGGGCTGCGTCCCACGGTGATCGATGAAGGCCGCCGCGATGGTGGCCAGATCTATCGGCGCCAGCCGGAAGGCTTCTCGCGCTCCTACGAGACGCTCTACGGCAGCGAGGCTGCGCGGGCAGCGTCGTTGCATCGCGACTTCGATGCGTTGCGCACGCAGATCGACTATCTGCCTGACACGCTTGTATGGAATATCGGGCCAAAGGCGGTGCATATTGTGAGCGGCACGCGCTACCGCAAGCTCGCGTTCGATTCGCTGATCATCTGCACCGGAGCAACCGATCGGCTGATGCCGGTTCCCGGCTGGCACTTCGCTGGTACCTACAGTCTGGGTGGCGCACAGGTGGCCCTCAAGTCGCAGGGATGTGCGATCGGAGCTCGGGTCGTGATGATGGGAACCGGGCCGTTGCTCTACCTGGTGGCCGCGCAGTATGTCAAGGCAGGTGCGACAGTGAGCGCCGTCCTCGATACATCGACCTTCGCGCAGCGCCTGCGAGCGCTGCCGCAGTTGCTTGCAATTCCATCGACGCTTCGCAAGGGCATCGCGCTGATGCGCGTATTGCGCGGCGCGGGGGTTCCAGTTCATCGCGGCGTGACGCCTGTTGCCATCGAAGGCTCATCCGCGCATGGTGTCTCGGGCGTGCGTGTGAAGCTCGCAAACGACACGACGCTGAATGTCACGTGTGAGGCCGTTGCGCTCGGTTATCACTTGCGTTCAGAAACACAGCTTGCCGATCTCGCGGGCTGCGTTTTCCGTTTCGATACAGCCACGCAGACGTGGCTGCCGCAGATCGATGAGGACGGCCGCAGCAGCGTCGCAGGCATCTATCTGGCAGGCGATGGGGCGCGCGTGCGCGGTGCTGACGCGGCCGAACGCGCGGGCCGACTCGCTGCATTGGCCGCGCTGCACGACGCAGGTATCGAACGCGGGGGCGCGGCGCAGCTACGCACGGAACTCGCGCGTTTCACGCGCTTCGCTGCCGGCTTGCGCACCGCGTTTCCGTGGCCCGCGCGCTTCGCGGCGGCGCTGCCCGACGACACCATCGTGTGCCGCTGCGAGGCGATCACGGCGGGCGAATTGCGGCATGTTGTTCGCGAGATGGGCGCGACGGAAGCGAACCGCGCGAAGGCGTTTTCCCGCGTCGGCATGGGCCGGTGTCAGGGACGCTACTGCTCGCACGCGGGTGCTGAAGTCATCGCAGCCGAAGCGCGCGTGCCAGTGGAAGCCGTCGGGCGATTACGCGGCCAGGCGCCTGTCAAGCCGCTGCCCATGGCGCTTGAAGCAGAGTCCGGGATGGAGAATGTTCGATGAACCGACACGCCGACGTGATCGTTATTGGTGGCGGCATCATGGGCACCTCGACGGCTTTCTTCCTGCGCAGGCGCATGCGATCGGTAATCCTGATTGAACGTGGTCAAATCGGACAGCAGGCAAGCGGTACCAACTTTGGCGGTGTACGCCGGCAGGGTCGCTCTTTGCCGCAGCTTGCAATAGCCAATCGCGCGCTGGACATCTGGTACCGAACCAGGGAACTGCTGGGTGAGGACGTTGAATTTCTGCCTTCTGGCCATACGCGCGTCTGCTACCACGCGCACGACGCTGACTATTTTCATCGTTATGCCAATGAGGCGCGCGCGTTTGGCCTACACCTTGAGGTGCTGGACGGTGATGCAATGTTCAGGCGTTTCCCGTTTCTGGGACGAGAAGTTCTGGCCGCGTCCGTCTCACCGCTCGACGGACATGCCAATCCGCGGATCGCATCGCCGGCTTTCGCACGCGCTGCCATGCGGCACGGCGCACAAATCGTCGAGAATACCGAGATCGTCAGCGTAGAGAAGGACGGCGCTGAATTTCGGGTGCAAAGCGCGGCAGGAGAAACGTATCGCGCAGCTCGGCTCGTGATCTGTGCGGGCGCGTGGGCGAGCGCGCTCTCCCAACAGTTCGGTGAGCCCGTGCCGCTGACAGTGCGTGGGCCCCAGATGGCAGTCACGGAGCCGGTGCCCTACGTCTTTCAGTCATCGATGGGGGTCTACACGTCGATCAAGGAAGAGAGCGTCTATTTTCGGCAGATTCTGCGCGGCAACATCGTGCTCGGCGGCGGCCCGCCCGGTCCCGCCGATGCAGTTACGCGCAAGGCATCCGTGTTGCCGGAGAACACGGTGCAGCAGATGGCGCAGTTCCGTCGTCTCGCGCCCGTGCTGGCCCGGCTCAATGTGATCCGCGTTTGGAGCGGAGTGGAGAGTTATCTTCCCGACGGAGAGCCTGTGATCGGGCCAAGTTCCAGGGTAGACGGTCTCTTTTATGCCTTTGGCTTCAGTGGCTCCGGGTTTCAGATCGGTCCGGGCGTGGGTGAAACGCTCGCCGAGCTGATCGACGTGGGGCGCACGCCAATGCCGCTCGACACCTATTCAATCGACCGATTTGCTGCGATGCCTGCCATTGCTTCAGCTATAGCCATCGGACACGACGGCTGACAGACCACGCCTACCATGGGCCTTCCCCGTTGCTCGATGTGAGTTCGCGGTCGAAGAGCCCCTTCGAGGCAGACCTCGCTCGGCCGGGACGGCTGTACGTCCAGGTCACGAGCGGGATCAACGAAGAACCAGGAGCAACCTATGAGTACATCAGGCGCCCGCGTCGAAACCGACCTGTTGGGAGAGCGGGACGTCCCCGAGGACGCGTACTACGGGATTCACACATTGCGCGCGAAGGACAATTTCCAGATTTCGGGTACGACGTTGGCGTCATACCCGAAGCTCGTGATTGCACTGGCAGCAGTCAAGCAAGCGGCCGCGGAGGCAAACGCGGAGCTTGGCATGCTTTCCCCGATGCTCCGGGACGCGATAGTCGCGGCCTGCGAAGAAATCCGGGAAGGCCGTCTTCACGACCAGTTCGTCGTTGACGTCATCCAGGGCGGCGCCGGTACGTCGACCAACACGAATGCGAACGAAGTCATCTGCAATCGCGCGCTCGAACTGCTCGGTCGTCGGCGGGGCGAATATGCATAGCTGCATCCAAACGAACACGTCAACCTTGCGCAAAGCACCAATGACGTATATCCGACGGCGCTGCGCATCGCGACCTTTTTCGCTATTGAGCATCTGCTGGAGTCGATGGCCAGGCTTCATGCAGCTTTCGACCAGAAGGCAATTGAGTTTGCGGGATTGTTAAAGCTTGGTCGCACGCAACTGCAGGACGCGGTTCCCATGACTCTCGGCCAGGAGTTCTCGGCTTATGCCGTTATGCTCGAGGAAGACATGTCGCGACTCAAAGAGGCTTCCATGCTAATCCGGGAGATCAACCTTGGTGCGACAGCGATCGGCACGGGCATTACCGCCCACCCAGAGTACGCGCGAAAGGCGCTCAAATCCTTGACTCGCATCACCGGCATCGACCTCGTGACGGCACCGAATCTAGTCGAGGCGACGCAGGACTGTGGTGCTTTCGTTCAGATCTCCGGGGTGCTGAAGCGCATTGCGGTCAAGCTTTCGAAGACGTGCAACGATCTGCGTCTGCTATCGAGCGGTCCGCGCGCAGGCTTTGGAGAAATCAACCTTCCGCCAATGCAGGCCGGTTCCTCGCTCATGCCAGGGAAGGTCAATCCAGTCATCCCGGAGGTGGTCAACCAGATCGCATTTGAAGTCTTCGGCAACGACCTGACCGTCACGTTCGCGGCCGAAGGCGGCCAACTTCAACTAAATGCTTTCGAGCCCGTCATTGCCAGCGCGCTCTTTCGGAGCTTCAAACATCTCACGAACGGTTGTTCGACACTCGCCGAGAAATGCGTCAAAGGCATCACTGCAGACCCTGACCGGTTAAGTGAAAACATCGAGCGGTCTATTGCACTTGCTACCGCACTTAACCCGTATATCGGCTACAAGAACTCAACGTCCGTTGCCGCTGAAGCACATGCAAACGGAAGGACGATTCGGCAGGTCGTGCTGCGCCGTCAATTGCTGACAGAGGCGCAACTGGAGGAAGCCCTCCGACCCGAGGCGCTGATCAAACCCCGAGCGTACGGTGCGTCAACAGATCACTGCACGGCTTCGAATGACGGTGTGCACAACGCTGAGTCGGTCCAGGTCGGTATGACCTGACGCGGGGAACACTCGCGAAACAGAGCGTATATGACTGAGAAGATGTCGTTTGCCTTGCCCTCGCAGAACCAAACAGGTCACGGCTAAGACCGACCCTTCTGCGACGGACGGCGCATTGCCTGTTCAGTCAAATACCTCGAAGCAGCTGGATGGTCCGCTCGCGTTGAGAGGAATGGTATGGTTGGCATCACACGTAGGCAATTGAAGTCGGAGGCAATGATTCCGGCGAGCCGGAATGACGCCGATCTATGGCGGTGGTTTTCTCTCATGTACGAGCACGGCCGTCTCAGATGGTGCACCTCTGGGTTCGGCTGGTCGGTAAGTGTTGATCTAATACATTTCGCTACCGAGTCTAGCTTTGATGCCGCCATCAAAGCGGCGCGCGAGCGGTTTGAATCCGGACGTCGACGCTCGCCCGATCATGGCGCGATATTGTGAGCATGCGGTTCCTCGGCTTCGACTTGGGCTCGTGCGCGGGCCCGTGCTTGCCTGAGGGGCATTACCGCGAATCCGGCACGGATATTACGCTCTCGACGATGCGGGCGAAGGTCTGGACAGCGGGACGGATGGCTTCGATATCGAGCGCGCCGAACCCCAACAGAAATCCGTCACGAAATCCCGGATCGCCTTGATTGAACGTGCGCAGCCTGCGAAGGTAAATTCCCTGTTCCAGCGATCGCGATACGGTCGTATCGAAGTCAACCAGATCCCGGATCCTGATTGTCATATGCAGACCCGCCGCGTTCTGTGATGTTTCAAGTGCATCGCCAAAGCACTGGTCCAGACATCGGAGCAATTCAGATTGTCTTGCACCGTAGATATCGCGCATCCGCCGAATGTGCTTCGAGAAATGCCCGTCTGCAATAAAGTCTGCCATTGCTGCCTGCAAGGAAAGGTGCCCCGGTCTGTATAAGCGCAACGAAGCGGCTGCGAAGGAATCGACCAGGTCGGGTGGAACAACCATATAGCTGAGCCTCATGCCGGGGTACATTACCTTGCTTAACGTTCCCATCAGAATGACACGGCCGTTCTCATCATCGCCTTGAAGAGACGGAAGCGGACGCTGGTCATATCGGAACTCACTGTCATAGTCGTCTTCTAGAACGAATGCGTCCCACTGCTCGGCGGCCGCACGCAGACAGGCACGCCGTTCATCCGACAACGTCACCCCCATTGGAAACTGATGCGATGGGGTCGTGACTACGAGTCGAGGTCGGCGCAAACATCGTTCGAGCTTCATACCGTTACTGTCGACGGCAATAGCCTCCACTTCCAGCCCGTTGGCGCGCAACAGGATTGGCGTTGCCCAGTGGCAAGGGTTTTCAACATAGGCCAGTTCACCCACGTCGGCCAGAATGCGTGAGCAAAGGTCAATCGACTGATTACTCCCCATTGTCACGATGATCTGTTCCGGGGAGGCCCGAACCGCGCGCGATACGCGCAAATACTCCGACAGCGCGCGGCGCAACGGGAGATATCCGCCTGGATTGGAGTACCCCATGAGGTCCGCATGCTGCTCCCCGAGATAGCGATTCTGGATACGCCTCCATATCTGATAAGGAAAACAATCCGTATCGCAAACACCCGGCACGAACGCCCCCTTGCGTTCCTGGATGCCCGCAGGAGCGCGTATCAGTTGCTCCCCGCGCTCGGAAAGGGTTCGTGCGGTTGATTCCCGAGGCGCAGACTTCATCGATTGCGGCAGCTTGTCGGAAACAAGCGTGCCACTCGTGGAATCGGTATGGAGATAGCCGTCGGCCGACAGCCTTTCATAGGCCGTTACAACGGTTGTTCGGGAGACTTCCAGTGCAGCCGCGAGCGTTCGGGAAGACGGCAAACGTGCGGAAGCCTTCAGAGTGCCGTCGGATACCGCGTCTCGGATCCCGTTCGCGATCTGGATCTGTAGTGGCACGGCCCCGTCTCGACGGAGACGGGCGATCAGGAGGTCAGCAAGCAACGAGTCAGCCATTGGACCTATCCAACTTTTTGAATTGGACTCATAGGTTCGCAGCGGGTACCCGTACTGTCAAGGCTCGCCATCGAACAAAGCCTTTCCAGTTATTGGGGATCCTATGCGTGTATCTCTACGTGAGCGTATTCGTCAGTTGCATCGCGTGATAGGCCTGAGCATCGGTCTATTCGTCGTCATGGTGGCGGTTACCGGCGCGGGCATGCTGTTTCGGGAACCACTCGAACCCGTCATCTACCACGGTCTGCTCAAAGTCGAATCGTGCAATAAGCGCCTGCCGCTCGATACGTTGATTGCCAATGCAAGCGCTTCTAATCCAGTCGCAGGCCGGCCAAAGCAGGTGCGCATATACGACGACGCGGATTCCAGCACGCGTGTTCTCTTCAGCGACAACCGGTGGTACTACGTCAATCCATGCACTGGCGAAGTGCTTGGAAGCGAGGATCGCTACGGCGGCCTGTTTGGTACGATGGCCAGCCTGCACAGCTTTCAGTTTCTGAAGAATGGAAGCGTCGTCGCTGGAACGCTTGCGCTGACATTCGCGATTGTCCTGGTCGGTGGCGGCTTGGCTGTGTGGATTCCAGAGGCGTTGCGCAAACGCAGGCGCGCTGTCGCGATCAAGCCCAACCTCACCGGTCGCGCGCGCTGGCTCAGTCTGCACAAAACCCTTGGCGCCTATGTCAGCCTCATCGTACTTGCGTCCGCGCTCACCGGCGCGCTGCAATCGTTTCAATTCGTGAGGGATGCGCTCTACACACTGACGGCATCGAAGCCCCCCGCACCTTCTCCTAGATCGGTCGTGCAGGCCGATACGAAAAGCCTGCCAGTCGAGGCCCTCTGGCAACGCGCGCAGGCATTGGTGCCGCAACCAAAATATGCCCGCATTCGCTACCCTGGCAAGCCCGGGGATGCTTTCAACTTCGATATCGTCGCACGCGACGCACCGCATATAAATGCGTTTTCCTATGTTAGTGTCGATTCGAGCACAGGCAAAGTGTTGCGCTTTACTTCATATGCGGAGAACAGCATAGGTCATCGAATTTACCTGACGGCGCTTGCGCTGCATTACGGATGGCTGAGCGGCGGATTTATCCGAGTGCTGCAACTGATCGGCATGCTCTCTGTACCGGTATTGGCTTACGTCGGCATCGGCAGTTATCTGCGCGGCAAACGGCCTCCGCCGGCTCCCGTGTCGCCCCGAACGACTCTCGCGTTGAGAGTGACAAGGAAAAAGGCAGAGGCGGAGAACATTCAATCTTTTGAACTTGTCGACCCTGCCGGAAAAGCGCTGCCGCCGTTTACGGCCGGTTCCCACATTGATGTTCACGTACCCGGCGGAAAGGTTCGACAATACTCGCTGTGCAATCCTCCTGGGGAAAGACATCGCTATCTCATTGCCGTCATGCGGGCGGAACCGACGCGCGGTGGGTCGAGGACCATGCATGAGCAGGTCAAGGAAGGGGACTTAATTGAAATCAGCAATCCGAAAAATCACTTTCCGCTCGTGGAATCCGCGCAGCGCTTCCTGCTCATCGCGGGTGGTATCGGTATTACGCCGATACTTTGCATGGCGGAACATCTGGCTGGTTTCGGAGCCGCTTTCCAAATGCATTACTTCGCGCGCTCGGCGGCGCGCGCAGCCTTTGTCGACCGCATCAAGTGCTCGAAATTCGCCGACCGCGTTTTCTTTCACTTCACGGAAGACGAGAAACAGCAACGGCTAGACCTGGCCGCGCTTCTTCAAACGCACGATGCCGAAATGCACTTATACCTGTGCGGCGGCGAGGCATTCATGAATGCGGTCATCGACACCGCATTGCAAAAAGGCTGGCGCAAAAACCGTATACACAGGGAATATTTCAGCGTTGAGCACAGGGAATCCGACAGCAATGTCGAATTCGACGTCACGATCGCAAGCACCGGTAAGACTATTTGTGTTCCTGCAGACAAGACGGTAATAGCCGCTTTGGCCGATTGCGGAATCCATATTACGGCGTCCTGCGAGCAAGGCGTCTGCGGAACCTGTGTGACGCGCGTGCTGGAAGGCGAACCGCAGCATCGCGACGTGTTTCTCTCCGACGACGAGAAAAATAGGAACGATCGATTCACTCCCTGCTGTTCGCGTGCCAACAGCCGGACGCTGGTACTCGATCTGTAGATGGAAAGGCCGGCACTGTCCGGCAAAACCGAAAACAAAACCCGCTTTTTTCCAACCATTGAAAGGAGACACGAATGAGGATCACCAGAAAACTTGCTGTGGTGGCAAGCCTGATTGCAGGCATGGGCGGCGCCGACCCGGCGCACTCCCATGGCATCTATTTCGCACAGCGTTCGAACCAACTGGCGCTGATCTACGGCGAGGGCAGCGACGACCTGGATGTCATCAAGCGCCAGCAAAAGGTGAAGAGCGTCACAGCCTACGACGAGCAGGGCAAGGAGGTCTCCGCGCAGCTCACGCCCAACGGGCCACTGCTCGTGGTGAATACCGACAAGCAGCCGGCAATCGTTGCAGGGATGATGGACTACGGCCTGTGGAGCAAGACGACGAACGGCGAGTGGCAAAACAAGGGCAAGGACGAAGTGCCCGGCGCCACTTTCAGCGAGCACACATTCAAGTACGCGGTGCATCTGTGCCGGCCCCTGAATGGCGTGATGCCCGTACTGCCTGGGCAGAAGCTACAGATCGTGCCGGTCGGCAAACAGATGCCGGATCAGATGGGCCAGGCGCTCACGGTTCGGGTGCTCTACGACGGCAAGCCCGCGGCCGGCGCCGAGGTGCAGCCGGATTTCGTCAATGACCCTGATTCCAAACCGCTAAAGACCGGCGCAGACGGTACGGTGACGATCAAGGTGCGCAACCAGGGTCTGAACGTGGTCGTAGCAACACTCGATACGCCGCCGTCGGAACCCGCGAAGGCGAACCAGGACGAGCATAAGGCCACACTGTCGTTCGCGCTGCAGCACCTGCCCGAGTGATCAAGCGTTATCTGCTGGAGCTTGTCCCCCAATGAAACGAATTTCTGGCTGGCCGCACTTGCTGCAACCGTTTACAGCGCGAAGCTTGTCATGGGCGACAAGGTGATCGCTCTCGTGACGATGGAAGACAAGTCGATGAGCAGCGCGCGCTTCGTCATGAAGTAAGGAAGGCGTCCCTGAACGCCGGCAACTATGGTTGCCGGCGTTTACCGCGTTTTCATCGTTCCCGGAAGCGCTGCACCGCAACCAGTTACATCCATCTCGACGCCGCGATCCAAAAGGACTCCTATTTGCCGCGCCTCAACCGAGATTGTCTGATGACGACGCGTGACGAACGTCGTTTCAATTTATTTTTTATTCAACCACAAGACCTTCATATGAAAAAGTCCTTGACTGCGGCGGCGCTCGCAGCCTCCTTCGCATGTACGGCACATGCTCAGAACAGCGTCACACTCTACGGTGTGATCGACGTCGGCATGAACTATGCGAACAACGTTGGTGGCCACAAGCAGTATTCGATGGTCGCCGGAAATCTGAGTGGCGACCGTTGGGGGCTGCGAGGCACTGAGGACCTCGGCGGTGGACTGCAAACACTTTTCGTGCTTGAAAACGGCTTCAGTGTTGCGAACGGAAAGCTCGGTCAAGGGGGCGACGAGTTCGGACGCCAAGCCTATGTCGGTTTTTCGTCGTCGAACATAGGTACCGTTACGTTCGGGCGTCAATATGATTTGATTAACGACTTGACCTACATGTTCGTGGCGGCTCAAATGTGGAGCGGATTCGCCAGCGCCCATCCTGGCGATGTAGATAACACAGATGGTAGCAACCACGTCAACAACGCGATCAAGTTTCGCAGTGTGTCGTACGGTGGATTGACGTTCGCGGGCCTCTACAGCTTCGGAGGTGTCGCTGGGAAATTCAACCAAAATCAGATCTGGTCAGTCGGGGCGAACTACAATTTGGGACCACTCACGCTTGGCACCGCCTTCGTTGACGCGCGAGATCCTAACTTTTCCTATTTTGGCAATACCGCGGCTTCAAGCACTACGGGGTCCAACATGAACGGTAGCCGCGTGTATTCCGGCTATGCGTCCGCGAAAAGACAGCAGATCTTCGTCGCAGGCGCTTCTTATGTCGTTGGTGCCGCTACGTTCGGCGTTGTCTACAGCAACACGCAGTTCAAGGATATCGGGACGCTACCGGGTCTCCCGGCTAACGGCGCAGGCGGCGATGCAAGATTCCACGACATTGAAGTCAATGTCGGCTATCAACTCACGCCGGCCCTCCACCTCGGTGTCGCCTATAACTACCTGAAAGGATATGGCGTCAACGGTGCAACTTACAATCAAGGCGCGATCGGGGCTAACTACCTCCTATCCAAGCGAACTGACCTTTACACAGTCGCGGTTTACCAGCATGCGTCGGGCACCGATTCGACCGGTGGGAAGGCGGTCGCAAACCTCAACGGCCTAACCGCCTCCACAACTCAGAGCCAAGTACAAGTAGTTGTCGGCATCCGGCATCGCTTCTAGCAGAGCTTGAAGCAGGCTTCGGTTTGACGAGCTGGGCGCCGGGAAAATGAGTCTCGTACGCGATCAGCTGTTCAGGCAACGATGGGCTGGCTAGCGGCCAGCCGGTGCCTGGTGCACGGTGGCCTGATTGACACAGATTGAAACGATGTGCCGCCACGAATTCAATGCAAAATGAACTGTCAAGGAATCGACAACGCATGCAATATGCTGATTCCTCCCGCTAACCGGTGAAATTTGCAGAGGAGGCAGGCGTAGGATCTTGTCATCGTCAAAACAAGAGCATTCATAAAATGTTGTCGTCGATTCGCGCGCGGGTTGTTTGTGCTTGCATAGCCCTTGTGGTTTTCTCAGTCGTCGCCAGTACCGCGACTAGCTATGTCATCGCCAATAGGAGCAGTGAGGAGGCGATTGATCGCAATTTGACCTCTGACGTAGACAACCGTGCTGTTGCTATCGGCGAATGGGTCGCCTCGAAGGCCCGGATGATTTCGTCGCTTCAGGACGTTGCGCTCACGCCCGACCCGATGCCAATGCTGAAGCAGGTCGCTACGGCGGGCGGATTCTGGGACGTCGGCGTAGGCTATCCGAACAAGTCGGCAAAGTTCACTGATTGGCCCGATATTCCGTCATCCTACGATCCCACCAGTCGATCCTGGTACAGGAACGCCGTGCAGGCGGGAAAGCCGATCGCCATACCCTACGTTAGCACCAGCGGCGCGTTGCTGGTGGCGTTTGCGGTACCCGTGATGCGAGATGCTTGACGCCGCCGCGTCGCTGACATCATGAAACCGGTGGAAGAGCCGTTCGGCATGCCGCTCGCAAGAATTGGCATGCTGCACCAGCAGTGGCGGGGCTGGAGCGTATTTGTCGAAGCGCTAGGCGTGCCGGCGAGGGTCGGCATTCATCCACATGAATACGGTGCACACAGGCAGTCGCGATTGACGCGCGGCTGGGCTATCGCGGTGCACCGAGCGAAGCAGCCGGATGGATCGACTACGACGGGTACTGTACGCGCATCGCAGACTTTCTCGCGCACAAGCCGCACACGCGCCTGCTTGAAACGCTCGTGTCCGACATTGCGGAACTCTCGTTTCGCGAATGGCCTGCGCTTGAGACACTGACGCTCAGCGTGCATAAGCCGAAAATCCGGCCAGGTACGCGGCGCGTCGGCGTCACACTCGAATGGACACGCGCGGACTATCCGCTGTGGTGCAGCGCGGCGGGACGCTGAGTCTCTGCCGGTCTGATGGAGCAGGTGCATCATGCGCGCATTGTGCATCCGTTCCTCATGTCGGCGCGGTGCAAGGGTCTGTCGGGTTTTGTCTTTCGTGCGCGTGGTGTGTCAGCCTACATTTAAGGGGTGCTGCGCGCGTCGCGTCTACCGGCGTGCCGCAGCGCTATCCAACCGGAAGGAGGCAGCAATGGGCACTAATCGAGGCGTCGTATATCTTGGGCCGGGCAAGGTCGAGGTCCAAAAGATCGACTACCCGAAGATGGTTGATCCGAACGGACGCAGTATCGGGCACGGCGTGATTCTGAAGGTGATCAGCACCAATATTTGCGGCTCGGACCAGCACATGGTGCGCGGCCGTACAACGGCCCCGGCCGGTCTCGTGCTTGGCCACGAAATAACAGGTGAGGTGATTGAGGTTGGCCGCGATGTTGAGACGCTCAAGCTCGGTGATCTGGTGTCCGTGCCGTTCAACGTTGCTTGCGGACGTTGCGCAATGTGCAGGGAGCAGCACACGGGCGTGTGCCTGAATGTGAATCCGTCTCGCGCGGGCGGTGCGTACGGTTACGTGGACATGGGCGGCTGGATCGGTGGACAGGCGGAGTACGTGATGGTGCCGTATGCAGACTTCAACCTGCTTAAATTCCCCGACCGCGATCAGGCGCTGGCGAAGATTCGCGACCTTACATGCCTGTCGGACATCTTGCCCACCGGCTATCACGGCGCTGTCACTGCGGGTGTGAAACCCGGCTCGACGGTCTACATAGCTGGGGCGGGGCCAGTCGGGATGGCTGCGGCAGCATCGGCGCGGCTGCTGGGCGCGGCATGCACGATCGTTGGCGACATGAACGAAGATCGACTGGCGCATGCTCGCGCTGTCGGCTTCGAGACGGTCAACCTGTCGGAGGATGCCACGCTCGGCGAACAGATCGCCCAGATCCTTGGCAAACCGGAAATCGACTGCGCGGTGGACTGTGTCGGCTTTGAAGCACACGGCCACGGGAGCGCGGGCCACTCGCAAGAAGCGCCCGCCACGGTGCTCAACTCGCTGATGGAAATCACACGACCAGCGGGCGCGATCGGCATCCCCGGGCTGTATGTAACCGACGATCCCGGTGCGAAGGATGTTGCCGCGCAGCATGGAAGCCTGAGCATCCGCTTTGGGCTCGGCTGGGCAAAATCACACTCGTTCCATACAGGCCAGACGCCTGTATTGAAGTACAACCGGAATCTGATGCAGGCGATCCTGTTCGACCGGCTGCCGATCGCGGAGATTGTCAACGTCACGGTGATCTCCCTGGACCAGGCGCCGGACGGCTACAAGCAGTTCGACGGGGGCGCACCGCGCAAGTTTGTCCTCGATCCGCACGGCCTGCTCAAAGCCGCGTGACCGGCATGTAATGCGGTGATCGCAGGCGGCCGCATGTTGCGGCCGCCCTATTTTATGTTTTATTGGCGAAGCGAAACGCAGTGTGGCGCTTGCACGCACGGCGCAAAGACACATCGTGACACTGGGGGACGGGCAACTTCAGGCGTGCGTTGCGAGCGGGGCGACCTGCTTGCGGCGTTCGCGGGTGGGCGCGACGCCGAATGCTTCGCGATAGCTCTTGCTGAAATGGCACGCGGACTGAAAGCCGGATGCTATCGTGATGCTCATGATGGACATATCAGTCTGTAGCAGCAGTTCCCGTGCGCGACGTAGACGCAGAGTCAGGTAGTAGTGCGTCGGCGTCATGCCGAGGTGCTCGTGAAACAGTCGTTGCAGCTGACGCTGCGACATGTTTGCAAGACGCGCGAGTTCTTCGCGCGAGAGTGGCTCCTCGATATTGTTCTCCATCAGGGCAATCACTTCGAACAGCGATTTGTTTGCGGAACCCAGCCGCGCGATGAGCGGCATGCGCTGTTGTGCGCTGTTATCCCTCACGTGCTCCATGATGAACTGCTCCGCTATCTGCGTAACGCGCGCCGTACCCACGCGAGCGGTGATCAGGTTCAGCATCATCTCCAGGGGCGCGATGCCGCCCGTGCAGGTGACGCGGTCGCGGTCAATCACGAAGAGTTCCTTCATGAACCGCGTCTCAGGGAACTCTTCCTTGAGCGCCGACATGTTTTCCCAGTGGATGGCGCAGGCATAGCCGTCGAGCAGGCCAGATCTGGCAAGCGCATAGGTTCCTGTGCACAGGCTGCCGAGCGCGACGCCCCTGCGCGCGAAGCTTCGCAACGCCGACAGATGAGCGGGCGTCGTCACCCGCTGCACGTCGATGCCGCCGCACACGAACACGATGTCCGGGGTGCCGAGGCATTCGACAGGGCCCGTATCGATACCAAGACCATTGCTTGCCGTGACCGGCCCGCCATCCGGGCTGATGACCGACCATCTGTAGAGCGGCTTACCGCTCAGGTAGTTGGCCATGCGCAGCACTTCGACTGCGCTGGTGAAGGCGATCATGGTGAAGTTCGGCAGCGGCATGAACGCGAAGTGCGCTAACGACGCGGTGCGGTCGGGCGACATGTGGACCGTTCCTCGAATAGTGAACGCTTTCCAGCCAGGAATATGAGTTGCGCCACTCCATTGTGGAAGCATGCAGGAAAAGCGTGCCATGCGGCGAAACCCTACGTCCATCCGCATAACAGCTGATCCGATACCGTTCGCTCACAGGGTTGGGTCTCTACATATGAACGATTCCATAAGTTAGTCAGCCGGGCGGCGAGATCGTTTTCCGATCCCGTCAGGTCCAGCACCGCCGGTCTATGGGCTTGTTGCCGGCGAGTGGTGTGGTCCTGGGAGTGGCTGGGGTTTCAGGCAGGCGTGCCGTCTTCCGGCGCTGATTTCCGACCTGCCGACTCTCGCGAAAAGCGCCGGTTCTGTCACTTGTGAAAAATGGACGTGAATGGCGGAAAAGGTAAAGAGCGCGTCTAAATTCGCATGCCTATAGAAAATCCGAAAGACAAGAATAGAGCCATCGCAGTCCTCAGCATGGCTCGGCTGGAGAGCCAGGCGCGGTGGCCTTTCGCTTTGCACACAGCTCACTCTTATTGTCACGGACGGTCTATGTCGAACACTCAACCTTTCTTCTCGCAGCCCTTGGCCCATCGCGATGCTTCGGTCCAGAACACCATCCTGAAAGAACTCGAACGCCAGCAGTCACAGGTCGAGCTGATCGCGTCGGAAAACATCGTGTCGCGCGCGGTGCTCGAAGCGCAAGGCTCGGTACTGACGAACAAGTACGCAGAAGGTTATCCGGGCAAGCGCTACTACGGCGGCTGCGAGTTCGCCGATGAAGTGGAAGCGCTCGCGATCGAGAGAATCAAGAAGCTCTTCAATGCAGGCTTCGCCAACGTGCAGCCGCATTCGGGCGCGCAGGCGAACGGCTCGGTGATGCTGGCGCTCGCGAAGCCCGGCGATACGATCCTCGGCATGTCGCTCGACGCGGGCGGCCACCTCACGCACGGCGCGAAGCCCGCGCTGTCGGGCAAGTGGTTCAACGCGGTTCAGTACGGCGTGAACCGCGAGACCATGCGGATCGACTATGACCAGATCGAAAAGCTCGCGCACGAGCACAAGCCTTCGCTGATCATCGCGGGCTTCTCCGCATATCCACGCGTGCTCGACTTCGCGCGCTTCCGCGCGATCGCCGATAGCGTCGGCGCGAAGCTGATGGTCGACATGGCGCACATCGCGGGCGTGATCGCCGCGGGCCGTCATCCGAATCCCGTCGAACATGCGCACGTCGTCACGTCGACCACGCACAAGACGCTGCGCGGCCCGCGCGGCGGCTTCGTCCTCACCAACGACGAAGAGATCGCGAAGAAGATCAACTCGGCTGTGTTCCCTGGCCTGCAAGGCGGTCCGCTGATGCACGTGATCGCGGGCAAGGCGGTGGCATTCGGCGAAGCGCTCGAAGACAGCTTCAAGAGGTATATCGACAACGTGCTGGCCAACGCGCGGGCACTGGGCGAAGTGCTGAAGGAAGGTGGCGTCGATCTCGTGACGGGCGGCACTGACAATCATCTGCTGCTCGTCGATCTGCGGCCGAAGGGCTTGAAGGGCACGCAGGTCGAGCAGGCGCTGGAGCGTGCGGGCATCACCTGCAACAAGAACGGCATTCCGTTCGATACGGAAAAGCCGACGGTCACGTCGGGCATTCGCCTCGGCACGCCGGCGGGCACGACGCGCGGCTTCGGTGTCGCCGAGTTCCGCGATATCGGCCGCATGATTCTCGAAGTGTTCGACGCGCTGCGCTCGCATCCCGATGGCGATGCCGCAACCGAGCAGCGCGTGCGCAAGGAAATCTTCGCGCTGTGCGAACGCTTCCCGATCTACTGAGCCGTCGCAAACGCGCCGTCCCCAAACCCCACAGCTACGGAGTCAAGCATGAGCAACCTGCACGACAGCAGCATCATCATCGACGGCCTGAACATTTCGAAGTTCGAGCGCTCGGTGTTCGAGGACATGAGAAAGGGCGGCGTCACGGCCGTCAACTGCACGGTGTCCGTGTGGGAAGACTTTCAGAAGACCGTGGACAACATCGCGGAAATGAAGCAGCAGATCCGCGAGTACAGCGAGATCCTCACGCTGGTGCGCACGACCGACGACATCCTGCGAGCAAAGAAAGAGAACAAGACGGGCATCATTTTCGGCTTCCAGAACTCGTATGCGTTCGAGGACAACCTCGGCTATATCGAAGTGTTCAAGGANNTATGAAGCGGACGGCGGCCTCTCGGGCTATGGCCGCGAAGTGATCCAGGAGATGAACCGCGTCGGGATTCTGGTCGATCTCTCGCACGTCGGTGCAAAGACGTCGTCCGATGCGATCGCCTGCTCGAAGAAGCCCGTCACGTATTCGCATTGCTGCCCGTCGGGTCTCAAGGATCACCCGCGCAACAAGACAGATGAGCAGTTGAGAGAGATCGCCGATGCAAACGGCTTCGTCGGCGTGACGATGTTCTCGCCGTTCCTCAAGAAAGGCCCGGATGCGACCGTCGAGGACTATCTCGAAGCGATCGAATATGTGATCGACGTGATCGGCGAAGACAAGGTCGGTATCGGCACGGACTTCACGCAGGGCTATAGCACCGAATTCTTCGACTGGATCACGCATGACAAGGGCCGCTATCG
>NZ_CYGY02000029.1:30643-32715 GCF_900007165.1 Paraburkholderia piptadeniae
ATCAGGAAAGTGATGGGCGAGAACTGGATGCGCTTCTTCGGCGAAGTCTGGAACGTCTAAACCAAACGTACAAACAAGGAACCCCGCGATGCAACCGCAACTGCCCATCGATGTCGATCCGAACACCGGCGTCTGGACCACCGACGCGCTGCCGATGCTGTACGTGCCGCGCCATTTCTTCACGAACAATCACACGGCCGTCGAAGAAGCACTCGGCCGCGACGTCTACGCCGACATTCTCTACAAGGCCGGCTACAAGTCCGCTTATCACTGGTGCGACAAGGAAGCGAAGCAGCATGGCATTACCGGCATGGCTGTTTTCGAGCACTACCTGAAGCGCCTGTCGCAACGCGGCTGGGGGATCTTCAAGATCGTCGAAGCCGATCCGTCGACGGCGCGCGCGAAGATCGAACTGCATCACTCGTCGTTCGTGCTCGCGCAGCCGGGCAAGGAAGGCAAGCTTTGCTACATGTTCGCCGGCTGGTTCGCGGGCGCGATGGACTGGGTGAATGACACGATGAGCGACACAACCGATGGCGGCAAGAACGCGCCGCGCGCGCAGTCGAAAGAAGTGCAGTGCGCAGCCGAGCATCACGATCACTGCGTATTCGAAGTGTCGCCGATCGCTCACTAAGCTGCAGATCATTTATACAGCCTGAACCGAACACCGCCCGAGGTCGCTTGCGATGCGTTACCCCAATCTGTTCAAACCTTTGACGCTCAATCAGCTGACACTGCGCAATCGCATCGTCAGTACCGCGCATGCCGAGGTCTATGCCGAACCGGGCGGTCTGCCCGGCGACCGCTATATCCGCTATTACGAGGAAAAGGCCAAGGGCGGTGTCGGCCTCGCCGTGTGCGGCGGGTCGAGCCCGGTGTCGATCGACAGTCCGCAGGGCTGGTGGAAGTCCGTCAATCTGTCGACGGACAAGATCATCGATCCGCTGTCGCGTCTCGCCGAAGCGATGCACCGGCACGGCGCGAAGATCATGATTCAGGCGACGCACATGGGCCGCCGCTCCGCGTTTCATGGCGAGCACTGGCCGCATCTGATGACGCCTTCCGGCGTGCGCGAGCCCGTGCATCGCGGTAACGCGAAGATCATCGAAGTGGAAGAGATCCGCCGCATCATCGGCGACTTCGCGGCGGCTGCGAAGCGCGTGAAGGACGCGGGCATGGACGGCATCGAGATTTCGGCCGCGCACCAGCATCTGATCGATCAGTTCTGGAGCCCGCGCACGAACTTCCGCACGGACGAATGGGGCGGCTCGCTCGAAAACCGTCTGCGCTTCGGCGTCGAAGTGCTGAATGCCGTGCGCGAAGCAGTCGGCAAGGACTTCTGCGTCGGCCTGCGCATGTGCGGCGACGAGTTCCACGAAGACGGCCTCGATCACGAGCAGCTGAAGGAAATCGCCCAGGCGATGGCGGAGACGGGCCTGATCGATTACATCGGCGTGATCGGCTCGGGCGCGGACACGCACAACACGCTCGCGAACTGCATGCCGCCGATGGCGCTGCCGCCCGAACCGTTCGTGCATCTCGCGGCGGGCATCAAGTCGGTCGTGAAGCTGCCCATCATGCACGCGCAAAGCATTCGCGACGCCGGGCAAGCGGAGCGTCTGCTCGCGAACGGCATGGTCGATCTCGTCGGCATGACGCGCGCGCAGATCGCCGACCCGCACATGGTCATCAAGATCCGCGACGGCCGCGAAGACGAAATCAAGCAGTGCGTCGGCGCGAACTATTGCATCGACCGCCAGTACAACGGGCTCGACGTGCTGTGCGTGCAGAACGCGGCGACTTCGCGCGAAGCGACGATGCCTCACGTGATCGAGAAGACGCGTGGGCCGCGCCGCAAGGTCGTGGTGGTCGGCGCGGGCCCGGCGGGACTCGAGGCGGCGCGCGTCGCGCGCTCGCGCGGTCACGATGTCGTGCTGTTCGAGAAGAGCGATGCCGTCGGCGGCCAGATCATGCTGGCCGCGAAAGCGCCGCAGCGCGAGCAGATGGCGGGCATCGTGCGCTGGTTCGATATGGAAACGAAGCGACTGGGCGTCGACCGGCGTCTGGGCGTC
>NZ_CYGY02000070.1:0-99956 GCF_900007165.1 Paraburkholderia piptadeniae
TCTGCTACTGGAACTTCGGTCTAATAGAAAGCGGGGCGCTGCGGCGCCCCGTTTTTATTTGCGGGCGAGGCGCTCTGCATTAATAGATGGTTCAGATGTAAGGCAGGTTTACGATCGCTTTTACTGCATCGGCATGAGCGATTCGGCTGAGGGAAGAGCAAGCCTGCTTTGGCCCGCGAGGACTGTGCCGTCGTATGGCGCTGCGGCTCGCCTGTCGGCATCGGCGGGTCCGACGTTGGAAAAGCGTTCGCGGCGCGCATTGCACGCTTTCACTTCGTAACAACCTGTCGCAGTCCCGCCCACCGACGACGCGTAGATTGAACCTGTACGGCAAACACGCCGCTTTCACAGGAGAAGCAACATGAAGCGCATCGTCACTCACATGCTCGTCGCAGCTGGCCTCGCCGCTGGCGCATGCGGTGTCGCACAGGCGCACACGAATCTGAGCGTCGGTCTGTCGCTCGGCGCCCCTGCTCCGGCTTACGTCGCGCCAGCGCCAGTGTACGCGGCTCCGCAACCCGTCTATTACGGCAACCGGTACTGGGGCGACCATCGCTACGACGGCTATCGACACGACCGCGACTGGAACCGCGGCCGCGGCTGGGATCACGACAACCGTTGGAACGAGAACGGCCGCGGTTGGGGGTATCACGACTAAGGCATCGACGAGGCCGTGATCGAGGGATCGATGCAGTTGAGATAGCCTGCCTTGGGTCGTGTCTCGGCGACAGCCCGGGCGCACTCAAACGCCGGATCCTCGAAGCCTTGCATGGCGCGCGTCCCGTTATGGGTAGCGCGCCGTGTGAATCGGATGCGTTGCGAGCTTACGCAGTCAGTTCGTCATCGAGCGCGAAGAGCTTGCGCAGATGGTGCGCGACGCCCGCTTCGAAATTGTTGCCGATGCGCGGCACGTTCGGCAGACGCGCAATCAGATCGGGATTCGCGTTGTTCATCATGAACGGATGGCCGGCCGTTTCGAGCATGTCGATGTCGTTCATGTTGTCGCCGAACGCGACACACTTCGCCGCCGGCACATTCAAACGATCGAGCACGAACTGCAATGCGCGCCCCTTCGACACATTCGCCGTCATCACTTCGAGACAATCCGGCAGCGAGTAAGTGACATACAGCGCGTCGCCGAACGTACGCTGAAGATTCGCCGACACCACGGCGAGATCGCTGGGGTCGCCGATGTAAAGCGCCTTCGCGATGTCGGCGCCGTCGTGCTGCTGAAGGTCGATCACGTTATACGTGAAGCCCGAGTCCTGGTGATAGCGCAGCAGGTGCGGCGCATCGCGGTCGATCAGCCATTGCCGGTCGGCGAACAGGTTGACGATCACGCGCCCATGCTCCCCCGCGATCTCCGGCTTGACCAGTTGCTGGACGACGTTCGGATGAAGATCGTCGGCGAAGATCATTTCATCGTCGGGCGCATGAACGCGCGCGCCGTTCGATGTGACCAGATACGGCCGGATGCCCAGCACATCACGAATGCCAGCGACGTCGCAATAGTGGCGCCCGGTAGCGATCACGATGGGCACGCCCTGCGACTCGAGCGCGCGCATTGTGCTGATCGTGAAAGGATCGACCTGATGGTTGCTGTTCAGCAGCGTTCCATCGAGATCACTGGCGATGACTTTGTACATGGGAAGGCGGGCAGGCGGCGTCGGAAAGCATCTATTTTATCGCCTCCTGGCGCGCGCCCTTCCGTTCACGGCTCTCGATCGAGGCGCTTGTCTGACTGTGAAGCGCTTACCCCGCGCCGATTCGCGTGGCCTCGCGCTGCGCGAGTTGCAGCGCGCCGTGCGCCGAGTCCGAAATCGGCGCGCGCAGATGCTCGCGAAATGGCGCCGGCACATACTCGCTCAACGGCTTGCCAAGCCCGCCGCACAGCGCGACAGGCAACTCGCCCGACGGGTCCAGCGCGGCAATCATCTTGGCGATCTCCTCGCCCGCTAGCTGGAGCAGATGCGCCGCGAACGGGTGCTCGCGATACGCGACGACTACGGGCGCAAGACTCGCATAGGCCGTCTGATTCGCGTCGCACAACCATACGACGAGTCCGTCGCGATCGGTTGCGCCGACATGCTCGACCAGCGCTTTCGAGAATTCGTCGGCGGGAACGCGGCCGTCGAGCGCCTGCTGCGCGTGCACGATCGCACGCAAGCCGAGCCACGCGCCACTGGCTTCGTCGGCAGACGGATAGCCGTAGCCGCTCACCATCCGGCTCGCACCGCCGCGATCGAGCACGGCTGCCACACTACCCGTCCCCAGCGCGACGATCACGCCCGGCTCGCCGCCGTGCGCGCCGAGCAGCGTCGTGTAGGCATCGCTTTCGATCGCGAGTCCGGCCAGCGCGGGCGCCTTCGCAAAAAACGCGGCCAGCCAGTCCCGGTTGTTGACGCCCGCAAGGCCGCAGCCGAGCACGCAACGCGACCAGTCTGCAACCAGGCCGGCGCGCTCGAACGCCTGCGCGCTCGCGGCGAGGATGGCTTCCCAGGCGCGCTCGACGCCCAAACCGAGCCCCGACGGTCCGGCCGTGCCTTGCGCGAGTTCGTGACCTGCGGCGTTCGCCAGCACGACGCGCGTGCCGGTACCGCCACCGTCCACGCCGATCAGATAGAGGTTTTGATTCATCGATATGCTCAGTGATGTGTTACGGCATAGCGTGGCAGGTCTACTCGTTCGCGACAATTAGCCGAATGGCCAGGTTGCGGCCCCATTCCGTTCCGCTATGCTGGCGTGGCCCTATCGACGGGCGATCAACCAACCATGCAGGAGCCTGAACGTGGCTGAGCAGCGATGCAACTGGGCGACGAGCGAAGCGCTCGCACGCTATCACGACGCCGAGTGGGGCGTCCCTTCGCGGGATGACCAGCATCTGTTTGAGATGCTGGTGCTCGAAGGCGCACAGGCCGGGCTATCGTGGTCGACGATATTGAACAAGCGCGACGGATACCGGCGTGCTTTTTCCAACTTCGAGATCGACAAGGTCGCCCGCTTCTCGCAGCAAAAGCTCGACGCGCTCGTGCTGGATGAAAGCATCGTGCGCCATCGCGGCAAGATCGAGTCGGTGGTGACGAACGCCAAGGCCGTCAAGCAGATCCAGGCGGAGCATGGTTCATTCGCGGACTTCGTGTGGTCGTTCGTCGACAACACGCCGATCCAGAATACGTGGACCAGCTATAAGCACGCGCCCGCGTCGACGGACGTGTCGGATGCGCTCAGCAAGGCGCTCAAACGCTACGGCTGCAAATTTGTCGGCACAACCATCTGCTACGCGTTCATGCAGGCGGTAGGCATGGTTAACGACCATCAGATCGACTGCGCCTGCCATATGCGATGCGCGACACTCGGCAAGAAGGGACGCAAGAAAAATTTGAAGTGATGTGTCCGGCGCCGATCTCGCGAAGGCCAGAGCGCCCTTTCGTGTCGCGTCGTTGCAACACACGAGCACGAGGTGATCGGTGCGCGCCGCGGCAGACCATCCGATCCACGCGCCTTCTCTTCCGATAACCCAAACACTGATACACCATAAAAAAACGGCGGTGCGGCTTCTTTCGAAGCTCGCACCGCCGTTTGGCGTGCTTTCGCGTGCCGGAAGCGTGCTTAGTGCAGCTTCTTCGGCAGCATCTGGCTGCGCAGGCGCTTGTGCAGGCGCTTCACTGCAGCTGCCTTCTTGCGCTTACGTGCCGTCGTCGGCTTTTCGTATGCCTGGCGCTCACGCAGTTCTGCGATCAGGCCATTTTTTTCGATTGCGCGGCGGAAGCGGCGGATTGCCACTTCGAACGGCTCATTTTCTTTCAGAAGAATCGTCGTCATGTAATTCCTAAATACGCTTAATACGGTTAATGGCGTGGCGGTTAGCCCACTCACGCGCCGGCCCTCCGGTCGTTTCAGACTCTGGCGAAGCACAACTGAAACGAGAGGCAAAGCGGCCACGGAGGCCGGAAAAGAGAGGTGGGAGTTCACCGCGAAACGCGGGCAGCGCACGTTGCAGCGCCGCGCCTAGCTAGCGTTTCGCCACCAGCAACCCATGACGAAACGAGCAAAGATCTCAATTCACTCCTGATCATATCAGGAAATGCTCCGGCCGGCCAGCGTTTCTTGATCCTGGTCAGGCACTTGGCGCGCCCGGACTGGAGCGTCCGTGACGTCCGTGATTGATCGCCCTGTAAGAAAAAAGTGGGACAGACCACAGGTCTAACGGCTGTTCCACCGGGTCGAGCGTCGCACAGTGGACCTCAGCCGTCCGATCGTCCATTGCGCATTCGTCCGCGCCGCAAATCGAGCTGGCAATCAGATCCATTATCTCAAAGTTGAGGCCCCACGGCCGTGCAGCACAGACCTACGAAGACGTCGCCTAAAGTTTGCCAGCGCCGCGCCGTCAACCATGGGAAGGCAGTCGACGCGGCGCGAAACCTCGCAACAGCGCGACGCTGAAGGAGTCCAGCCTCCAACCGGAACCGACATGACGATCGAAGCGCTCACCCGTGTCGTGCAGTTGACACACGAAATTCACGACGCAGTTCGCCAGCGCGACTGGCTGCGCGCAGAGATGCTCGTCTCAGAACGCTCACCCCTGCTGATGTCGCTCACGCGGGAACAGTCACCGCACGCGCTCGTGATGATTCGCGAGATCCAGACTCTGGATGAGCAAATCAGCGAAGCTGCCCGCGTCGGCCTCGACACGCTGACGCAGGAAAACGCGAAGGCGCGGCAACGCATTCAGTCGGTCCGCCAATATCACGCCGTCGGCATGCTATAGGTGCATGTTCGCGAGAAGCGATCGCCTTGAGACGCGGTGCGGATGCGCTCGTCTACAGAACGTCGGCCGTCGTCGAAAATTGGCCGGCCGACATCAATATCGCGCGCGACGCATTGCGTAATCGCATCGAATGCGAATAGCACGCGCGTACCGCCCGCCCCTCGGAAGTGCATCGAGCCCGGCGTCTGTCGCCGCAGCCTGCACCATAGCGCGGCAATCTGGTCATTCCGGCCTCAGGCGCTTGCGAAAAGAAAATAGCCAACGCGACGAAACCGTTCTCCGACATCGGCGGCGGACCGATGTTTGGCGCCCCTGCTGCGTGTGAAGCCGAGGCAATTGTCCGACACCCGAAATCACGGTTCGCAAGCCGCTCTGCAAAAGCAACCGAAGCCACGCAACAGTCATCGCGAAACGGCCGGTCACAGGCTCACCGACCGGCAAACTTCGCCTTGCATCTCTTTCCTGGCGGCCCTCAAGGAAGGCGGCACAGCGGCAGATCGCTCATTCTCAGCCCGGCACTTTTCACGGCCCGCGACAGCTCCCGGCAGGGCTTGATCGGCCATTCTCCCAGCGCTTGTTCATGCATACGCGTTGATGGCTCCCTAAAGTTTTTTTCTGCACCGCCGTCAACCAGGACAGGCAGCCAGCGCCATTCGCACAAAGCAGCGCGACGCCGGTAGCCAAAACCAGTCATCTCCTGGCGCTTAGCATACGAGGACGCAAAAAATGCTGAACATCAACACCAACATCATGTCGCTGACCGCGCAGCAGAACCTGTCGGGTTCGCAAAGCGCGCTGTCGCAAGCCATCAACCGCCTGTCGTCGGGCAAGCGCATCAACACGGCAGCTGACGATGCTGCAGGCAACGCAATCGCTACGTCGCAAACGGCATCGATCAACGCGCTGAACCAGGGCGTTGCGAACGCGAACGACGCGATCTCGATGGTCCAGACCGCCAACGGCGCGCTGGGCTCGACGATCGACAACCTGCAACGTATCCGCCAGCTGGCAGTGGAAGCAGGCAACGGCTCGCTCGACTCGGGCGCAATGAGCGACCTGCAGGCGGAAGTCTCGACGCGTCTGCAGGAAATCAACCGCATCGCCGGTCAGACGACGTTCAACGGCCTGCACATCCTGTCGAGCGCAGGCACGGTCAACTTCCAGGTCGGCGCGTTCTCGGGCCAGACGGTTGGCATCAACTTCGGCGCTTCGGTGTTCGACAGCTCGGGCCTGAGCGTCAGCGGCGTCAACATCAGCACGAGCGCCGGCGCGCAATCGGCACTGTCGCAGATCGACGCGGCACTCGGAGCGATCAACACCTATCAGGCAGCACTCGGCGCACAGCAGAACACGCTGGCGGCTACGGTGACGAGCACGCAAACGGTATCGACCAACATGAGCGCCGCACGCTCGCAGATCACCGACGCTGACTTCGCGCAGGAAACGGCGAACCTGAGCAAGGCGCAAGTGCTGCAGCAAGCTGGTATCTCGGTGCTGTCGCAAGCGAACTCGCTGCCGCAGCAGATCCTGAAGCTCCTGCAGTAATCGCGTGAGCTGCGCGCGTGCCGCATCGCACCGCGCAGCCTGATTCAACGCATCGACATCGACAGGAAGGCTCGCCTTCCTGTCGGTGTTTCAGCCGATACCGTCCTGCCCGACACAGCCGAGCGGAGCTACCAACATGACCACCACCACCACGAGCACGACTTCCACGACGACAACCGATCTGTCTTCCCAATTGGCGGCAGCGGCGCAGTCGATCATCAGCGGGGCGACCAACTCGACGATGGACGTCAATTCGCTCGTCCAAACCCTCGTGGCGGCGAAGACGGTCGGTCAAAGCACGATCATCACCAACAAGCAGACCTCGGACAACACCGAGCTGTCGGCAGTTGGTCAGATCAAGTCGGCACTGTCTGCTCTCGACACCGCGCTGGCGGGTTTCCTGAACAGCACTGCGCTCGCGCAGATGCAAGCGGCCGTGACGGGCACTGGCGTGACGGCGACCACCGGCACCGGCGCCGTCGCGGGCACCTATTCGGTCGCCGTCACGAACGTGGCGACGTCCAGCACCGCGCGCCTGAATCCGATCGCAACGGGAACCACCTTCAACGCCGACACGCTCAGCATTCAGGTTGGCTCGGGCGCCGCAACCAGCGTCACGATCAAGGCCGGCGCGTCGCTGACCGATGTGGCCAGCGCGATCAACAAAGCCAACGCCGGTGTGTCCGCAGCCGTCATCACCTCCACCGACGCGGCGGGCAACGTCAATCAGTACCTCACGCTCACCTCGACGCAGACCGGCTCGAACACCGCGATTTCCATTACCGATTCGGGCGGCGCCAATGCCGCACTCGCGTCCGTCCAGTCGAGCACGACCGGCGTGAACGCGAACGTCAGCATCAACGGCATTGCGACGACCAGCGCCAGCAACACCCTGACCAACGTACTGAGCGGCGTCACGCTGGATATTTCGGGCGCATCGGCAAATAGCACGCAAACGCTCACCGTATCGGCCAACACGTCGGCATCGGCCAACGCAATCCAGAGCTTCGTCACAGCGTACAACAACTATGTGACGACCGCGGGGAAGCTTTCGTCGTACGACTCGAGCACTTCGACTGCCGGTCCGCTGCTCGGCGACTCGATGACGAACGGCATCACGAACGGTCTGGCCTCGCTGATCAGCGCGGGTGTCAAGAGCGGCACCACCACCTACAGTCTGGCGTCGATCGGCCTGAACCTGCAGCCGGACGGAACGCTGTCGGTGGACAGCACCGCGCTGCAAACCGCGCTGACGTCGAAGCCCACTGCCGTGAACGCGATCTTCAACAGCGCGACCGGGATCGGTGCGAAGCTGGACACGTTCATGTCGTCGTATATCCAGACGAGCGGCATCATCGATCAGCGCACAAACGCGCTGAACCAGGACCTGAGCAAACTGAAGGACCAGGCGACGCAGCTGACCGATTATTCGAACCAGCTGACCGCGCAATACACCGCGCAGTTCAGCGCGCTGAACACGCTGATGGCGCAGATGCAGAACAACACGAACTATCTGACGCAGTTGTTCGGTGGCAAGAGCAGCGCCGGCGCGCTCGCGACCAACAAGTAATTGGGCGGCCGCACAACAGCGCGGGCATGAAGCTGCAAAAAACTGCGGCCAGCCGGTCAAACCGGCTGGCCGCAGTATCTATCCGGCGTCACGGCTCAGACAGCGGACTGAGCATTCAGATGCAGTTCCCACATCCGATGGAACGCATCAACGAGGTTGTTCGCAAAGCGCGGCGCATCGCACATCGGCGATAGCCTCGTCTGCTCGCGCAGCCCCGCACGCAAGGTTGCCAGCCGGCCCGGGTCGGACGCAAACGCAACCGCCTTCTCGACATACGCGTCCTTGTCCGCCGCCACCCATTCGGCGAGCCCGGCCGCATGAAGCAGGCTTTCGCAGATATGCGTGAGAAAGCGATCGCCCTTCAAGCCTAGCACCGGCGCGCCCATCCATAGCCCCTCGGCCGTCGTCGTGCCGCCCGGGTAAGGGAACGGGCTCAGCGAGATATCGACGCGATTGTATGCATCCAGATATTCGACGCGCGACGACTCGCCTTCGAGAATCAGCCGGCTCGCGTCGATGCCGTGGCGCGCGAAACGCTCGATCGTCTTGATCTGCAGATAGTCGGCCCCCAGGCCGATTGCCTTCAGGAACAGCTTCGAGCCCGGCACCCGATGCAGCACGCGAGCCCACAGCGCCGCGACATCGTCCGTCACTTTGATGAGCTTGCCGAAATACCCGAAGGTGACAAAACCGTTCCGTTCCATTGGCAGCGGCCCGACATCCGGCGCATTGTCGGGCGGGGTGAAGCACAGGTAGCTGTCCGGCAGCCGCCACGCCTTTTCGACGAAGTGATGTTCTTCGCTTGGCGGCAACGTATGCGGATCGCCGACGAAGTAATCGATGAACTCGCAGCCGGTCGTCGCGAAAAAACCCAGCCAGCTGGCCTGCAGTGGCGCCGGACGCCAGGCGAAAACCGGCAGCGCGGTGAACGCCGTATGGCCGGACAGATCGACGAGGATATCGAGGTTGTCGTCGCGAATCTTCTCGGCCGCCTCCTGTGTCGACAGCTTTTCGATCGAATGCCACGCGGAGAAATGCGGCTTCAGGCGCTCCGTGATCGCGTCGTTCTTCTTGTTGAACGTCACATACGCGATCGGATCGATACGCGTGCGGTCCAGATGCCCCATGATGCTTTCGAGGAAGATGCCGACGGGATGGCCGCGCAAGTCGCCGGACACGAAACCGATCCGCAGCGGCCGCTTGCCGTCGTACGAAGAAGGCTCGTGCGCGAACGGTTTGGCCGCGGCGGCTGCCAGCTGGCCGTAACGCACCGCGTGCTCGCGCATGTCGAGCGCGGAATAACGCGGCGAGCCCGGCATCGTAAACAGCAGGCGCGCATACGTCTCGATCGGATCGCATCCGAGTTCCAGCGCCTTCACGTGCATCTCGAGGCCTTCTTCGATCGCCCCGCGAGCCTGCAGGATGTCGCCGAGCGACAGATACTTCGCAGCGCTTTTCTCGCCGATCGACAGCGACTTGTTGACCGCCTCCAGCGCTTCGTCGAGCTGACGGTCCTCGCGCAGCGCATTCGCGAGCATCAGCCACGCATGATCGTCCCGGGGTGTCAGTTCGAGCGCGTGACGAAGACTGAGAATCGCGGCCGGCTGCCTCTCGAGGTGGTAATAGATCAGGCCCAGCCCACGATAGGACGGCTGATGCTCCGGGTCGAGTTCGATCGCCCGCTCACAGGACTTCAGTGCATCCTCGTATCGTCCAAGACCGCACAGCACCCCGGCCAACGTGCAGTGTGCGTCCGCGAAGTCCGGATTGATCAAGAGCACTTCGCGGCACTCGCTCTCCGCCCCCTCCAGATCGCCGGTGTCGCGCAGCACGCAGGCGAGCGTGTTGCGCGCCTCGACATCCTCGGGGCTCAGCGCCTGCCGAAGGCTCGCGAGTGCATCGGCCAGTTCGCCGCGCTCTCGCAGCAGCAAACAGAGGCTGTGATGCGCGGCCCACAGGTTAGGCTGCAACGCCACGGCCTTGCGGAAAAGGTCGATCGCCAGTTCCGGTTGGTCCTGCTCGCGCAAAACGTTGCCGACGTTGTTGTACGCAACCGCATATTCCGGATTCAGCTCGATCGCCTTGCAATAGCTGGCCACCGCTTCGTCCAGTTCACCCATGTCATGCAGCGCGTTGCCGAGGTTGTTGTACGCCTCCGCATACCCGGGTTGCAGTCGAATGGCTTCCGCGCAGGCGCGCATCGAAGCATCCGGCTGCTTCGCCTGACGCAGCGCATTGCCGAGATTGTTGTGCGCTTCCGGATAGTTGAATCTCAGACCCAGCGCATTCTTGTAGCTGACGATCGCCTCGTCGAACCGGCCGAGATCCGCCAGCACGTTGCCGAAATTGTTGTAGTAGATCGCGTCGGGCCGTACCGCGAGCGACTGCTCGATCAGCTTCACGCCGACGTCGGTCTTGTGCAGCTGGCACGCGAGCAATCCGAGAAAATGCAGCGCATCCGGCTGCTGCGAATCCGTCCGCAGCACGTCCTCGTACAGTGAGCGCGCGGCATCGAACCGGCCAGCGCGATGATGGCCGAGCGCCTGCTCGATCGACGCCGGGATGTCCGCAATGCGTTCAGCCTCGCTCATGCTCACGCCTCCTGTTTCGTCTGCAGCCGCTGCGCGAGGTTTTCATCCCACATAGCATGCAGCGCGTCTTCCAGGTGGCGCGCGAAGCGCGGCGCATCGCACAGCGGCGACGCGAGCACCTGCGCACGCAGCCCGGCGCGCAAGCCGCTCAATGCCTGAGCATCGGCGGCGAACGCAACGGCTCGCTCGATGTAGTCGTCGCGGGACCGCGCGATCCACGTGTCGGCGAGCCCCGCCGCATGCACGATGCTCTCGACTATGTGCGAGACGAAACGATCGCCGTGCATGCCGAGCACGGGTACGCCCATCCACAGGCTCTCGGCCGCCGTCGTGCCGGACGGGTACGGGAACGGGCTCAGCGCGATATCGACACGGTTGTACGCATCCAGATAGTCGCCGCGCGCCGAGAACCCTTCGAGCAGCAGTTGCTCCGCGCCGACCCCATGCATCGAGAAGCGCCTGAGCGTCGTCTCGCGGATATCGTCGAAGTCGAGCTGCGCGGCCTTCAGCAGCAGGCGGGAGCCCGGCACGCGACGCAGGATCGCCGCCCACGTCGCAACGACGACATCGGTCATTTTGGTCAGCCGGCCGAAATAGCCGAACGTGACGAAGCCGTTTTTCAGCGCGGGCAGCGGGCCGACAGCCGGCGCGCGCTCCGGCGGCGTGAAGCAGAGGAAGCTGTCCGGCATCCGCCACGGCTTCTCGACGAAGTGATGTTCTTCGCCCTGCGGCAGCACGTGACGGTCACCGAGCAGGTAGTCGATCGCCTTGAGTCCCGTGCTCGCGAAATAACCCGGCCAGCTGACCTGAACGGGCGCGGGCTTCCATCCAAACAACGCCAGACGGTTGTACGTCGTATGCCCGGACGCATCGATTAGTACATCGATCTTGTCGTTGCGGATCTGCTGGGCAGCGGCAAAGTCGCGAATGCCGGCGATCGACTCCCAGCTATGGAAATACGGCTTGAGGCGGACGGTCAATTCGTCTTCCTCCCGGGATGTCTGGTAAGCGACCAGTTCAACGCGGGCCGGATCGAGACTTTTCACCACGCTCTCGAGAAAATACCCAACGGGATGACGCCGCAGATCGCCCGACACGATCCCTACCCGCAACGGCCGTTCGGTGCGCGGCGCCATGCCGACGAGCCAGCTTCGGAACGGCTGGGCCGCCTCTTCCACCACTTGGGCAAACTTGCGCGCCTCGTCCAGATACTGCTCGGGCGTCGTGCCCGTGGCGTAGTTCAGCGCAGTCAGCCGGTTGCTGCGCGGCTCCAGCTCGGACGGAGCCTGCTCCGTCGCGATCTGCCATGCCTCCAGCGCCGCCGGCAGCTCGTCCAGCGAAAGCAGCACATTGGCGAGGTTGTTGTACGCGCGGCCATTGCCGGGCTGCAGCTCCAGCACCTTGCAGAACGACTGCACCGCATCGTGATACTGCTTCAGCCCGCGCTGCGCGATGCCGAGGTTGTTGTAGGCGTCGGCATGCTCCGGCTGCATCTGCGTGACCAGCCGGAAACATTCGGCAGCGGCAGCCACCCGGCGATGCGCCGCCATCACGTTGCCGAGCGCGAAGTAGTAGTCCGGCCTGGCATCCCGGCTGATCGCCTCCATGATCAGGTCCGCCGCCCGCGCGTGCTCGCCCCTGCGATACGCGACCATGCCGCGCAGATGCAGCGCGCCGGCGTGCGCCGGATCGATGGCGAGCACCTCGCGGCATAGTTCGTCCGCTTCGTCGAGCCGGTCGCTACGGCACAGTGCATCGGCGCGCGACAGCAACTCGTCCGTCGTCTCGCCACCCAGGTCGGCAAACTTGAATTCGCTCATGAATAGATGCTTCCGTCGAAAAACAATGCGGGAAACAGCAGGTTTCGCCGGAAAATGACCGAACTGAAAAACCCTGCTGCCAAATCGTGCACACAGCACGCCATACTTAGATTCTGGCAACGGCCGGCCTACGATGATCCGCGGATTAAACCCGGTAAATGACCGCAATTCGCCGGCTTATGACGACGCCCGCGACCAGCGCCCGCTCACTGCGGGTCGGCCATCGCCCGCTGGAACAGCTCGCCCTGGCGTTGACGGAACACGGCAAGATACTCAGGCAAGCCCGTCTGACGAGACGCGAACTTCAGGCCATCGAGCATCAGCAGTTCGGCCCCGAGAAGTCGAATCGGGCTCGCCGAGGTCGGCATGGTCAGTGGGTTATAGCTTCTGACCCGCCACTGCGGTTGGGTGCACAAGAGTAGCGACGCCATCCGCTCGATCAGGAAGACCTTTGCCGGCGCGGAGTCCTGCTCGTAGCTCACGGAGGCATTCAGCCCCTCGGCCAGTTCGCCCACGCCGGATTCCGCAATGGCGAACAGCTGGTCGCACAACCCGATCCATTCGGCCCAGAAAGCCGGCTTGGCGATCAGGTAATTGCAGAACACCGTCTCCTTCGACGTCATCACCAGCGTGTTGATGTCGACCGACGGCATGATCTGCTTCAGCGCCGCCACCAGCGTCGGCGCAATACCCGAGTGCGCGACGCAGGCGTGCTCGAACACATTCAGAAAAAACGCGGCCACGTCGTAGAACATCGGAAACGTAACGACATCGACATCGTCCGGCGTTTCGGCCAGAAACTGGAACACAGTGTCGGAATGCAGCCCGATCTTCTTGCCGAACTTCGGCGAAAGGAACCCATACCCCTCGTTCGGGTTAAGCGGGTTATTCAGCAGGAACCGGCGGATGGGCCAGTATTCGTACCAATCCGGGCGCCCGCCCGTGTTGTCGAGCGGAATGAACCCGGCATCGAGAGACGCGCGCGTCTCGCCGGAATAGAAAATCTGATAGACGTTCGCTTTCATTCGATCACTCATCTACGCGCCGCAACTGGCTGCCCGGCGAGGCCGACTTCCGGCACCTGCGCTCACCGCGCATCACGCCTGCGCCGGCACCGCCTTGATCACGTATTGCAACGGCAGCGCATCGCGCACAGCCGCCTCACCATCGCCGCCCGCCGCGGCGGCCATCGCCTTGATGACGGGCAGGAACGTTTCGCGCTGCGGCTCGTGGAAGATGCGGCGCGCGCCGTCCTCGACCTGGTAGCCGGTCTGCGCGAACATCTCGATCATCGTTTGCAGCGTGAACCAGCGCAGATGCGTGCGATCGAGGAGTCCCATATCCGCGTAGCGCAGATCGCCATAGCTCAGGCGGGCCTGAATGCTCCAGTGCTGCATGTTCGGAATGCAGGCCACCACGTAGCCGCCGTTGTTCGCGGTCAGCGCGGCGTGGATCTTTCGCAGGACATCCCACGGATCGCGCAGATGCTCCAGCACGTCGGCAAATACATAGCAATCCGCTGCCAGATCGGACCTGAAACGCGCCTCGTCGACCGTCTCGATGTCCAGCACGGTCACCTCGTCGCAATGCGCGCGGGCCAGTTCCGCATATTCGGGTACCACCTCGATACCGACGTAATGCACGTCGGGGTTGAGCTTCCGGTATTCCCTCGCCAGCGCCCCCGAGCTGCATCCCACCTCGACAACCCTGCGGACGTGGGTCGGCATCAGTTTCAGCAGTTCGTCGTTGTGAATGTGATGAACCGGAGTCTGTTTCATGGCGAAGAAAGAGAAGATGGAGACGGGTGGCCAGGAGTATAGGCAGCCACCGTCGTGTTCAATCCGCTAATCAACGCGGACTATTGCACCTTTTTCTCCTGACAGACGGCCTGCGCCCGCCCACCCGCGCTCCTCGTTTTTTCGCCCGGTCCTTCGCCGATCCACACCCCTTGCCGTGGCCGGCGAGGTATCGCATCATCGCCGGATTGATATGCGCTAGTCCGACTCAGGCGGAAACAACAACAGTGAAACCCATCAGGCTTGTCTGTGCGACCCGATCGCCACGAGAAACGTTTTTGACGCACACCGCGCTCGGACTTTCGCTCAGTCTGTATCGCTTTCCTCAGGCCCCCGAGTTGCTGCTGTTCGATAACAATACGCGTGGACTACCGCTTATCTATAACGTCGCAATCGATGCGGCGAAGAAAGATCCGGCAATTCTCGTATTCGTCCACGACGATATCTGGCTCAACGATTTCTACTGGCTGGAACGCATTCGCGAAGCCGTGCAGCACTTCGATATTGCGGGGGTCGCGGGCAACCGGCGTCGCGTCGCGCAGCAAGCGGCGTGGGCTTTCGTGAAGGCGAATCCCGATGTGGACGGATCGCAACCCTCGCATTTCAATTGGGATGAGCCGCAATATCTGAGCGGAGCGGTGGGGCACGGCAAGATGTTTCCGTGCGAAGTCTCCCGCTATGGTCCTTCGGGCGTCGAATGCAAATTGCTCGATGGCCTGTTGCTGATTGCCGATAGCGAAAAACTGGCTGCACACGACCTGCGCTTCGACGAGCGCTTCGACTTCCATTTCTACGACCTGGATTTTTGCCGCCAGGCTGAACTGCGCAACATGAAAATGGGCACCTGGCCGATCAGCGTCGTGCATGAAAGCGCGGGCGCATTCGCGACCCCGCGGTGGCATGCCGGCTACAAAAAGTATCTGGAAAAATACGGCGAGTGATGGTCGGCGTTGAAGCGCATGCCTGCGTCAGATTCCTAGCGCACGGGTGGCATGCGCTGATACCGCGCACTCGCATGCACTCGGCGAAAATCCGTCATCGGCTGCCGCCGATCCCACGCCAAGCCACTGTGACGGGCAATCCGCTCTCCGCAATATCGCCGCCACCGAATTCGCGATCGTGGTCGGCGTGGGCAGCAGATGGGATCAAACGCGACCTGAATCAGGCCCGTTTCTCGTGACGACAGGAACGGTGGCTGTGGCCGTGAGCCACCCCTGTCGGTTCGGCGGACGGAAATGGAACACGCTGAGGGGAGAGAAGCCTGAATTCACCGTGAGCGGATGGCCGCGCATCTCCGGAGGGAACCGGAGCGAGAAAATGCATGCTGCGAAACCACGGGAAGGCTATATCGCAGATGGCGCGCCCGGCTGGGATCGAACCAGCAACCCCTGCCTTCGGAGGGCAGTACTCTATCCATTGAGCTACGGGCGCATTCGGCGGAAACGCTCGGCGAAAAAGCGCTGCAAAATCACGAGGTTGATGCGACATGCGGCGCCAGAGCGAGACCGAGAGGATACCCGTTTTCAGGCGGTCCGTCCACTGCGGGCCCGCTGGCGCAACCCGCCAAGCCGTCGAAGGCAATGTCCAATCAATCACAAAACCGCGCCAGAACCCAAAAATGTCCGCGTAAACGCCTACTGAACACGCTTGAGGCCCGCGCACCGGCGCCGAAACCTTCCGTCTATAATCGTCCGTGGCTTATCAAGAACAAAGTCGTTGCCGTCGCGCTGTACCGCTCACAATACCCATGGGAGACGAGACAAGCATGAGCGAAGCACCACACGGAGCCCCGATCAAGACCCCCGGACAGCTGATCGCCGCAGTCATCGCCGGCTTTGCTGTCCCCATCGTCATCATCGTTCTGCTCGCCTACTACGTCGACAACTCGACTCGCACGGGCGCGGGCACCGATGGTCTGTCCGACGCCGTCGTCGACTCGCGCGTCGCCCCCATCGCCAAAGTCGACATTCGCGACGCCAACGCGCCGCGCGTCTACAAGACGGGCGAGGAAGTGTACAAGGCCGTCTGCTCGGCCTGTCACGCGGCGGGCGCGGCGGGCGCGCCGAAATTCACCAACACCGGCGACTGGGCGCCGCGCATCGCCCAAGGCTTCGACACGCTCTGGCACACCGCGCTGACCGGCAAGGGCGCGATGCCCCCGCGCGGCGGCACGAGCCCGGATGACTACAGCGACTACGAAATCGGCCTCGCCGTCGCTTACATGGCGAACAACGCGGGCGCGAAATTCGCCGATCCGCCGAAGCCCGTGCCGGGCCAGCCGGCTGCGGGTCCCGCGGGCGCATCCGGTGCTGCGGCCGCTTCGGGCTCCGAAGCGGCATCAGGCGCAGCAGCAGGCGCGTCCGACACTGCCAGCGCACAGGCCGCCGCCGCGATGGCCGCGATGAAGAACGTGCCGCAAAGTGCCGCGCCGGCATCGGGCGCGACGCAAAGCGCGGACGCATCGCAGGCGGGCAAGGCGCTGTATCAGCAGGTCTGCCAGGCCTGTCACGCGGCGGGCGTGCTGAACGCGCCGAAATTCGGCGACAAGGAAGCCTGGGCGCCGCGCCTGAAAGACCCGATCGATACGATCTACAACTACGCGCTGCACGGCAAGGGCACGATGCCGCCGAAGGGTGGCTCGAACGCATCGGATGCGGATGTGAAAGCCGCCGTCGATTACATGATCAGCGCGGCGAAATAAGCAGCGCGCATCTCAGCCCCAACGAAAAATCCCCGCCTCGTCCGGGGATTTCTTATTTATGCGGCACGCGCTTCACGCCTTCTGCAACAACGCCTTCAAACTTGCAAGCCGGTCTTTCGGTGTCATCGGCGCTTCTTCCGGCGTCGGCGGCGGCGCTTCGTCGAGGCCCATTTCGGGGATGAAGCGCGACGGCTCGCACACCACCGTCTCGCGCGCCCGCTTGCGCTTCTTGCACCAGTTCAGATGCAGGCTGCGCTGCGCGCGCGTGATCGCGACATACATCAGACGGCGCTCTTCCTCGATGCGCGCATCGTCGATCGGGCCATCGTCCTCGGTGCCGCCGCGATGCGGCATGATGCCTTCCTCGACGCCCACCAGAAACACGTGCGGATATTCGAGCCCCTTCGACGCATGCACCGTCGACAGACGCACGGCATCCGGGTCTTCGTCCTTGCCTTCGAGCATCGACATCAGCGCGACCGTCTGAATCAGACCGAGCAGATTCTTGCCGGTATCGGTGAGTCCGTCGGCGGTGTCGTAGCCGGTCTGCTCCACGCCCGCTTCGGGTTCAGGCTTCGTGCCCTTGCGCTTGAGCCACTCGAGAAACTCCAGCACGTTCTGCCATTTCGCCTGGGCCTGGCGTTCGTCGAATGCGTCGTACAGATACGCTTCGTAGTGGATCGCCTCCATCATGTCGTCGAGCACGGACGTCGCCGCATCTTTCTCGGCGCGGTCTCGCAGACGCTGCATGAAATCGCAGAACACGCGCAGCGGCTCGACCTGCCGCGCCGACAGCCGCGCCTCGATGCCGCCCATGTACACCGCTTCGAACAGCGACACCTTCGCCTGGCCCGCGAACGCGCCCAGCGCTTCGAGCGTCGTGTTGCCGACGCCCCGGCGCGGCGTCGTGATCGCGCGGATGAACGCGGGATCGTCGTCGGCGTTCGCGATCAGCCGCAGATACGCGCAAATGTCCTTGATCTCGGCCTTGTCGAAGAACGACTGGCCGCCCGACAGCACATACGGGATGCGCTCGCGGCGCAGCACCTGTTCGAAGATGCGCGCCTGAAAATTGCCTCGATACAGGATCGCGTAATCGCGAAACTGCGCGCGGCGCTCGAACTTGTGCGCCGACAGTCGGAACACGACGGACTCGGCTTCGTGCTCTTCGTCGTTGCACCCCGTAACGGTGATCGTGTCGCCCATGCCGTGCTCGGACCACAGCTTCTTCTCGAACAGCTTTGGATTGTTCGCGATCACGTTGTTCGCCGCCGTCAGGATGCGAACCGTCGAGCGATAGTTCTGCTCGAGCTTGATCACGTGCAGCTTCGGGAAGTCCTTGCCGAGCTGCGCGAGGTTTTCGAGCGTCGCGCCGCGCCAGCCGTAGATGGCCTGATCGTCGTCGCCGACGGCCGTGAACGCGGCGCGCGGGCCCGCCAGCAGCTTCACCAGTTCGTACTGGCACGCGTTGGTGTCCTGATACTCGTCGATCAGCAGATAGCGCAGCTTGTTCTGCCAACGGTCGCGCACCTGCTCGTTCTTCTTGAAGAGCTCGGCGGGCAGCCGGATCAGATCGTCGAAATCGACGGCCTGATAGGCGTGCAGCGTCGCGACGTGGTTGCGATAGACGATCGCGGCCTGATGCTCGTCCTCGTTCGACGCAATCGCCATCGCCTCTTCCGGCATGATGAGGCCGTTCTTCCACAGCGAGATGATCGTCTGGATCTTGCGGATGAAGCCCTTGTCCGTCGAGCCGACCTGTTCCTGGATCATGCCGAAGCAGTCGTCGGAATCCATGATCGAGAACTGCGGCTTCAGGCCGACGTGCTCCGCCTCCTGGCGCAAGATCTGCACGCCGAGCGAGTGGAACGTGCAGACCGTCAGCTGGTTGACGGGCACCTTGCGGCCTTCCTTGCCGGGCGCCGTCAACGTCTTGCCTTCGAGCAGCTTGCCGACGCGCTCGCGCATTTCAGCAGCGGCCTTGTTCGTAAAGGTGACGGCAGCGATATGGCGCGGCTCGAAGCCTTTGTTTTCGATCAGGTGCGCGATCTTCTGCGTGATCACGCGCGTCTTGCCGCTGCCCGCGCCTGCGAGCACGAGACACGGACCGTCGAGATAGCGCACCGCTTCGCTTTGAGCGGCATTCAGGCCTGCGGACATCGTGTGTGGATTAGAAATGAATTGAGGGCGCTGCTTGACGAACGAGCGGCCCGGGAACATGCAGCGAGACGGCTCGAATGGCGCATCGTGCTGGACGGGTGCAGAGACGGATGCATCGCGCTTGCAACGATCCGCCGCGCATCTGTCTCGCATCTATCTCTTGCGCCACGCACTTGATTCCATGCGCTTTTTGCCGTTCGCGTGAGAACCGCGATGTTAACACGAATGCTCCTGCGAATGCCTCGGCACATGCCCTCAGGACAGCAAGCGACGCGGCGCGCGCCGAAGCCGCGCGACGCGAGCGGAAGCGCGTCCGTGCCACAATTGCGCCGTTGTGCGCCGCCCCCGCGGCGCGCCGCTTTTGCAGGGAACACGCATGTCTTCATCGCTGAAAATTGGCTTGATGGGCTACGGCTTTGCCGGCGCCACCTTTCACGCGCCGGTGATCGAACACTGCGGACGCGCGAGCGTCGCCGCAATCGCCACGGGGCAGCCCGACAAGGCGCGCGCCGACTATCCGAACGCGCGCATCGTCGCGGACATCGACGCGCTGCTCGCGCTGGCGGACATCGAATGCGTCGTGATCGCGACGCCGAACGACACGCACTTCGACCTCGCGCGCCGCGCGCTGGAAGCGGGCAAGCACGTCGTCGTCGACAAGCCCGTCACGCTCACGGCCGCCGATGCGCGCACGCTCGCCGATCTCGCGCAGAGCAAGGGCCTGCTGTTCGCCCCGTTCCACAACCGCCGCTGGGACGGCGATTTCCTGACCGTGCGCGAGCTGATCGCAAGCGGAGAGCTGGGCCGCATCACGCATTTCGAATCGCACTTCGACCGCTTCCGTCCGGGCATCCGGCAGCGCTGGCGCGAAGAGGCATCGCGCGGCGGCGGTTTGCTGCTCGACCTCGGGCCACATCTGATCGATCAGGCGCTGACACTCTTCGGCGCGCCTGAAACGGTCTATGCGTCGGTGAAGGCGTATCGCGACAACGCGAGCGCGCCGGATTACGCGCATCTGCTGCTTGGCTACGCAAACCACGAAGTCGTGTTGCATGCGAGCGCGCTGACGGCTATCGTCGCGCCGCGCTTCACGATCCACGGCACGCGCGGCAGCTACGTGAAGCACGGTCTCGACACGCAGGAGGATCAACTGAAGGCAGGCCTGCGCCCCGGCGATGCCGGCTTCGGCAGCGGCAACCAGGCGGGCACGCTGCGCGTGCTCGAAGGCGAGCAGGAGGTGGAGCGCGATCTGCCGACGCGCGACGGCGTCTATGTCGAGTTCTATCGCGCGCTGGCGGCTTCGATTCGCGACGGCGCACCGTTCCCGGTCAGCGCGCAGGATGCCGTCGACGTGATGACGATCATTGAACTCGCGGCTCGCAGCGACACGGAAGGCGTGCGGTTGCCGTTCCGGCGCGGGGCGTGAGAGCCGGATAACGCGCCGCCCGCGTTTTGCCTTAGTCCCGATTTCGCTCAGGCCTTTATTGCGCCTTCAAGGGTTCCGCCTGGTGCGGAACCGCGCAACCCGTCCCGCCGCCGGCCTCGCCGGCAACCGACGGTAACGAAACTACGACGGCGCCGCGTCATCGCGTGTCGTCCGTCGTCCGTTGCTTGCGTTATCGGATCGACACCCATCGCATCGACACCCTTCAACAGGAGAACCTATGCAACGTATCGTTCGCGCGCTTGGCTGCTGCGCACTGGTTGCGGCGCTCACCGCGTGCGTCACCACGCGCCAGCAGACCGCCCAGCCGCATCCCGCGCCGAATCCGCACGAAATGGCCGTGCACCGCTTCGAGCAGGTGAACGGCCGCCTTGACAACATGGGCCGCCACATCGACACCCGCGTCAACGAGGGCCACTATCCGCCACCCGAGGGTGGCGCGCTGCACCGGCGTCTCGACACGATCCGCCAGGAAGCGCACGACATGGCGGCGCAGCACGGCGGCGGCCTCACGGGCGACGAACAGCGCGTGCTGAATCAGGAACTCGATACGGCGGAGGCGGCGATCAACCGCTAAGTCCGCGAAGCGAAAGCGCGGCGTCCTACGAGCGGCCGCGTTTTTTAGCGCGTTTTTCAGGCAAATCGACTACGGGGAACGCGGTTTCTCCAATCGATTTTTGACGCTCGACGCGCCGCCGCGATCCCGCGACGCGCGCCGTACATAGAGTCGAAACCTTTATTTGACAAGCCTTCCACCCTCGCGTACATTCGCCGCACGCGTCGGGAGAGCGCGCCGCCTGCTGTCGTCTTGAGTACACAGCAGCCAGCGCCGCCGAAGGGGCACACCCGCAAACTCTCAGGCAAAAGGACCGAACGCGTCGAAAAATCCGCTCGTCATCCGGTCATAACGACCTCATTCGAATGAGCGCGCGTTTTTCGCACTCTGGAGAGCGGCAGTAGCGCCGATGCACACATGCTGCACGCGCAAGCTGCCCACCGAAGGGGCGCGCGCCACGCCGGCCAGCACTCGCTGACGGCGGCGCAATCTCTCAGGTATCGAGGACAGAGGGGGCATGCAGTAATCGCTCGTTGGCCCAAGGTGGGATCAGGCCGCGAGGGGTTTCGCCGCATGGCCTTTCCTGTTTAGCGACGCCCGAGGCCCCGATGACCGAACTCAAACACACCCCGCTCCACGCCACGCACCGCGCGCTGAATGCCCGCATGGTCGACTTCGGCGGTTGGGACATGCCGGTAAACTATGGCTCGCAGATCGAAGAGCATCGCGCCGTGCGCACCGATGCGGGCATGTTCGACGTGTCCCACATGTGCGTCGTCGATTTCACCGGTCAACGCGTACGCGCTTTTTTCGAGCGCACGCTGGCCAACAACGTCGGCAAGCTGAAGACGCCGGGCAAGGCGCTCTACTCCTGTCTGTTGAATCCGCAAGGCGGCGTGATTGACGATCTGATCGTCTACTACTTCTCCGAAGACCATTTCCGCGTCGTCGTGAATGCCGGCACGGCCGAGAAAGACGTTGCGTGGTTCAACAAGCTCAACGACTCGGAAGGCTTCGGCCTCACGATTCAGCCGCGCCGCGACTACGCGATCGTCGCCGTGCAAGGCCCGAACGCGCGCGAAAAAGTCTGGGCTACGGCGCCCGCCACCCGCGCCGCCAGCGAAGGCCTCAAGCCGTTCAACGCGGCGCGCGTCGCCGATACGCCGTTCGGCGAGCTGACCGTCGCGCGCACCGGCTACACGGGCGAAGACGGCTTCGAAATCATCGTCCCCGCCACTCACGTCGAAGCGCTGTGGAACGCGCTGCAGGCACAAGGCGTGCGTCCCGCGGGCCTCGGCGCGCGCGATACGCTGCGCCTCGAAGCAGGCATGAACCTGTACGGCCAGGACATGGACGACAACGTGTCGCCGCTCGACGCCGGTCTCGCATGGACCGTCGATCTGTCCGCGCCGCGCGATTTCATCGGCCGCGTAAAGCTCGAAGCGGACGGCTCGAAATCGTCGTTCGTCGGCCTGATCCTGCACAAGGACAACGGCAAGGCGGCGGGCGTGCTGCGCGCGCATCAAAAGGTCGTCACGCCGCACGGCGAGGGCGAAATCACGAGCGGCACGTTCTCGCCGACCATGCAGGAATCGATCGCCTTCGCGCGCGTGCCGACAGGCGTGCAGCCGGGCGACGTCGTGCACGTGCAGATACGTGACAAGGCACTTCCCGCCAGCGTGGTTAAACTGCCATTCGTGCGCAACGGCAAAGTGCTCGTGAGCTGATCGTTACCGAGCTCGCGATGAGCGTCACGAGACAGTCACCAGACAGACACTAAAGCGTCGCGTGCGTCCCATCCATCAAGTCAACCGAATCAAACCGTTTTAGGAGCATCCGATGAGCATCCCGGCCGATCTGAAATACACCGAATCGCACGAATGGGTCCGCACCGAAGCGGACGGCACGCTGACGGTCGGCATCACCGACCACGCGCAGGAAGCGCTCGGCGACATCGTCTTCTTCGAAGTGCAGCAACTGGGCCAAACCGTCTCGGCAGGCGATACGGTCGCCGTCATCGAATCGGTGAAGGCGGCTTCCGATATCTACGCGCCCGTCTCGGGCGAGATCATCGAAGCGAACCCGAACGTCGCCGATACGCCCGACGCCGTGAACGGCGCGCCGTACGACAACTGGCTGTTCAAGATCAAGCCGGCTGCGGGCGCATCGCAGGATAACCTGATGGACGCCGCGGCATACGGCAAATCGATCGGCGAATAAGTCATCTACCCACGACAGGCGCGGCGTTCACGACTGGCGAACGCCGCGCCGGCAGGAACAATCAATGAAGCTCGAACACCCGGATCATCTGATGAACCGCACTCCCCTCTCGCTCGCCGCGCTCGAAGTGCACGATGCCTTCGCTGAACGGCATATCGGCCCGGATGCGGCCGATCAGCAGTCGATGCTCGAAGCCCTCGGCTTTGCATCGCGCGCCGCGTTGATGGACGCGGTGATTCCGAAGACGATCCGCCGCCAGGACGCACTGCCGCTCGGCCCCTTCGCCCAGCCGAAGAGCGAAGCCGAAGCGCTCGCCGCGCTGCGCGAACTCGCGGACAAGAACCAGGTGTTCCGCTCGTACATCGGCCAGGGCTATTACAACGCACACACGCCCGCCGTCATCCTGCGCAACGTGCTCGAAAATCCGGCGTGGTACACGGCCTATACGCCGTATCAGCCGGAAATCTCGCAGGGCCGTCTCGAAGCGCTGCTGAACTTCCAGCAGATGATCATCGACCTGACGGGTCTCACGATCTCGAACGCTTCGCTGCTCGACGAAGCGACGGCCGCCGCCGAAGCGATGACGCTGCTGCAACGCGTCGGCAAGCCGAAGTCGAACATTTTCTATGTGGCAGACGACGTGCTGCCGCAAACCATCGAAGTCTTGAAGACGCGCGCGAAGCCGGTCGGCATCGAAGTGAAGGTCGGCCCGGCCGCCGATGCCGCTAACGCCAATGCGTTCGGCGTGCTGCTGCAATACCCGGGCGTCGACGGCGACGTGCGCGACTACCGCACGCTCGCCGACGCGATCCACGCAGCGGGCGGCCACGTGGTCGCCGCCGCCGATCTGCTCGCGTTGACGATGCTCACGCCGCCGGGCGAGTGGGGCGCGGACGTTGCAGTGGGCAACTCGCAGCGCTTCGGCGTGCCCGTCGGCTTCGGCGGTCCGCATGCTGCGTACCTCGCCGTGCGCGACGAGTTCAAGCGTCAGATGCCGGGCCGTCTGGTCGGCGTCACCGTCGACGCGCAGGGTAACCCCGCGCTGCGTCTCGCGCTGCAAACGCGCGAACAGCACATCCGCCGCGAAAAGGCGACGTCGAACGTGTGTACCGCGCAGGCGCTGCTCGCGATCATGGCGAGCATGTACGCCGTTTATCACGGCCCGCGCGGTCTGAAGACGATCGCGCAGCGCGTGAACCGCATCGCCGCGCTGCTCGCCGAAGGCGCGAAGCAACTCGGCTACACGCTCGTCAACGAAACATTCTTCGACACGCTCACGTTCGAAACGGGCGCGCGCACGCAGGCGCTGCACGACGCGGCGACGGCCAAGCGCATCAATCTGCGCCACGTGAGCGATACGCGTGTCGGCATTTCGATCGACGAAACCACGACGCGCGCCGATCTCGCCGATCTGCTCGCTGCATTCGCGCAAGCCGCGTTCGTCAGCGACGTGCCGCAAATCGATGAACTCGATGCGAAACTCGGCCAATCGAATACGTTCCCCGCGACGCTCGAACGCGAAAGCGCGTATCTCACGCATCACGTGTTCAACCGTCATCATTCGGAAACGGAAATGCTGCGCTATCTGCGCAGCCTCGCGGACAAGGACCTCGCGCTCGACCGCTCGATGATTCCGCTCGGCTCGTGCACGATGAAGCTCAACGCCACGTCGGAAATGCTGCCCGTCACGTGGCCCGAGTTCGGTCAGATCCATCCGTTCGCGCCCGCACAGCAAACGGTCGGCTACCGCGAAATGATCGATCAGCTCGAACAGATGCTGGTCGCGGCCACCGGCTACGCGGCCGTGTCGCTGCAACCGAATGCGGGCTCGCAAGGTGAGTACGCGGGCCTGCTCATCATCCACGCGTATCACGAGTCGCGCGGCGAAGGTCATCGCAACGTCTGTCTGATTCCCGCTTCGGCGCACGGCACGAACCCGGCGTCCGCGCATATGGCGGGCATGCAGGTCGTCGTCGTCGCGTGCGATGCTCAGGGCAACGTCGATATCGAAGACCTGAAGAAGAAGGCCGGGCAACACGCCGACAAACTCGCGGCGATCATGATCACGTATCCGTCGACGCATGGCGTGTTCGAGCAGAACGTCCGCGAAATCTGCGAGATCGTGCATGCGCACGGCGGCCAGGTGTACGTCGATGGCGCGAACATGAACGCGATGGTCGGCCTCACCGCGCCGGGCCAGTTCGGCGGCGACGTCTCGCACCTGAACCTGCACAAGACGTTCTGCATTCCGCACGGCGGCGGCGGACCGGGCGTCGGTCCTGTTGCTGTCGGCGCGCATCTGGCGAAGTTCCTGCCGAACCAGACGTCGACGGGCTACGAGCGCGACGCGAACGGCATCGGCGCTGTCTCCGCTGCGCCGTATGGCTCGGCGTCGATCCTGCCGATCTCGTGGATGTACATCGCGATGATGGGCGCGAAGAACCTGACGGCCGCGACGGAAGCCGCGATCCTCAACGCGAACTACGTCGCGAAGAAGCTCGCGCCGCATTACCCGGTGCTGTACTCGGGCCCCGGCGGACTGGTCGCGCACGAGTGCATTCTCGATCTGCGTCCCATCAAGGAAACGAGCGGCATCAGCGTCGACGACGTCGCGAAGCGTCTGATGGACTACGGCTTCCACGCGCCGACGATGAGCTTCCCGGTGCCGGGTACGCTGATGGTCGAGCCGACCGAATCGGAATCGAAAGAAGAGCTGGACCGCTTCATCGAGGCGATGATTGCGATTCGCAATGAAATCCGCGCTGTCGAGGAAGGCCGCAGCGATCGCGAAGACAATCCGCTGAAGCATGCGCCGCACACGGCAGCTGTCGTCGTCGCGAACGAATGGGCACATGGTTATGCACGCGAGACGGCGGCCTATCCGCTGCCTTCGCTGGTCGCGAAGAAGTACTGGCCGCCCGTCGGCCGCGCCGACAACGCGTATGGCGACCGCAATCTGTTCTGCTCGTGCGTGCCGATGGCGGACTACGAATAAGGCCGCATTCAGCGCATCGATATGTTGAAGTAATGTGAACCGCGCGTCACGTCGAAGCGTGTCGCGCGGTTCTGTCCATTGTTCTGTCGCTTGGCGCGTCAAACCGTTACCATCACACACCGACTCAGCCCAACGAAGGAGTTTCGCATGGTGCGACAGGTGCGAATGATGCATTCCCGGACACATCGTACGCGTGCGCCGCAACAACGTTTTTCCCCCTCGCCGCTTGCGGCGCTGTTGATGATGGTCGCCGCGTTCTGCGCGCAAAGCGCACACGCCGCGATGAACCTCTGCGCCGCGCCTGCGCTGCAAACCAGCGAGCGCACCAACGCCGATCCGGGCGTCAAGGCACTGGTAAGCAATGTTCAGGCGCACCTGACCGAGCCTGCGCACGCGGTGCGTCAATTGCATACGGAAGGCACGCTGCCGCACGAAGACATCTACGATCAGAGCAAGGACGCGGAGAAAGACCTCGATCTGCTGCGCGATGCCGCGCTCGCGTGGCGCGCAACCAGCGACGACCGCTATCTGAAGCTCGTCGACCGCCTGCTGTATGCATGGGCGACGACCTACGAGCCGTCGTTCAATCCCATCGACGAAACGCCGTTCGAGGGGCTGATCCTCGCGTACGACATGACGGCGAGCGCGCTGCCCGTCAAGACACGCAATGCGACGATGGCTTTCCTCACGAAACTCGCCAACGGCTACATCGCGCAAATCGATACACAAAAGCGGCCGTTGACGGGCACATTCCGAAACAACTGGCAGAGTCATCGGGTCAAACTGATAGCGATGGCGGCGTTCACGCTCGACAACCGCAAGATGATCGATGCGGCGCAGCGTCTGTACGTCGAGCACGTCAACGACAACATCGCACCCGACGGCACGACCGTCGATTTCGGCGAACGCGATGCGCTGCACTACGTGACCTACGATCTTCAGCCGCTCGTGACGGCCGCGCTCGCAGCGCGCCGCCACAACCGCAACTGGCTCAACGAGCGCGCGCCGAACGGCGCGACGCTCGCCGCCGCGCTGAACTGGCTCACGCCATACGCAAGCGGCTCGAAGACACATGCGGAATTCGTGCATTCGAGCGTGCCGTTCGATGCAAAGCGCCGCGAAGCGGGCATGCCCGGCTACAGCGGACAGTGGGACCCGAAGAATGCGGCCGAGCTGTATCACCTCGCCGCGCGGCTCGACGGACGCTACACGCCCGTCGCGCTGAAACTGGCACCGACGCCGCCCGCGTGGCTCGCCGTGTGTCTGCCTTTGCCGGCGCGTTGATCACGCGTCGCGCATTGGTCGCCGTATTCGGCACATTCTGCTGCCGCGTTACCCACGCAGTGCAGCACAAACGAAATTCTTGTTAGCAGGAGCAGTCATGGCAGTCAGCGTATTCGATCTCTTCAAAATCGGCATCGGTCCGTCGAGTTCGCACACGGTCGGTCCCATGCGTGCAGCGCTGATGTTCGCACAAGGGCTCGAGCGCGATGGGCTGCTCGACAACACGGCATCGGTGAAAGTGGACTTGTACGGCTCGCTCGGCGCAACGGGCAAAGGCCACGGCACCGATCGCGGCGTGATGCTCGGCCTGCTCGGCGATGCACCCGATACCGTCGATCCCGATACGATCGCCGCGCGTCTCGAACAGGTTCGCACGTCGCGCACGCTCGCGCTGCTCGGCAAGCACGACATTCCGTTCGTGCAGAAGGAGCACATTTCGTTCTACCGGCAGGCGCTGCCGGAGCACCCGAACGGCCTCAAGCTGCGCGCCTTCGATGCGAACGGCGAGACGCTGCGCGAATCGACATATCTCTCGGTGGGCGGCGGCTTCGTGGTGACGGCGGGCTCGCCGAATACGAAAGTGCTGTCGGCTGTCGATCAGTTGCCGCATCCGTTCCACACGGGCGCTGAACTGCTTGAGATGTGCAAGGCGACGGGCAAGAGCATTGCGCAGCTGATGTGGGAAAACGAGTGCGCATGGCACACGGAAGAAGAAACGCGCGTGGGCCTGCTGAAGATCTGGGACGTGATGCAATCGTGTGTCGCGCGCGGCTGCGGCATCAACAATCCGGACGCGAATGGCAATCTGCCCGGTCCGTTCCAGGTGAAGCGCCGCGCGCCGCAACTGTATCGCGCGCTAACGGGCAATCCGGAGCGCGCATTGCAGGACCCGCTTTCGATGGTCGACTGGATCAACCTGTACGCGATCGCCGTGAACGAAGAGAACGCAGCGGGCGGACGCGTGGTCACGGCGCCGACCAACGGCGCGGCAGGCATCATCCCCGCCGTGCTGCACTACTACACGCGCTTCATGCCGAACGCGAATCAGCAGGGCGTGCTCGACTTCCTGATGACGGCGGCCGCTATCGGCATTCTGTACAAGCTGAACGCGTCGATCTCCGGCGCGGAAGTGGGCTGCCAGGGCGAAGTGGGCGTCGCGTGCTCGATGGCGGCGGGCGCGCTCGCGGCCGTGATGGGCGGCACGCCGCTGCAAGTCGAGAATGCCGCCGAAATCGGCATGGAGCACAACCTGGGCCTCACGTGCGATCCCGTCGGCGGCATGGTGCAGATTCCGTGCATCGAGCGCAATGCAATGGCTTCCGTGAAGGCGGTGAACGCGGCGCGCATGGCGTTGCGCGGCGACGGCAACCACTACGTGTCGCTCGATTCCGTCATCAAGACGATGCGCGAGACGGGCGCCGACATGAAGACCAAGTACAAGGAAACGTCGCGCGGCGGGCTTGCGGTGAACATCATCGAATGTTGATCGCATGTTGATGCCGCTTTTACGAATGACATCTGCGAGGGTCTCGGCGTAAGCTGTCGAAGCTCTTCTGACTGGAGGTGTCTTCGCAATGTCGCTGTCTTCCGATGCTTCATCTATGACGACCGGTGCACGGCTCATGGTCGACGCGCTGTTGACGCATGGCGTCGAGCGTGTGTTCTGCGTGCCCGGCGAAAGTTTTCTGGCGGTGCTCGATTCGCTGCACGACGAGACCTCGCGAATTCAGACGGTGGTGTGCCGTCACGAGGCGGCTGCGGCCAACATGGCCGAAGCCGTCGGCAAACTGACGGGCCGTCCCGGCGTGGCGATCGTCACGCGCGGCCCGGGCGCGACGCACGCGTCGATCGGCGTGCACACGGCGTTCCAGGACTCCACGCCGATGATTCTGCTGATCGGCCAATGCGCGCGCGAGCATCTCGATCGCGAGGCGTTTCAGGAGATCGACTATCGGCGCATGTTCGGGCAGATGGCGAAGTGGGTCGCGCAAATCGACGACCCGCGTCGCATTCCCGAGTACATGAGCCACGCGTTTCATACGGCTACGTCCGGCCGGCCTGGTCCCGTCGTGTTGTCGCTGCCCGAAGACATGCTCAGCGAAGCATGCGCCGCGATGCCGGGCGCGCCGGCATATCAGCGCGTGGCCGCGGCGCCGGCGCCGCAGCAGATCGAACGTCTGCGCAGCCTGCTCGAAGGCGCGAAGAAGCCGATGGTGATCGCGGGCGGTAGTGGCTGGACCCCGCAAGCGTGCGAGGACTTGCGCACGTTCGTCGAAAACTGGCAGCTGCCCATCGGCCTCGCGTTCCGCTTTCAGGACACGCTCGACAACGAGCACCCGAACTATGCGGGCGATGTGGGCCTCGGCATCAATCCCGCGCTCGCGAAACGCATTCAAGATGCGGACCTGCTGCTCGCACTCGGCCCGCGCCTTGGCGAAGCGACGACAGGTGGCTATACGCTGCTCGACATTCCGAAGACGAAGCAGACGCTGATCCACGTTCATCAAGGCGCGGAAGAACTGGGACGCGTCTATGCGGCCGATCTCCCGATCGTCTCCGGCATGCCGGAAATCGCATCGATGCTCGCGGCACTCAAGCCATCGGCGAAGCTGGCGTGGGAAGGCACGGCCAAAGAGGCGCACGACGCGTACCTCGAATGGCGCAAGCCGCGCGCGATCCCTGGCGACGTGCAGCTTGGCGAGATCATGCAGCAACTGCGCGAGCATCTGCCGAAGGACGCGATCCTGACCAACGGCGCGGGCAACTACGCGACGTGGCTGCACCGGCATTTCGCGTACCGTCATTTCCGTTCGCAACTGGCGCCGACTAGCGGCGCGATGGGCTACGGCGTTCCCGCTGCGATCGCGGCGAAGTCGATGTATCCGGACAGAACGGTCGTCGCGTTTGCAGGCGACGGCTGTTTCATGATGTCGTCGTCCGAGCTTGCGACGGCGATGCAGTACGAGCTGCCCGTGATCTTCATCGTGGTGAACAACAGCCACTACGGCACGATCCGGATGCATCAGGAGCGGCACTACCCGAACCGCGTCCACGGAACGGGCCTGACGAACCCGGACTTCGCAGCATTCGCGAAGTCGTTCGGCGCGCATGGCGAAACGGTGGAGCGAACGGAAGACTTCATGCCTGCGTTCAGGCGCGCGCAAGAATCGAAGAGGCCGGCCGTCATCGAAATCCGCATGCTGCAGGAAGCGAGCACGCCGGGCGCGACGCTCGAACAGATTCGCGCGCAGGGTAGAAAGTTGCGCGGGGAGTGAGACGGGCGCGCACAAGCGCGCGCACTACGGGCGGCATATGCGGCGTAAAACAAAAGCCTCGCAGAGCGAAAACTCTGCGAGGCTTTTGTCAATCGATCAACCGGCAGCGCTCAACCAACAACAACCGGGCGCCGCGCGCGGCTTAACGGCAATTACTTGCCGCCCACGCTTTGCAGCGTCGTCCACTTGCCGTCGACGACCTTGTACAGCGTGATGCCGCCGTTCTTCAGATCGCCCTTCGTATCGTAGGCCAGATCCTTGGTCGTCACAGCAGGCATATTGGTCTTCGCGAGCACGGGCAGGTACTTGGCCGGATCGGTCGAGTTCGCCTTCTTCATCGCGTCGAACATCGCCATTGCGCCGTCGTACGCGTACGGCGAGTACGTCTGAACGTCTTCACCGAAGCGCTTCTTGTACTTCGCGACATAGTCCTTGCCGCCCGGCATTTCTTCCAGCGGCAAACCCGCCAGCGAAGCTACCGTGCCGTTAGCCGCATCGCCTGCGATTTGCAGGAACGTCGGCGTGTGCACCATCTCGCCGCCCATCAGCGGAGCCTTGATGCCGAGCGTCTTCATCTGCTTGACCATCGGTGCAGCCTGCGAATCGGCGCCGCCGTAGTAGATCAGATCCGGCTGGACCGACTTCAGCTTCGTCAGGATCGACTTGAAGTCGACAGCCTTGTCGTTCGTGAACTCACGATCGACGATCGTTCCGCCCGCAGCCTTCGCTGCCTTCTCGAACTGGTCGGCGAGACCCTGGCCGTAAGCCGTGCGGTCGTCGACGATCGCAATCTTCTTCATGCCCAGGTTCTTCACCGCGAACGTGCCCGCGACGGAGCCTTGCTGCGTGTCCGACGTCATCATGCGGAAGGTCGTCTTGAAGCCTTGCTGCGTGTACTCCGGAGCCGTCGCCATCGCGATCTGCGGAATGCCCGCGTTCGCGTAGATGCGCGATGCCGGGATCGTCGTGCCCGAGTTGAAGTGACCGAGCATGCCCTTGATGCCGTCGTCGACCAGCTTCTGCGCGACCGTCGTGCCCGTGCGCGGGTCAGCCTGGTCATCGGCCACGTCCAGCACGAAGCGAACCGGCTTGCCGCCGATCGTCGGCTTCGTCGCGTTCATGTCTTCGACTGCGAGCGTGATGCCGTTCTGGAAGTCCTTGCCGTAGTGCGCCTGTGCGCCCGTCATCGGGCCGGCGAAACCGATTTTCACGTCTTCGGCCTGCTGAGCGTGCGCAGTCCCCGCCAGCGACATGGTCGCGAACAGCGTCGCGCCTGCCAGCTTTTTCATCGTGTTTTGCATATCTTCTCCTTGGTACCAGGTGTGGACGGCGCGGTGATCGGGGTCGCCGTCTCGCGCCATTTTTTTGAATCGATCAAACGAGGTTCGCTCAGCCGATCGTCATCAAATTCGCATTACCGCCTGCTGCTGCCGTATTCACGCTGACCGAACGTTCCGTCAACAGACGTTCGAGCGCGTAATCCTCATCGCCGCTCTCCAGCGCGCGCGCCGCGACGCCCTGCACCGAGACGATCGGCCCCGCGCGCTTAGCGACATCCTTCACGAGCGTCAACAGCTCATCGCTGTCGCCTTCGAAGAGCACGGCATCGAACGATGCTTCCGCGCTCTTCTTCACGCTCGCGTAATGCTTCAGCGTGGCGGGGAGCGCGGCACACAGCTGCTCGCCCGCCGCGCCTTCGAACAGCGCCTTGTTGCCCGTCGCGAGCGCCGCCGCGAACTGCACGCGCGCGCCGCTTGCCGTCGACGCGACGCACAGCACCGTGCCGCGCGCGCCGAGCGTGTACGTGTTGCGCTCGCCCGTCGGACCGGACAGCACTGCCGTCGCGCCCGCCGGGATGTGCGCGAGGTAGCCGTCGCAACGCGCGGCCAGCACCGGCTCGCGTTCCGTGATCAGCCAGTCGCGCAGCGCCGTCAACGCGGCCGCCGGATTATCGCTTGTCGCGCCGCCGGGTGCACCATTCGATGCGCCATTGGATGCACCATTCGGCGTGCCTTGCGAAGCATCGACCATCAGCGTCTGCGCGAGCGACTTCGGCAAGCCGGCCGGACGCGTCGCGAGCAGACGTTGCAGATAGAGCGCGCCGCCCGCCTTCGGACCCGTGCCCGACAGCCCTTCGCCGCCGAACGGCTGCACGCCCACGACTGCGCCGATCACGTTGCGGTTCACGTAGATATTGCCGACGTGCGCGCGGCTGATCACATGCGCGATCGTTTCGTCGATACGCGTGTGGATGCCGAGCGTCAGCCCATAACCCGTCGCGCGGATCTGCTCGAGCAGCTTGTCGAGCGAGCTACGGCGATAACGCACGACATGCAGCACCGGACCGAACACTTCGCGCTTCAGTTCGTCGATGCTGTCGAGTTCGATCAGTGTCGGCGGCACGAACGTACCGGCTGCGCAGCCGTCCGGCGTCGGTAGCTGCGTGACCTTGCGGCCCTTCTCGCGCATCGCGGCGATGTGCGCATCGATACCGCGCTTCGCATCCGCGTCGATCACGGGACCGACGTCGATCGACAGGCGGTCCGGATTGCCGACAGCCAGTTCCTTCATCGCACCCGTCAGCATTTCGAGCGTGCGATCCGCGACATCATCCTGAAGACAGAGAACGCGCAGCGCCGAACAACGTTGACCGGCCGAATCGAACGACGATTGCAGCACGTCCGCGACGACCTGTTCTGCGAGCGCCGACGAATCGACGATCATCGCGTTCTGGCCGCCCGTTTCGGCGATCAGCGGAATTGGCTTGCCTTCGGGGTCGAGTCGGTTCGACAGCGTCTTGTTGATCAGGCGCGCGACTTCCGTCGAGCCGGTGAACATCACGGCGCGCGTACGTGCATCGGCCACCAAGGCAGCGCCGACGGTTTCGCCATCGCCCGGCAGCAGTTGCACCGCGCCCGCGGGCACACCCGCTTCGCGCAAAATGCGCACGGCTTGCGCGGCGATCAGCGGCGTCTGCTCAGCGGGCTTCGCGAGCACCGTGTTGCCTGCTGCGAGCGCAGCGGCCACCTGGCCCATGAAGATCGCCAGCGGGAAGTTCCACGGGCTGATACACACGACGGGACCGAGCGGACGATGCGTATCGTTCGAGAACTCGTCGCGAATCTGCGCCGAGTAATAACGCAGGAAGTCGATCGCTTCGCGGATTTCAGCGACAGCGTTCGGCAGCGACTTGCCCGCTTCGCGCACGACGAGGCCCATCAACGTATGCATCTGCGCTTCGAGGAGATCGGCGGCACGCGTGAGGCAATCGGCGCGCGCTTCGACGGGCGTCGCCTGCCAGATCGGCGCAGCGGCGACTGCGTGCGCGAGCGCGGCGCTCACATGCTCCGGCGTCGCTTCGACGACCGTGCCGACGAGGTCGCGATGATCCGACGGATTGCGCACGTCGCGCGCATTGCCGACGGCGATCTCGTTGTCTTCGAGCATCGGCGCGGCGCGCCACGGATGATTCGCGCTTGCCAGCAGCGCCGACGACAGCGACGCGAGACGATGCTCGTTCGACAGATCGAGGCCCATCGAATTGCTGCGCTCCGCGCCATACAGGTTGCGCGGCAGCGGAATCTTCGCGTGCGGCGCGCCGAGCGGCATGATCTTCGATGCTTCTTCGATCGGATCTCCAACGAGGTCCTTGATGGGCACGCTTTCGTCAGCGATGCGGTTCACGAACGACGTGTTCGCGCCGTTCTCCAGCAGACGGCGCACGAGATACGCGAGCAGCGTTTCGTGCGTGCCGACGGGCGCATACACGCGACACGGACGGTTCAGCTTGTCGCGGCCCGTGACTTCTTCGTACAGCGGCTCGCCCATGCCGTGCAGACACTGGAACTCGTACTGGCCGGGATAGTAGTTGCCGCCCGCGAGGTGATAGATCGCCGAGAGCGTGTGCGCGTTGTGCGTCGCGAACTGCGGATAGACGGCATCGGGCGCGCCGAGCAGCTTCTTTGCGCACGCGAGGTACGACACGTCCGTGTAGATCTTGCGCGTGTACACGGGATAGCCTTCGAGGCCGTCCACTTGAGCACGCTTGATTTCCGTATCCCAGTACGCGCCCTTCACCAGGCGCACCATGATGCGATGACGGCTGCGGCGCGCCAGGTCGACGATGTAGTCGATCACGAACGGGCAGCGCTTCTGATACGCCTGCACGACGAAGCCGATGCCGTTCCAGCCTTGCAGTTCGGGATCGAAGCACAGCGCTTCGAGCAGATCGAGCGACACTTCCAGACGGTCCGCTTCTTCCGCGTCGATGTTGAGGCCGATGTCGTAGCGGCGCGCGAGAATTGCGAGCGCGCGCACGCGCGGCAGCAACTCGCTCATCGTGCGTTCCTGCTGCGAGCGCGAGTAGCGCGCATGCAGCGCCGACAGCTTGATCGAAATGCCCGGGCCTTCGTAGATGCCACGGCCACCCGCAGCCTTGCCGATCGCGTGAATCGCCTGCTCGTATGACGCGTAGTAGCGCTGCGCATCGGCTTCCGTCGTCGCGGCTTCGCCGAGCATGTCGTACGAGTACCGGAAACCGCGCGCCTCGAACTTGCGGCTGTTCGCGAGCGCTTCGGAGATGTTCTCGCCCGTGACGAACTGCTCGCCCATCAGGCGCATCGCCATGTCGACGCCCTTGCGGATCAGCGGCTCGCCGCCCTTGCCGATCATACGCGTCAACGCCGACGACAGACCCGTTTCGCTATTCGTCGTCACCAGCTTGCCGGTGATCATCAGGCCCCAGGTCGCTGCGTTCACGAACAGCGACGGCGCATGGCCGACGTGCGAGCGCCAGTCGCCCTTGCTGATCTTGTCGCGGATCAGCGCGTCGCGGGTCGCGCGGTCGGGAATGCGCAAGAGCGCTTCGGCGAGGCACATCAGCGCGACTCCTTCCTGGCTCGACAGCGAGAATTCGTGGATCAGCCCCTCGACGCCGCCGCCCGACCGCTTGCCGCGCAGCGCTTCGACGAGACGCGTCGCCATCGCCTGCACATCGCTCGCGATGTTCGCGGGCAGACGCGCCTGGCCGATCAGGAACGGCACGCACTCCGGCTCGGGACGACGGTAGGCCGCCGTGATCGCCGCGCGCAACACCGATTGCGGCTGCACGCTCTGCGCGAATTCGAGGAACGGATGCGACGCGTCGCTCTCGTCGGAATCGACGGCGGCACCGTCGGCCAGCTCGGTTGCGCCGTGATGGCCCGACAGTTCGGCGGGCAGCTGACCGTGCTCGATCTTCTCGAGGTAAGCGAAGATCGCCTGCTTGATCAGCCAGTGCGGAGTGCGTTCGAGACGCGTGGCGGCATCTTTCAGCCGGGTACGCAAAAGGTCGTCGACCTTGACGCCAAGGGTGGTGCTCGCCATGTTTCCTTCTTCACGTGCCGGGCGGAAGCCGGCCAAAGACTAAAAAGTTGGGCGAATCGTACCCCTCTCAATAAAAAGGTGCAACCAGTTAGATAAAACGGTTGCACCCTTCGGCGAGCCTTGCCGCACAAGGGTTCGCCGTCGAAGTGCACCGTTCCGATGCACGCGGTTGCGCTCGGTGTTTTCCCTGGATCGGGTTTGTTTCGACGCACCCTTATCGAAAGCAGAATCGCGCCGTTATACCGGTCATGAAATGCGCAGCGACGCACGGTACGGGGTTCGAAGTCTCGCTAAAACAGGGTGGCCGGAATGGAAAAGTGGATCGTGGTAACGGGGATCTGGATGATGTTCGCGTCGTGCATGGTGCTGTTCATCCGTGGCGCCACTGGCCCGTCGCGTAACGAGTTGCGGCCCGTCGAAGTGAAGGACGGCGAGCGCGATGTGAAGCCGCCGGAGTTTCGGGTCTGACGGCCGGTCGCATTTTCAAGCTGACGCGCGGACGATGCGAGCGCGCCTTTGAGTCCGGCACCTGACAGGTCAGCCTTGCCGTGGCAAGAACCGGCTGCAGTGGTCGCGAGGCGCGACGAGCCGGTCATGCACGACGCACAGCCGGCTGTCGGCGACGCTCGCGCCGAATCCCGAACCGAACACAGCGAGGCCCGGAATGCGTTGCTCAAGTGAATGCCGATCGTCGGCGCGGAACCGGCAGTCCGCGCAACAAGGCCGGCGCGGGTCGGGCTGCGCGCCGATGCTGTCGTCGAGAACGGCCGGTGCGCTCACGAGCCCTGTCCCAAGCTATTCCAATACCGTGCGAACACGTGCGCGGACAGCGCGTAGCCGATGGCGATATTGACGGCCACGCCGACGGTGAACGCGATAAACGGCTTCACGCCCGTCGCCGTCAGCGAACGGATGCGGGTCGTCAGCCCGATGCTGAAGAGCAGAAGATGAACGCCCACGTACGCAGCGCGGTGATCGGCGCGACGAACTCGGGCGTGACCACCTTGCGATAGTCGGCGAGCGAGTAATGCCTCGCGATCCACGTGACGAGCGCCAACGCAATCGCAAAGCCGATTACGAACTTCGGGAAGCGCGCCCAGATCTCGCGCGCATCGGCTTTCCTTGCAACGTCGTTTTCGTCGGATTCCCAGCGCGTCGAGTCGAGCGAAAACGCGAAACGAGCTTTTGCTCCGTCGATATGACTTGAAGGGATTGATACGCAGATGCGCACAAGAAGCCGGCGGCAGGCGGCTCGCTAGATGTCGAGAGGATCGACTTCGATGCTCCAGCGCAGCACGCCTTTGATCGTGCGCAGCGCGGGTTGCCATGCACGCAGCGTCGCCTGCAGCGCCGCGCGCGACGCGCTTTCGACCAGTAGCTGCGCGCGGTGCACGTGCATCACCTTGACGATCGTGAGCGGAACGGCGTCGTAGACGGTCACGCGCGCGGCGGCGGGAACATCGGCGAGCGCCTCCGCGGCCTGTTGCAGGAAGGTGAGCGAGGCGTCGAGCGTGCGGCCTTCGGCACGCAGCATCGCCTGATAGACGAACGGCGGCAGATGCGCGTCGCGGCGCTCGGCAAGCGTCGAATTGGCGAAGCCGATGTAATCGTGGCGAGCCAGCGCGTGATACAGCGCATGACGCGCATAGCGCGTCTGCACGAGCACTTCGCCCGGCAATCCGGCGCGGCCCGCGCGGCCGCTCACCTGCATCAGCTGCGCGAAAAGCCGTTCGCTCGCGCGGAAGTCGTGCGAGAAGAGCGCGGTGTCGGCGTTCAGCACGCCGACCAGCGATACGCGCCGGAAATCGTGCCCCTTCGCGATCATCTGCGTGCCGACGAGAATATCGACCTCGCCGGCATGAACGTCGGAGAAAAGCGCTTGGGCGCTGCCTTTGCGGCGCGTGCTGTCGGCGTCGATGCGCAGGACACGCGCGCCCGGCACGGCGCTCGCCAACGTCTCCTCGACGCGCTGCGTGCCGCGCCCGAGCGGCGCGATATCCACGTTCCCGCACTCCGGGCACGAGCGCGGAATACGCGACTCCCAGCCGCAGTGGTGGCAGCGCAGCGCGCGTTCGGGCTTGTGCAGCACGACGTAGGCGCTGCAGCGCGGACAGCCCGCGACCCAGCCGCACGCGTCGCAGGCGAGCTGCGGCGCGTAGCCGCGCCGGTTCAGGAACACGAGGCTTTGCTCGCCGCGTTCGAGGCGCGTTTTCAGCGCCGCGATCAGCGGCCCGGACAGCCCTTCGACGGATGCGCGTCCGCGCCGCCGTTCGTCCTCGAGATCGATGAGCCGGACGGTCGGCAACGCCGCGTCGGCGACGGCGCGACGCGACAGCGTCAGCCGCCTGTAGCGCCCCTGCTCGACCTGCCACCAGCTTTCCAGCGACGGCGTCGCCGATCCGAGCACGACGGGCACGCCGAGCTGCTTCGCGCGCCAGACGGCGAGATCGCGCGCCGAATAGCGCAAACCTTCCTGCTGCTTGTACGCGGGATCGTGCTCCTCATCGACGACGATGATCGACAGATGTGGCAGCGACGCCAGCACGGCGAGCCGCGTGCCGAGCACGATGCGCGCGCGCCCCGTGTGCGCGGCAAACCAGTTGCGAGCGCGCTCGCCTTCGGCCAGGCCGCTGTGCAAGGTGACGATCGCGGTATCGTCCATCGACGCGAAGCGGGCGCGGAACGCAGCCTCGAACTGCGGCGTGAGGTTGATCTCCGGCACGAGGACGAGCGCCTGAGCCTGCGGATTCGCGGCTAGCAGCGCCGCCAGCGCGCGCAGATACACCTCCGTCTTGCCGCTGCCCGTCACGCCGTGCAGCAGAAATGGCGCGAAGCCTTGCGCATCGCGGATGGCTTCGACAGCGGCCGTTTGCTCGTCGGTGAGCGTCGGCAGCGTTGCGTTCTGCGGGGCGTGACGCTGTGAAGGGAGCGGCGCGGCGGGATCGATCACGTCGAGCGCGACCCAGCCTTCGGCTTGCCACGCTTCGAGCGTTGCGGTGGCCTTTGGATGCAGGGCGCGGGCATCGGCGGCGGGCAGCGACTCGACTTCCGCCAACGCGGCCGCAAGACGGCGCAATGCGCTCGCGCGGGCGGGCAGCGCGTCTGGCAATGCAGCCCGGCCGGCGGGCAGCAAACGGTAGTGCTCTTCGGGTGCGAGCAGCCGCGCCCAGCGCGCCGCGTCGCGCAACGCCTGGGGCAGCGCCGGCAACGCGACTTCGCCGATACCGCGCTGGTAGTAATCGGCGGCGAACTGCGCGAGTTGGAGCCAGTGCGCGGAAAGCGGCGGGCAAGCAGCACACACGCCGGCCACCGATTTCAGACGGTCGGGCGGCACTTCACTGTGAGCGGTCACTTCGGCGATAAGCCCCACCACGTGGCGCTTTCCGAACGGCACGCTGACAAGCATTCCCGGCGCCGGCGATAGCGCGGCGTCGCAGCGGTAGTCGAAGAGCGTCGGCAACGGATGATCGAGCGCGACGCGGACATAGGTGCCCGTCAGATCGTCGATCCGCATAGCCGCCGGTCGTCGAGACGGTTATTCACAGGCTGACAGCCTCCGGGGGCACACTTAAAGTAAAACTTCAATTTCGGCGCTAAGTTTTGAATTTGTTTCGACAATTGCGCCCCGCCCGCTCCGCCTGTGGATAACTTTGTTGAGAACTCGACCCGAATGCGCCGAAGACCACGCCACGCGGGCCTCTCTGTGGGATAGCGCACATTTGTCTTAAGATCCGCAAAGCCTTGTCACTCAAGGGATTGACGAAAGATCCACGGATTTTTCGAGCCCGGTGCGACAATCAATCCCTCTACTGCGGCGCAACGTGACAAATGTGCATAAGTCAAGTCTTGACAACGTCGAGAGCGCCATTGGGCGGCCTATGGAACGCTAATTTCCCCTTCGGCCGAGAGCCCGCTTCGCTGCATTGCAACAATACCGTCACAATGCGATGAGCCCGCCTTATGCCGGCTGGTTGCCGCCCGCTGCCCGGATCGCGCGGCTGTGCCGGTGCACCTCGTCGACCAGTTCGGCGACGTGTTCCGGCGGCGTGAACTGCGAAATACCGTGCCCCAGATTGAAGACGTGGCCGGGGTAGTTTCCGAAACTGTCGAGCACCGCGCGCGCCTCGATGCGAATCGTCGACGGCGGCGCGAACAGCACGGAAGGATCGATGTTGCCCTGTAGCGCGACCTTGCCGCCGACGCGCTCTCGCGCCTTGCCCAGATTGACCGTCCAGTCGAGCCCGACGGCATCGACGCCCGTCGCCGCGATCTCTTCGAGCCACAGGCCGCCGCCTTTGGTGAAGGTGATCACGGGCACGCGGTTGCCATCGTGCTCGCGCTTCAACTGGCTCACAGCCTGCTGAATATAGTGCATCGAGAAGCGCTGATAAACGCCATCGGCGAGCGCGCCGCCCCACGTATCGAAGATCATCACGGCTTGCGCGCCCGCTTCGATCTGCGCGTTCAGATAGGCGGCGACCGCCTTCGCGTTGACGTCGAGAATGCGGTGCATCAGGTCAGGGCGGGCGTAGAGCATCGACTTGACGGTTCTGAAATCGTCCGAGCCGCCGCCTTCGACCATATAGCACGCCAGCGTCCACGGACTGCCCGAAAAGCCGATCAGCGGCACGCGCTGACGGCCTTGCGCGTCGGTGAGCGCGGTGCGGATCTGGCGTACGGCATCGGTGACGTAGCGAAGCGTGCTGTCGATATCCGGCACAGCGAGGCGCGCAACGTCGTCCTCGGTGCGCACGGGCCGCGCGAATTTCGGACCCTCGCCCACCTGGAAATCGAGACCGAGACCCATCGCGTCGGGGATGGTGAGGATATCGGAGAAAAGAATCGCCGCGTCCAGCGGATAGCGGTCGAGCGGCTGCAACGTAACTTCCGTCGCGTAGTCGGGATTCTTTGCGAGTCCGAGGAAACTGCCTGCGCGGCTGCGCGTCGCGTTGTATTCCGGCAGATAGCGCCCCGCCTGGCGCATCAGCCAGATTGGCGTGTAGTCGGTCGGCTCACGCAGCAGCGCGCGCAGGAAAGTGTCGTTGAGGAGGTTGTGGGCCACGTCGCTTGCAACTGAAGGCAAAGCGACATTTTAACCGTTGAGCGTCGGCGGCAACCTGCGTAATCCCCGCAATTGCTGTTTGTCCTATGCCTTCCTGCCGATGGTCACAGATAGTTGCGCGGGCTATTATCCGTTCCGTTGGCCCACAATAAACAACGATAGAGGAGATTCAATGAAGAAAGTCACCCTGCTTCTCGCCGCTGCACTGTGCTGCGCCGGCGCGGCCCATGCGCAAAGTGCCGCATCTGCCCCCGCGGCTTCAACCTCGCGGCTCGACGAAATCGCGGCGCGCGGCACGTTGCGGGCCTGCACGACGGGCGACTACAAGCCGTATTCGTTCTACAAGCAGGACGGGCAGTTCGAAGGTATCGACATCGACATGACCGAATCGCTCGCCAAATCGCTCGGCGTCAAGGCGGAATTCGTGAAGACGTCGTGGTCGAATCTGATGAACGACTTCGTCGCGAAATGCGACGTGGCCGTGGGCGGCGTATCGACCACGCTGGACCGGCAGAAGCGCGCGTTCTTTACGGAGGCGTATCAGGTGGACGGCAAGACGCCTATCGTGCGCTGTGACGACGTCAACAAGTACCAGACGGTCGCGCAGATCGATCAACAGTCCGCGCGCGTGATCTTCAATCCGGGCGGCACGAACGAGCGCTTCGCGCGTCAGTTTTTCAAGCACGCGAATCTCACGGTGTATCCGGATAACGTGACCATCTTCAAGCAGATTCTCGCGGGCAAGGCCGACGTGATGGTGACGGATGCATCCGAGACGCTCCTGCAGCAGAAGCTCAACCCCGGGCTGTGCTCCGTGCATCCGGACAAGCCGTTCCAGTATGGGGAAAAGGCGTGGATGGTGCCTCGCGGCGACGTTGTGTTCCAGCAATACGTCGATCAATGGCTGCACCTCGCGCGTGCAAGTGGCGAGTATCAAGCCATTTCGGACAAGTGGCTGAAATAAGCCGAACCGAGCCGAGATTGTGACGGCTAGGGCAGTCGTACTTACCTGTTGAGGCGAGAGGCTGCCTCTGTCCGTCATGAGCAATGATTGCGTTTCGCCCGGCGAGCGACAAGTCCTTGCGGGACGGTCGGCTAATTGCGCGTTGCAGCAGTATGCAACGGCGCAGGCAAACGTGAGTTTCAAACAAGTGCGTTCCGGATCGGTATGAGCATTCGGGTTTGAAGTTTTGCGTTCACACGGGGCTGGTGTGTCGGCGGGATACTTGGCCACGACGCGGCGCAGCATGCGCTTCGAACGATGAGTCGGAATGGGACGAAATGGACTGAAAAGGTATCGGTAATAATTGCGACTAAATCGCTTTGCTATCGCAATAAATCCCGCTACGCCTTATCTGGCGGGCGTTACAACCTGAAACACTTTGTTACCGCGCGAGCGAACTAATTCGCCCACAATGCCTTTCACGGGTTCAGCACGGATGCGGCCGGGTAGTAGTGTCTTCGGACAACTCGACGGCTGGTCGGCGTAAGCGCCGAAGCTCTCTTACCAGGGGCATCTCTGCTGGAGTCGTGATCGGCGTCGATCGCGCCGGTTGTCCGATTCCTCCAATGGTCTCCTCGCGCTAACCCCGTAGCGTGTGGTTTTTAGCGGGCTCCAGGCCCGCTTTTTTTTTATCTCGCCAAACGTTTGCGCACCATCCGGCTGCGCGCGCGAACCGGCAACTCCCGTTCAAAAGCAAATCGCCGTGTGATTTGCACACACGGCGTTGAGTCGTCGTTCCAGATAACGGCGATGCGCTGTCAGGCCGTCTTGTCTTCCTTGAGGTGAAGTTCGCTGATCATCCGTTCGCGCATCACGAACTTCTGGACCTTGCCCGTGACGGTCATCGGCAGCTCATCGACGAAACGGATGTATTTCGGAATCTTGTAGTGCGCGATCTGGCCACGGCAGAATTCCTGCACTTCCTCGGCAGTGAGATGCTCGCCGGCGCGCAGGACGATCCATGCGCACACTTCTTCGCCATACTTCGCATCCGGCACGCCGAACACCTGAGCGCTCTGAATCTTCGGGTGCCTGAAAAGAAATTCCTCGATCTCTCGCGGATAGATGTTCTCGCCGCCACGAATCAGCATGTCCTTCAGACGGCCGACGATGTTGCAGTATCCCTCGGCGTCGAGCGTTGCGAGGTCGCCGGTGTGCATCCAGCCGTCGACAACGCTTTCGCGCGTTTTCGCTTCATCGCCCCAGTAGCCCTTCATCACCGAATAGCCGCGCGTGCACAGTTCGCCCGTTTCGCCGACAGGGACGATGTTCCCAAGTGCATCGACCACTTTCACTTCGAGGTGCGGCTGAATCCGGCCGACCGTCGTCGTCCGTTTGTCCAGCGGATCGGTCGTCGAACTTTGGAATGACACCGGACTCGTCTCAGTCATCCCATAAGCGATCGTGATCTCGGCTAGGTGCATTTGAGAGACGACGCGTTTCATCGTTTCGATCGGGCATGGCGAGCCGGCCATGATGCCGGTGCGCAGGCGTGACAGATCGAAGGTCGCGAAGTCTGGGTGGTCGAGTTCGGCGATGAACATCGTCGGCACGCCATGAAGCGCCGTGCATTTTTCCTCGGCGACGGCCGCCAGCGTCGCGCCGGGCTCGAACGCCTCGCCCGGGAAGACCATCGCGGCCCCCACCGACACACAGGCCAGCACCGCCAGCACCATGCCGAAGCAGTGATAGAGCGGCACCGGAATGCAGAGCGAGTCCTTCTCGGTCAGCCGCATCGCCATTGCGATATAGCGAGCATTGTTCACGACGTTCCGGTGCGTCAACGTCGCGCCCTTCGGATTCCCGGTCGTTCCACTCGTGAACTGGATGTTGATCGGGTCATTGGCGTCGAGCGTTGCGCCAATTGCGTCGAGTTTCGCGGGATCGTACGCGATTCGGCCACGCTCGATGACATCCGAAAACGTCAGCATGCCCGGCGTCTCCGCATCGCACATGCGGATCACGATGCGCAGGTCCGGAAGGCGCGCAGCGTGGAGGTCTCCGGGAGTGGCGGTTGCCAGTTCGGGCGCCAATTCCTGAAGCATCTGCAGGTACATTGACGACTTGAACTTCTCGGCCGAGATAATCGCTTTGCAGCCGACCTTGTTCAGCGCGTATTCGAGCTCGGCAAGACGATAAGCAGGATTGATGTTGACGAGAACGGCGCCTATCCGCGCCGTTGCGAACTGAGTCATCAGCCATTCGATGCGGTTCGGCGACCAGATGCCGACGCGATCGCCTTTCTCGATACCCAGGTCCAGCAATCCCGCCGCCAAGGTATCGACTTCTTGCAGAAACTCCGTCCAATTCCAGCGAATCTGCTGCTCGCGAAACACCACGGCCGGACGTTCGGGGAAGCGCCGCGCGGTATCGACGAGAAACTGACCGACCGTCGATTCGCTAAGCGGAACGTCCGTCGAACCGCGCACGTATGACAGCCCGTCCTTCGGCTCGATGATTGCGCCCTCTCCTGCAGCTTGCGTTGCCATGGTGGTGTCTCCAGAGATGATTCGCTGTATTGAGATGAGTTTGCGACCGATTGTGCCCCGGTCGTGAACCGACCGGCATCAAGTCTTACCCGCAACTTTTCAGCTGCTAGGGCGTTGCCGATATGATTTTGCTGACCTTTCCGTAAACGTCAAGTACAAGACAAAAAAAGCAGCCACGAGGGCTGCTTTTCAAATGATGCTGCTTAGTGCTGTCCGCGCAGCTTGCGCAGACGCTGGATCGCGGCCAACTGCGCCGTCGCATACGCGAGTTCTGCTTGCGCAGTCGCGTATTCGAGGTTCGAGCCGGTGTTCTGCAGCGCTTCTTCTGCGCGCTTGCGAGCCTGCTCGGCCTTTGCTTCGTCGAGATCCTTGCCGCGGATCGCCGTGTCGGCCAGAACCGTCACCGCGCCCGGTTGGACTTCGAGAATACCGCCAGCGACGAACACGAACTCTTCTTCGCCGTTTTCAGCTTCGATACGCACCGCACCCGGACGAATCCGCGTGATGAGCGGCGTGTGACCCGGCAGAATGCCGAGTTCGCCCGCTTCGCCCGGGAGCGCAACGAACTTCGCCTGGCCCGAGAAGATCTGCTCTTCCGCGCTGACGACGTCTACCTTGATGGTTGCCATTTATGTCGACTCCTGTCGACGAGTGTTAGCGCTTTAGCGCTTACTCTCGTCCCATGCAACGCTGGTTGAGCGTAGGACGAGGCGCCTGGCTTGTGCGCCGGCCGTCTTGCGACAGCCACCGCGCGAGCCGGCGCCCGCTTCGATACACCCAAGCCTTTACTGGATCTTCTTGGCCTTTTCAAAGGCTTCGTCGATCGTGCCGACCATGTAGAACGCCTGCTCCGGCAGGTGATCGCACTCGCCGTCGACGATCATCTTGAAGCCGCGGATCGTTTCCTTCAGCGGCACGTACTTGCCCGGCGAACCCGTGAACACTTCAGCAACGTGGAACGGCTGCGACAGGAAACGCTGGATCTTACGAGCGCGCGCGACCGACAGCTTGTCCTCCGGCGACAGTTCGTCCATGCCCAGAATCGCGATAATGTCGCGCAGTTCCTTGTAGCGCTGCAGCGTTTGCTGAACGCCGCGCGTGATCGTGTAGTGCTCTTCGCCGATCACGTGCGGGTCGATCTGACGCGACGTCGAATCGAGCGGGTCCACTGCCGGGTAGATACCCAGCGAAGCGATGTCACGCGACAATACGACGGTTGCGTCCAAGTGGCCGAAGGTCGTAGCCGGCGACGGGTCCGTCAAGTCGTCAGCAGGGACGTACACGGCCTGAACCGACGTAATCGAGCCCGTCTTGGTCGACGTAATACGTTCTTGCAGCTTGCCCATTTCTTCAGCCAGCGTCGGCTGATAGCCCACTGCCGACGGCATACGGCCCAGCAGTGCCGACACTTCCGTACCGGCCAGCGTGAAACGGTAGATGTTGTCGACGAAGAACAGCACGTCGAGGCCTTCGTCACGGAAGTGCTCGGCCATCGTAAGGCCCGTCAGCGCGACGCGCAGACGGTTGCCCGGCGGCTCGTTCATCTGGCCGTACACCAGCGCGACCTTGTCGAGAACGTTTGAGTCCTTCATTTCGTGGTAGAAGTCGTTCCCTTCACGGGTACGTTCGCCCACGCCCGCGAACACGGAGTAACCGCCGTGCTCCTTCGCGATGTTGTTGATGAGCTCCATCATGTTGACGGTCTTGCCCACGCCAGCACCGCCGAACAGGCCCACCTTACCGCCCTTAGCGAACGGGCAGATCAGGTCGATAACCTTGATGCCCGTTTCGAGCAGTTCCGTCGACGGCGACAGTTCGTCGAACGCCGGCGCTTTCTGGTGGATCGAGCGCGTAGTCTCGCTCGAGATCGGGCCCGCTTCGTCGATCGGACGGCCCAGCACGTCCATGATGCGGCCCAGCGTCGGCTTGCCAACGGGCACGCTGATCGGCTTCGCGGTGTTCTTCACCATGACGCCGCGGCGCAGGCCGTCCGACGAACCCAGACAGATGGTACGGACAACGCCGTCGCCCAGCTGTTGCTGGACTTCGAGCGTCAGTTCCGAACCTTCGAGAATGAGCGCGTCGTAAACCTTCGGCATGTGCTCACGCGGGAATTCCACGTCGATCACTGCGCCGATGCACTGTACGATCTTGCCTTCTACCAAAGCAGTAGTACTCATCGCTTTTCCTTTAGATACTCAATTCTTCACTCGCGCAACGGCGCAGTTTCGGTGGACTCGCCAGATGGCGCTCCCGCGTGTCGACGTCACCGTCAGACTGCCGCGGCGCCACCGACGATTTCCGACAGTTCCTTCGTGATCGCTGCCTGACGGCTCTTGTTGTACGAGAGCTGCAATTCGTTGATGACCGTCTTCGCGTTGTCCGAAGCGGCCTTCATTGCGACCATCCGTGCCGACTGTTCCGACGCCATGTTTTCCGCGACGGCCTGATAGACCAGCGCTTCGACATAACGCACCAGCAGTTCGTCGACGACGGTTTGCGCGTCCGGCTCGTAGATGTAGTCCCACGACGTATTCGGCGTCGGGCTACCCTTCTCGTCCTTACGCTCGAACTGTTCCGCCGACAGCGGCAGCAGTTGCTCGATCACCGGCTCCTGCTTCATCGTGTTGACGAAGCGCGTGTACGCGAGATACACGGCCGAGAGCTTGCCTTCCGAGTACATGTCGAGCTGAACCTTCACAGCGCCGATCAGCTTTTCGAGGTGCGGCGTGTCGCCCAGTTGCACGACGTTCGACACGACCTTTGCGCGCAGGCGGTTCAGAAAACCCAGACCCTTGCCGCCGATTGCCGTCGCTTCGAGCGTCTTGCCCTGACCTTCAAGCTCCTTGAACTTCTGGAGCGAAGCGCGCAGCACGTTCGTGTTCATACCGCCGCACAGCCCCTTGTCAGTCGTGACAAGGATGAAGCCTGCCGATTTCGCGCCATCGTTCGTCACCATGAACGGATGACGATACTCCGGGCTCGCACTGCTCATGTGCGCAGCGATATCGCGGACCTTGTCGGCGTACGGGCGAGCAGAGCGCATGCGCTCCTGAGCGCGGCGCATCTTGGATGCGGCCACCATCTCCATCGCTTTCGTGATCTTGCGCGTGTTTTGCACGCTCTTGATCTTGCCGCGAATTTCCTTCATTCCAGCCATTGCTTGCTCCTTGATCGAAGCAGCGCGGACGCATTTGCATGCACCGCGCGCTGCTTCAAGGTCCGTTTATGCCTTGCGGATCACTCGCGGATCAATAAGCGCCCGACTTCTTGAAGTCCTTGAGTGCGGCGTGCAGCGCGCCCTCGTCGTCCTTCGACAAGTCCTTGTTGTCTTCGATGCGCTTGACCAGGTCAGCATGCTTCGACTTCAGGAATTCGCGCAGGCCCTTTTCGAAAGGCAGCACTTGCGCAACTTCCAGATCGTCGAGGTAGCCGTTGTTCGCTGCGAACAGCGACACCGACAGTTCCCACACTTGCAGCGGCTGGTATTGCGGCTGCTTCAGCAATTCCGTCACGCGGCGGCCGCGCTCCAGCTGCTTGCGGGTTGCTTCGTCGAGGTCCGACGCGAACTGAGCGAACGCTGCCAGTTCACGGTACTGCGCGAGGTCGGTACGAATACCGCCCGACAGCTTCTTCACGACCTTCGTCTGAGCTGCGCCACCGACGCGCGACACCGACACGCCAGCGTTAATAGCCGGGCGGATACCTGCGTTGAAGAGGTCGGTTTCCAAGAAGATCTGGCCGTCGGTAATCGAGATCACGTTCGTCGGAACGAATGCCGTCACGTCGCCTGCCTGCGTTTCGATGACGGGCAGTGCCGTCAGCGAGCCGCTCTTGCCCTTCACTTCGCCGTTCGTGAACTTCTCGACGTACTCTTCCGAGACGCGAGCCGCACGTTCCAGCAGACGCGAGTGCAGATAGAACACGTCGCCCGGGTAAGCTTCGCGGCCCGGCGGACGGCGCAGCAGCAGCGAGATCTGACGGTATGCCCAAGCCTGCTTGGTCAAGTCGTCGTAGACGATCAGCGCGTCCTGGCCGCGGTCGCGGAAGTATTCGCCCATCGTGCAGCCGGCGTACGGCGAGAGGTACTGCATCGCGGCCGATTCCGAAGCCGAAGCGGCGACGACGATCGTGTATTCCATCGCGCCCGTTTCTTCGAGCTTGCGAACCACGTTCATGATCGACGAAGCCTTCTGGCCGATCGCGACGTAGATACAGATCAGGTCCTTGCCCTTCTGGTTGATGATCGCGTCGACAGCGACAGCCGTTTTGCCGCACTGGCGGTCGCCAATGATCAGCTCACGCTGGCCACGGCCGATCGGCACCATCGAGTCGATCGACTTCAGACCGGTTTGCACCGGCTGCGACACCGACTTACGCCAGATCACGCCCGGAGCAATCTTTTCGATTGCATCGGTCATCTTCGCGTTGATCGGGCCCTTGCCGTCGATCGGGTTGCCCAGTGCGTCGACCACGCGGCCGATCAGCTCCGGACCCACCGGCACTTCGAGAATGCGGCCCGTCGTCTTGACGATGTCGCCTTCCGAGATGTGTTCGTATTCACCCAGAATCACCGCGCCGACCGAGTCGCGCTCGAGGTTCAGCGCGAGGCCGAACGTGTTGCCAGGGAATTCGAGCATTTCGCCCTGCATCACTTCCGACAGGCCGTGGATACGCACGATACCGTCGGTCACGGAGATCACGGTGCCCTGGTTGCGAACGTCTGCGCTCGCTTCAAGGCCCTGGATCCGGCTCTTGATCAGCTCGCTGATCTCAGAGGGATTGAGTTGCATTATTCGCTCCTGATAGTCAATTCTGTTGCGTGCCAGCCGCCACAACCACGTGAGGGCTTCAGGCCGTCAGAGCCGTCTGCATGCTGGCGAGCCGCGCGCGGACCGAGGTATCGAGCACTTCGTCGCCGACCGTCACGCGAACGCCGCCGATCAGCGACGGGTCCACTTGAACCGTCGGCTTCAGCTTGCGTTTGAATTTGCGTTCGAGGCTTGCGACGACGTCGTCCAGCTGCGCACCTTCGAGGGGGAATGCGCTGACGATCAGCACATCGGCCGCACCTTCGCGGGCGTTCTTCAACTCTTCGAACTGCGTGGCGATTTCCGGCAAGAGCGGCAGACGATTGTTGTCGACCAGCATCTGGACCAGATTCTTCGCCTGCGCATTGTCCTTGAGCGGCGATTTCAGCGCGGCGAGCAGCAAGTCGCTGATCTGTGCACGGCTGACTTTCGGGCTCGAGGCAATCGACAGCACTTCGGGCAGACGCGCAACCTGTGCCAGCTCCTGCACGAGCGTGGACCAGGCGGCGATGTCACCAGCTTCGGCCACGCCAAACAGCGCTTCTGCGTACGGACGGGCGATGGTTGCAAGTTCGGCCATGATCAGAGCTCGGCTTTGAGTTGATTCAGCAGGTCGGCGTGGGCCGCCTGGTTGACTTCGCGCTTCAGGATCTGTTCGGCACCCTTCACGGCGAGCGCGGCGACTTCACCACGCAGCGCTTCACGCGCCTTCACGACCTGCTGCTCCGCGTCGGCTTTCGCCTGAGCGATGATGCGCGCTGCTTCAGCTTGCGCCTGTGCCTTGATTTCGTCGGCGACCGCGACTGCACGCTTTTCGGCGTCAGCGATACGTTGCTGGCCGTCATTGCGTGCCTGAGCGAGTTCCTGGTCGACGCGCTTGTGCGCGGCTTCGAGTTCCAACTTGCCCTTTTCAGCGGCCGACAGGCCGTCGGCGATCTTCTTCGAGCGCTCGTCGAGGGCGTTGATCAGCGGCGGCCACACGAACTTCATCGTGAACCACGCGAGGATCAGGAACACGACCATTTGCGCAAACAGGGTTGCGTTGAGATTCACGGTGTTTCCTTAAACGTTGCTTGATCGGAGGGGGAAACGGCAAGGCGCTCATCGATTCAGTGCTCGATCAGCGCCTTAGTGCCCGTTCCGCTTTGCGCCTTATCAGTTATAGATCAGGCGCACACTTCCGAGGAACCTCAGCCTGCCAGCTTCGACAGCAGCGGGTTCGCGAACGCAAACAGCATTGCCACACCAACGCCAATCAGGAACGCCGCATCGATCAGACCAGCAAGCAGGAACATCTTGGTTTGCAGCGGGTTCATCAGTTCCGGCTGGCGAGCGCATGCCTCGATGTACTTGCCGCCCATCAGGCCGATACCGATACAGGCGCCGATAGCACCCAGGCCGATGATGATGCCGATACCGATGGCGGTCAGACCCTGGATGTTGGCGATGAAAGCTTGCATGATCACTCCTTGTGAAAAGTCTTTTTGGAACTGGGATTTAAAAAACTACGATTCTTAAAGCTAGATTCTTTCTTGACGCGCCGGATTAGTGAGCGTCGTGTGCCTGGCCGATATACACCAGCGTCAGCATCATGAAAATGAACGCCTGCAGCAGAACGATCAGGATGTGGAAGACCGCCCACACGCTGCCCGCGATCACGTGGCCGATGAAGCCAAGCACCGTCGTGTCCGCACCGAAGTTCCAGATGCTGCCCAGCAGGGCAATCAGCAGGAACAACAGCTCGCCCGCGTACATGTTGCCGAACAGCCGCATGCCAAGGGAAACCGTCTTCGCGACGAACTCGATGATGTTCAGTGCAAGGTTCGGGATCCACAGCAGCGGATGCGCGCCGAACGGAGCGGACAGCAGTTCGTGTACGAAGCCGCCAGCGCCCTTGATCTTGAAGTTGTAGTAAATCATCAGCACGAACACGCCCAATGCGATACCGATCGTGCCGTTCAGGTCGGCCGTCGGAACGATGCGGTGGTGCGGAATGATTTCGGACAGACCCAGCCAGCCGATCACGCGGCCCGGCAGGTCGACGGGGAGAAAGTCGAGGGAGTTCATCAGCGCGACCCAGACGAACACGGTCAGCGCGAGCGGTGCGATGAATCTGCGGTTGCCGTGGATCATCGCCTTCGATTGATCCTCGACCATTTCAACCAGCATTTCGACCGCGCACTGGAAGCGGCCCGGAACGCCGGACGTCGCCTTACGCGCGGCCAGACGCAGGACCAGGACGGTGATGACACCGCATACGATCGACCAGAAAAGCGTATCGAGATTCCAGACGTGGATGTCGAAGATCGACGTCTGATGAGCGGTGGAAAAATTCTGCAAGTGGTGCGCAATGTACTCGGACGGATCCAGAGCGCGCGTTCCTTCGCTAGCTGCCATATCGTTAATGCCACCCAAATTGTCGAAAATCTTTCCGGGCCGCTCCCGCCGCAATGCTCTATCGCGGGAACACGCCAGCGCGGGCCTTTGTCGAACCCGCGCGCCTCGTTGCCAACGCCGTGCGTCAGCCAGTGTCTCGCTTGCTTCAGCGCCAGGCGAGCGCGATCCAGTACGTCTTGAGAGCAATGAGGTAAGTCACGAGAAGCGGAATCCACCGTACATCGTGATACCAGAATGCGATGGCAATAAACATCGCAATCGTTGTCCCCATCTTGAGTGCTTCACCGATCATCCAGCTCATCACCGTTTCGGCGCCACTCAACTTCTTAAGACGTGCCGCGAACAAAGCGCTCGGCACCCAGCAAATCGCTCCTCCCAGGAAGGCTGACAGCGCAGCATCGCCCGGCGGCTTGTAGAACAGCCACCACAACAGCGTCGCACCCAGGGACAAAACCATTTGCGCAATCACGACCTTGAACGGTGTAACGCGCGATGGACGACTCACGTTCGGACCGAACAGTTTTTCGGCCTCGGCCCGTGTGAGCGGAACGATATTGTTATCTTGCTGCTCGGCATCCCACGCGTCGTCATGCGCTGCGCCCTGACCGCCGGACGATTGCGAACCGGTGCGATCGTCGCGGTGTTCGTCGTGCCGTTGTTGCGGCGTTTGGTTCGACGCTTTGACCGCCATCGCAGTGTTCCCGCAAAGTCCTGTTCAGCCCGCGAGCTTTCGCACCGCTTACGGGTTACCTAGCAAATAAATCCGGGCGATTGTAAGCGATAGTTGCAGGCAATTCAAGACTTTAGCCCGACCAATAACGGCATGAAATGGCGCTTCATGATGCGGGAAAACGCCCATTTTCATGCGGTCGGACTGCAAATGTAAGGCGGTCGCGACAGATCGCGAAATGCCGCTGGAATTGTGCTACGAGCACAACGTTGCGAGCGCATTTTCGTCGCTCGCACAAGTGTCAAAAATGCAACAGGAGCCATCCGCCGGCGACCCCGCTCACGACCCAGAACGGAACCGAAAACAGGTGGAATTGCAGCCACATTCCGCGCTGTCCTGAAAGCCTCATTGCAATCAGATTCGCCAGTGAACCGATCGCAAATCCGAACCCGCCGACACTGACACCGAACGCCAATGCTCGCCAATCCTTTGAAAACTCAGCCAACATGATCGCTGCTGGGACATTGCTGATGAACTGCGAAAGCACTGCACTTGCGGCATAGGCTCGCAGCGGTGTCGTCAGATGCATTTGCCCGACGGCCGCGTGTACCGAGGGCAATGCTGCAACGCTTCTCAAGACGATGAACATGAACACAAAGATCAGCAGCAGAAGCCAGTCGATCTTCAAGACGATTCGAGGGCGCCAGAAGAGAAATCCGACGCCGACGCCGATCAGTCCGATGCCCGGGCGATGCGCGTCCGCGAGCAGTACAAAAGCGGCGAACAGAAGCACGGCGACGCCAAGCAGCGAACGATCGACGGGATGCGGTTCCGTGTCTTTCGACAGATCCAGTTCGACGCGCTTGAACGCCACTGCCGTCAGCGCATACAACATCACCATTAGCGCGACACACAACGGCGCCAATGTCAGCACAAATCCGGCGAACGAAACGCCGCTCGTCTGCCAAAGGAACAGATTCTGCGGATTGCCCAGCGGCGTAAGAACGGAGCCGGCATTGACGGCAATTGCAATGAAGATCACGAGCCGCTTCAGCGGCAGCGGCGTCAACTCATTCAGCGACAACGCAAGCGGCACGACGACGAACAATGCGACATCGTTCGTGAGCAGCGTCGACAGCGCAGCAGCAAGCGCGACCAGCAGATACGCCAGCCCTCGCTGCGAACGGATGCGATGAACGACGCGATGTGCGAGCCACATCAGGAATCCTGAATATTCGACGGCCTTCGTCAAAACCAGGAGCCCTGCGAGCGTCATCACCGTTTCCCAGTCGACGAGTGCAGGGAGCGACGCCAATGGGCGCGGATGGAGTATCTGCAGCGCGATCAATGCCGCGACGAGCACGGTCAACACCGGCTCTTTCGCCCCATAGCGAATGACCGCGCGCAACAAATTTTGACGAGGCTTTAGCGCTCGTTCGGCCGCAGGCATCGGGTGAATCTTCATGCAGCAGCTGCGCTGCCCCTCAATCGGGCAAGAATGCCTTCGAGTGCATCGAGATCGCCAAAGTCGACGAGCACCTGCCCCCGTCCGCGTCGGCCGAGCTTGATCTTCACTGTCGCGGCGAGCAGATCCGACAACTCCTCTTCGAGCCGGCGCGTATCGCGGCCACCGTCGTTATTCACCTTGGCTTTCACGGCGGGCGCGGCCTTCGTCGTCGTCGTGACCAGTTTTTCGGTTTCGCGCACCGACATTCGCTTGTTGATCACCTGATTCGCGAGCGTGATCTGCGTCGCGGCGTCGACTGCAAGCAATGCGCGCGCGTGACCCATGTCGAGGTCGCCGGCGAGCAGCATCGTCTGAACGGGCGACGCGAGATTCAGCAGGCGCAACAGATTCGACACTGCGCTACGCGAACGCCCCACCGATTCCGCCGCCTGTTCGTGCGTGAAGTTGAATTCGTCGAGCAGACGCTGAATGCCTTGCGCCTCTTCCAGCGGATTCAGGTCTTCGCGCTGGATGTTCTCGATGAGCGCCATCGCTGCCGCAGCCTGATCCGGCACATCGCGGACCAGCACCGGCACCTCGTCCAGCCCGGCCAGGCGCGCGGCGCGAAAACGTCGCTCGCCCGCGATGATTTCGAATTTTTCCGGCGAGATCGGGCGCACCAGAATCGGCTGCATCAAACCCTGCGCGCGAATGCTGGCCGCCAGTTCCTGCAACGCGCCCTCGTCCATTCGTGTGCGCGGCTGGTACTTGCCGGCCTGCATCTTTTCGAGCGGCAGTGTGTGCGGCGCGCCGTTGATCTTGACGGCTTCCGTGAACTCCGCGCTGCCGCCGAGCAACGCCTCCAGGCCTCTGCCCAAACCTTTCTTCCGTGCTACTGCGTTCATCGTGGTTCCTCGATCCGCTTTGGATGGATGGCGCTGCGTCATAGCGCACGCACCCGTTCGATCATTTCCGCGCCGAACTGCACATAAGCCTGCGCGCCGCGCGACGCGCGGTCGAACACGACGCCCGGCAAGCCGTAACTCGGCGCCTCGGCAAGTCGTACGTTCCGCGGAATGACGACGTCGAACACCTTGTCGCCAAAGTGCTCTTTCAGTTGTTCCGATACCTGCTGCTGCAACGTGATGCGCGGATCGAACATCACGCGCAACAAGCCGATCACCTTCAGGTCACGGTTCAGGTTCGCGTGAACCTGCTTGATGGTATTGACGAGATCCGACAGGCCCTCGAGCGCGAAGTATTCGCACTGCATCGGAATCACGACTCCGTGTGCGGCACACAGGCCGTTCAGCGTCAACAGCGACAGCGCGGGAGGGCAATCGATCAGGACAAAGTCGTACTCGGCCACCACATGCGCCAGCGCCTCTCTGAGCTGGCGCTCGCGATTTTCCATACCGACGAGTTCGACTTCGGCGCCCGCCAGTTCGCGATTGGCAGGCAGTACGTCGTACGAAACGGCTTCCGATTTCACGCGTGCATCGGCGACCGACACGCCGTCGACCAGCACTTCGTATACCGTGTTCTCGCAAGCGGCCTTGTCGACGCCGCTACCCATGGTGGCGTTGCCCTGCGGATCGAGATCGATGAGCAGGACCCGCTGTCCCTGCGATGCGAGGCTCGCGGCGAGATTGACCGCAGTCGTTGTTTTGCCGACTCCACCCTTCTGGTTCGCAACGCAGAAGATTTTTGCCATCTTTTTAGTGCCCCTTTGCAGCCTGTTTAGTGAGATTTCGATCTGATCATCAGCCTACTGCGACTTCGACCAGATGCCGTTCGGCATCCAGCGATGGCACTTTGAGACGAATCACCTGCGTGACATGCGCGCCCTCTGGCAAACGCTCGATTTCTCCGTCGGGTCGCACGCCCTTCATCGCCCAGATGGCTCCGTTGTCCGCGACGAGGTGACGGGCCAGTGTAACGAAATCCGCGAGTTCTGCGAATGCGCGCGACACGATGACATCAAATTTTCCCGGAACTTCAACGCCGGGTCTCAGGCTTTCTACCCGCCCCGTGACGACCGACAGATTCGCGAGACCCAACTCGGCCTTTGCCTGCGACTGGAAGGCCGATTTCTTGTGGACGATATCGTTGACGGTGACAGACCAACCGGGAAAGACGATGGCCAGAACGATGCCGGGCAACCCACCACCCGAGCCAACATCCAGTACCGACGACGGCCCAAGGTTGGCGAGATGCGGAACGATCGAGAGCGAATCCAGGATGTGCTGAATCAGCATCTGCCGCGGATCGCGGATTGCCGTCAGGTTGTAGACGGCGTTCCATTTCCCCAGGAGCACGACGTAATCGAGCAGTTTGCTCCGCTGCTCCGAACTAAGGCCGATGCCCAGTTCGCGCGTACCTACTTCCAGGAGGCCGGCGAGCGCCTCGCGGTCGGCCGCCGCATAGGAACGCGCCGTCATTGAACCACCGGCGTGCTGTCGTTGCCAGCGTCGGCGGGCTTTTGCGAACGGCGGCCGAGGCCGCGCTTAAGATGGACCATCAGCAGCGAGATAGCGGCTGGCGTAACCCCCGAAATACGCGATGCCTGACCGATGGTCTCAGGGCGAAACTGGATCAGCTTCTGACGCACTTCAAACGACAGCCCCCGAACTTCGGCGTAATCGAGGTTCTCCGGCAATCGCGTGTTCTCCTGCGCTTCGTTTCGCTCGATCTCACCCGCTTGCCGTTCGATGTAGCCCTGATATTTGACACCAATCTCGATCTGTTCCTTGATCTGCGCGAGCAGCACTTCGTCGTCGGCAAGCGGCTCGACTGGACCGCAGGTGCCTTCACGCAGACCGCAAACGCCGTCGTACGAGACGCCCGGGCGACGCAAAAGGTCGGCGAGACTGTACTCATGGTCGATCGGCTTGCCGAGCAGCGCGGTCGCTTCCTCAGACGAAAGCGTCTTCGGGTTGACCCACGTCGTCCGCAGGCGCTCTGTTTCACGTGAAACAGCGTCGCGCTTGCGGCTGAAAGCGTCCCAGCGGATGCCGTCCACGACGCCCAGTTCACGCCCAATCTCCGTCAAACGCATATCCGCGTTGTCTTCACGCAGGCTCAGGCGGTACTCGGCACGGCTCGTGAACATCCGATACGGCTCGGAAACACCGCGCGTCACAAGATCGTCGACCAGCACGCCCAGATAAGCCTGATCGCGGCGAGGGGTCCACGCTTCCCTGCCTTGGACGTACAAGCCAGCATTGATGCCCGCCAGCAGTCCTTGCGCAGCCGCTTCTTCGTAGCCTGTCGTCCCGTTGATCTGACCGGCGAAGAACAGGCCGTTGATCACCTTCGTCTCCAGCGACGCCTTCAGTCCGCGCGGATCAAAGTAGTCGTATTCGATCGCATAGCCGGGACGAAGGATATGCGCGTGCTCGAGGCCGACCATCGAGCGAACCAATTCGAGCTGGACGTCGAACGGGAGACTCGTCGAGATGCCATTCGGGTAGAACTCGTTGGTAGTCAACCCTTCCGGCTCCAGGAAGATCTGGTGCGATTCCTTCGATGCAAACCGGTGAATCTTGTCCTCAATCGACGGGCAGTAGCGCGGGCCAACGCCTTCGATCACGCCGGTGTACATCGGCGAGCGGTCCAAGCCACCGCGAATGATGTCGTGGGTCTGTGCGTTCGTATGCGTGACCCAGCACGGCACCTGGCGCGGATGCTGCTCGACGCGCCCGAGGAACGAGAAAACCGGAATTGGATCGAGGTCGCCCGGCTGTTCTTCCAGCTTCGAAAAATCGATAGTGCGACCGTCGATGCGCGGCGGCGTGCCTGTCTTGAGACGGCCTTGCGGCAGTTTCAGCTCTTTCAGACGAGCTGACAGCGACACCGCAGCAGGATCCCCTGCTCGTCCGCCCGTATAGTTGTTGAGCCCGACATGAATCTTCCCGTCCAGGAAGGTGCCGGCCGTCAAAACCACGGCACGCGAGCGGAAGCGGACGCCAACCTGCGTCACCGCGCCCGCGACGCGATCGCCTTCGACCATCAGATCATCGACGGATTGCTGGAAAAGCCAAAGATTTGGCTGATTTTCGAGCCGCCGACGGATCGCCGCCTTGTACAACACGCGATCAGCCTGTGCTCGGGTCGCCCGGACTGCCGGACCCTTTGACGAGTTGAGAATGCGGAACTGAATGCCGCCTTCGTCGGTTGCGGCCGCCATTGCGCCGCCGAGTGCGTCGACCTCTTTCACCAAATGGCCCTTGCCAATGCCGCCGATCGACGGATTGCAGCTCATTTGGCCGAGGGTTTCGATGTTGTGCGTCAGCAGGAGCGTCTTGTTGCCCATGCGAGCGGACGCCAAAGCGGCTTCCGTGCCGGCATGACCGCCACCAACGACGATTACGTCAAACTCTGTGGGATAAAGCATCGCAGATCTCACGCCGGATTCGCCGTGAGCCTTCAAGGAAAATATATGGCCGAAATTATAGCGGGTTCGCTTTTGACACGAATTTCGTCCAAAGGGCATAGGAATAAAAAACGGCGTGTTTCACGTGAAACACGCCGCTCATTTGACAGCCAACCCGTCAAAAATTCCTTCCGCTACGCCACCTTTTTCGTAAGACCGAGATACGTTTCGATCACGCGCGGATTCTGGGCCAGCGCGTCGGCTGCGCCTTCTAGAGCCAGTTCGCCCGTTTCCAGCACGTAGCCATAGTCCGAGATTTGCAGTGCCGCGCGTGCATTCTGCTCGATCAAAAGCGTCGCGACGCCCGTTTGCCGCAAGGCGCTGATGATATGAAAAATCTCCTTCACGATCAGCGGTGCCAAGCCGAGGCTCGGCTCGTCCAGCATCAACAAGTCCGGCTTACCCATTAGCGCGCGGCCGACCGCCAGCATCTGCCGCTCGCCGCCCGACAGCGTTCCCGCCGCCTGCTTGCGACGCTCCTTCAGACGCGGGAAGAGTTCGAACACCGGATCGAGCTGATCCGGATAGTTTCGATCGCCGGCGCGTTTGCGACGATACGCGCCAAGCACGAGATTGTCCTCGACCGTCATCGTCGCGAATAACTCGCGCTTCTCCGGCACGAGACACATGCCGCGTGCCACGCGCTTTTCGACGGGTACGGCACTCACGTCTTCGCCGAGATACGTGATTGCGCCCTTTGCGTGTCCCGTCAGCGGCAGCGCGCCCATGATCGCGTTAAGCAGCGTCGACTTTCCCGCGCCGTTCGGACCGATCACCGTAACGATCTGACCGGGACGCACGGTAATCCTTGCGTTGTGGAGCGCTTCGACCTTCCCATAGCGGACCGACAGGCTGTTCACTTCGAGAATCGGCTGCGCCGCGGCTTGAATTGTCGTTTGATTCTCCATCACTCCACCCCGCCCAGATAGGCTTCCAGCACAGCCGGATCGTTCTGCACATCCTGCGGAAGCCCTTCCGCGATCCGCGTTCCAAATTCCATCACGACTAAACGGTCAGTGAGATTCATCACGAAGTCCATATCGTGCTCGACTAGCAGCACGCTCATGCCCTCCTCGCGCAGCTTGCGCAGCAACGTCGCCAGCTGCTGCTTTTCCTGGTAACGCAGGCCTGCCGCAGGTTCATCGAGCAACAGAAGCGTCGGGTCGCAGCAAAGCGCACGCGCAATTTCGAGAATCCGCTGTTTGCCGAGGGCGAGACTGCCCGCTTCGTCGTACATATGCTCTTCCAGACCGACGCGTCGGATCTGTCGGGCGGCCTCCGCCATCAGACGCGCCTCCTCCGCAGCATTGAGGCGCGCCACGCTGCGCCACACGCCGGCGTGCCCCCTCAGATGCGCGCCGATCGCGACGTTTTCCAGCACGGTCATGCCCGGCAGCAGCTTCACGTGCTGAAACGTCCGTCCGATGCCGCGTTTGACGATTTCACGTGAATTCATCTTGTCAATACGCTCGCCGCGGAACGTAATCGCACCGCTTGTCGCTTGCAGCACGCCCGTGACCAGATTGAACGTCGTCGACTTGCCCGCGCCATTTGGGCCGATAAGACCGATGATCTGCCCTGCCTTCACATCGAAGCTGACGTCGTTCACGGCGACCAGACCACCGAACTGCTTGCGCGCCTTGTCGACGACGAGCAGCGCTTCGCCTGCTGCCGGCTTGCTGCGCTGCGGCAGCGCGTCCGCGTGATCGGGCACATGCGCATGCGGGCCGCGAGGGAAAATTCGCGCCACAAACGGCCACACGCCTCGGCGAGCATACTGCAGCAGCAGGACCATCAGAATGCCGAAGACGATGATTTCGAAGTTGCCGTTCTCGCCGAGCAGTTTGGGCAGCAGCGTCTGCAGGTAGTCCTGAAGCACGGTCAGAATGGCCGCGCCCAGTACCGCGCCCCAGACGTGCGCGACGCCGCCCACCACCGCCATGAACAGAAACTCGATGCCGTGGTTGAGACCGAAAGGCGTCGGGTTTACCGCGCGCTGCAAATGCGCGTACAGAAAACCCGAGATCGCCGCCAGCACAGCCGCATAGACGAAGATCACGACACGCATCCACGCGGTATTGACGCCCATCGCCTCTGCCATCAGCCCGCCGCCACGCAGCGCGCGGATCGCCCGACCCGGACGGCTATTAAGCAGATTCTGAACAGACACGACTGCGCCGAGCACGACGATCCAGATCAGGTAATAGATATGCCGGCCGGATTCGAGGTTGATGCCGAGCACGTTCAGCACCGGAATCCCGTTGATCCCGTCGTATTTGCCGAGCATCTCCATGTTGCCGAACAGAAAGAACAGCGCGAGGCCCCACGCGATCGTCCCGAGCGGCAAAAAATGCCCCGACAGCCGCATCGTTACAGCCCCGAGCAGCAACGCGATCAAAGCCGTCAGGACGACGCCGGCGATCAGTGCAAGCCACGGCGAGACGCCGAACTGCGTCGTCAGATACGCGGTCGTGTAGGCGCCGACGCCGACGAACGCCGCCTGTCCGAAGCTCGTCATCCCGCCGATCCCCGTCAGCAACACGAGACCGATCGCGACGATCGAGTAAAGGCCGATGTAGTTGAGCAGCGTCACCCAGTACTCAGGCACGTGGATCGGCTGCGGCAGCACGGGCAACGCAAACATCACCACGAGAAACAGCCAGAAGAACTTGTTTTGCATGATGCGTTTCATCGCGTCACTCCTCCTCTTCTTCCGCATGCGGGCTGGCAAGACTCCGCCAGAGCAGCACCGGAATAATCAGCGTGAACACGATCACTTCCTTATACGAGCTGGCCCAGAACGACGAATATGACTCCAGCAGTCCGACGAGTATCGAACCCGCCGCAGCGAGCGGATAGCTGACCAGCCCGCCGATGATCGCCCCGACGAAGCCCTTCAGGCCGATCAGAAAGCCCGAGTCGTAGTAGATCGTGGTCAGCGGCGCGACGAGAATCCCGCACAGCACGCCGAGGCCTGCCGCGAGCGTGAACGCGAGTCGCCCAGCCTGCGTCGTACCGATGCCGACGAGCCGCGCGCCGAGCCGGTTCACCGACGTTGCGCGCAAGGCCTTGCCCGAGATCGAGCGGTCGAAGTACACGTACAGCACGCCGATCAGCACGACGGCCACGCCGACCACCCACACGCTCTGCCCCGAGATCGACATGCTGCCGACGTTGAACGTCGCATCCGTGAACGCGTTGGTGCGCGAGCCTTCCGCGCCGAACATCACGAGCCCGAGGCCGACCATCGCGAAGTGCACGGCCACCGATACGATCAGCAGCAGGAGCGTCGTCGCTTCGGCAACAGGCTCGAACGCGAGGCGATAGACGAACGGCCCCATCGGCACGACGATCAGCAGCGTCAATGCGATCTGCGCGATCATCGGCAGCGGCTGCATGAACACACCGCGCGTGATTGCATAGACGGCGACAGGGAACAGCAGATACTTACCAGCCAGCGTCGCGAGCGTACGCGCCGCATGACGCCGCCGTTCCGCATGCCGCGCCATGCCGGTCACTTCCACGACGAAGCAAGCAAGCCCCATCGCCATCAGCAGCCAGCAGGTCGCAGGAAACTTCTGCGTCTGCAACGCGGCAAGCGTCAGCGCACCGTACGAAACGAACTCCCCTTGCGGGATGAAAATGGCGCGCGTCACGGAGAACACCAGCACCAACGCGAGCGCAAGCAATGCGTAGATCGCGCCCGTCGTGATGCCGTCCTGCGCGAGGATCGCCGCAATTGATAGATCCATACTTCCTCGTCCTGGAACGTCGAAATCTAAAGTGAGAAACAGAGAGAACCGCAGTGAGAACCGGCTGATCGACCACCAGCCGCAAAGCAAAGCCGCACTTCATAAAACAACTGCCGCGCCTGAGAAAACGACGCGGCAGAGCTTGCCATTGTTACCGACCAGAAATTGCCGCGTGACTTAAGAGCCGCCCTACTGACTCATTGCCACGCGTTGCGAGAGATGCGCACCTTCTTAGTCGTTCTGAAGTTTCCACTTGCCATCGGAGATTTCGACGATCACGCGTGCGCGCTTGTCGAGACCGTTGTGGTCGGTGGCCGTCGTGTTCATGATGCCGTGCGCGAGTGGCAGATCCTTGACGTTCTCGAGCGCGTCACGCAGCGCGACGCGGAATGCTTCCGTGCCCGGCTGGCCTTTCTTCAGCGCTTCGGGAATCGCGCGCTGAAGCATCTGGCCCGCATCCCACGCGTGACCACCGAACGTCGCGACGGAGCCCGCACCATACGCCTTCTCATAGGCGTTCTTGTACGCTTCCGACGACTTCTTCACCGGGTTCGAGTCGGGCAGTTGATCCGCGACGAGAATCGGGCCTGCGGGCAGCAATTCGCCTTCGCAGTCCTTGCCGCACACGCGCAGGAAGTCGTTGTTCGCGACGCCGTGCGTCTGATAGATCTTGCCCTTGTAGCCGCGCTCTTTCAGCGCCTTCGCCGGCAGTGCCGAAGGCGTCCCCGAACCTGCGATCAGCACGGCATCCGCATTCGATGCAACGATCTTCAGCACCTGCCCCGTCACCGATGCATCGGTGCGGTTATAGCGCTCGTTGGCCACGAGCTTCAGATGATGCGCATTCGCCGCCTGGCCGAACACCGTGTACCAGTTCTCGCCATACGCATCCGCGAAGCCGATGAACGCCACCGTCTTCACGCCGTGCTTTTCCATGTAGTCGGCGATCGCGTCAGCCATCAAGCCATCGTTTTGCGGCGTCTTGAATGCCCATGTGCGCTTTCCGTCCATCGGCGAAATGATGGCGGCCGATGCCGCGAGCGAAATCATCGGTGTCTTGCCTTCGGCGATCGGGTCGAGCATCGCGAGCGAGTTCGGCGTCACCGTCGAGCCGATGATCGCATCGACGTGATCTTCGTCGATCAGCTTGCGCGTGTTCTGCACTGCGCGGCTCGTATCCGATGCGTCATCTAGCACGATGTATTGCACGCTCTTGCCTGCGATCTCCTTCGGCAGCAGCGCAATCGTGTTTTTCTCCGGGATGCCGAGCGATGCGGCCGGTCCCGTCGTCGACAGCGTGACGCCGATCTTCACTTGCGCCATCGCTCCCGTCGCGCCGCAAACGAGCGCCATTGCAATCGCGGAACGGACCCACTTCTTTGTCGTTTTCATTGCATGTCTCCAAACGCTTTAAATGCGTGTCGTAATCCAGTTCGAGAACCGGGTAACTGAATCTAGTTATCGGGTATAAGCCTGCCAAGCATGGTTTTCCCTGCTCGTTGCAATTGAGTCAACTCCAGGCTTTACCGCTTTAGTTGTCTCCCCTGTGGATCAAGCTGAAGCTGCACTGCTTTATTCGATTCATCTCGCGTGCAATAAAAAAGACGCGTCAACTGCCCGCGTCTTTTTGAATGAATTCGAGTTCGTTAATTCTTCTCGTTTAATCGGAAGCAAGCTTCCATTTGCCGTCGACGATTTGCACCATCACGCGCGCCCGCTGATCGAGACCCGCGTGGTCGTTCGCGCTCATGTTGAAGATGCCGTGCGAGCCCGGCATGTCCTTCGTGCTTTCGAGCGCGGCACGCAGCGCTTCACGGAATTGCGCCGTGCCCGGCTGGCCCTTTTTCAACGCGACGGGAATCGCGCGTTGCAGCAGCAGGCCTGCGTCCCACGCATGGCCACCGAAAGTCGAAATCGAACCAGTGCCATTCGCGCTTTCGTAAGCGCGCTTGTACGCGAGCGACGCCTTCTTCACGGGATTCGAATCGGGCAATTGATCTGCGACGAGCAGCGGACCCGCAGGCAAATACGTGCCCTCACAGTCCTTGCCGCATACGCGCAGGAAATCGTTGTTCGCGACGCCATGCGTCTGATAGTACTTGCCCTTGTAGCCGCGCGCGCGCAGCGTCTTTTCCGGCAGCGCGGCCGGTGTGCCCGCGCCGGCGATCAGCACGGCATCCGGGTTCTGCGACATCATCTTGAGCACCTGGCCCGTCACCGATGCATCGTTGCGCGCGAAACGCTCATTCGCGACGACCTTGATCTTCGCGAGATCGGCGGCCTTGCCGAACTCCTTGAACCAACTCTCGCCATACGCATCCGAGAAGCCAATGAAGGCCATCGTCTTCACGCCGTGATTCGCCATATGCTGCGCAATGGCCGTGGCCATCAGGATGTCGTTCTGCGGCGTCTTGAAGACCCACGAGCGCTTTGCATCCATCGGTTCGACGATCGATGCGGCCGCTGCCATCGAGATCATCGGCGTTTGCGTTTCGTTCGCGATGTCGATCATCGCTAGCGAGTTCGGCACGACAGTCGAGCCGATCAATGCGTCGACGTGGTCTTCACTGGTGAGCTTGCGCGCGTTCTTGACGGCTTGCGTCGAATCGGTTGCATCGTCGAGCACGATGTAGTCGATTTTCTGGCCCGCGATTTCCTTCGGCAGCAACGCGCTGGTGTTCTTCTCCGGAATGCCGAGCGAGGCCGCCGGCCCCGTTGCCGACACTGTCATGCCGATTTTCACGTCCGCCCATGCTGCGCCGCTGTACGTTGCGCACACGCCCGTCGCGACCAATGCCGCGCTGATCCAACGCAATGCCGACTTCATTCCGCTCCTCTATGCCCGATGTTCGAGTTGATTCGAATACGTTGAAATGCCGACCCGATGGTCAGCGAATGGCGAGTGTAGCGGACGCATACTACGCGCGGCAAGCGGTTTGAAGGCTTTGAATCTTTGGGGAAAATGCTGCGGGAGAAACGCGTGCGGAGGCGCCAGAATTACAATGCTGCGCGAGGGCGGAGCATGCGCCATTAAAGCGATTTTGGATGGGAAAAGTAAAAAGCGCTGTTGGACTAAATCCAACAGCGCTTTTGTATGGGCACTGAGTGCCTCATTGTCTCCTCGTTCTCCACCTGCAAAATTCGGTGCATCAGAACTGTGTGAAGATTAAACGGGGACCGTTTGACGGGCAACTAGCATTTACCCTAGTGGTGCAGCGCCGCACATAAATGGGGCGGGTTCTTGTAGTTTCGCTTCGTTTTCGGCGCAGATCAGCCGCATTACGCAATTGATTCGGATGGCGAATCAATTGCGTCATCCGCTCACGCTCGCAGCGGTTTAAAGCGCTGGACGATCTCGCCGACGATGCCGCGCCTGAACGCGAGCACGCAGAGAATGAAGATGATGCCCATCACGATCGTCGCGGACTCGCCGAGCGAGTGAAACCAGTCGACGCCCGTCACTGATGCAATTACACCGCCGATATCGCCGAGCCGGTCCTCTAGCGCGACGATCAGCGCGGCGCCGAGCAATGGCCCGAACAGTGTGCCCATGCCGCCCACCAGCGTCATCAGCACGACGAGGCCCGACATCGTCCAGTACGCATCTCCGAGCGTTTCGAAGCCGAGTACGAGCACCTTCAGCGCCCCAGCAAGACCCGCGAGACCCGCCGACAGAACGAACGCCAGCAGCTTGAAGCGGTTGGTGTCGTAGCCCAGCGAGATCGCGCGCGGCTCGTTTTCCTTGATCGCGATCAGCACCTGCCCGAACGGCGAATGCACGATGCGCACGATCAACAGAAACGCCAGCACCATCACGACGAGCACGATGAAGTACAGCGTCAAATCCGACGAAAGGCTCAGCACGCCGAATAGCTTGCCACGCGGCACGCCTTGCAGGCCGTCTTCGCCGTGCGTGAACGGCGCTTGCAGGAACACGAAGTAGACCATCTGCGCAAGCGCGAGCGTCACCATCGCGAAGTAAATGCCCTGACGGCGAATCGCGAACAGGCCGACGACCAAACCGAGCAATGTCGCGGCCGCAGTGCCCGCGATCAAGCCGAGCTCGGGCGACAGGCCGACCGTCTGGATCGCGTAGCCGGTGATGTAGCCGGCCGTCGCCAGGAACATTGCGTGGCCGAACGACAGCAGGCCCGTGTAGCCAATCAGAAGATTGAATGCGGCCGCGAACAGCGCAAAGCACAGCACCTTCATCACGAACACGGGGTACGCGCCGACGAACGGCGCGGCGATGAGCGCGATCAGCAACAAACTGTAGAGCGCTTTTCTCTGCATCATTTTTCCTTGCCGAAGAGACCTGCCGGACGCACGAGCAATACGAGCGCCATGATCACGAAGACCACGGTCGCCGACGCTTCCGGATAGAACACGCGCGTGAACCCTTCGATCACACCGAGCAGCAGGCCCGTGAGGATCGAGCCCATGATCGAGCCCATCCCGCCGATCACGACGACGGCGAACACGGTGATGATCATCGGCTGACCCATCAGCGGCGAAACCTGGATCACGGGCGCGGCGAGCACACCCGCAAACGCGGCCAGCGCGACGCCGAAGCCATACGTCAGCGTGACCATCATGGGCACGTTCACGCCGAATGCCTCGACGAGCTTCGGATTCTCCGTGCCCGCGCGCAGGTACGCGCCGAGGCGCGTCTTCTCGATCACGAACCAGGTCGCGAAGCATACGATCAACGACGCGACGACCACCCACGCGCGATAGTTCGGCAGGAACATGAAGCCGAGATTGGTTGCGCCCGCAAGCGCCGACGGCACGTCGTACGGCTGCCCCGACGAACCGTAGATCGACCGGAACACGCCTTCGACGACCAGCGTGAGACCGAACGTGAGCAGAAGGCCATAGAGGTGATCGAGCTTGTACAGCCAGCGCAGCATCGAGCGTTCGATCAACACGCCGAAAAGCCCGACGATCAGCGGCGCAAGGACGAGCATCACCCAGTACGGCAAACTGAAATACGACAGGCCCATCCACGTGAGCATCGCACCCAGCATGAACAATGCGCCGTGCGCGAAGTTGATCACGTTGAGAAGACCGAAGATCACGGCCAGTCCAAGACTCAGGATCGCGTAGAACGAACCGTTCACGAGTCCGAGCAGGAGCTGGCTGAGCATCGCCGGTAGCGGAATGCCAAAGATATCCATTGAAGCCGTCGTCAAAGTGAAAGCGGCATGCACGCGTCAGGCCTGCGAAGGCCCGACACGTCCAGCACGCAGAACATCGACGCCTGCTTTGTCTTGATGAATCAGACCAGCAGGCGCTCCTCGGCGCCGCTTATTTCCACAGCGCGCAGCGCGTTTCCTGCTTCGTCGTAAAGGCCTGTTCCCCCGGAATCGTGGCGGTGATCTTGTAGTAATCCCACGGCTCCTTCGACTCGGCCGGCGTCTTCACCTGCATCAGGTACATGTCGTGGATCATGCTGCCGTCCTGACGGATGTAGCCCTTTGCATAGAAGTCGTCGATCTTCTGCTTCTTCAGCTGCGCCATCACCTTGTCGGCGTCCGTCGAACCGACCGTCTGCACTGCCTTCAGGTAGGTCATCGTCGCCGAATAGTCGGCCGCCTGCAGGCTCGACGGCATCTTCTTCATCTTCTCGAAGTAGCGCTGCGCCCACTTGCGCGTGGTCGCGTCCTTGTTCCAGTACCAGCTGTCCGTCAGCACGAGGCCTTGCGTCGTTTCGAGGCCGAGGCTGTGGATATCGTTGATGAAGATCAGCAGCGCGGCGAGCTTCATCGACTTCGTGATGCCGAATTCCTTCGCGGCCTTGATCGCGTTGATCGTGTCGCCGCCCGCGTTCGCGAGGCCGAGGATCTGCGCCTTCGATGCTTGCGCCTGCAACAGGAACGAAGAGAAGTCCGATGCCGACAGCGGGTGACGCACAGCGCCGACCACCTGGCCGCCATTGGCCTTCACGACGTCGCTGGTCGCCTTTTCGAGCGCCTTGCCGAACGCGTAGTCAGCCGTCAGGAAGTACCACGTCTTGCCGCCCTGCTTCGTCACGGCCGAGCCCGTGCCCTTCGCGAGCGCCGTCGTGTCGTACGCATAGTGAATCGTGTACGGCGTGCACTGCTCGTTCGTGAGCGTATCGGCGCCCGCGCCGATGCTGATGTACACCTTGTGCTTCTCGCCCGCGACCTGGTTCATCGACAGCCCCGTCGCGGAGTTCGTGCCGCCGACCAGCAAGTCGACGCCGTCGCGGTCGAACCATTCACGCGCGCGCGAAGCGGCGATGTCGGCCTTGTTCTGGTGGTCCGCATACACGACCTGAATCGGCTTGCCGTTCACCTTGCCGCCGAAATCCGCCACTGCCATGCGAATCGCTTCGAGACCACCCTGCCCGTCGATGTCGGCATAGAGACCCGACATGTCGGTGATGAAACCGATCTTCACTGCATCGTCGGCAGCCCGCGCGCTGCCCGTCGTCAATGCGACGCTTGCGGCCGCCGCAAAACAGATTGACGCGAGTCGCGCGAGTGTCTTCCTTTTCATTACTGTCTCCTTCTTTCTGCGTTGTGGTTGTCAGAGGCAATCAGGTGCTTACACCCCGAGCAGATCGTGCAGCACCGGCATTTTGCTTTCGAGCTCCTTGGCTTCGAAGTGCTCGACGATGCGTCCATGCTCCATCACATAGAAACGATCGGCGAGCGGCGCGGCAAAGCGGAAGTTCTGTTCGACCATGACGATCGTGTAGCCGCGCGCCTTCAGCGTCACGATCATGCGGGCGAGAGCTTGCACGATCACAGGCGCAAGACCCTCGGAGATTTCATCGAGCAACAGCAGGTTCGCGCCCGTACGCAGAATGCGCGCGACAGCGAGCATCTGTTGCTCGCCGCCCGACAGACGCGTGCCCTGGCTCATCCGCCGTTCCTGGAGATTGGGAAACATCTGGTAGATCTCGTCGACCGACATCATCAACGACTTGTCGCCGACGGGCGGCGGCAGCAGCAGATTTTCTTCGCACGACAGACTCGAAAAAATGCCGCGCTCTTCCGGGCAATAACCGACACCGCAGTGAGCGATTCGATGCGTCGGCATCGAAATCGTTTCGCGCCCGCCGACACGGATCGCCCCCGTGCGGCGCCCCGTCAGGCCCATGATTGCTCGCAGCGTCGTGGTGCGGCCCGCGCCATTGCGGCCGAGCAGCGTGACGACTTCGCCGCGGCTCACGGTCAGATCGACGCCGTGCAGAATGTGCGATTCGCCATACCACGCCTGCAAGCCGGCGATTTCCAGTGCCGGTTCGCCGCTCACCACACTCACTGCCGTGTTTTCCTGTTCGCTCACTGTGCTCATGCATGCGCTCCGGCAAGCGCCGCGTCCGCACTGCCCATATAGGCTTGCATGACGAGCGGATTCTTCGAGACTTCCGCGTACGTGCCTTCGGCGAGCACTTCGCCGCGTTGCAGGACGGTAATCGTGTCGGAGATGCCGGCAATCACATTCATGTTGTGTTCGACCATCAGGATCGTGCGACCGCTCGATACTTTTTTGATCAGCGCAGTCACGCGGTCGACGTCTTCGTGACCCATGCCTTGCGTCGGTTCATCGAGCAGCATCAGTTCAGGTTCCATCGCGAGCGTCGTCGCGATTTCGAGCGCGCGCTTGCGGCCATACGACAGTTCTACGGTGCGCACGTCGGCGAAATCGGTCAGACCGACCTGCGTCAGCAAATCGATTGCGCGATCATCGAGTTCACTCAACGTGCGCTCGCTCTTCCAGAAATGAAATGCCGTGCCCAGCTGACGCTGCAAGCCGATGCGCACATTCTGCAAAGCCGTCAGATGCGGAAATACAGCGGAAATCTGGAATGAACGGATAATGCCGCGGCGCGCGATCTGCGCCGGGCGCTCGCCCGTGATGTCGATGCCGTTAAAGACGATCTGACCCGCAGTGGGCACGAGAAATTTGGTGAGCAGATTGAAGCAGGTGGTCTTGCCTGCGCCGTTCGGCCCGATAAGCGCGTGGATAGAACCGCGCTTCACGCGAAGGTTCACACTGTTGACTGCGGTAAAACCTTTGAACTCACGTGTGAGCCCGCGCGTTTCGAGTATCGTATCGCCGAGAATCATGTTCCCTTCCATGCGAAGTAAGGCGAAGCACTACCGCGTTTTATTTCGCGCGAGGATTCGGCGCGACTGTTCATTGGCGAAGACGTCCCCGAGCCAATCGTGGCGTGGTGCACCAACGCGGACGGTCATCCATGCCGCACCACGCAGCATGGGTGCCATTGTCTCGCCAATGATGCAGCGCAATCATTGGGATTTGCACTTAGTGTTTAATGCGACCTTCGCCGAATGAAACGTTAAACGTTGCGTGTCATGCAACGGACATCGTAGACGCGACATGCGTTTCGATCGTGACAGTGTCTCTTCGCGCGCGACGGTCGGCGCGAATCATGTCGCTCGCGCGCTCGGCGATCATCAATGTCGGCGAGTTCGTGTTGCCCGATGTGATGGTCGGCATCACGGATGCATCCACGATGCGCAGCCCTTCGATACCGAGCACCCGCAAGCGGCTGTCGACTACTGCGCCTGGATCATCGGCCGTGCCCATGCGACAGGTGCCGACTGGATGGAAGATGGTCGTGCCGACATTGCCCGCCGCGGTCTGCAATTCTTCCTCGGTCTGAAACTGGATGCCGGGCAAGATTTCTTCTGGCCTGTATCGCTTCAACGCAGGCGCGGCCGCGATACGGCGCGTGAGACGCAATGCATTAGCGGCCACATGACGGTCGTAATCCGTCGACAGATAATTCGGCGCGATCAACGGTGGTGCATGCGGATCACGCGACTCGATGTGAATACTGCCGCGCGATGTAGGCCGCAAATGACACACGGATGCCGTGAACGCATTGAAGCGATGCAGCGGCTCGCCGAACTTGTCGAGCGAAAGCGGCTGCACGTGATACTCGAGGTCGGGGCGTGTGAGCGATCCGTCGTCGACATCGGAATTCGCGAATGCACCGAGTTGCGACGGCGACATTGACATCGGCCCGCTCTGCATCAACAGATATTGCAGGCCGATCATCATCTTGCCCCACCAGTGTGCCGAGGCCGTGTTCAACGTGCGCACGCCGTGCACCTTGTACGCCATGCGCAGCTGCAAATGATCCTGAAGATTTTCGCCGACGCCGCGCAGATCCTTCACCACGTCGATGCCCAGGCTCTGCAAACGCGCGCCGTTACCGATGCCCGACAGCTCGAGCAGTTGCGGCGAGTTCACCGCGCCCGAACTCATGACGACTTCGATGCGCGCGTTCGCGATGTACTCGACGTTGTCGCCGCGATATTCGACACCGATACAGCGCTTGCCTTCGAACACGACACGCTGCGTGTGCGCGCCCGTGATGACGGTGAGATTCGGCCGCTTCATCGCGGGCCGCAAAAACGCCTTCGACGCGTTCCAGCGAATGCCGCGCTTCTGGTTCACGTCGAAATAGCCAACGCCCGTGTTGTCGCCGCGATTGAAATCGTCGGTGGCGGGTATGCCTGTTTCCCGCGCGGCTTCGGCAAACTTCTCAAGAATCTTCCATTTGAGGCGCTGCTTTTCGACGCGCCATTGACCACCCGCGCCGTGAAATTCATTAGCGCCACCGTGATGATCTTCGCTGCGCTTGAAGACAGGCAGCACGGCATCCCACGACCAAGACGCATCGTTCGTCACGCGCGCCCATTCGTCGTAGTCTTCGCGCTGGCCGCGCATGTAGATCATGCCGTTGATCGACGAGCAACCGCCCAATACACGGCCGCGTGGATACGACAACGCGCGTCCGTTGAGTCCGGGTTCAGCGCGTGTTTTATAGAGCCAGTCAGTGCGCGGATTGCCGATGCAATAGAGGTAGCCGACGGGCACATGAATCCAGTGGTAGTCGTCTTTGCCGCCTGCTTCGAGCAGCAGCACTGTGACGTCGGGATCTTCGCTGAGGCGATTGGCCAGCACGCACCCCGCCGTGCCCGCACCGATGATAATGTAATCGAACTCGCCTTCGAGTTTTCTCGCGCTCGTTGCGCGCGATTCTGCTGTCGTGCTCACCCTTGTCTCCTTCGCATGGCCACGTTGCATGGCATCTCATTGCGGCTTGGGCGTTCGGTGTGTCTCGTGCTTTCTTCTACTTTGCTGCGTGGCATTGCCCTCGAACGAAGGCAATGCCCTTGCCCTGCTATTGCACTGAAGCCGCCTTACTTCGCCACGGGCATCGTGAACTCAGCGCCCTTCGCGATGCTGTCGGGCCAGCGTTGCATCACGCTCTTGTAGCGCGTATAGAAGCGCACGCCTTCTTCGCCATAGGCATGGTGATCGCCAAACAGCGACTTCTTCCAGCCGCCGAACGAGTGCCACGCCATCGGCACGGGAATCGGCACATTGATGCCAACCATGCCGATCTGAATCTGCCGCGAAAACGCGCGCGCGATGCCGCCATCCGACGTGAAGCACGACACGCCGTTCGCGAGCTCGTTCTTGTTGATCAGCTCGACGGCGGAAGCGAAATCGGGCACGCGCACGACGCACAACACCGGGCCGAAAATCTCTTCGCGATAGATCTTCATGTCGGTCTGCACGTTGTCGAACAGCGTGCCGCCAAGGAAGAAGCCCTTCTCGTGACCAGGCACCTGATGACCACGCCCATCGACGACGAGTTTTGCGCCCGCCTCGATACCCGCATCGATATAACCCGACACCTTCTCGCGATGCGCGGCCGTGACGAGCGGACCCATTTCGGCTTCAGCTTCCATGCCGTTCATGATCTTCAGCGACTTCACGCGCGGCGTGAGCTTCTCGATCAGTTCGTCCGCGATATGGCCAACCGCGACGGCCACCGAAATCGCCATACAGCGCTCGCCCGCCGAACCATAGGCCGCGCCGATCAGCGCATCGACAGCCTGATCGAGATCGGCATCCGGCATCACGACGAGGTGATTCTTCGCACCGCCCAGGGCCTGCACACGCTTGCCGTGCTTCGTGCCTTCCGTGTAGATGTATTCGGCAATCGGCGTCGAGCCGACGAACGACAGCGCGCTCACGTCGGGATGTGCGAGCAGCGCGTCGACGGCCACCTTGTCGCCATGCACGACGTTGAAAACGCCGTCCGGCAAGCCTGCTTCCTTCAGCAATCCGGCAAGGCGGTTCGATGCCGAGGGATCGCGTTCAGACGGCTTCAGCACGAACGTATTGCCGCACGCGATCGCAACGGGGAACATCCAGCACGGCACCATCATCGGGAAATTGAACGGCGTGATGCCCGCGACGACACCCAGCGGCTGACGCAGATTCCAGTTGTCGATGCCGCCGCCGATCTGATCGGTGAAATCCGTCTTTAGCAGGTTCGGAATGCCGCACGCGAACTCGACGATCTCGATGCCGCGCATCACTTCGCCCTTCGCATCGGAGAACACTTTGCCGTGCTCACGCGTAATCAGCTCGGCGAGCTCGTCGTGGTGACGGTCGAGCAAATCCTTGAACTTGAAGAGCACACGTGCGCGCTTGATCGGCGCCGTTTCGCTCCATGCGGGAAATGCGGCTTTAGCGGCGGCGACGGCCGCATCCACTTCGGCGACGCTCGCGAGCGGCACGCGAGACGTCACGTCGCCCGTCGCCGGATTGAACACGTCGCCGAAGCGCTGGCTCGTGCCATCGACGGGACGGCCGTTGATCATATGCGTTAGCGCGCGCGCTTGCGCCCGGGTCTGATCGGTCTCGCTCATGGTGTCTCCTGTGTTGATCGGAGTTGGCGCTTTAGCGCTTACTCCCGTCCCATGCAAGTAGTTGCGAAGTGGTGCTTTTGGTCATCGATGCTGCGGCGCAATGCATGCGCCCCCTCACATGATCATTCAAGCGTAATCGGCAAACACCTTCGGAATCCAATGAGTAATGCTCAACTGCGATATAAGGCGCGTTAATATCAGCGGATGGACCTGACCTTGCTCCGCGCATTCGCAACGGTCGCGCGAGAAGGCAATCTGACGCGCGCCGCGGCGCAGTTGCACCTGACCCAGCCGGCCGTCAGCCTGCAGATAAAGAATCTGCAGGCTGCGCTTGGCGTGACGCTGTTCACGCGCACATCGCATGGGCTCACGCTCACGCGCGACGGACAGGCGCTGCTGCCTCACGCTGAGCGAGCGCTCACGGCCGCCGGCGACGTCGAACGCGCGGCGGCCACGCTGCGCCAGGAAGTGCGCGGACGCCTGCGTATCGGCACGATTCTCGACCCGGCGTTTCTGCGGCTCGGCGGCTTTCTGAAGCAGCTCGTCGAAACGTGGCCGCATATCGAAACGCAGTTGCGGCACGGCATGTCGGGTTGGGTGCGTGATCAGGTGCGGGCAGGCGAACTCGACGTCGGCTATTACATCGGCCAGCCCGAGGATGACGAAGCGCGCGAAGGCGCAATCTTCCACGCGGTCACGCTGACGCACTTTCAGTATCGCGTGCTCGCGCCCGCCGGCTGGAAGGATCGCGTGAAAGGCGCGCGCGACTGGCGCGCGCTCGCCGCGCTGCCGTGGATCTGGACGCCGCCCGCGTCCGCGCACAACCGGCTGCTCACGCGCCGCTTCGCCGAAGCCGGCGTCAAGCCAATCAAGGTCGCCGAAGTGGACCAGGAACCGTCGATGCTCGATCTCGTCAAATCGGGCGTCGGGCTCACGCTCGCGCGCGATTCGACCGCGCTTGCCGAAGCGCACGCGCATGCGCTGACGATCGTCGAAGGCGTGACCGTGCCCACGGAATTGACGTTCATCACGCTCACCGCCCAGAAGGACGAGCCGGCGATCGCCGCGGCGTTGAAGCTGATCGAACAGCAGTGGTCGACTTGAGCAGCGAGCGTGTGAAGGCACACGACGAGCCGCATCGCGCGATATCAGCCAGCCTCATGACACTGCTGCATTTTCAACGTCTTTGCGCACCATTTCAGCACCCTTCAGTCGCCGTGGCCTTTAACTACATCGTCACGAGCTTTTTGCTAGATTGACGCTTTGCCGTTTTCCGCGCTGTTCCTGAAATTCGCTTCGAATCCCTTTTGGCTCTGACGGGCCTCTGACGATCGGCGAGCGCACTCAGCTGATCGAGGCAGGCGGTCCCATTGTCAGAAGCCGTTCACGCTCACCTTCCGACAGGAGCTTCACATGGCACGCAACATCGAAATCAAAGCCCGCGCCCAGCAGTTCGAGCAGCTTCGCGAGCGCGCCGCAGCCCTTTCGCCTGACGCTCCGCTGATTTTCCGCCAGCAGGACTTCTTCTATGACGTGCCGCGCGGCCGACTGAAGCTGCGCCAGTTCGACGACGGCACGCCCGCCGAGCTGATCTTCTATCAGCGCGACGACCGCGACGGCCCGAAAGCGTCGTACTACACGCGCAGCCCGGTGACGAACCCCGAAGCGATGCACTCGCTGCTCGCCACCGCGCTCACAACGCGCGGCATCGTCACGAAGGAGCGCCACGTCTATATCGTGGGACGCACGCGGATACATCTGGATCGCGTCGACGGCCTCGGCGATTTCGTCGAGCTCGAAGTCGTGCTCGCGCAGGATGACGACGAGGAAGGCGGCGAGGCCGAAGCGCACGCGATGTTCGCGCAGCTTGGCGTGCCCGAATCGGATCTCGTCGCGGTCGCGTATGTCGATATGCTGAATCAGGAGCCGTTGAAGGCCGCCTGATCCGCAAAAGGCCCGCCGGTCAGGCGGCTGGCGCGCCCGGCGCCAGATGACCGAGCGGCAGCGGGCCGTTGCGCTTGAATGTCGTCAGCACGATGTTCGAGCGCACGCTGTCGACGCCCGGCACGCGCATCAGCTTTTTCATCACGAACGACGACAGCGCGTTCAGATCCGGCGCCACGATGCGTAGCAGATAGTCCGCATCGCCGACAACGGCGTGACATTCAAGCACCTCGGGCAGCACGTCGATCTGCTGCTGGAACTGCTCGATGATCGAATCGCCGTGATGCTTCAGCTTGAGGCTCGTGAATGCCGTCACGCCGAGCCCGAGCTTTTCCGGCCGCAGCACGACGCGATAGCCGTCGACCACGCCGATCGCCTCGAGCCGCTGCAAGCGCCGCCCGATCTGCGACGGCGACAGCGGCACCTGCTCGCCGAGTTGCTGGTGCGTCGCGCGCCCGAAGCGCTGCAGCACGTCGAGAAGCGCCAGATCGAAGTGATCGAGCTCTACCATGTGATTTCTCCGCATCGTTTGGCTATCCGATGCACGATTATCGCATCCTGCGGCCACATCGCGCCGAAGTTGCGCCCTTTCCGCGTCCCGCCCGCTCTACACTTGCACGGTCCAATTTCCCGACCGAAGCAGGTGCAGCAAGCCATGTCCGTTACGAACACCGCGAAACTCAAGGAGCAATTCGACGCCGGCCTCCAAACCCGCGCGGACTTCACCATCGACCAGCCGATGCATCGGTACGGCGCGGTCGATCATGCGGTATGGAAGCAGCTCTATATGCGGCAGACGGCGCTGCTCAAAGGGCGAGTCTGCGACGAGTTCCTGGAAGGCGTCGAGCGCCTGAATCTGTCACCGGAAAGCGTGCCGTCGTTCGATGCGATCAACGAGCAGTTGATGCCCGCGACCGGCTGGCGAATCGTCGCCGTGCCGGGCCTCGTGCCCGATCAGGTGTTCTTCGAGCATCTGGCGAACCGCCGCTTCCCCGTCACGTGGTGGATGCGCCGCCCCGATCAGCTCGACTATCTGCAGGAACCCGACTGTTTTCATGATCTGTACGGCCATGTGCCGCTACTGATCAACACCGTTTTCGCCGACTACATGCATGCGTATGGCCGCGCCGCCCTCGCCGCGCACGATGCGAACGCGTTGCCGCTGCTCGCGCGCCTCTACTGGTACACGGTCGAATTTGGCCTGATCCGCGACGCCGCGAGCCCGAACGGCGTGAAGATCTACGGCGCGGGGATCGTGTCGAGCAAGGGTGAAACGCTCTACAGCCAGCAGAGCGACGCGCCTAACCGCATCGCGTTCGACCTCGAGCGCGTGATGCAGACGCAATACAGGATCGACACGTTCCAGAAGACCTACTTCGTCATCGACGATTTCTCGCAGCTGTTCGAGGTCGCGCGCACCGATTTCGCCCCGCTGCTGGCTAGGCTCGCTGACGCGACGCCGCTTCCGGCGGGCGAAGTACGCGCGACGGATTGTGTCATCACGCACGGCACGGGCGAAGGCTGGGCGACGGACGGCGACGTCTGACGCGGCACGCTGCAGCGCACATTCAACCGTGAAAAAATAGAACGAATCCGTGCGCGGGCGCTGCGCCAGCGCGCACGGCCTCAACAGGTGACACGATGACGATCCAGAAACTTTCTTCCGATGAACGCGCGACACAGGTCGCGCAACTGAACGGCTGGCAGAGCGTCGAAGGCCGCGACGCCATCACGCGGCAATTCAGATTCGCCGACTTCAACGAAGCATTCGGCTTCATGACGCGCGTCGCGATCAAGGCGCAGGAGATGGACCATCACCCCGAGTGGTTCAACGTCTACAGCAACGTCGAGATCACGCTGTCGACGCACGATGCGAACGGAGTCACCGAGCGCGATATTCGCCTTGCGCGTTTTATCGACGAAGTGGCTAGCGGAAAATAATGCGGAAGTGACGCGCAGCAGGTTGATCTGCAGAAAGCGGATCACGCTCAAAAATACGGATGAAAGCGTGAAGTGAAAGCGTTTTGCAGGTCATCAGGCGACCAAACCTTCACTTCGTTAGGCCATTTTTAATGGACACGTAAGAATCCCATGCGGCGCGGGCATTCTCGTCCAAACCTTCCTGCGTCAGCGCGGTCTGACGCTGTACAATCATCAGCGCATACGGCTTGGAGAGCGCGCTTGCCTCCTTGCACAGAACGAGTTCGTCGCCGCTCGAAGGCGAGCGGGTACGCCAGAAATTGATCGCGGCTTCCAGTTCGTAGATCGTAATATCGGACATGGCTTGCTGATCTGTCGAAGGCCGAATCGAACGGCACGTCGCACGGCATTCTGTGCAGCAGGCGCCCCGGCGAACCGCGTGCCTCATGCCTAACCCATTGTACTTGAGCGAAATCCATGCGACTCCTTCTGATCGAAGATGACCGCCCAATCGCACGCGGCATCCAAAGCAGTCTCGAACAAGCCGGCTTTACGGTCGACATGGTCCACGACGGCATCTTCGCCGAACAGGCCCTCACGCAAAACCGCCACGAACTCGTGATCCTCGATCTGGGCTTGCCCGGCATCGACGGCATGACGCTGCTCGCGCGCTTCCGTCAGAGCAACCGTCATACGCCCGTGATCGTGCTGACCGCGCGCGACGAGCTGAACGACAGGGTGCAGGGCCTCAACTCCGGCGCCGACGACTACATGCTGAAGCCGTTCGAGCCCGCCGAACTCGAAGCACGTATTCGCGCCGTGATGCGCCGCAGCGGCCCGCACGGCGACATGCCGCGTCCCGAAGTGTCGCTGGGCGGCGTGCGTCTGTCGGGCGTCGATCGCCGCATCTTCAACGACGACAAGCCGCTCGAACTGTCGCCGCGCGAATTCGCCGTGCTCGAAATGCTGCTGATGCGCCATGGCCGCGTCGTCAGCAAGGCGCAACTGCAGGATCACCTGACGCATTTCGGCGGCGACCTCGGCGATACGGCCATCGAAGTCTATGTGCACCGCGTGCGCAAGAAACTGGAGAACTGCCGCGTCGAGATCGTCACGGTGCGTGGCTTCGGCTATCTGCTCCAGGAAATCCGACAGGCGTCATAATTGTCGTCAGACCGTCTGGTCTGACGGCGTCCGGGCTGTCCGACAGGCGACCGCGAGCGCATTGGAATGCGCGGCGGTCGCCTGTGCCATTGAGCCCGGCAGCGGCCAGCCAGGATCGCGCGAGCGTCGCGTTGCATCCGCGATGCATGCCTCGTGCGACCCGTCGAGCGCGCGCCGCTGAAACCCGCCGTTCAAACGTGCGCTGATGCTGCCGATCGTCCGTCGGCGCCAGCCTTTTATCGCGGGTTCGATCATGCCCTATCCCGCTGCGAATAGCCTGCGCCGCCAGTTGCTGCGCCGGCTCGCCGCTCCGCTTTCGCTGCTCGCGCTGATGAGCGGCCTCATCGCATACTGGCTCGCGTGGCAATACACGCAGCACGTCGTCGACCGTTCGCTCGCCGATCTCGCAACGGCCATTTCGAAGCAGATCCAGATCGCCGGTCCCGAGGCGCCGATCACCGTGCCGCCGCTCGCGCAAGCGATGTTTTCCGATCCCGTCGAACAGCTGGTGTACCGGATCAGCACGGGTGATACCGAAATCGCCGGCGACCCGAAGCTGCCGCTGCAAGGCACAAACGTGAGGCGCATGCACTACGCGTACGTGTTCGAAACGCAGCATGAAGGCACGGCTGTGCGCGTCGCACAGGTGCGGGTCGATCAGCCGACCGGCAATCCCGTCGTCATCGAAGTCGGCCAGCCTGTGCGTCATCGCTTTCGCATCGCCGCCGAGTTTCTGATCGCGATCATGATGCCGCTGCTGCTTCTGCTGCTCGCAGGATGGGTGATCGTGTGGCGCGTCGTGAACCAGCAGCTCAATCCCCTCACCGATCTCGCCGATTCACTGAACCGGCAGACGCACACGTCGCTCGAACCCGTCGACGAAACCTTCGTCCCCGTCGAAATCCGTCCGCTGACGGGCGCGCTGAATGGCCTGCTCGACCGCCTGAAAACCGCGCTCGACGCGCAGCGCAAGTTCATCGCGGATGCCGCACATCAGCTGCGCACGCCGCTCACCGCGATCAAGCTGCACGCGGAGCAGGCGGCCGTCGCACGCGATCCGCAGCAGACGCTCGCGGCCGTCAGGGAACTGCGCGCGGCCGCCGATCGCGCGGTGCGTCTGTCGAACCAGTTGCTGTCGCTGGCGCGCGCCGAGCCGGGCGAACAGGCCGCGCGTTTCGTCAATCTCGATGTCGCGTCGCTCGCGTTTGACACGGGCGCCGAATGGGTGCCGCGCGCGCTCGCCGTGCATGTCGATCTCGGTTTTCAACGGCTCGACGATCCGTCGAACGATCATCCGCTAGTCGCGCGCGGCAATCCCGTTTTACTGCGCGAAGTGATCGCGAATCTGCTCGACAACGCGCTGAAGTACGTGCCGCCATCGCGGCTCGATGGCGCGCGCATCACGATGACAGTCTCGCAGACCGTGGTGGACGGCGTCGCGATGGCGGAAGTCACCGTCGAGGACAACGGCTCCGGCGTACCGCCGAAACAGCAGCCCGATCTCTTCAAGCGCTTTTTCCGCGGCGACGGTCAGGGGCAGAGTGACGGGAGCGTCGATGGCGGCGCGGGTCTCGGCCTTGCCATCGTGCACGACATCATGATGCTGCATCGTGGCAGCGTGCATTACGAAGATGCGCCTGAAGGCGGCGCGCGCTTCATCGTGCGCCTTCCCGTCGCGACGGGCGCCGTGCTGGTCGAGCCCGATCCCGTGCGCGACACAAAAAAACCGGCGCATGCGCCGGTCGATCCGTGACAACTGTCGGATAGCGGGATCATGAACGCGCTGCCTTCGTCATGGCAGCGCGCCGCTCACTTTTTCTTCTTCGACTTCTTCTCGCTTTTCTTGTCCGGCTCCGCGAGCATCGTGCCCCGACACTTGCGCGCGCCGCAGCGGCACTCGTATTCTTTCTTCAGCTTCTTCGTCTGCCGCGCGTCGATCACGAGTCCATAGTCGTAGAACAGTTCTTCGCCGGCTCCGATATCGCGCAATGCGTCGATATACACGTGGCCGTCGATTTCTTCCGCCTCGCAGTTCGGCGCGCACGAGTGGTTGATCCAGCGAGCGCTATTGCCCTTCACCTTGCCGTCGATCACGTCCCCATTGTCGAGCGCAAAGTAGAACGTGTGATTCGGTTCCTCCGGATTGTGAGGATGACGCCGCAACGCTTCCTTCCACGAGATCCGTTCGCCCTTGTATTCGATCAGCCGCTCGCCGGCTGCGATCGGTTCGAGTGCAAACACGCCTTTGCCGTGCACGCCCGATTGACGCACAGCGATCCTGCGTGAACTCATTGAATCAATCCTTTGTAGAACGTTGGGTGAACAAGCTCTTGTTCGGCGATGCCGCCGTGTGCGCCGCATGCGTCACGCTGGTTTTCTGACGCGGATAGCAAACGCGGCGCCGTGCTGGCGCCGCGTCGACATGTGATGCACGAAGCGTCACAACCGAAATCGTACACGGATGATACGGCTTCGTTCAACCGTCAAACGTGACCATCTGCAATTGCAGTGAACGGTTCACGGCAAATCGGGAAAGCAGACATGTCAGCGCTGGCCGAACGAGATGTCGCCGAACAGCGTCTTTTGATCGCGCGGTTGCGAGCGCCAGTATTGCGGCGGGGCACTGACGCTCGCGCCGAGCTTCGCGGCCGCGTGCCACGGCCAGCGCGGATCGTAGAGCATCGCGCGCGCCATCGCGACGAGATCCGCGTCGCCTTCTTCGATGAGGCCGTTGGCGTACTCGGGGTCCGTGATGAGGCCGACGGCGATCGTCGTCATGCCCGTCGCCGCCCTCACCGCTTTCGCGAACGGCGCCTGATAACCGGGCTCGAGCGGAATCTTCTGCAACGGCGAAACGCCACCCGACGACACGTCGATCCAGTCGCAACCGCGCTTCTTCAACTCTTGCGCAAACGCGATCGTGTCTTCGATCGTGATGCCGCCGTCGACCCAATCGATGGCCGACACGCGCACGCCTACGGGCTTGTCAGCCGGAAACGCGGCACGCACGATGTCGAAGATTTCGAGCGGAAAACGCATGCGGTTTTCGCGCGAGCCGCCATATTCGTCGCTGCGCTGGTTGGCCAGCGGCGACAGGAACTGATGCAGCAGATAGCCGTGCGCGGCGTGCACTTCGAGCGCATCGATGCCGAGACGCGCGGCACGGCGCGCCGTCGCTGCGAACGCTTCGCGGATGCGATTGAGGCCTGGAATGTCGAGTGCAAGCGGCGGCTCTTCGCCTGCCTTGTGCGGCAGCGCCGATGGCGCGTGCGGCAGCCAGCCTACTTCGGCGACGGGAATCAGTTGCCCGCCTTCCCACGGCACGTGGCTCGATGCCTTGCGGCCCGCATGCGACAGCTGCATCGCGACGTGCACCTTCGAATGCTTGCGAATCGCGGCGAGCACAGGCTTCAGCGCTTCTTCCGTCACGTCGTCCCACAGGCCGAGATCGGCGGGCGTAATGCGGCCATCGGGCTCGACGGCCGTCGCTTCGATGCACAGCATGCCCGCACCCGACAGCGCGAGATGACCGAGATGAATCATGTGCCACGCCGTCGCTTCGCCGCGTTCTGCGGAGTACTGACACATGGGTGACACGACGATGCGGTTTGGCAGCGTCACGCTACGCAGCGTGAGCGGGGTGAAGAGAGTGCTCATGGCCTGGGGGTGCCCGTTCAAACTCAAGAGCGGTCGAGGATAGCACCCGGTCTGATTTGCTGCACGCGGTCGCCCGCTTCGCAGCCCTCACGTCAGACCCGCGCGGCGAATGAAATGAATCAGCGGAATCAACGTTGAGCGACGGGCGTGTCGAGGCGCTTCGTCCACGATTCGACCTGGCCGCTTTCGATGCGCCTGATCGCGATTTTCCGCCACGAAGCCGTGAGCGTATCGAGCTTCGCCATGCCTTCGAGCGCGTGGAGATCATCGCGATCGACGTACAGCACGCGCAACAGACGCTCGACGGTCCACTCGGCATGAGGACGCGCAAGCCGTTCGATCGTATCGCCCGCGCCGATCTCACCCGCTTCGAGCACGCGGTAATACCAGCCGGTGCGGCGCGTGTCCTGAACTGCGCGCGACATGTCGGCGCGGCCGAAACGCAGGTTCAGCTTCCAGCACGGCTGTCGGGGCTGAGACACCTGCACGATCGCGCCGCCGATCCGGTATACGTCGCCGACGCAGACGTTCGTTTCCGTCATGCCCGACGTGCTGATGTTCTCGCCGAACGCGCCAAGGCCATCGAGCCGCGCGAGACCGAATTCGCCGGCCTGCCATTGCGCGCGCCACGCCGCGTAGTGATCGAACGCATAGTGAAGCAGTGCCTGTTCGGGGCCGCCGTAATGCTTGAGTTCGGCTTGCTGATCGCCTTCGAGTCCCGTTTCGCCGAGCCACACGCGCCCCTCGACGGGCGTCTTGCCGATTGCGCTCGTCTTGCCATGCTCGCCGAGTGGCGCAATCTTGCCGGTCAGCACGGCATCGACGGTAAAAACGCGGTTATCCACGCGGTCTATCGAAAGATTCAGGACTTCGTTGCGAGCTGATCGAGCCATTCACCGAACATCGTGCAGGCTGCGGCTTCCAGCTTCGGGCCGTGCGTCGCCGTATCGGCACGCAGCTTGCGCACGTCGAGGCCATGACCTGCGATTTCGCCGGCATTGCCGATCAGCCATGGCTCGAATCGGTCGGTGCGGATTTCCGGATGACATTGCAGGCCAAGGACGTGCTTGCCCCATGAGAACGCCTGGTTCTGACAGGCGGGCGTCGATGCAAGATGCACCGCGCCTTGCGGAAGATCGAATGTATCGCCATGCCAATGAAGCATCGACGTGTGCGCTCCGTCGAGATGGCGCAGCGGCGAACGCTTGCCCGCGTCGGTGAGCGTCAGCGGCGTCCAGCCGATTTCGATGTTGCCCGACGGATAGACGCGCGAGCCCAGCACGCGCGCGATCAGTTGCGCGCCGAGACAGATGCCGAGTGTCGGCAAGCCCGCTGCGACGCGCTTTTCAATCATCGCGACGAGCGGCCCGAGGGTCGGGTAACGGTCGTCGTCGTACGCGCTGATCGGGCCGCCGAGAATCACCATGAGCGACGGCCTTACCGGGTCCGGCGCCTCGATGCGCGCAAAGCCGACGTCGAGATAACGGACGAGCCGCCCCCGGTCGCCGAGCACCCGTTCGAGACTGCCCAGATCCTCGAAGTGCACGTGGCGTATGGCCAGAACTTCGTGATTCATCGGCAAATCCCACCGTCAGGTTGACTAAACACGCCGAACGACGCGTCGGAAGACACGCCGCCTGCCGATGCACAGGCGACGCGCGCTCAGCCGGCGCCGATCGATCGGCGGCCGGCTTCGCAGTTTAGCCGACTCAGGCTTGCTGCGCGAAGATCTTCCAGGTCTTTTTCTGCGTGGCGGCGTCGGCCGTTTCGTGCACCGAGCAGTCCAGACGCAGATCGGTGTCCGCCATCGACAGCTCGAGCAGCATGCAGCGATGCGCCGTTTTCTTCGGGTTCTTGCTCGCGTCGAAGTGCGTGCAGGTCACGCACATCCGGTGCGGCGGAATATGGCCTTGCACTTCCAGCTGGCGCACGGTCTTCAGCAGCGTGCGATAGAACGTCGATTGTTCTTCGTCGCGCAGCGTGCCGACCGCCTTCGCGAGAAAGTCCGGCCATTGCGCGGCGCGCTTGGCCGCGGTGCGGCCGCGTGCCGTCAGACGCACGGCGAGCGCGCGTCCGTCGTCGAGGGCGCGGCGCTTTTCCACCAGGCCCTTGCTTTCCAGCGTGCTCACCGCATCGCTCGTGGTCGCGGCCGTCAGCGCGGTTTCGCGCGCGATTTCGCCGAGACGCATCGGCCCCTTGCGCTGCATCAGCAGCACGAGGATCTCGCCTTGAGTCGGCGTCAAGCCCGCGCCTTCCGCCCACTCCCATGCCTGGCTCCGCATAGCCGTGCTGAGTCGCAACAGGCTGTGGGTCACCCGCCCGGTTGCCTGCTCTCCGTATACGCCTTCGCTCATAGTCTTTCGTTCGTTTGTTGACTGCATGCCGTTGCACGTCGACATCCGATATGCGATGTCGGCGCGCCGACAGTCTGTTGGGGACGACGATTCGCCGGTCAATCCGGCTCGCCAATATCTACTATCTCAAAAAATATCTGTGATGCAGGCCTGTTCGGCCGCTTGCACAGGTGCTGCTAACGCTCTGTGTTCCGTTTGCGACTGTTTCGCTTTCCTGCCCGAAGACAGGCCGCAACGACGAAAAACGACATTCTATTCGAGAGCGGCGAATCGTACAGCTAAGTTATCCCATGCAATCTGTGGATAACCCCGGGATAAGACCGGGACGACTTGTGCGCCGATTCTTGATAACACGAAGGGCGATGAACTTCCGGCAAATCGTTGTCCCAGGTTCCCGGTCGCGATGCACGACCGATCCGCGCGGTTATCGTTTACACAGCCCGTTGAGTTTTCAGGAAATTATTCGGTTGTCCACAGGCAAACGCAATGCTTGTTAATACTACTACGCTTGTATACGTAAACATTGAAAATACCTGAAAGCACCCGCCACCGGCACTCGACAAACAAAAAACCCGCAAAAAAGCGGGTTTCGTCGGCGCGATGCCCCTTTCGCCTATTTGTCGCGCACCTGCAGCGCCGGAAGTGCATACCGCATCGAATGGTCCGCCTGGCTCACGCGCGCCATTGCAAACACTGCTGCCGCACGGCCTCATGCAGCGATTTTTCCTGCTTGACGATGTCGCGCAGCCACGTCGCATCGTTCATCTGACCGCGCGCGATCGCGCCGATTTCCTCGAGCGCGTTGCCCGAAGCCAGCGCATCCGCGTGAGGCGCGATGCGTTCGAGCGTGTGGATGATGTCTTCGGAAATCGTGCGGCGTTCGCCCGTCTGCGGATCGATGCATGTGCCGGCAAGGCCGAACCGGCAGGCCTCGAAGCGGTTGAACGTGTAGACGAGGTAGTCGTCTTCCTTTGGCATCAAGGGCTTGTCGAGCAGCAGATGCCGCGCGAGCGTCTGGATGTAGCACGCGATGGCGGCCGCGCGATCCACCGAAAGCGGCGTGTCCATCACTCGCACTTCGATCGTGCCGAAGCCGGGCTTTGGCCGGATGTCCCAGTAAAAGTCCTTCATGCTGTTGACGACGCCCGTATGGACCATCTTCGAAAAGTATTCCTTGAAGCCTTCCCACGTGAGGACGAAAGGCGCGCGGCCCGACAGCGGAAACGCGAAGACGGAATTCAGGCGTGCCGAGTGAAAGCCCGTATCGACGCCCTGCACGAACGGCGACGACGCCGACAGCGCGATGAAGTGCGGGATATAGCGCGACATCGAGTGCAGCAGGAACAGCGCGCTATCCGCATCCGGACAGCCGATGTGCACGTGCTGGCCGAACACCGTGAACTGTTTCGCCAGATAACCGTAGAGTTCCGAAAGGTATTGAAAGCGCGGCGTATCGACGATCTGCCGCTCGCTCCATTGCTGGAACGCGTGCGTGCCGCCGCCGCACAGGCCGACATTCAGGCGGTCGGCCGCGGCGACTAGCACGTCGCGAATCGCTCTCAAATCGGCGACGGCCTGTTCGTGCGTCGTGCAGATGCCCGTCGACAGCTCGATCATGCTTTCGGTGATTTCCGGCGTGATGCTGCCGGGAATCTTTTCGTCCTTGATGAGCCGCATGAGATCCGTGCCCGCTTTGGTCAGATCATAGTCGTGCGTGTTGACGACCTGCATCTCGAGTTCGACACCGAACGTGAACGGTTTCGAATCGACGAAGGCTTCGAGTGACATGGCGTTTCCTGATTCTTGTCGGCCGGACGGCGAACGATGTCGAACGCGCCCGGCCGGATTGACTGTCGGATGCGGCGGCTAGGCGCGGAAGGCGCGCGAAAAATTTGCCGCGCTTTTTGCAGCCCTTCTTGCTGCGCTCATTTGCCGTGCTCACCCGCGCTGATGCGTATTCACTCGCGCCGCTCGCCGACGAGCGCGAGCGAGCGGTACACGAGCCAGGGCCCGACGAGCTGCAATACGACGATCGTGCACATGACGATCGCGCGCAGCGTCGGGTCGAAATTCGGATAAAGCTGGTAGGTGTCGTCGACGAGCAGATACGCGAGCGCGGACATCGGCGACAGCGACAGGCCGAGCGCCATGCCCTGCTTCATGTTCAGACCGCTCGGCCTGGCGAACGCGAGCACGCCGACCAGCTTCGCGATCAGGCGCGCGACGATCAGTCCGACGGCCGCGATACCGCCTATCAAGATGTCCTTCCATTCGAAGGTCGTCAAGGTGAGCACGAACAGAATCACCGTCAACAGCCAGCCGGCCGTGCCGAAATGCTGCGGCCAAAGCTGCGGACGCGCTTCCAGATTCTTCACGATGATGCCGGCGGCGAGCAGGCTGAGTATCGTCGACAGCTTGAAGACATGCGCAACCGCGATTGCCAGCAGCACGAGACCGAACAGCGCGACGAACGAGTGCTCGTCCTGAAGATTCACACGCTTGTAAAAGAACGTGATGGTCCGCGCGACCAGGTACGCGAGGATCAGCGAACCGATCAGCAGATAAAGCGGCTGAAGAATCGTCGCGAGCAGATTGCCGTAGGCCTCCTGATGCAGCCAGCCTGACGCGAGCTTTTCGACGATCACGGCATACATGCTGTTCAGCGCGGTGAGCGTCATCAGACGCTGCGTGACCTGGCCTTCCGCGCGCAACTCAGTTTTCAGCTGGATCACCATTGCGGGCGACGTCGCCATTGCGATCGATGCGAGCACGAGCGCCGTCACCGTCGGCACTTTCAGGAACAACAGCACGAGCAGCACGAGCACGAACGTGAGCGTCGATTCGGCGACGCTCGACACGATGAGCCATGTATTGCGGCGAATCCAGCGCAAGTCCAGCCGGCTGCCGAGTTCGAACAGCAGAAGGCCGAGCGCGACATCGAGCAACGGCCGCGCGGCCGACAACGACTCCGGGTCGATCACGCCGGACCCGGCCGCGCCCGCGATCAGTCCGATCACGGCATAGCCGGAAACGCGCGGCAGATGCCACGCGCGGTAGCACAACTCGCCGACGAGCCCCGCGGCGAGCAATGCGAGGCCGGCCCAGAAAATGGCGTCGGGCGTGAGCGGCCAGGCTGGAAAGAATGAAAACGCCGACTTCATTGTGGTGGCTTCTCCTTTACGACAACCGTTGGCAACGCGAACGGGCAAACGCCAGCGGCACGCGAGGCGCAAGCCGTATCCGTTGCCGCGAGCGGTTCGCGTCTGCCGGCGTTGCGAGTTGTCAACGATCGGATGAAAAACTGAAACGAACACGCCGATGCCGCGTGACTACGGGCGGCCCGACGTGAGTGAAAAGAGCGCCGTCGACTTTTGAATCAGATTCTGGTGGTCCGGCAACCGTTCCATTGGCGCGCCGGTTGCGGAAGCAAAAACACGACGCGGAAGAACGGCGATTGTGCCATAGCTTTTTTACGATTGACGGAAAAGCGTCGAACGGACAGGCAAAGCGGTAAAAACGTACGCTAATTACCTGACAACAGGAAAAACCGACCGGAGATAGCCCAGTGCTTGCGGCTGAATGCCTTGCCGCGACGACTCATAGCAGCGGGTTCGCCTGGAAGATCCTGCGTTGGATCGTCATTGAGTTCTGCCGTTCAAGAAGCCCACGCCTTTGAGCTTCGCGCACGGAGGTTCGCTCGCGAAGCGAAGCCAGCCGAGCGGACTTTTGAACAGAAAAGAAACGATGCCGCCGCGCGTCGATTGACCGCGGTCTTTTTATCTGTAGGTTTACCTGTATGTATACGTAGTAGAAGTTAACAAGGCCGCCGCATTTCTGTGGACAAGCCGGGTTTACCGAAACGAATCAGCGTCTTGCCGAACGCATAACCGGATGTGTTTGATGTGCGCGCCGGATAGGCTTCAGCGGATAACTTTTCGCGCAATTTGGGTAGCGTTCGAGTTACCCCGTTTACGTCCACATCGATTCCACATGAGTTTCGCGTGCAATTCTCCCGGTTATCCACAGACCGCCGCGGATAACTTTTCGACGGGAATGAAAGATCAGCGCGCGGTCCCCTGGCGCAGCGCGCGCAACAGAAAGCGCGCGGGGTCGAGGGCTTCCGCGAGCTCGCGCTCGACCGGCCAGGGCTCGCCCTCGATCTGCGACGCGATCAGTTCGGCGCCGAGCGACGCCCATATCAGTCCGCGCGAGCCGAACGCAAATGCGCCATAGAGTCCCGGTGTACGCGGCAGATCGAGTGGCCATGCGCCGCGCAGTTTGTCGGCGTCGTCGATAGCGGCCGATTCGTCGGCGAACATGCCGATCATCGGCAAGCGATCGCTCGCCACACAGCGAAAGCCGACGCGCCCGTCCAGCGACGCCTGCCGGGCGGTATCGATCGCTTCGCCCATCTCGGGCAGCAGGCGCGCGATGCGCTCGATGTTTTCGATGTGCGCGTCGGCGCGCAAGGCAGTGTCGGGATCGTCGATGTCGTAGCTCGCGCCCGTCAGCGTGACGCCGTTGGGTAGCGGCACCGCGTATCCCTCGCCGATCACCGGTACGCGCAGCGCTTTCTCCGCGCTCCCGGGCAGCAGCGTCAATTGGCCGCGCACGCTGCGCGTCGGCGCATGCCGCAAGCCGGCGACACGCGCCGCTTCGTGCGCATTGGCAAAGATGACGACTGGTGCGCTGGCGATCGCGGCGCCGTCGGCACCGAGCACGATCCACTGGTTGCCCATGCGTTCGATGCGCGCCACTTCGACATTGAAGCGCCGCTCGAGTAACGCTTGCGACGCGTCGCACTGCGCCGCGCACAGCGACGCAGGCGAGATCCAGCCGCCATGCGGAAAGAACCAGCCGCCTCGCGCAACGCGCATGTTGGCGATTCGCTGCGCATCGTCGGAGGAAACGGGTGTCACGTAGTCCTGTGGATAGGCGAACGCGGCAAACGCGCGAGCCATCGCCAACGCTTCGTCTTCATCGGCGGCGATTTGCAGAAGTCCTTCAGGACCACGCATAGGACGATGACCGCGCCGCTCGAGCGACGACCAATGTCGCAGTGCATAGAGGAAACCGGCGCGTGTGATGCGCGAACCGACGCTATCGTCGCGGGACATCATCGGATGAAACACGCCGGCGGGATTGCCCGATGCATCGCGGGCGATTCCCGGATGCCGTTCGAGCGACGTCACGCGCCAGCCGCGCGCAGTCAGACGCTCGATCGCGGCGCAACCCGCGAGTCCCGTGCCGATGACGATCGCATGCCGTTCATCGGCTGCAAGCGGCAGCGGCGGCTCGTGACGCCGTACGCGATAGCGCGGCGCAAAGCGTCCGACGAGCATCGCCCGCTTCCATCCGAAACCGTCGACCTTGCGATACTCGAAGCCGGCCTGTTGCAGCCCGCGCTTCACGTCGCCCGCGCTCGTATAAGTGGCGAAGGTTGCCTGATCGCCGGCGAGGCGCGCGAGCGACTTGAAGATCGCGGGCGTCCATAGCTCGGGATTCCTGACGGGCGAAAAGCCATCCAGATAGAACGCATCGGCGCGCAGCCAGAGCGAGTGCAGCGTCTGCGCGGCATCGCCGAAGACGAGCGTGAGCGTCACGCAACCGTCTTCGAATTCGAGCCGATGGACGCCGGGCACGAGTGTCGGCCACGCATCGGCGAGCTGCCGGGCGAGCGGTGCAATCGATGTATCAGCAACGGCTGGCGCGCTTGCCGCGATCAGATCGGCTGACGAGAACGGATGCTTTTCCGTCGAGACGAAGTGCAGCCGCTCGCAGCGATCGGGGTCCGCGCGCCATGCGGCCCACGTCGCGAGAAAGTTGATGCCGATGCCGAAGCCCGTCTCCAGCACGGTAAAGAGCCGCCGCTTTTGCCAGCGCTCAGGCAGATCGTTGCCCTTGAGAAAGACATATTCCGCCTGCTCAAGCGCGCCGACCGCGCTGTGATAGATGTCTTCGTAGCGCGGGGAATACGGCGTGCCGTTGTCGCGAAAGGCAAGAACGGCGGGGACGAGCGGCTCGGTCATGCGCGATGAAATGCAGTGCGGAAGAATGTATTCGCGAGGTATCCGGGAGAAGTCCGGGTGTCGGCGAACGTGCTCATGAACGCTGATCGCGACGCAGGAAGCCGAGGCCAACACCCGTTAAAGCCCGTCCAGACGCCGCCTGGAGGCCGTTCCAAGCCGGCCGAACGTTGGCAAAAACCAACGCTGACGGGGCTTTGAGCGCTGCCAATAGCGTCTATTCGAGGCGCTCGAAGTCAAAAAAGCTGCTTTCCATGCTGTATAAGGCATTGCAGCGTGTAATTCTTCGAAACCCTTATCCAGATTGGGTTTGCGCTGCGCTATCATAGCAAGCGCCGCGAGGGAAGCGGCAGCACGGTGCTCTGCGCGGTGCCTGGCGTGCCGCGGGAGTGCGGGGTATTCCCGAGCCGTCGCTGCTCGACGGCGCGGCGCGCGCACGTATAATCGGCGCGTTCGCGCTGTTCGTGTCAACCTAAACCAGAAAGGAACCTTAATGAACAAACAGGAACTGATCGACGCCGTCGCAGGTCAGACGGGCGCCAGCAAGGCTCAAACCGGCGAAACGCTGGACACGCTGCTTGAAGTCATCAAGAAGGCTGTGGCGAAGGGTGATGCAGTCCAGTTGATCGGCTTCGGCAGCTTCGGTTCGGGCAAGCGCGCAGCACGTACGGGCCGCAACCCGAAGACGGGCGAAACCATCAAGATTCCGGCCGCGAAGACCGTCAAGTTCACGGCTGGCAAGGCGTTCAAGGACGCAGTCAACAAGCGCTAAGCATCAGCGCCTGATTTGTTGACACCCGCCATTGGCGGGTTTTTTTTCGTCTTCGCTTCGCGATGACGGGCGTCAGTCGATCATGCTCAATGATGGTGGTGATGACCGTCGTCATCGTGATGGTGATGATGCGCATGATCGTGGTCATGATCATGTTCGTCGTCGTCGAGATCCCAGGCGGGGAACGGGTCCGGCAGTCGTCGCCAGCCTTCCGCGCCCAATGCGTATTCGGCGTCCGTCAACAGGCACGCATCGAACTTTGCGCGCCACTTCGCCGGTTCGATATCGACGCCGATCAGCACCAGCTCCTGGCGACGGTCGCCGATCGTGAAGTCGTCGGCGTCGCCATACCAGTCGGCCGCGATCTCTTCCAGCAGTTCGTCGTCCCCTTCGGGCCATTCGCTGCGATCCTGCGCGGCCCACCATGTTCCCGCGGGCACGGGACGGCATGCGCCGCCCGCCTGCGACAGCGAACCGCCGATGTCGTCGCGCGTCGCGAGCCAGAAGAAGCCCTTGCCGCGCAGCACGCCCGTCCATTCCTCGTGAAGCAGCGCCCATAGACGCCCCGGATGAAACGGCCGCCGCGCGCGATAGACGACGTGCCCGACGCCTTTGCCGTCGCCCGCTTCCTGATGACTGAGCGGATCGTGAAGCAACGCGAGCCAGCCCGCTGCATTCGACGTTGCGTCGTAATCGAAGCGCCCCGTATCGACCACTTCGTCGATGGGTGCGTTGCCGTAGCTGCTGGCGATCTGCGCCGCGCGCGGATTGAGCGCGGCGAGGATCGCTTGCAGATGCGCGAGATCGTCGGCGGAAACGAGGTCTGCCTTGTTGATCACGAGCACGTCGCAGAACTCGATCTGTTCGATCAGCACCTCGACGATCGTTCGATCATCGTGTTCATGGACGGCGATGCCGCGCTCGGACAGCGCATCCGTCGATGCATAGTCGCGCAGAAAATTCGCTGCATCGACAACCGTCACGGCAGTATCGACACGCAAGCGCGCGGCCAGCGATTCGTCCTCGATGATCGACTCGACGAGATCCATCGGTTCGTCGATACCCGATGCTTCGATCACGACGGCATCGAAGCGATCAGTCGCCGACGCGAGTTCCAGCATCTGTTCGAGCAGATCTTCTCCGGCTTGCACGCAGACACAGCCGTTCGGCAGTTCGATGCGCGATGCCGTGGAAGACACGGGCGCCGCGTTGTCGATATCGACACGAACGTCAGCAAGATCGGCGACGATCGCCGCGACGCGCGGGCCGCCGCGATTCGAGAGAATCTGATCGACGAGCGCGGTCTTGCCGGCGCCCAGAAAACCGGAGATCACGGTGATGGGCAAAAGCGGCTGATTCATTGTGGTGCGAAAAACTTGAAGGTGAAAGACGCATGCGCCGGTCGAGCGTCAGACAGCGGACGTCGGACTCAAACGGAAGCTAGCCGGCAGCAGCACGAAGCCGCATTGTGCATCAATTGGCGCGGGACCGATGCGTGTCGTTGTCCGCGGTGACGGATGTGCGTGCCCGGCTATTTTCGGGGGGCATCAGGTTCCACTTGCGAAGTATCGCAACGATTTGCCTCGCGTACTCGTCGCGCAGCGATGGCGTTTCGGAATGGTAAGCACCGACGGCCGCCCATGTATTGCCGTACTTGTTCATCTTCTGCCGCAGATGCCACGCGGCGATGTACACGTTCTTGCACGGCTCCATCAGCGTGCCCTGCGAGATGCCGTACTGCGCAAGCGTGGGCAGATGCACGGAGTTGATCTGCATGACGCCGTAGTCGGTCGAGCCGTTGGCGTTCTTGTGCACGGCGGCGGGACGGTTATGCGATTCCTGCCAGGCGATGGCCCGCAGGATCAGCGGATTGACCTTCTGATAATTAGCGGCCTCGTCGAAGCAGTCCGCGCGCGCAGACCCTGCGCCCAGCAGCGCGGCGAGTCCAACGGCGACGGTGAGTGAGGACGGCTTCATCGGTCAAGATGGCGAATTATGTCGGTGTGCGAACGGAAAAAACGGTAAAGACGACTCGAGACCCTTATCCGGCGGGCCTGCATTCGGGAAAACCCGCTAAGCATGTTATGCTCGAATGACTGAATCCGCCCGTATCATACCGGCTGGATATGTCGCGTTAAAGTTGGCCAACCGACATAAGGCAGTAAATTGCGGCCAAAGGGAAACCGTGTGTAACAACGCGCGGTGCGAGTCACAAACTTTCAAGAACGTAACGAAGCACGCAATCGGACGATAGTCTGATCTGAATCGTTAGAGGAATCTCACGCGCCTTTCGGTTTTTGTGACATTTCCGACACGAAAAGCTGTTACTGTTCATTGTTTTCGGTTACAGGGAAGCAAGGCGTACCTGGCATTCACTGCTGTGGGAGCGTCGTGTCAGACCGAGGACGACACTGTGTCGGCCGGTCGTCCACTGTGCATGATCGTCGGCGGATCACACCGTCGACTTCGAAATCCTATCCATGAGAAGAAATCGTATGGCATTGCGTCGCGTGGCGACAGCGCTGCTGGTCGCTGGCATGATCACCGCGCACACTGCACACGCACAGGTGACGCTCAATTTCGTCAACGCGGACATCGATCAGGTGGCCAAGGCGATTGGCGCGGCAACGGGCAAGACGATCATCGTCGACCCGCGCGTGAAGGGGCAGCTGAATCTCGTCTCTGAGAATCCCGTCCCTGAAGATCAGGCGTTGAAGACTTTGCAATCCGCGCTGCGGATGCAGGGCTTTTCGCTGGTGCAGGATCACGGCGTGCTGAAGGTGGTGCCCGAAGCGGACGCGAAGCTGCAGGGCGTGCCGACCTACGTCGGCAATGCGCCCGCGGCGCGCGGCGATCAGGTCGTCACGCAGGTCTTCCAGCTGAAGAACGAATCGGCGAACAACCTGCTGCCCGTGCTGCGTCCGCTCATCTCGCCGAACAACACGGTCGCCGCGTATCCGTCGAACAACACGATCGTTGTCACCGACTACGCGGATAACGTGCGCCGCATCGCGCAGATCATCGCGGGCGTCGATACGGCGGCGGGCCAGCAAGTACAGGTCGTGCCGCTGAAAAACGGGAACGCGATCGACGTCGCGACGCAGATGTCGAAGATGCTCGACCCCGGCTCGATCGGCAATACGGATGCGACGCTCAAGGTCTCCGTGCAGGCCGACCCACGCACGAATTCGCTGCTGCTGCGCGCATCGAACGCAGCGCGCCTCGCGGCGGCGAAGTCGCTCGCGAAGCAGCTCGATGCGGCGACGGGGCAGCCTGGCAACATCCACGTCGTGCAGTTGCGCAACGCGGACGCCGTGCGTCTCGGGAAGACGCTGCGCGGCATGCTCGGCAAGGGCGGCGGCGAAACGTCGTCGTCGGGCGGCGGCAATGCCGCGAACACGTTCAACCAGGGCAACACGAGCTCGTCGACGGGCACCTCGGGCCAGCCCCCGCTGCCGGGCGGCTCGCTCGGCGGCTCGTCGTCATCGTCGATGGGCGGCAATCCGCTCGGCGGCGGCGGCGCCTATGGCGGCCAGGGCAACAAGGACGCCGCGTTCCTCGGCGAAAAGGAAGGCGGCGGCGGTGGCGGCGGCGAGGAGAACCAGCCCGGCGGCATGATCCAGGCCGATGCGGCGACGAACTCGCTGATCATCACCGCGTCCGACCCCGTCTACCGCAACCTGCGCAGCGTGATCGACCAACTCGATTCGCGCCGCGCGCAGGTCTACATCGAGGCGCTGATCGTCGAGCTGTCGGCGACGTCGAGCGCAAATCTCGGCATCCAGTGGCAGGGCGCGCTGCTGTCGAACGGCGGCAACAACGGCCTGTACGGCAGTTCGAACTTCAATTCGAACGGCAGCCAGGGCATCGTGAACCTGACCGCGCAGGGCGCGATCATTGCGAACAATCCGGCTGCGGCGCTCGCGACAACGGGCACGAACCTGCTGAACAATGGCCTGAACGTGGGCCTGCTGCACCGCTTCGGCAATGTGTTCGGTCTGGGCGGCCTGCTGCAGGCGCTGTCGCAATCGAGTGACGCGAACATCCTGTCGACGCCTAATCTGATCACGCTCGACAACGAAGAAGCGAAGATCGTCGTCGGCTCGAACGTGCCTGTCGTGACGGGTTCGTACGCGACGCCGACCGCGAACGCCGCGACGTCCGTGACCGCGTTCAATACGTTCGATCGTCAGGACGTCGGTATCGTGCTGCACGTGAAGCCGCAGATCACCGACGGCGGCATCATCAAGCTGCAAATCTATTCGGAAGACTCATCCGTCGATCCGACTTCGACGAACAATCCGGGCGGCGTGACGATCATCAAGCGCTCGGTGCAGTCGACGGTGCTGTCCGACGATGGCGAGATCATCGTGCTGGGCGGCCTGATGCAGGACAACTACTCGAACGGCAACAGCAAGGTGCCGCTGCTCGGCGACATCCCGTGGCTGGGCCAGCTGTTCCGCTCGGAAAACAAGACGCGCACGAAGACCAACGTGATGGTGTTCCTGCGCCCGGTGATCGTGCGCGATCAGGCGACCAGTTCGTCGATTGCGCTGAGCCGTTATGACTATCTGCGCGCGCAGCAAGGCGACTATCAGACGGACAATAACCTGATCCGCGACAAGAACATACCGATGCTGCCACCCGCGCCGCCGGGACCGAACGAAGGCGGCGTGCCCGCGCAAAATCTGCTCGACTACAACAACATGACGCGCCGGCCGCAGGCGCCAAATGGTGCGAGCGATGTGAACGGTCCGAATGGCGCGAAAGGGACAAACGGTACGAACGGCGTGAACGGCACCAACGGCGCGAATGGTGTAAACAGCATGAACGGCACGAACACCGCGAACGGTGCCAATGGCACGAGCGGAACGCCGGGCACGCCAGGTGCTGCAACCCAGGGCACGATTGCCTCACCCGGAGCAAGACCGTGAGCACGACGCCGCTTTCCGGGCCGCACGCCGCCGCTACGACGGAAGGCGTACGCGACGCACCGGAAACAACCGCTCAACCAGCGCGCGAAGCGCCCTCTCCGCTCGCCGCGCGGCTCGTACCGTACGGCTTCGCGAAGAGCGGCCAGATTCTCGTCGCGCATCAGCACGCCGATACGATCGAAGTGTGGATCAGCGAGCGCACGAGTCAGGCCGCGCTAGCCGAAGTCGCGCGCAATTTCGGCGCGGTATCGGTCGTGCGCACGAACGCGGACGAACTCGCGCAGGCGATCAACCAGGCGTATGCGCGCCAGGACGGCAGCGCGGCGCAGGTGGTCGGCGAAGTGGAAGGCGAAGTCGATCTGTCGCGTCTAATGCAGGACATTCCCGAAGTGGAAGACCTGCTGGAATCCGAAGACGACGCGCCGATCATCCGTATGATCAACGCGCTGCTCACGCAGGCCGCGCGCGAGCAGGCATCGGATATTCACATCGAGCCGTTCGAAAATGCATCGGTGGTGCGTTTTCGCGTCGACGGCACGCTGCGTGATGTCGTGCGTCCGAAGAAGGCGCTGCACGGCGCGCTGATTTCGCGGATCAAGATCATGGCGCAGCTCGATATCGCCGAGAAGCGTCTGCCTCAGGATGGCCGCATCACGCTGCGCGTCGGCGGACGGCCTGTCGACGTGCGCGTCTCGACGCTGCCGACGGGCCACGGCGAACGCGCGGTGCTGCGTCTGCTGGAAAAAGACGCACAGCGTCTGAATCTCGAAGCGCTCGGCATGGCGCCCGATACGCTCGCGCAGTTCGACAAGCTGATTTCGCGTCCGCACGGCATCGTGCTCGTCACGGGCCCGACGGGTTCGGGCAAGACGACGACGCTCTACGCGTCGATGTCGCGGCTCGAAACGGCGACGACGAACATCATGACCGTCGAAGATCCGATCGAATACGACCTGTCCGGCATCGGGCAGACGCAGGTGAACGAGCGCATCGGCATGACATTCGCCCGCGCGCTGCGTTCGATTCTGCGTCAGGACCCGGACATCATCATGATCGGCGAGATCCGCGACCTCGAAACGGCGCAGATCGCGGTGCAGGCCTCGCTGACGGGCCACCTCGTACTCGCGACGCTGCACACGAACGATGCCGCGTCGGCCGTGACGCGTCTGACGGATATGGGCGTCGAGCCCTATCTGCTCGCGTCGTCGCTGCTGGGCGTGCTCGCGCAGCGTCTCGTGCGGCGTCTGTGTCCCGTGTGCAAGGAAGAGCGCGAAGAAGAAGGCGGGCGCAAGGTGTGGCACCCGGTCGGCTGCGACAAGTGCGGGCATTCGGGGTACGCGGGGCGTCGCGGCGTGTATGAACTCCTCAACGTCGACGAGTCCATCCGCACGCTGGTTCACCGCAATGCCGCCGACGCCGAAATTGCCGAAGCGGGTCACAAGCAGGGCATGCGCACGTTGCGCGAGGACGGCGAGCGCTGGCTCGCATCGGGCATGACGTCGCTCGAAGAAGTGATACGCGTGACGGGCGGAGCCTGAGCCCATGCCCGCATTCCGCTTCGAAGCAATCGACGCCGCAGGCAAGGCGCAAAAAGGTGTGCTCGACGCCGACAGCGCGCGCGGCGCGCGCACGCAGTTGCGCACGCAAGGGCTCACGCCGCTCGTCGTCGAACCGGCCGCGACGCGCACGCGCGGCGAGCGCAGCCAGCGTCTGTCGCTGGGCCGCAAGCTCTCGCAGCGCGAGCAGGCGATTCTCACGCGGCAACTCGCAAGCCTGCTGATCGCAGGCCTGCCGCTCGACGAAGCGCTCGCCGTGCTCACCGAGCAGTCGGAGCGCGACTACATCCGCGAACTGATGGCGGCGATCCGAGCCGAAGTGCTCGGCGGCCATTCGCTCGCCAACGCGCTGTCGCAGCATCCGAAGGATTTCCCCGAGATCTATCGCGCGCTCGTCGCAGCGGGCGAACATACGGGCAAGCTCGGACTCGTGCTGTCGCGCCTTGCCGATTACATCGAGCAGCGCAACGCGCTCAAGCAGAAGATCATCCTCGCGTTCACGTATCCGACCATCGTGACAATCATCGCGTTCGGCATCGTCACGTTCCTGCTGAGCTACGTGGTGCCGCAGGTCGTGAACGTATTCGCGAGCACGAAGCAGCAGCTGCCCATTCTCACCGTCATGATGATGGCGCTCTCGGGCTTCGTGCGGAACTGGTGGTGGGCCGTGCTGATCGCAGTCGTGGTCGTCGTCTATGTGGTGCGTTCGATACTCGCGCAGCCGGCGCCGCGCCTCGCGTTCGACCGCTGGACGCTAACGGCTCCCCTCTTCGGCAAGCTCGTGCGCGGCTATAACACGGTGCGCTTCGCGAGCACGCTCGGCATCCTGACGGCAGCGGGCGTGCCGATCCTGCGCGCGTTGCAAGCCGCAAGCGAAACGCTCAGCAACCGCGCGATGCGCGGCAACATCGACGATGCGATCGTGCGCGTGCGCGAAGGCACGTCGCTGTCGCGCGCGCTCGGTAACACGAAGACGTTTCCGGCCGTGCTCGTGCACCTGATCCGCTCGGGCGAAGCGACGGGCGACGTCACGACGATGCTCGACCGCGCGGCCGAAGGCGAAGCGCGCGAACTCGAGCGGCGCACGATGTTCCTGACGAGCCTGCTGGAGCCGCTGCTGATCCTGGCGATGGGTGGCGTGGTGCTGGTGATCGTGCTGGCCGTGATGCTGCCGATCATCGAGCTGAACAACCTGGTGCAGTGACGACGGGTGTCACGCCGACAGCACGGCGCGCTGTATCGAAGCGTCGCGCCGCCACCGCAGCGGGATGAAATCAGCGCACGTAGATGGTCGGGCCGGGCGCGTTCGCGGGCAGGAACACTTCGGAGCGCGCGCCGTTGCGATCGATGATGATCGAGCGGGCGCGCACTTCGGCGAGCTTCGCGCCCTGCATGATCGTGCTGCCGAGCGAGACGGCATGCGGCGGCTCGCCGCCCGTGCTGACGATCGCAGCGGCCCCCTCGCCCAGCGCGAGGATGCCGGACAGGTGGATGTCCTGGTTCGCGGTGCGCGTCAGCTGGCCGCCGAACAGCGTCGCCGCCTGCTCCGTGGAAATGGGCGCGCGCACGGCGGCTGCGGGCACGGGCGGCGCATGCGACGTGAGCGTGACGACCCAGTAGGTGAGCGTCGCGCAGAACACCGCGAACAGTGCGAGCGAAATGAGGCGGATCTGGAGTGCGTTCATGCGTGTCATTGTACGGACTCTCGTGAATTTTGCGGCGTGCCGAAAGCCTTCAGC
>NZ_CYGY02000070.1:99966-100156 GCF_900007165.1 Paraburkholderia piptadeniae
CCTGCGTGCGCGTCGTCAACGCGGGTTCACGCTGATCGAGATCATGGTCGTGATCGCGATCCTCGGCATTCTGGCCGCGCTGATCGTGCCGAAGATCATGAGCCGTCCGGACGAAGCGCGCCACGTGGCCGCGAAGCAGGACATCGGCACCATCACGCAATCGCTCAAGCTCTATCGTCTCGCCAACGGC
>NZ_CYGY02000078.1 GCF_900007165.1 Paraburkholderia piptadeniae
AACAAGCGGAGCCACCTCTCGCCTCGCGCTTTGCCGCGCGCCATCGAAGTTAAGCCTGTAAGGTCCGTAGCGAGCATAGAGTCAGCCGGGACGCCGGAGCCTACGCCAGTTGCGGGATGCAAGGATACGCTTAACGGTGAATACGCGCCTGGCGACGGATACAACCATTGCGACCGTTATGTCATGTGCCTATTCTGCTCCAGCTTCGCCGTCGTCGGGACGCCTGAGGAGTTGTGGCGGCTGTTTAGCTTTCAGGCGTTCGCGCAGGAGGAACTAAACTACCTCGATACTACGCCGGGGGGCGAGCGAACAAACGACGAAATGTTAGAAGACCTCCGTGACCGCTATCGCATCGCGATCCCCTACATCGATAGCTTCACGCAGCGTCAGTTTCCTGGCGGCATTATCAACGAAGCTCGCAAAATGCTGCAACGTGGGCTGCATCCTTTCTGGGTACACCAGATGAAGCTGAGCCGTCACGGACGCCTGCCTTTAAACGGAAGCGATACGACCATTGTCGGAGAGTCGTATGCCCAATAGACAGCTATCTGAGCCCCACAGTAGGCGGGACAAGGCATTAGCGGAGCCAAGAAAGACAAAGCCCAAGAAGGGCGAAGCATCCAGCGGCACCGGTTCGACGAAGCGACGATCGTCAGTTATAGATAAGCCGCTAATCCGCGAACGGCCGCGAGCATCCAAGCTCCTTGCTTCCCAACCTGTCAGTTTGGCAGGGCTAACGCAGGCGGAACGGAACTCAATTGTTGTGACTGCAGTGTCCGACGGACGAGGGGGAGAGTACGCGGTAAGTTTTTTTGGTGACCCAGAATGGAATTTGTTTCCGGAACAGGTGACCAAGAATAGAACGAAGTCGCATCTCACAATTAAATGGCCAACCGACGTTCCCCGTGCACTGTTGAACGATGTCAAGGCAGCTTTATATTGCGCACTCCGTCGTGGACCGCACGGCAAACCATGGGGGGCAAACTCCTTGGTTGTGCCCGCAAAATCAATGCCTCATTTACTTAGACACCTAACGTCTTTGGGTATAACCGACTTCAGTCAGGTACGCGCACTGCATCTGTCAGATTATATTTCAGAGTCCAAGCGCACGGTCGCGCCAGACGCCGTCAGGAAAAGAGTTGAAATTGTCGAACTTATCTGGCACTTCCCCAAGGACGTACTGCATCCTCTCGTCGAGCATCCTTGGGGCGGCGAAAAACTCTTTCGTGCGTGCGGGCGTGACGGTGCTGAAACTGATGGGCCGACCGGCCGTACCGGCAAGACGCCTGTAATTCCCCGCCAGGTGCAGCGTGATCTCTTTGCGTACTGCGAAGCACGCCTTGATGAAGCGGAGATGCTCTTTCAGATGCGAGATAGCGGAAAGTATGGACCAAATGCCTCTCAGCTAATTGCAGTCCGCGACGCAGTCCTGTACCTCACTCAGGTGACGTCGGGAATGCGCAACTCCGAAAGTGTGGACCTGACCAACAATTGCTGGCGAACCGAAGTCCGGAATGAGGTGTCATTTCACTGGGTGCGAACTAAGGAAACCAAAACAGGGAGGGGAGTAGTCGATTTCCTCGTCCCGCCGGAAGCGCTACGGGCTCTCGCAATCTTACAGCGTTACGCCGGGCCGTTGCAGGCACGTCTGTTAGAGGAGGCTCATTGGCTCGAAGTGCAGTTGCAACAGAGAGCAATCGGAGACGGCTTTATCGAAGGCGGCGTGACAGTTCCGGAGGCGGTAGAGCGACTCAACCATGTTCGCGAAATTGGGCAGCACCTGTTTTTGTCTCTCGATAAGACTCACTCGGATCACCTCGGCACTGGCTCACGCGTAGAGGTGATGAGCGTGCTGGCTTGTTGCAGTCAGCTAAGAGTCTTAGCTCGTGCTGCGGGCTGTGAATGGAAGTTGGCCAACTATCAATGTCGTCGCACGTTTTCCTATAACGTGGCTAACTCGCGCTTGGGACGCATGGGGCTAGTGTTCCTAAAATGGCAATTGAAGCACTCCACAATGTCGTGGACGCAGCTTTACGCCTCTAACCCATACCAAGATCTCGGTTTGTACCGCGAGATGGAAGCTGAGCAAATTGAGGCACGCCTAGGGTTGATCGAAGGTTGGATGCAGTCCGACGCCCCCCTTAGTGGAGGAGCGGGACGAAAGATTCTCCGAACCCGCGCTACGCCGGTCAGACACTCAAGAGACCTGCTGCAATATACGGCCGAAGCAGTTGAGATCCGAAATACTGGTCATGCATGGTGCCTTAGTGGTACTCGGATTTGTCAAGGGCAAGGCGTGTACGAGCCTATGAACTGTGCTGGATGCTCGCAGGCCGTAATTGATAGCGACCAGGCTACCACATGGCAGATGATTCACCTTGAGAATCTGCGCTTGGCAGCCGTAACCGACTGTGGGCCCGCCGTGGTCCAGAAGGCTCAGCGCGCAATACGGCGCTCTGAAGAGGTTCTGAGGGACCTTCATGTACCGCTACCGTCCGATAGCCAGATAGAAGTATATGAAAAGGCGCGGAGACACTCGTGAATAGAGACACTTACACGCGGCGTTCTCGACCGCGGAACCGTGCGGCCACGCAGCAGCAGTTGTATCTTGCGATTTCACGTGTCAAGCAAAAGGGCCTGGGATTGAGCATCACGGCGGTAGCCGCTGAGGCGGGAGTCAGCGCGAGCCTTATCCATAACACTTATCCGGATATCGCCGAAGAAATCCGAGCGCGGATTGGCCGTGCCATGCGCGAGCAGCGCGATGCGAAGGCGGCCGAATTGGACAAAGCCCGTGCCGATTTACGTGAATTGCGGAATCAACTTCGCGTTGCCAAAGATGATCTGGCTAGATTGGCATCGGTTAACGAGACGTTAAGCGACGAGATCGCCTGCCTACGCGGCCAGATATCCGGAAGAGTGCGTGTTTTGCCTCGTCGGGATAATGCTTAGTGGCTGCAAAAACACGTTGCGCAGCTCTAGCGTAATTACTCGGATGGGATATCAAAAAACAAGAAATGGTCCACCTCGCCCGATTGATACTTTCTTGGCGTCAAGCCCAGATACGGTCCGATGTCAGTGACGCGACCGAATCGATCCGGATTGTCGACTGCAGCAGCGAATGCTACCGCTGTCGTCGCACTGACACCCGGGACTGTCATCAGACGGCGGCAGACATCGCTGGCCCGAGCGATTCGCTGAAGCGCGTGATCGGTTTCGCGGACCTGCCTGTCGATATGTCTCCAGCTCTTGAGCAGGATGCCAATCACACCATGGATCAGCGATGTCGAGGGCGTATGCTGTTCGACAAGCCTCTCGAATGTGCTGCGCGTACCGGGAGCCAGCACAACACCGAATTTCTTGAGCACACCACGCTCTTGACCTCGACAGGGCGATACCAGCCACTGCACGTGAGTTGTGCAATCCCATGAGCGTCTTTGCTGTCGGTCTTGTTTAACTGCGTTGCAAGCGCAGCGTGTACATGGCGGGCATGAACGCAATCAACTGGAACGCCCCTGTCTCGCAGTCCGTGGTAGAACCGCACCGCAGGTGGACCCGTTTCCATTCCGACGCGCCGCGCTTCTGGAGCCCGTTGCCGGATAATTTCGTCAATAGCCTGCGGATTCGATGCTGCTGTTACACGCCAGACGGTATTGCCGTCCGTGTCGACTACGCAAAAAGCAGTCGACTTCTGCGATACATCGAGACCCATATAAATCCAGCACCGGCGGATCAGACACGACGAGTTCCGGTGTGGAATGTATAGATTGTCAATTTGAACCACTGCGATCACTCACCGCTGTTACTGTCACTTGTCTCCGAAGATTTCCAGTAACTGTGCGCGCAGAACATTCGTCACCCGATCGACATCTTTCGAAGTGAATCGGTCCATGTAGGCGACGGTCAACAATGTAAGCGGGTGGATTCCAAGCACTCCCGCTAACTTCTCGATCTTTCCAAGTGTGGGCGATTTCAGACCGCGTTCGATCGTACTTATGTACGTCCGACTGGAGATCAACCCAAAATCCTCCTGCGTGACATTGACTATTTCGCGAAGTCGCTTCAGTGCGTTGCCGAACTCGGCCTCGGAGCGCATGCAAGTCCTCCCATAAAGGACTTGATGTACTCATTTCGAACATTAAAGAGCTACAATCTATAGTGTTCATTTGTTACCATCAGCGATTTCCAATGTGCGACGTAGCCGGGCAGGATGCGACTGCCAAAGGCCACGTAGCGAAGATATCCCGTTGCAGGCACCGCGTATCCACGGGAACGGGCGGCGGGTGCACTGTACGATAGGATGTGAGTTAGTTACCAAGGAAGATGGATGTTAGTGACGGATGCGACTTGGGCCGAGCGTGACCCGTTCAAACAGCAACTTGCGACGCCCCTCCAGGCGTGGGACTGCGTCGTGTGGACAGACGAGCCCCTGACTTTTCTGGTGGTCGCGTCCTCCAAACGACGGGGTGATGCGTCGCTGCCGACTGGATGGCTATTAGCTGGTCCCGAAGTATTGCTCGAGGCGGTTTCGGAATGCCAGCGGGATAGCTTCCTCGTCTACGTACTGGATCGAGCCACCGATGGTATCGGCCTACATCTTTACCAGGTCGCCGGCATTTGGCGGGAGCGAGAAACAAACGCAGGCGACGAACCCTGGAGATGGTATTCGACCAGTCAAGGTGAACTGAGACCGTGCACACGAATTCGGCGCTATCTCGCATCGCCACCAGAACTGGTAAGCGAGCGGAGCTTTGATACTGTCGCTACCAACCAGCATGTTTAACGCTTTCAGAACATGCTAAGCCAGCGGATTCCCGTCTTGATTGCGCCCGTATCACTGCAATTCGACGGTCGCTTGCGATAGCGTCTTATCCTAAATGCGCCCCTAGGGAATCGCTGATTTATCAGGCTCGGCCGTCATCGCAGACGTAGCCGAGGACGTTGTAGCAGGACGCTCACGGAACGGACCCATAGTGATGAAGCGGCAGATCAGCTTTGCAGAAGCGGAAAGTGCTGGCAAGAAGCGAGTGACCAAACGCCAGCGCTTCCTGGCAGAGATGGAAAAGGTCGTGCCGTGGTCGCGTTTGCTGTCTGCGATCGAGCCGTACTACCCGAAGGGCAAGCGGGGCCGTCCGCCGGTTGGTTTGGAGCGGATGCTTCGCATCTACTTTCTGCAGCAGTGGTACGGCCTGTCGGACGAAGGTCTGGAAGACGCGCTGTACGACAGCATCGCGATGCGTGCCTTCACCGGCATCGATCTGGCTGTTGAGGACGTGCCGGATGCGACCACGCTGTTGAAGTTCCGGCGCCTGCTGGTTGACCATGATCTGACGCGCAAGTTGTTCGACGAGATCGGCATTTCGTTGTGCGAGCGCGGGTTGATGATGAAGGAAGGTACGCTGGTTGATGCGACGATCATCGAAGCGCCGCCGTCGACCAAAAACGCCGAGAAGAGCCGCGACCCGGAGATGCATCAGGCCAAGAAAGGTAACCAATGGCGTGTGTCACGAACCTGAGCGCAAGCTTGGGATGCTGTACTGAAGATGGAAGGAGGCCTTCCGGAGTCGGCTTGCAGGAGCAGACTTCAAACCGCCCGGTGCTGCTGCGTTCAAAAGGCGTGGTGGTGAGCGACTGTGGAAAAGTCACCCGCCGAGGGTGGCAGGTACGTATTGAGAAGATGAGCGAAAGCAAACCGTCCGATGACGCATCGTTATGCCCAAAGGCGCTGTCGAAACTGAGGTAGACCATTGGCTTCAGGACAAATCGGGACGATACCTGCTTACGGGCCCGATGGCAGCCGGTGTATAGGCGGCATGATCTCAATACAGGCTTTGGTACGGAACGTGAGAACCTTGTTCCAGATGCGAAGGGAAATGACAAATGGCAGAAACCATGAGGAAGAATACCGATGCTGGACCAAGGGGCGGAGTCACCCGTAGTAGCGTGGAAGCGCCTGTAATGGGTGTGGAGCGAAGGGGTGACGTTATCCTGCCGATAAACGTTGTCAACCTACGGGGATGAACAACGTGATTGCGGCGAAACCTTATAGCATTGCGAAACGCACAGTATGGGAGGCATACCAGCAGGTCAAGGCCAACCGTGGGGCTGCAGGCATCGACGATGAAACCATCGCCGAGTTCGAGCAGAACCTGTCGAAGAATCTGTACAAGCTGTGGAACCGGATGTCGTCGGGATCATACCTGCCACCCCCGGTCAAGCAGGTGGAGATTCCCAAAGCATCGGGAGGCACGAGAAAGCTGGGTGTGCCCACGGTCACGGACCGTGTCGCGCAGACCGTGGTCAAACTTATCATCGAGCCGGATCTCGACGCGATCTTCCATTCGGACTCTTATGGGTATCGGCCAGGACGATCAGCGAAGCAGGCCGTCGCAATTACTCGCGAACGCTGTTGGCGATACGACTGGGTGGTGGAGTTTGATATCAAGGCGGCCTTCGATCAAATCGATCACGGGCTGCTGATGAAGGCGGTGCGCGCCCACATCAAGGAAAACTGGATTCTTCTGTACATCGAGCGGTGGCTGGTCGCACCGTTCGAGACGGAGGAAGGCACGCGTATACCACGGGAGCGCGGCACACCGCAGGGCGGGGTGGTCAGTCCTATCTTGATGAACCTGTTCATGCACTATGCATTCGACAATTGGATGCAACGCAACAGTCCAAACTGCCCGTTTGCCCGCTATGCAGACGACGCGGTGGTTCACTGCCGTAGCCAAAAGCAGGCGGAATACGTGATGCGGTCCATCGCATCACGGCTGGCGGACTGTGGGCTGACGATGCATCCCGAGAAATCGAAGGTCGTGTATTGCAAGGACAGCAATCGTACCGAGAACCATCCGCATGTCAGCTTTACGTTCCTCGGCTTCACTTTCCGGCCGCGGAAAGCGTATAGCCAGCACAACAGGCTATTTACCAGCTTCCTTCCGGGAGCTAGCAAGGACGCCTTGAAGCGGATGCGGCAGACTGTGCGAAGGTGGCGGCTCAATAGACAGACCCATGTCACGCTTGCCGACCTAGCGATGCTATACAACCCAGTGATACAAGGATGGTGGAACTACTATGGTGCGTTTTACCAGACGGCCATGCTTCGCTTCTTTCAGCACATCGATCGTGCGCTTGAACGTTGGGCGCGGCGAAAGTACAAGGCTCTTCACGGTCGCCATCGACGCAGTGTGGAGTGGGTGCGCAAGATGCAGGTCGCCAGCCCAACGTTGTTCCATCATTGGCGTGTCGCCGGATCGAAGGTTGGATAACGGGAGCCGTATGACGCGAGAGTGTCACGTACGGTTCTGCGAGAGGCTCGGGGTGGGACTCCCCGGGCCTACTCACCACTTTGGCATGAAGGCCCACATCGGGGTCGACGCCGATTCGGGACTGGTGCATAGCGTGGTGGGCACGGCGGCCAACGTATCGGATGTTTCGCAGGCCCACGCCCTGCTGCACGGGCATGAAGAGGAAGCGTTTGGCGACGCGGGTTACATCGGCGTGGACAAACGCGAGGAAATGAAGGGCAAGCCGGTGAAATGGCATGTGGCGGCCAAGCGCGGAAAGATCAAGGCGATGCAGGACGGTCCGCTGAAGGATCTGGTGACCGCCGTCGAGCGAACCAAGGCACAAATCCGCGCTCGGGTCGAGCATCCGTTTCATATCGTCAAGAACCTGTTCCGTCATCGCAAGGTGCGCTACAAGGGCCTGGCCAAGAACACGGCGCAACTGTTCAGTCTGTTCGCGTTGGCGAACCTGGTGATCGCGCGAAACCGATTGCACTCGGTTCATGGGAGCAGTCCGTCATGTGTATGAGAAATGCGAGAAATGAGGCGCTTCCCCGTGCAAAACCCACCCGAATTGGCTGTGCTTCACTTCGACATCCGGAATTTCCGCGCCAGCGCCGCCGACAAGCTCGCGGGATGGCCTATTAATCAGCGTTTCCCTAGAAGTGCAGGGCATGCCTTTTAAGGAGTCGGTGCGACAAATGACCACGAATTATCCGGCCATTCCTGATGATTTTCCTCGAGAGCCAGCCAAGGGCGCCGTCGGTGGGTACCAGCCGAAAGTCTTGCTCCGTCGGGCCGGTGATCGGCTTATCTCCGGGCTGACCGATGAAGAGCTATTCAAGCGATACGAAGCGTGCGAAGACCTTGTCCAACAGCTTGCGTCTTACGTGCGCCGGCAACGCGCCGAGAGTCAATCGCAATCGCTGTTCGATACGCTTTCCCGGATCGAAATCGACGCGACCCGGAAAGTAACCTCGGGACAGTGGGACATTTCCCCGGCCGAGATCACTTGGACCATGAAGCGCGTTCGCGAACTGCTGGCAGAAAAGTTGAAAGCTGACGGTACCCCCGGAATGCCAGAGACTTAAGTGACGAAGTGAGGCGGCCATGATCCGAGCCCATGACAAACCGAACACGGATACCCCGACCGACGGCCTTGTGCTCAGCGTAAGCCTGCCTGTCGGCACCGATCCCGCCATCGTGCCTTCCCTGAAACGAGGTTTGGAGGATCTGGTCGTGGCGCTTCTGACGAAAACTCGTTTCGAAGAAGCGGTTTTCAAGCGGGCGGACGATCTTGCTGCCGCGATCACGGGCCTGGGGGCGCCGGTCGCACCCCTGATCGAGGAGCGCATTCGGCGTCAGGAGACCATGCGCGCGGTCTTGACTCGAGGCGAGTGGCTCACGGCGGAGCAAATCAACGAGCTTCAGGCTGTGCCGCCCGCCAACAAGGCGGAGCCCGCCAGCGACTGGAAGCGCCATGGCAGCATATTTAGCGTATCCATCGGCGGCAAGGAATACTTTGCGGGCTATCAGTTCGACATCATGTGCCAGCCGTTGCCGGTCATCAAGGAGATCCTTGATGTACTTGGTCCGATCGCCGATTCATGGAAAATCGCCGCCTGGTTCCATTTCAAGAACGGATGGATTTTGGGTACAGGCGAGCGTGCGGGCCAGCCTGTCGCCCCGATGGATGCGCTTGACCGGCGTGACAGCATCGTTAATGCAGCGAAGCGCATGGACAGGACATACATTGCCTGACCCAGGGCCGAGAGATAGGAATCTAGATTTATGTTTTTGACTTCTGACCTACAGGCCATCCTCCGCCCCTTTTGAAAACAGCCCCACAGCCATGGGGTTTGCAGGATGTCGCTTTCAATGTCGCCGCTGAGACACCGTCGAATGATCTGCGCCTCAAGGCAGAACCGTCTGCCGGCATGGCCCGGAGTGACGTTGTCGGCCGTCGCCGAGATGTGTGGTTGTGGAGATGTGCTCATCCTGCAATTTGCCGCTAGAAAACGTGATTTGTCCCGGGTTGCAATGGTGGAATTCGCGTCGGGCTGCGCCGGCAAAGTGAAGTGCTGTGGGTTGATATCGTCAGGTCCAGATTTCACCGGGTTATTCGCGTGATAACCAGGCAGCGCAGCCTTTCTCGACATGCCGATCCGCCAACGCAGAGGCAATTTGCGCAAGTTTCTCGCGCGCTCCCCGGATGATTGGATCTTCGAGTCGTTCAGCAAGCAACTTGTCAGCCATCGCGTCCGCCAGTATTTTGCGGGCGAGCTGCCCGATCTGCCGACGATTGGGGAGGCCGCGATCTCCGACGCTCGGTCCGCACGCTGTGCGATCCGAGCGCATCTCACGGCGCGTTCCGCCACTGCACGGGCAGCGCGCCCGGCACCTACCGACGGCCCGTCGACGCTGGGTGATACGCCAGGCGGCGAGGCGCGCCTGTCCGCCGTGGCCGAATTTGTCACTACGTGGGCAGGTTTGGACAGCTTGCGCGCGGCATATGCCGGTACGATCGGTTATATCGTCACGGCTTGGCCAGTTCCCTTTCGGGCGTCGTGGCAGTTATCCATCGACCGCTTGGTTGGACGATCACCATGAGCTACACCGCCCCCGTCAAAGACATGCTTTTCGTGCTCAGCGAGCTGAGCGGCATCGAAGACATTGCAAAGTTGCCTGGCTTCGAAGAAGCCGGCC
>NZ_CYGY02000024.1:0-290 GCF_900007165.1 Paraburkholderia piptadeniae
GAAAGAGCGCCACGTGCTGGCGGTCATAGTAGGAACGCCATATTTTCGTTTCGAGTGTCCCCGTCGCGATGGGATCGAAGCGGCTCAGGTCACGGTGCAACGGCCAGAAGAGATCGGCGGTGGCATAGCCGATCAGAACGACAAGCAGGACCAGGATCATCCGTCGCCAGCGTCCTGGTCCGGCTGCAAGGATCACGCGGTGCCGCGGGCCGTGGCTGCGGGCGCGCCCGGTTGTGTTCATGTCGAATAGCGCCGATATCGAACGTGCGTAGAACCCTCTATTTCACTAC